>CAZNFW010000006.1:0-92623 GCA_964572725.1 uncultured Melioribacter sp.
AAAACAAGAAGAAAAAACTTTTTAGGCAGAACAAGATTTAAATAATAGTAAGCTGATTAAATAAACTTATAATAAAAGTTTATCTGAGTCGATCTCCATATTTTTCGTAATTAATAAGATGATATATTAATATGATTCATTTTTAAAAATCTTTGCATATCCTCAAATATTTCTTTCTCTGAATGGTAATAGATAGTTGACCACTTTAACCCTATTATAAGAAATATTAACTTCGACGGGGGCGAAGGGAAACCATCAGGCAAACCTTTGTTCCTGTATTTGATTTCATTAAATAAAACAGAGAGTGAGAAAGATTTCACTGAGTTATATAAACTTCTTACTATTTCTAGAAGACCTAACTTCTTAAAAATATTTTTAAACATTCTTTTCATAATTTACTCCAAAGTTTGGCTAAGTCTTAAATTAAATCTGTTAATATTAAACCAAGCTTTCTAAAAAGCTGCTAAAAAAATTATGTATGTTATCATTATAAAAAAGTAAAAGAAGAAAAACATGTAAGTATACTCAAGTTGACCGCCTATTTTTAACAACTCAGCCAAAGCTTCAGCCAGAGGCTGATAAACCTATGGCTTAGATCAGCCTCTGGCTGATTTATTTAGCCGCGAATTTCGCAAATTTTCGCTAATTAGATATTTATACTACAAAAACCATTCGCATCTATTAGTGTAACCTGCCGGCAGGCAGGTTAGCGGCTTATTTCAAAGAAATTTATATTAATCAGTCAACTTGATTTAGTTTAAAAAAAAGAGACAATATAATTGCTGTCTCTATCACAAATAAATTCAAATTTTCCAAAAAGTTTTATCCTCTCATCTTATCGAGTAAATCATTAAGTATTTGTGCTTCTTGTTTATTAATATTCTTAAACACTCTGTCAAATTCAGGATTTAGTTCATCGATTTGAGAAAGTAGCTTTAATCCTTTTTTTGTAATTATGACATCAACTTTTCTCCGGTCGTCACTTGAAATTTTTCTTTCGACCAATCCTTTCTTCAGCAGTCTATCAACAAGCCGAGATGCATCCGACATTTTATCGAGCATTCTCTCCTTAAGTAAATTAATGCTTGCAGGTTTAGGATATTGACCACGTAGTATTCTCAATATATTGAACTGGTTGCTTGTTATATCATATTTATCAAATATTTTTTTATTATAATTCATAAGCCAGCTGTGAGTATAAATTATATTCACAGCTAACTTATGAAATTCATTCCTGAATTTTTTTTGTTTTATTTCTTCTTCAAGTTTCATTATAATTTTACTATTTCAACATCAATAATTATATCAACAGTTTCGCCGACTACCGCACCACCTAATTCAAGCAATGCATTCCATTTTAAGCCAAAATCAAAACGATTAACTTGGCCCGAAACTTTGAATCCTGCTCTTGTGTTACCCCATGGGTCTTTTACTGTGCCATTATAAGTTACATCAAGTTCTACTTGCTTTGTAATATTTCTGATAGTTAAATCGCCCACAAGTTTATATTTCTTATTATTAACCTTTTTGAATGATTTACTTACAAAAGTAATTTTTGGAAATTTTTCTGCATTAAAAAAGTCATCTGATTTAAGGTGAGTATCTCTTTGTTCGTTATCAGTATTAATGCTATTTACATCAATTGTGAAGTTAATCTTAGCATCTGTAAAATCATCTTTTGATGTTTCTACAGTGCCATCATAATTTTTAAATTGTCCAGTTACTTCTGAAATAACCATATGAGTAACTTTAAACTGAACCTTTGAATGTGCTTTATCAAAAGTCCATTTTGTTTGAGCCTGTAAAGCTCCTATGCTTACAATTAATACAAAAAATAACAGCTTTTTCATTTTGGTTCTCCTTTTGTTTAGTGAAAATTAATTTATTACTAATTATTACAAATGTTATAACATATATTCTTTTTGATAAGTTCATTCTTTTTGCTTGTTGTTATATTTTTTTCATTTTCTAAAATTGAGAAATGGATAATACTGATTAGAGATAATATTCAGAGTGAGAGCAATAGTAAGAGCAAAAGTGGGGATAAGGAATATATTTTAGTAAGAATATTATTGCAGGATTTTGACTTTTGAGAACAGTTTATAAAATTTTTCTGCTGATGATTTATAAACCTAAAAATTCAATAGCCATTCCGCTGATTAATATTACTAAACCGGCAATTGCATGAGAATATTTCTCCCAGCTTTTTAATTTGATAAACTGAGTTCCATAATACATCGAAGCAACAATAAATAACATTGTTCCTACCGTAGTAATCATAAAAATAATTGTTATCATTAAAATTGCATAAATATTTTTTTGCACTGTAGGATATAATAATAAAGGAATTAAACTCTCACACGGACCAAAAATAAAAATGATGAACAATACCCATGTAGTGATATTCTTTTTCTCTTCATTATCTCCATCAGTTAAATTATCGTGCTCGTGAATTTGGTTATGAATATGTAAATGAGTTTTATTGCTCCATGCTTTTTTTAGTCCCCACAAAAAATAAATTAAACCGAAACTAATCAACAACCATGCAGCAATTTCTCCTCTTACAGAATTAACTAATTCAAGTTGATTAAGTGCAACACCAAAAATTATTCCTATAAATCCAATAAAAACAGAACTTAAAATGTGACAAATGCCGCACAACGAAGTTATTAACAATGTTTTTTGTATTGTCCATTTACGTGCATGTGCAATAGCAAAAAAAGGAAGATAATGATCTGGTCCTAATACTGTATGAACAAAACCAATTAATGCTGCAGAAAATGAAAGGAGTAATATTGATTCGTGCATAATTACCCCTCTGTTATAATGATACAATTAGTCGTTTATAATTATCTATATACTAAATAATACAATATTATCTTTGATTTAAAATTCATATATTGATGCAAGAATTGTTACCTATTCTTAGCAAAAATAAAAAATAAAAGTGCAATTACAATGCATGAACTAAGCATTGCTCAGGAAATAATTAACATATCGGCACAATATCTTCCACCTGATAAAAATATTTCTGTTAAAGCTGTAAAACTTAAAATCGGCAAAATGAGTAATGTCTTTGTTGACTCACTAAATTTTTGTTTTGAATTACTATCAGAAAATACACCATTGAAAAATGCTGCGCTTAAAATACAGATTGTTCCAGTTGTAGTAAAATGCAATGATTGTTTTATGGAAAATGAAATTACTGATGATTTAATTTATTGCCCGAATTGCAATTCTCTCAATGTTAAAATAAAATGCGGTAATGAACTTGATATTGAAGAGTTGGAAATAGAAGAATCACAGGAGTAAGCAAAATGAGTATAATAACAATCGAAAGAAAAATTCTCGAAAAAAATGATGCCGTTGCTGAATTCAATAGAAATAATTTTAAAGAGAAAAAAATATTTGCGGTAAATTTGCTCAGCTCCCCCGGTTCGGGCAAAACAAGCATTTTAGAAAAAATAATCGAATCGCTGAAAAATAAAGTAATTATAGGAGTGATTGAAGGAGACATTCAAACAAAAATTGATGCCGAGAGAATTGAAAAATATGGAATTCCTGTAGCACAAATAATAACAAATGGTGCTTGTCATCTCGATGCTATATTGATACGAGATGCCTTTTCACAGTTAAATAATAAACAAATCAATTTATTATTTATAGAAAATGTAGGAAATCTTGTTTGTCCGGCTACCTTTGATCTTGGAGAAAATATAAAAATTGTAATTGTCAGCACTACTGAAGGCGACGATAAACCATTAAAGTATCCAATGGCTTTTCGAAAAGCTGATGCTATGATAATCAATAAAGTAGATTTAATTCCTTACTTAAGTTCTTCAGTAGAAATACTCAAAAACAACGCACTGAAAATTAATCCTAACTTAAAAATATTCGAGACTTCCTGTACAAAAAATATAGGCATCGACAAATTATGTGAATGGTTACTCGATAATATAAATAATCAGTGAAAACACGCTATAAAATTGAAATCAGAGGCAATGTTCAAGGTGTTGGATTCAGACCTTTTATTTACAGACTTGCCTCGAAATTAAACTTAGGTGGATATGTCTGCAATACACCGATGGGAGTACTTATCGATGCTGAAGGAGAAGAAAATTCTATCCAGGAATTTTTATTATCTATCGAAACTGAAAAACCAAAAATCGCATTCATAGCAGGGCTTGAATATACTGTATTAGATACAATTGGCTACTCAGATTTTCAAATTATTAACAGCCAGATTGAAGGTGAGCAACTTACTATAATCCCTCCTGATATTGCTGTTTGTAATGATTGCCTAAAAGAAATGTATGACAAAACTAATCGCAGGTATTTATACCCGTTTATAAATTGCACAAACTGTGGACCTCGTTATTCAATAATAGAATCTCTTCCGTATGATCGACTCAATACATCAATGAAAATTTTTAATATGTGCAGTGAGTGCAGGGAAGAATATGAAGACCCGTCAAATCGAAGATTTCATGCTCAACCTATCGCATGTCCAAAGTGCGGACCGCAAATTCAATTATGGAATAATAATGGGCATTGTTTAATTTCTCAGCTTGATGTAATCGATTATGCGGCTGAATTAATCAGGGAAGGAATGATTATAGCCCTAAAAGGAATTGGAGGTTATCAATTAATAGTTGATGCATCAAATTCAGAAGCAATTAAAAAACTGCGCATTCGAAAGCATCGCAGTGAGAAACCTTTTGCTCTTATGTTCCCTAATATTGAAACTGTAGAAGATATTTGTTACGTATCTACTTTAGAAAAAAGAGCACTATTATCAAATGAAAGTCCAATTGTTTTATTAAAAAAAAGAAATTATAAACATAACATCATCTCTGAAGAATGCGCTCCCGGCAATCCTTACCTTGGTATAATGCTGCCTTACTCGCCTCTTCATCATTTGCTGATGAACAAACTTCAAAGACCAATTGTAGCTACAAGTGGAAATTTATCGGAAGAACCAATTTGTATTAATGAAGAAGATGCATTTATCAGACTAAAAAACATCGCAGATTATTTTGTAGTCCATAACAGACCAATAGTAAGACATGTTGACGATTCCATTGTAAGAATAATAAATAATAGACAGGTAATATTAAGAAGAGCACGCGGGTATGCTCCATTCCCAATTATTTTACGGAAAAATGATTTAATGGACCAAGATATATTAGCACTGGGTTCACACATTAAAAATTCTATTGCCTTAAGAAAGAAAGACTTCATTATCATTAGTCAGCATATTGGCGACTTAACAACGAAAGAATCTTACAAAGCATTTGTTAATACAATCAACGACTTATCGAAATTAAATAAATTATCATCATCTTTAATATTATGCGATTTACATCCCGAATATATATCAACAAAACATGCGGATTCATTAAACAACAATGTTATACGGATTCAACATCATTATGCTCATATTGCTGCGTGCCGTCTTGAAAATGAAGTTGAAGACGAGGCATTAGGTGTCAGCTGGGATGGAACCGGCTATGGCTTAGATGGAAATATTTGGGGCGGAGAATTTTTCCTTACCAACGAACAAACTGTAAATCATATAGGACAATTTAAAACTTTTCCATTGCCCGGCGGCGAACTTGCCGTTCGTGAACCTCGCAGATGTCTTGCCGGAATTATCTTGGAAATATTCAATTACAGATTAAGCAAGGCAGCATTCGACATCTTAAAAAATTCTTTTTCATATAACGAATTAAAAATTATCCGGCAATCAATTTTAAATAAAATTAATGCACCATTAACATCGAGTGTCGGCAGGTTATTCGATTCAATTTCTTCTTTGCTGAATGTCTGTCACTTTTCTACTTACGAAGGACAGGCAGCGATGATGCTCGAATATATTGCAGATGAGAATACAAAAGATTATTACAATTATTCTATTTATTATAAAGATAAAATTATAGTCGATTGGAAACCAATATTAATTGGAATTATTAAAGATATAAAAAGGCATTCACACCATTCTATTATTGCTGGAAAATTTCATAATACTCTATCGTATATAATTTTAAGTGTTGCAAAGATTACAAAATCATCAAAAGTTTTACTAAGCGGTGGTTGTTTCCAAAATAAGTTGTTGACAGAAAAAACCACGGCACTGCTTAATGAAAACAATATAAAAGTATATTGTCACCAAAAAATTCCTCCAAACGACGGAGGAATTTCTGCTGGTCAAATAGCAGCTTATTTGTTTACTAAAGGTGAGGTATCAACTAATTCAGTTTCTTATAAAAATTTAAAGAGGAGTACAAATTATGTGCTTAGCAATTCCAGGTAAAATAATTTCTATTGATTCTTCTAATCCTTTTTATAAAACTGCAAAAGTTGATTTTGGAGGCTCAATACGAGAGGTATGTACAGATTGGATACCGGATATTAAAGTTGGCGAATATGTTTTAGTACATGTTGGTTATGCATTAAATAAAATAGACGAAAAAGAGGCAGAAGAAATTTTAATGATGATAAAAAATATAGAAGATAATCAAAGATGAAGTACATCGATGAATATCGGAATGCAAAAGATGCTGAAAGAATAGCAAAAGAAATAAATAGAATTATAAAGCATCGATGGCAAATAATGGAAATCTGCGGAGGTCAAACACATACAATATTAAAGTACAAACTCGAAGAACTTTTACCGCAGCAGATTACTTTAATTCATGGCCCGGGCTGCCCTGTTTGTGTTACGTCAATTGATTTTATTGATAAAGCAATAACCATTGCATTTAATGATAATGTAATTTTAACATCCTATGGTGATATGCTTCGAGTGCCGGGTTCAAAATATAATCTTTTGTACGCCAAAGCTTTAGGTGCTAATATAAGAACAGTTTATTCACCGATTGAATCAGTAAGACTTGCTCAAAAAAATCCTGACAAAAAAATAGTCTTTTTTGCAATCGGTTTTGAAACAACTGCGCCAGCTACTGCAAGTTCTGTTCTGGAAGCTAAAAGACTCGGATTAAAAAACTACTCTATTCTTTGTGCACATGTATTAGTTCCGCCGGCAATTGAATTGCTGCTTCAATCTCAGTTGACAAGTATAAATGGTATTCTTGCTGCCGGTCACGTCTGTACAGTGATGGGTTATAAAGAATATTTACCAATCGCAAAAAAATATAAAGTTCCTATTGTTGTTACCGGATTTGAACCCAATGATATTCTTTTAGGAATTCTAATGGCAGTCAGACAATTAGAAGAAGGCAGATATGAAGTAGAAAACCAATACAGCCGTGCAGTTAAAGAGAATGGAAATTTGAATGCACAAAAAATAATGTACGAAGTATTTGAAGTTACAGATTGTAATTGGCGGGGAATTGGGTTGATTAAAAATAGTGGATTAAAATTAAGGAAAGAATATTCAGACTATGATGCAGAAAAAATATTTTGTATAAATTCAGTTCAGTCGTATCAAGAAAATGATTGCATTGCCGGATTAATACTTCAGGGTATTAAAAAGCCATATGAATGCAGCCAATTCAATAAAAAATGTAATCCTGATAATCCATTGGGTGCGCCTATGGTTTCATCAGAAGGGGCCTGCTCGGCTTATTATCGTTATAATTCAATTAACAAATTTATAAACAAAGATGAACGACAAATTAAACATTAATTTTAACTGTCCTGTTCAAAGCAATGAATACGATAAAATTCTGATGGCTCATGGCGGAGGGGGAACTTACAGCAAAAAATTATTAGAGCAATTTATTTATCCGCTGTTTGATAACAATATTTTATCTCAAAGGCACGACAGCGGTATTTTTGAAATATCAAAATCAAAATTTGCTTTTACAACAGATTCATTTGTTGTAAGCCCTATCTTTTTCCCCGGCGGGGATATTGGTAAACTTGCAATTAACGGAACTATAAATGATTTATCTGTTGCCGGTGCCAAACCATTATTCATTTCACTTTCTTTTATTATTGAAGAAGGCTTTCCAATAGAAGATTTTCAAAAAATACTTTTATCTATTAAATCTGCTACAGAAAAAGCAAACGTAAAAATTATAACCGGTGACACAAAAGTAGTTGAAAAAGGAAGCTGCGATAAAATTTTTATCAATACATCGGGAATTGGAATAATTGAAAATGGAGTTGATATAAGCCTAGCAAAATGCAAAGTTGGAGATAAAATAATTTTAAGCGGCGGCATAGCCGAACATGGAATTGCAATCTTAACATCAAGAAATAATTTTGAAATAGAAACGAAAATAGAAAGCGATACTTCTCCATTAAATCATTTAGTAGAAAAAATTCTCAGGGTAAGTAAAAACATTCATATGATGCGAGACCCCACAAGAGGAGGTTTGTCAAGCTGTTTGAATGAAATCGCTCAAACTGCATCGGTTAGCATGTTAATTTATGAAGATAAAATTCCAGTAAAAGAAGAAGTAAGAAGCATATGTGAATTACTCGGATTGGATCCGCTTTATATAGCAAACGAAGGAAAAATTATCGTCATAGTTGACCCTGATGATGCAAATTCAGTTTTACAAACTATGAGGCAAGACCCACTCGGGCAAGACGCACAAATTATTGGTGAAATTATTGAAGACAATTCAAATTTAGTTTTTATGAAAACAATTATCGGAACGACTCGAATTGTGGATATGATTTCAGGCGAACAATTGCCAAGAATTTGTTGATAAAAAATTTTATTAAAATGGAAGAAGAAAATAATATCATAGTTGGACAAAACAAGTCAATTCTGGAAATAATAGAAAAGATTGATAAGATTGCAAATACCGATTGCTCAATCCTGTTAATTGGTGAAACCGGTGTAGGGAAAGAATTGTTTGCAGAATATATTCATAAAAAAAGCAACCGCAGTCACTATCCCTTAGTTAAAGTTTCTCTTTCGACCTTGCCGCCAGATTTAATCGAAAGCGAATTATTTGGATACGAAAAAGGTGCATTTACAGGCTCCCTCTATGACAAAAAAGGATTATTTGAAATTGCTGATAAAGGCACAATATATTTAGATGATATTGACGATTTCCCTTTAGAACTACAGCCTAAATTATTGAGAGTAATTGAAAATAGAGAAATTAAAAGAATAGGTGCGCAAACGTCTATTCCATTAGATATAAGATTAATAACATCTTCAAAAATTGATTTGAGCAAATTAGTAGCACAAGGAAAATTCAGGATGGATTTATTTTTCAGAATTAATGTTTTCCCTATTGAAATCCCTCCACTCCGGGAACGAGCCGATGATATTCCTTTGTTAATAAACTATTTTCTAAGATTATATGAACCAAACAAACCAATTGAAATTTCTGAACCAGCTCTTGAGGCATTTAAATCCTATTCGTGGCCTGGGAATGTTAGAGAACTAAAAAATATTATCCAGCGAATAGTTCTTTTTACAAATGGTAAAATTACTCTGGAAAATCTTCCAAACGAAATAAAACAAAAACAACAGTTAGACAATTTCTTTAAAAAATGCATTTCTTGCTTTGAAAATAGAAGGATGAATTTTGAGGAAGTTATGAGTTGCGTTGAATCCCATTTATTACAGCAAGCACTAATTCTTTCCGAAGGAAACCGTACTCATGCTGCACGATTATTAGGATTAAGCTTATCCACTTTCAGAGATAAATTAAAAAAGTATAATCTCGGCTGATACTTCATTTTTCTTTCATACAAAATCAAGCTGCGAACTTCCGCACGTAATTAACGATTTTCCGTTAATCTGTTAATTTATAATATCACAAAAACCACTTCTTTTATACTTCCTACAATATGGCATTCAACTTGCAAATAATCTATGAGCCGAATCTAAAAAGGTACAATTGAGCCAGATTCATTTTATAAAAATACCTTTTTAGAGAAGGCTCATCTATAAAAATCAGAAAATCTATGAAACTGCCTTTAATAATATTAGGTCTTGGAAATAAAATTTTGGGTGACGACGGAGCTGGAATTTTAGTAGCAGAAAGACTTAAAAAAAGGCTGCAAAATATTCCTCAAATTAAAGTAGATACAACTTCACTTGGTGGACTTAGAATTATTGATTTAATAAAGGATTATAATTCAGCCATAATTATTGATACAATAAAAAGCGGGATGAAGCCAGCAGGGCATATTTACATGTTCTCACATAAAAATTTTATTAATTCACTTAGAATGGTTTCTTATCACGATATTAATTTTTG
Source organism: uncultured Melioribacter sp. (assembly GCA_964572725.1). Classification (GTDB taxonomy): domain Bacteria; phylum Bacteroidota; class Ignavibacteria; order Ignavibacteriales; family Melioribacteraceae; genus Rosettibacter. The sequence continues at coordinate 10,194 of CAZNFW010000006.1, forward strand.
TACAGCAATCGAATTTGCAAAGAAGATGAACATACAAATGCCTAAAACAATCTTTATTTATGCAATCGAAGCAAAAGAAATAGATGCATTCACAGATAAAATAAGTAAGGAAATCAAAACTGCGATTAATATTTGTACTGAAAAGATAATTTCTTTTATTGAAAAAGAATTTAATCTTAAAAGCACAGAAGTTGCAACCAATCAGGAGTAAAAATGATTGCCGAAGATCTTACAGCCTTAGAAGCACTTGGCATTGCAATCCGAAGTGAAGTCGACGCTCAGGAGATTTATCAGGATTTAGCAGATTTATCACAAAATGATTTATTAAAAGAACGATTTATCAATCTTGTAAAAGAAGAAAAACAACATCAAATACTACTCGAAAAAAAATACAATGAATTGTTTCCGGATGTACCTCTTAAACTACCAGAAAGTCAAATGCCTAAAAATGTAAATTCCTCAACGGCAAGAAAAAAATTGAGTATTAAAGATGTTTTGAAAGTAGCAATTGATGAGGAAAAGCGTTCGAGAGATTTTTATCTCGATTGCGCTGAATATGTAAAAGACCTTTCAGGCAAAAGAATGTTTAGATTTCTTGCTGATATGGAATTTTCTCATCAAATGATCTTAACCGCCGAATATGAAATGATTAAAAAATATCCTCAATATTTTGGAGATGTAAAGCACTGGGAAGTTGAAGATAGTTTAAGAAAAGAAAAACAATAAAAGAATTGTAAGGGAAAAAATGGTTACAGAAATTGAAATTCTACCAGGCATACTTAGTGAAAGAGAAACTATATTAAGAAATACGTTCCTCGATCACACAAAAATTATTCCGCAAGGCGAAAGAATTAAACTTTGTATTCAGTGCGGTACGTGCACAGCTTCCTGTCCTCTTTCATATGCAATGGATATAACACCAAGAAAATTAATTGCATTATTCAGAGCGGGCGATATGGAATCAATCTTAAAAAGCAGAACTATTTGGATATGCGCTTCATGTTATACTTGTCAAACACGATGTCCTTCTCAAATTAAAGTTACCGATATACTTTATGCACTAAAACGGACTGCTATGGAAAAGAAAATATTAAATACAAGTATACCAACTTATGCACTGTCGCAGTCTTTTATGAAAAGTATTTATAAATATGGCCGGCTCAATGAACCAAGATTAATCATAAAATTTATTATGAAAACTGGCTTTTGGAAAATTTTTAATATGATACCTTTGGGAATTCATATGCTCAAAAAAAATAGAATAAAATTTTCTACTGAAAAAATAAAAGGGATTACAGATTTAAGAAAAATTATGGTAAAGGCTGAAACATTCGATATGCCAATTGAAAAAGAATCCCCCGCTTATATGCCCGAAGCTGTTGGATATAAATCAATAAGTTGAATAAATATTTGGAAGATTTAAAATGAAATACGCATATTATCCTGGCTGCAGTCTGCATTCGGTTAATAAAAGTTATGACCAATCGTGCAAAGCAGTATTTAATAATCTCAATTGTGAATTAACTGAATTAGAAGACTGGAATTGCTGTGGAGCAACAATTTATATGTCAATTAAAGAAATTACTGCGCTTGCAGTTGCCGCTCGTAACCTTGCTCTTGCTGAAAAACTTGGCTGCGACATTGTTACCCCTTGCAGTTCCTGTTATACAATACTCAACAAAGCTAACCGATATTTAAAGAATAACGAAGAAGTATTTGAGAAAGTTAACCGCTGTTTAAAAGAAGCTAATTTATCATATCATGGAACTATCCGGGTTAGACATCCGCTTGATATTCTTGTAAACGATATTGGCATAGAAGTAATTCAGTTACACATCAAAATACCATTGCATGGACTAAGGATTGCAAATTATTATGGCTGTCAAATAGTTCGCCCGGAAAAAGGGTTTGATGACAGAGAAAATCCAATGTCGATGGAGAATCTTTTTGAATCACTCGGAGCTAAAGAAATTTATTTTCCGTATAAACTGCGATGCTGCGGGGGTATGCTGATGACAACTTTTCAAAATGCCTCTCTTAAGTTGTCAAAAGAAATATTAGAATGTGCTATAGAAAATGGTGCTGATTGCATTGCTACCACCTGCCCGCTCTGTCAAATGAATCTTGAAGGATACCAAAACAAAATAAATAAAATGTATGGCACTGAATTTAAAATGCCAATTCTTTTCTTTACTCAAATTTTGGGTATAGCCTTAGGAATCGATAAAAAAGAATTAGGATTAGAAAACAACTTTTATAAATGTGAAAAATTAGAAGAGTTATTCATTTCATCTCCCAAACAAAAAGAACTCACCATAGCGGGGTAAAAATGAATAATAACGAAAAAGTTGGCATCTATATTTGTCACTGCGGAGTAAACATTGCACAAACTGTCCGCGTAGATGAAATTGCAGAACGAATGCGGACAAAACCCCATATTGCAGTTTCTACAACTTATAAATTTATGTGTTCTGACCCAGGGCAGCAAATGATACAAAATGATATTAAACAAAAAGGGTTGACAAGAGTAATTGTTGCAGCATGTTCACCACATATGCACGAATTAACATTTAGAAATGCCTGTGAAAGAGCTGGGTTAAATCGATATTTATTTCAAATGGCAAATATACGAGAACAGTGTGCATGGGTTCATGATGATATAGATAAAGCAACAACAAAAGCATTGGCTCTCATCAATGCAGCATACAAAAGAGTATTGTATCAAATACCGCTCAAAGTTGAAAAGAGTAAAATAAATCCAAATACTTTAATTATTGGAGGAGGTATTGCTGGAATTCAGGCAGCATTGGAAATAGCAGACTCAGGCAATAAAGTCTATCTTGTCGAAAAAGAATCAACTATTGGCGGACAGATGGCAAAGTTCGATAAAACTTTTCCAACACTCGATTGTGCTGCCTGTATATTAACTCCTAAAATGGTATCTATCAGTCACAGAAAAAATATAGAATTAATGACCCTTTCCGAAGTAGAAAAAGTAAGCGGATATATTGGCAACTTCACTGTAAGAATAAGAAAAAAAGCTCGGTATGTTAATTCTAAATGTACATCTTGCGGTGAATGCACTAAAGTATGCCCTGTTAAAGTTCCAAACTGGTTCGATGAATTTAAGCAAATGCGTACTGCAATTCATAAAGCATTTCCTCAGGCAGTACCAAACACGTATGTGATTGATCGACAGGAAAGACCACCTTGCATTGAATCGTGTCCAATACGACAAGAAGCCGCTGGATATATTGCATTAATTCGAAATGGAAGATTTCACGAGGCTGCACAGCTTATTCATAAAAGAAATCCATTAGCATTTATTTGCGGTAGAATTTGTTATCATCCATGCGAAAGTGAATGCAACCGCGGACATGTAGATAAACCACTTGCAATACAACAACTGAAACGATTTGCACTCGATTGGGAATTAAAACATTATGGAAAATTTGTTCCTCCTAAAATTGAAGTAAAACGAGAAGAAAAAGTTGCTGTGGTTGGTTCTGGTCCCGCTGGGTTAACATGTGCACACGATTTAGCACTCAAAGGCTTTCAAGTTACAGTGTTTGAACAACATTCAATTCCTGGAGGAATGCTTGCCGTTGGTATTCCCGAATATCGACTCCCTAAACATTTCTTAGCTATGGAAATTAATTATCTGAAAGACCTTGGTATACAATTTAAAACTAATACAAAAATTGGAACTGACATTACAATAGACGAATTGTTTTCCGATGGATACTCAGCAATATTCATTGCAATCGGTGCTCATAAGAGCATTAAACTTGATATCCCCGGTGAAGATGCTGATGGAGTTATTTCGGGTATTGAATTCCTTAGAAAAGTCAATGTTGGGATTGGTATCGATATCGGAAAACATGTTGCTGTTATAGGAGGCGGAAATACTGCAATCGATGCAGCTCGAACAGCTCTTCGATTAGGGGCACGAAAAGTTACAATTTTATATAGAAGAACTAAATTTGAAATGCCTGCATCCGAAGAAGAAATTGAAGATGCAGAAGCTGAGGGAATTCATATTGCTTATCTAACAGCTCCTGTTGAAATTCTTAAAGACAATGGTAAAGTTAAAGCCTTAAAATGTATTCGAATGACTCTAGGCGAGCCTGATTCATCAGGCAGAAGGAGACCAATCCCCGTTCCCAATAGTGAACATATACTTGAATTCGATAAAGTGATTGTAGCAATTAGTCAAACTCCAGATTTACTTGGGCTGCAAATGAATAATACTTTTATTACAACAAAATGGGGAACACTTCAAACTAATCTCGAAACACTTGAAACAAATGTCAAAGGAGTTTTTGCAGGTGGCGATGTTGTTTTAGGACCTTCAACAGTTATTGCATCGATGGGGCAAGGCAGACGGGCAGCCGAATCAATCGAAAAATATCTTAACAATGAGCCTCTGCAAAATTATACTACTCATATGGTTAAATTAGAAGTTTTACGAGGTGAAAGTTTTAGACCACATTCTTATGCCCCTACATACAAAGAAACTCCAAAGATAGAACGTGAGCGAGTTCCAAAATTAGATCCATCTGCTCGAAAAAATACTTTTGAAGAAGTAGAACTCGGCTTTACAGAAGAACAAGCAGTTCGGGAAGCATCACGATGCTTAAATTGTGGTGTATGTGTTGAATGCCATGAGTGTCAAAGAGTATGCGAACCAAATGCAGTTGATTATTCCATGAAAGACGAAATTATTGATGTTAACGTTGGACAAATTATTGTTGCAACAGGATATGATATTCTGGATGCCTCAAAATTATTTCCTTACGGCTATGGAAGATTAAAAAATGTTTACAGTTCTCTCGAATTTGAAAGAATCGTATCCTCTACTGGACCTACAGGTGGAAAAATAATTTTAGAGAATGGCAAAGAGCCGCGAGCTGTTGCTGTAATTCATTGCGTTGGTTCCCGAGATTCTAATTTCAACAAATATTGCTCGCGTGTTTGCTGCATGTATGCAATGAAATTTGCTCATCTTATTAAAGACAGAACCAATGCCGAAGTCTATCAATTCTACATCGACATGAGAGCCTATGGAAAAGGCTACGAAGAATTTTATTCAAGAATATTAAACGAAGGAGTGAATGTCATTCGAGGCAAAGTTGCAGAAGTTGTTGAAAGAAAATCGAAAGACGGCGATACATTTTTAGCTGTAAAGTGTGAAGATACACTCATTGGAAAATTCAGAGAAATTCCAGTCGATATGGTAATCCTCTGCAATGCCATTGAACCAAATAAAGGAGCGGAAAAAATTGCAAAACTTTTGAGCTTATCAAAAAGTCCGGATGGATTTTTCTTAGAACGCCATCCAAAGTTAGATCCATTTTCAACAATAAGTGATGGAATTTATATAGCAGGTTGTGCACAAGGACCCAAAGATATTCCCGATACAGTTGCCCAGGCAAGCGCTGCAGCCGGAAGAGCTCTTTCGATTATTTCGAAAGGTGAAGTAGAAATTGATCCTATTCGTGCATTCATCGATGAAAAATATTGTTCAGGTTGTCGTATCTGCAATAATTTATGTCCTTACAATGCAATCGAATTTAACGAAACCAAAAAGGTCTCCTTCGTCAACGATACACTTTGTAAAGGATGTGGAACTTGTGTTGCAGCCTGCCCAGCAAGTGCTATTACAGGCATGGGATTTTCTGATAATCAAATCTATGCTGAATTAGAAGGAATCTTAGAAATATAAAATAGTAGAGCTATGAATACTGAACACAATACAAATGGATTCGAACCAAAAATTGTCGGCTTTCTTTGTAATTGGTGTGCATACTCAGGGGCCGATTTAGCCGGCGTCTCAAGAATTCAATCATCACCAAATATTAGAATTATTAGAACAATGTGTTCAGGCCGGGTAGACCCATCTTTTATTTTGGAAGCATTCAAAAGAGGCGCCGATGGTGTTCTTGTTGCCGGTTGTCATTTTGGAGATTGCCATTACCTTGAAGGAAATTTTAAAACAATCAGACGAATCGAATTTCTTAAAATGCTCTTAAAGCAATTTGGTATAAACGAAAAAAGAGTACGACTCGAATGGATCTCTGCTTCTGAAGCTGAGAAATACGCAAAAGTATCTTTTGAATTTACTGACGAAATTAAAAAGTTAGGTCCATTAAAATTGTTTAGAAATGAACGAGGGTAAAATGGCAAAACCAAAATTAGCATTGTATTGGGCTGCAAGCTGCGGCGGTTGTGAAATTACAATTCTTGATATTGAAGAAAAGATTTTGGACGTCGCCGAATTTTTTGATATTGTTTTCTGGCCCTGTGCAATGGACTTTAAATACAGTGACATTGAATCAATGGATGATAACTCAATTGATATAACACTCTTTAACGGTGCAATTCGCAATGACGAAAATGAACACATAGCAAAATTATTAAGAAGAAAATCGAAATTATTAATTGCATTTGGTTCCTGTGCCATAGAAGGCTGTATACCTGGTTTGGCAAATCTTTTTGATAAAGAAAAAATCTTTGAATTCGTTTATAAAGATTCTCCAAGTCTCGAAGAAAAATCAAAGGGAATTTTTCCTGAAACAAAAACAAATCAACCAGAAGGAGAAATTCAATTACCCGAATTCTGGAATACTGTCCATACACTTGACCAAATTGTTGAAGTAGATTATTACATACCAGGCTGTCCGCCACAATCATTTCAAGTAGCTGCAGTTATTTTAGCAGTAATTGATATACTAAAAACCGGAAAAGAATTACCGCCAAAAGGCTCGGTTTTAGGTACCGATAGTAAGACGTGCTGCGATGAATGTCCCCGCATAAGAAAAGAAAAAAAGATAAAAGAATTTTTCAGACCTCACGAAATTATTCCTAAAGAAGATGAATGTTTATTAGATCAGGGAATACTATGCATGGGACCTGCAACACGAAGTGGATGCGGTGCTCTCTGTGTAAAAGCGAATGTTCCGTGCCGCGGCTGCTATGGTCCGCCTCCAAATGTAAAAGACCAGGGCGCAAAAATGATTTCTGCATTGAGCTCAGTCATCGATGCAACAACTCCAGAAGAAATAAGAAAAATATTAGATAAAATAGCAGACCCAATTGGAACATTATATAGATTTTCTCTTGCTGCATCTCTTTTACAACGAAAACAAAATGATATGATAAATAAAAATGGTTAATACTATGCAGCACATAAAAATAGACCCAATCACACGACTTGAAGGTCATGGTAGAATTGATATTTTTTTGAATGATGACGGCGAAGTTGAAAATTGCTACTTCATAGTACCTGAATTACGCGGCTTCGAAAAATTTGTTCAAGGTAGACCGGTAGAAGAAATGCCCAGAATTACAACAAGAATATGCGGAGTCTGTCCAGAAGCGCATCATATGGCCTCTGCAAAAGCCTGTGATGCTGTTTATAAAGTTGAAATACCATCAGCAGCAAAAAAATTAAGAGAACTTCTTTATTCAGTATTTTTCTGTGCTGACCATACAGTTCATTTTTATGCTCTTGGTGGACCCGATTTTGTTGTTGGACCTGATGCACCAAAGTCAGAACGAAATATTTTAGGACTCATTAATAAAGTTGGTATTGAAGCAGGAAAAAAAGTTATTAAACTCCGTTCACTTGCACAAAATATAATTCAAACTCTTGGAGGTAAAAAAATCCATCAAGTAACCGCAATTCCTGGAGGAATTACAAGAGGTCTTAATGAAGAAGAACGAGAACAATTTGCAAAGGATTTAGAATATTTTATTGATTTTGCAAAGTTTACAATAAAAGTTTTTGATGATGTGGTTTTAAAAAATTCAAAGTACATAGACTTGATACTCTCAGATACATATACACAAAAAACCTATTATATGGGATTGGTCGATGAGAATAACAAAGTAAATTTTTATGATGGCAAAGTTCGTGTAATAGACCCCGAAGGAAACGAGTTTTGTAAATATGAACCAAAAGATTATACACAGCATATTGCTGAACACATTGAAAGCTGGAACTATCTTAAATATCCATTCTTGAAAAAAATTGGATGGAAAGGATTTGTTGATGGAATTGAAAGTGGAGTATATATTGCTACTCCCCTTTCACGTTTAAATGTCTCTGAAGGAATGGCTACACCTTTAGCACAGGAAGAATACGAAAAATTTTATCAAACTTTTACCGGAGATCATACTGGAAAAATTCCAGTTCATCATACATTAGCAACGCACTGGGCACGCATTATTGAATTAATGTATGCAGCCGAACGAGCAAATGAACTCATTAATGATCCAGAAATAACATCAAAAGAAATTAGAACAATACCAACAGAAACACCAACGGAAGGAGTAGGAATTGTAGAAGCACCGCGTGGAACTTTAACTCATCATTACATTACCGATGAACGAGGAATTGTTCAAAAAGCAAATTTAATTGTTGGAACAACGAATAACCACGCTGCAATATCGATGTCAATTAAAAGAGCAGCAAAGGGATTAATTAAAAAAGGCTGCGAAATAACAGATGCTACATTGAACATGATTGAGATGGCTTTTCGAGCATACGACCCTTGTTTTGGTTGTGCCACACATACATTACCAGGACAAATGCCTATAGAGCTGTGCGTATATGATGCAGATGGCAATTTGATAAATCATAAACAACGATATTAAAAAATAAACCAGTTTTACGATTAAAATAATTTTCTAATAAACACAATTAGGGTTTTGTAATTATAATCAACTAAAGTAAACCTTAATTATGTATTAAAACTTGCATTACCAAATAAAGCATGCTGAAGGAAGTAAATTAGAATTAATTTTTTCTAAAAGAATGACTCTGCCATAATGCATAAATTGGGTTTATTATATGTAAATCCAATCTTAAGAAAGTTAGATATTTCCACAGTTTGATAGATACATGCTTGCTCTTGACGAAATGGCTTTCAAAAGACCGCTATAAAACAGTATAGCTTTAGATAACAAAAATATGCAGCCCTAAAAAGCTTCTATATTATCTTCAGAGATGGAAATGTAATTATAAAGACAGTGCCTTTTGGTTTATTTTCCATTACTGATATTGTGCCATTCATACCTTGAATAATAAATTTAACTAAACTCAAACCAAGCCCATAACCTTTTATCCCTAATAATTCCGCCTTCTCGCTTCTGTAAAATCTTTCAAAGATTTTTTCTTTTTCAGATGGCTGAATTCCAATTCCAAAATCTTCGATTCTTAGAATTATTTTTTCTTTATCATTTGTAAGTTTAATAGTAACCCAATCATTATTTGAATATTTCAAAGCGTTATCAATCAGATTCTGCAGTGCCAGCAAAAAGTAATCGGGTCTTCCCCTCAAATAAATATTATCTTTTACATCTAATTCAATTTTATAGTTATTGTAATATTCTCGTATATATTCTTTAAGAACTTTGGATAAATTAAAAACAGATTTCTGATTATTAGCTAAATTCGTGTCCTTTGAAAGTAGAAGTAGTGTTTTAATAATATGAATCATCCTTTCTGTTTGTTCTTTTAAAAGGGTTATCGATTCCTTATAAACCTCCCTATCATGGTCTCCCCTTAATAAAAACTCTAATTCAGTGTTTATTGCTGTAAGGGGTGTCATTAATTGATGAGAGGCATCATTGGTAAACTCGCTGATTTGTTTTATTTGAATTTCGAGACGGTTAAAAAGGTCATTGAGAGTGTCTTTTAGTTTTCCAAGCTCATCTTTCGGGTCTGCATCAAATGTTAATCTTTGATCTAAACTAGAGGCCGAAATATTCCGGGCAAGTGTAATAATGTTGTTTATTGGTGAAAAAATTTTTTTTGAAATCCAAAAGCTTACAACCATGATCAATATAACTACAAAAGGAAATGTAAAAAGATTGATGAAAACTATATTCTGAATCACTTTATTAAAACCGGTCTTAAACAATGCTAATTGAATATAGCCAATATGATTTCCAGTTTCTTCATAGATTTTTTGGTAACCTATTCTAAGAGTTAATCCCTGCGCTTCTGCATCTTTGAAATAATATTTATCCTTGAAATCGGGTCTCTCAATTTCAATCTTTCCGAACTGAGCAAGATTTTTGCTTTGGAGCAATATTTTACCTTCTTTTAGATAAATTTGTAACAGAAATGGATCTTCAGATAATTTCACAAGGTCTGTTTCATTAAACTCTTCTTTTCTAATAATTATTAATGAATCTTTTTCGAATCTGATGGCAGAAGAAATGTGTTCAATTTCATGACGTATTCTTGAATCTAATATTGTGTTCAGGTTATACTTAAGTATATTAAGTGAGAATAAAACTGAACCTATATAAAGTATTAAAATAAATGTTGCAATTAATAAGGTATTTTTTAAAACACTTTTCGATATATAAATATTTCTAAATTTAATCCCCAATAAAAATATATCCCTCCCCGTAAATTGTTTTGATAAATTTGTGGCCTGTTTGTTCTTCTAATTTTTTCCGCAAGTTTTTTATTGCTGCTTCAACAATTTTGGTTTGCGGCGTAAAATTTAATTTCCAGACCTCAGAACTAATTTGTTCTTTACTAAGTATAGTTCCTTTATTCAACAAGAAAAATTTTAAGAGCTCAAATTCTTTATCAGAAAGTTTTATCTGTCCATTAGGCGTTATTACAACCCTTGAAATTAAATCTAATGAAAAATCTCCAAAATGAATAGAATTGGTAGTTAATCTAAATCTTCTCATTACTGCATTGATTCTTGCTGATACTTCCTCAAACGAGAACGGCTTTGTTATATAATCATCTGCACCTGTGTTCAATGCTTCTACTTTGTTTGAAATATCATTTAAAGCAGTGAGGAGTATTATAGGTATATTATTGCCTGATTGACGAATTCTTTTACAAACTTCTAATCCACTTAATTTAGGCATACGCCAATCAAGAATGAGAACATCAAATACAATCTTTTCAAGCATTTTTAGAGTTTCCTCGCCATCTCTTGCTATTAATGCATGATGACCTTCTTGTAAAAAATTCTTTTTTAATGATTCAGCAATTCTTATTTCATCTTAGGCAATTAATATTTCCATACAATTTCTTATCAGTGTTTATGAAAAAATAACTTTTTGAAATTTAATTAGCATCTGTAAAAATGAAAAAAAATTCATAATTGTTAATTTTACTTTTTTTAGCTTCCCTTCTATTTTAATCACATAAAAATATCTTATTTAGCAGGTTACCACAATAAGTAAGTTGAACCTTTTCTTTACGGAATTAAACCCGCTGTAATTGTCATCATAATGAATGCTGTTATTAAATTGGGAATAAAAGCAACAAAAGGCTGGAAATTATTTTCAATTGCTGTTGCAGTTACTTTCTTAAACATAATCGGAATAAATGAAGTTATCTCTATACTTTTTGGTGGGATATTCGGCGCTCTGCTTCTTTTGTTTTCGGAACATAAGAACAGACTAAATTCATTCTTTCCACTTACATTTATTTCTTTATTTAATCTTAATTCCGTAATTCAATCAATCGAAAAAGCTGAAGTATCACTTACAAAATTATTTTTAACATGCTTGAAAATCGGAACTGTATGGTTTGGCAGCGGATACATTTTGGTAGCATATTTTAATGGAGAGTTTGTTCAGGGACTGCACTGGCTTACAAGACAGGAATTATTGGATGCTATCGCAGTAGGACAATTCACACCCGGTCCATTACTTTCATCGGCAACTTTTATTGGGTATCAAATTGCAGGAATTACAGGTTCAATTTTAGCAACAGCTGGAATTGTCATCCCATCATTCATTTTTGTTTTAATTTTAAATCCACTCATACCACGAATAAGAAAATCAACCTATCTTTCTAAATTTCTGGATTCTGTTAATGCAAGTGCAGTAGCAATTATGTTTGTTGTTGGAATAAAACTTGGCGTTGAAGTTTTAGCAGACTCTGTATACGGCATAAACTGGAGAACAACATTAATTGCAGTATTAAGTGCTGTTGCACTATTAAGAATAAAAAAGATAAACTCTGCTTACATTGTTTTAGGTGGTGCAGTACTGGGATACTTGTTAAAGTTAATTTAATTTCTGTGATTATATAATTATAAAAATAAATTTAACTGGAAATATTAAGTAAAACAATCAATCTTAGAATACCAGCACTTTATCCGAATCCATTGTCCATGCAGCTAATTCAGCCATTGTGCTTATTTGACATCCTTCAATTAAAGAAAGATTTTTTATTCCTCGTGCATCTGCACAGGTGCCACAAATTTTTACCTGTCCGCCTTTTGAAATAACAGACTTCAACATTCTTTCAATATTGTAGTAACCATTTGGTGTAGTTTGATTTGGCAATGCGCATGTTGTTGCATCTGCCATCAAAAATATTCTTACTTCTGCATCTTGATAATCTTTTTGGACTTGCATTGCAAGTCGAAGTGCATTGTATGCTTTTTCAGTTCCATACGGTGCATCGTTGATGATGATTAAATACTTCATTGTTTCTCCTTTAATTTACTTGTATGCAATAATTCCATAATGATATGGAGGTAGCGAGATTTCTTTACTAATGATTTTAAAATTTGCCTTCAATAACCATTCAACACATTGAAGCGGTGTTGGACGTATTTCCAAAGATGGACCACGTGGAGTATCTGGAGAATGAATCCAATGTATAACTCCAACTTTGCCATTGGGTTTTAGAATTCGGTAAGCTTCACTTAAAAGTATTCCGGGATTTTCCGCATGAAGTATATTAAAAAGCATAACATAATCGACTGAACTATTTTCAATTCCAGTCCCCTCATTTACAAAATCACGTTTTATTACTCTTATATTTGAAACATATTCAGTTGCGATTTTTTCATTCAACCGATTTATCATCGCATCATCAATATCAATAGCATACAGAGTACCCTTAATAATTTTTGCTGCGGGAATTGAAAAAGTACCATAGCCTGAACCAAATTCAACTGCATCAAAAATAGTATTATCTAATTGAAGTTTAGAAAAAATAAATTGAGTATCAAAAAATGATTCCCAATAAGATTCTTCCGGCATTCCACTTTCTCTTATTTTCATAAGCTACAGCTTTATTTGGATACCGAAAAGTTTTGAGCCAACTATTATAAATTGTTTGTAAAATTCTTTTGTAAATCCCAATGGTGATAACCACCATTTCTCAAACAGGACTTTAGAAATGTGCCATATTTTTCCAAGCTTTTTTAATTTAACGTCGGGATTTGGCACACCATAAAAATTACCGTAAGCAAAACCGGCTAATTCTTCACCAGCTTCCAACATACAAAATCCATCAGCGCAAAAATCAGCAGTTTTTTTGTTATTGAGCAATCGTGCAGAAATTATATCCGATACAACAATAGCTTGTGAATGAGCAAATACACCGGCTTTTGGAAGATTCAAAGGTTTATCAGTATTCCATCTCCCAGGAAGCTGAATAGTTGTTATATCGCCAATTGCAAAAACATTTTCATATTTTGTCTTTAATGTATTTTTATCAACTGGAATCCATCCAGATTCATTTGTTAAGCCGGATTCCACAATAACCTTAGGTGCTTTATGATTAGGAATGGTAATAAGTAAATCATAATCATAAGAAGTATTGTTTTCAAAGAATAATTTTTTATTAGAAACATCAACGGAAGAAATTTTATGAAGTGGATAAAAATTAATTTGCTTTGAGACTAAAAGGTCGATCACTGCTTGTCCTAATTTTGGGCCGGCTACAGGAAGAGGCTGTGGTTCCCAGTGTAAATATATTTACTTCTATGTTTACATTTTTCTTTTTAAAAAAATCTGAAATCAGCATAGCTGCTTCGAAAGGAGCCCCAGGACATTTGTAAGGTAAGGACGATATCACTATAGAAATCTTACCCCCACTGAAATTTATTAATCTATCACGAAGCTTAATAGTGCTTTCCAGATCATAAAAAGAAAAAAATTCAGAATCTTTTTTCACATCTTGAAGCAATGAATATTCTAAATCAGCCCCTAAGGAGATAACCAGATAATCGTAATTGATTTTTCTATTTTGTATCGACACATACTTTTCGTCTGTATTAATCTTTTTAACTTCTGCATTAATTAACTCTACTCCTTTCGAAACTAACGAGCTTAAAGGCAAAGAGATTTGTGCAGGTGTTCTTTTTCCAACCATTAACCAGAGATATGATGCAGCAAATGAATGAATTTCGTTTTTTTCTATAAGAATAATTTTATAATCAAAAGGTAATTTTTTTCTAAGAGTATTTGCTGTAACAATACCTCCTATACCGCCGCCTAATATTACAATTGTTGATTTATTCATATTGACTCCAGTTTCTATTTTGAAAATGAATCTTTTAAAAAACAGCAGAGATAAAAATCACATACTTTTGTCTGTAACATGATTTCACATAAATTTTTCTAAACGAGAATAAGTCGATTATTTTTATGTATCATTAACTAAATTACTTTTCTACTTCTAAACCAGAAAACCGCCATGAATTAACATCATCCTGAAGAATTCTTATAGTAAATCCTTTTGGGCTCAATATTTTTGAAGCCTCTGCAGAAAGCACACAATACTTGCCTCTGCAATAGGCTACTATTTCTTTATCCTTTGGTAAATCATTAATCTTTTCATTTAATTCTGCAAGTGGTATTGAAATTGCACCAGGAATGTGCCCCTTACGGAATTCATCTTTTGGACGAACATCAATAATAACGATGTCATCTTCATTCATCTTTGAAAGTAATTCCGAAGCAGATATGGGTTCAAGAGCTAATCTTTGATCAAGGAAAGACTTTGTGATTTCTCTCAGGTCAGCAACTATTTTTTCTGTTAAATTCTGTAAAGTCTTCCAGCAAACAATCACTTCATCATCAGATAATGAATAAATTACTCTTATACCTTCTTTTCTACTTTTTACAATACGTGCAGATTTCAATATTTGCAGATGTCTTGAAGTGTTGGCAAAATTCATATTAGTTTCTTTTGCCAGCGTATCTACATCTTTATCGCCTTGAGAAAGGAGGTCGATTATTTCAAGTCTTTTTGGACTCGAAAATGCATTAGCTATTTTAGCAAAATGCTCAAAAACTAAGTCTTTGTATTCTCTTCCAGTCATTTATATTAATTATTCAATTGAACAATTGAAAAGTAGAAAGGATATCCTTAAATGTCAATATTATTAGAAAATTTTGAAGTGAGGATATATTATCGATATATATAAAAGTAAAGTATAGTTGACGAAAACAGGTTCATTTAATCGGCTATAGCCAATGTAATCTTACTTTATTGATATAAATTATATATTAAAATTTTTAATCCCGTTTATTTTATCTAAACTCAAACAATTTTATCAAATGCTTTTACTCTTCCACTTTTTACATAACTGAAATCAGGAATCAATTCTTGATAAAAATGAAAATCAGAGATTATACAGTTTCTTTTTACGCCAGAGAGTGGTTTCTGAAATGCCTAAAATTTTTGCTGCTTCTTTCGTATTCGTAGCAATTTTTAGAACTTCTTTAATGTGTTGTTTCTCGAGTTCTTCTATAGTAAGTATTTCTTTTTGCACTTCTTTTGGTTTAAAATTTAGTATTTCTATTGGCAAGTATTCTGACTTTATTATATTGTCCTTTGCAAATACTAAAAGTCTTTTAACAACTGTTTCAAATTCACGAATATTACCTGGCCAATCATAGTCAATCAAATAATTTAATAAATCATCATTAATTATGAATTTTTTTCCATTAGAATATTTTTTAATAAAATGATTAAGAAGAAGTGGAATGTCTTCTTTCCTTTCGCGAAGTGGAGGTAAAAATAATTTTACACCTTCAATACGGTAGTAGAAATCCTCTCTTAAATTACCAGACTTCAATTCTTCTTCTACTTTTTTATTTGTTGCACATATAATTCTTATGTCTACTTTTCGTGTAATACTTTCTCCGATGCGTTCATATTCCATATTCTGAAGGAAACGAAGTAATTTAACTTGCATTGATTTTGGGATATCACCTACTTCATCCAAGAATAAAGTTCCTGTATCGGCAAATTCTACTCTTCCAATTCTATCTTTTAATGCATTAGTAAAAGCACCTTTGACATGTCCAAACATTTCACTTTCAAAAAGGTTTTCAGGAATAGCAGAACAGTTAACAGCTATAAAAGGGTTAGAACTTCGAGAGCTTATTGAATGAATAAATTTTGCGAGTATTTCTTTCCCAGTGCCACTTTCACCTTCGATTAAAATGGGAATGTCGCTATCCGCAATATCTTGTGCTATCCTTAAAATCTCTTTAACTGCATTATTCGATGTAATAATTTCGTTGCTTTCATAAATTTCTCCTAATTGATATTTAAATCCTTCTATTTTACGCGACATCTTGTGATGTTCATAAACTCTATCAACAATATGAATAAATTCTTTATGTGTGAAAGGTTTTGTAATATAATCGTAAGCTCCTTTTTTAATTGCTTCTACAGCAGTTTCAATTGAACCATAAGCAGTCATTAATACTACAGTTGTATCCGGGGAAATTTTCTTTAATTCTTCTAAGACTTCAATACCATTGATTGGTTGCATCTTCAAGTCGATAAAAGCAAGATCGAAAAAAATTTCTTTTGCTCTACTTATTCCTTCTTGTGGATTAGAAAATATTTCCGGTAAGTATCCTGAAGAACTCAACGAGAGTTCAATCATTTTTAGAATATTAGGTTCGTCATCAATAACTAAGATTCTTCCTTTGTTCATTTATACTTTTGGAATTATTATTTGAAATGTACTTCCTTTGCCAAGTTCGCTAAAAGCTTTAATCTCTCCATTGTGAATCTCTATAATTTCTTTTGCAATTGATAAACCTAATCCTAAGCTACCCGGTGCAGATTCATCTATTTGAATAAATTTATCGAATATTTTCTTAAGATTATCTGGACTTATACCAATTCCAGTATCAGAAATAGTTATCATTACTTTTCCATTTTCAACTTTTTGCTCGACACTTATTTTCCCTCTGTTAGGAGTAAATTTAATTGAGTTATAGATAAGATTTTCGATTGCACTTATCATATGGTCGTAACTTCCTTTAATTGCAGCTCCTTCAGAATTGTCAATAATTTTGAGTTCTATATTCTTTTCCTTAGCAATAGCATCAAATTTTTTTGAAATGTGTTCTAATAATTTTTTTGCTTCAAAATTTTCGAATCTAATTTTATTTCTATTAGCTTCAAGTTTTGTAAGTTCTAAAATTTCATAGACCAATTTATTTAATCGCTCATAATCTTCTTTTATCGAAATTATAAGTTCTTTTTGTTTTTTAGTTAATTCACCAACAATCCCATCTTCAATCATCCCTATTGCCATACCCATAGAAGTAAGTGGTGTTTTAAGTTCATGCGATACTTTTGCAACAAATTCTGATTTCATTTTATCGAGTTCTTTGTATTTTGTAATGTCATTGAATACATAAACAGTTCCCTTCATTTCTTTTTCTGGGATATCGAGCGATGCTTCTATTATCTTAAAATATTTTTGTGAACCATCATAGTCTTTGATAATGACTATGTCTTTGTCATGAAATATATCTTGCTCTTCAGTTTTTTTCTCCGAACTTGAAGAATGCAAAAGTTTTTCTAATATTGATTTGTCGTTTAGTAAACTGCCAAAGACTTCATTAAATGATTTATTTGAAAGAAGTATGTTCAAATTTTCATCTACCATTAATACGGGTTCATTCATGCTCTCAATTACTAATTCAGATTTCTTCTTTTCGTACAAAATTTTATTCAGATTTAACTGTTCATACTTTTGAAGTCTCTCGCTCATTTTATTAAATTCTTCAGCGAGACTATTAATTTCGTCGCTGTTTTCATCAATCTCAATTTTCTCGTCGAAATGTCCTTCACTAATGTGTTCAACGGATTTGCGTAATTTGTTAAGCGGACGCACAACATAATTTGAAAACTTTGTACCAAATACAATACTAATTACAATTGCCCCAAGTAATATTACAACAATGAAAAATGTTGCAGTTTGTGTTATAGTTTTTGTTTCATCAACAGTTTTATTGAGTAATTGATGATTTATTTCAAGTATCTCATTGCTTTTTTTCTTTATATCTTTTATTTGGTTAACAATTGTAACAAATTCTATGTTAAGAACTTTTCCTTTTTTAGTAACGTAAATTCTATAATCAATGTTGTTATAAAGATATTTAAGGAAGTTATCATATTCATTGCTTAGAGAATCGAGTATATTTTTTTCTGTTTGTGTATATGCAGATTTGCGGGCTTTATCATACCAGTAGAAAAAATCTTCTTTACTTTTCTCAAATAATTTTTCACCGGATTCAAAATTTTGATTGAACATTACAGTCAGTGCTTGAAGCTGGTCATCTAATGCTTTTCCAATATTATCTGCTGCTATAATGCTCGTATAATTTTCTTGCATTGTAAGGTTAATCGATTCGTTTAATCGGTAGAAGTTATAAATACTCCACAACGCTGCTAAGAACATAATAAGAAGAATTATAGTAAAACCAAGTAATATTTTTGTTCGTAAACTTGATGTATATAGCTTAATCATTGTATTAATAATTTTACTGATATAAATTAGCTAAAAAGATATATGAAATAAATATTAAATTTTAGTCAGTGTATTTCGATATATTAAGTGATTTCCAAAATAAATTTATAAACAAAAATTATTTAGAATGATTTTAATGTCTTAGTCAATAGAGGTTGTATAACATTATGAATAAATCTTAACTTATCCCCTACTTCTTTCTCTTACAAAGAGCAGTGGTTTAAAACAATTTAATATTATAGTCCCTCTCTTTCTAAGAGATTGTATGAATTGCAAAGTAAAATTTATTTTGCTAATAAATGCTGTAAAAATATTACTATTTCGCAATAAGCGAGATAAATCTCTCATTACAAATATCAATAAACACAACCTATCTGTGATAGGGATTTAAAGATTAAATTTTTATACAGCAGTTTTAAGAAAAATTATTTTATTTTGACAGATGCAAAGTATATTAACTATAAAAAAATTAGAGTATGGACAAATTAAAAAACTATAATATTACAGCAATTGGCGAAATACTTTATGATATTTATCCTGATAAAAAAAGATTAGGAGGAGCACCATTTAATTTTATTTATCACATCTGGAAAATTTTGGGCATAGCAAATTTTATTTCGAGTGTGGGTAACGATGAAAATGGGAAGGAAATTTTGAACTATCTAAATTCTATAGGATTTAATACACAATTAATTTTTATAGATAACAACCATCCAACTGGAACTGTAAAAGTTAATTTAGATGAGAACAAGATTCCGCACTTTACTATTTCACCCGAATGCTGTTATGATTTTCTAACCTTAAATGATGAAATAATTAACACTATTGAAAACAATACTGATATTTTATACTTCGGAACATTATCTCAGCGTAGTTATACTTCGAGAAAAACAATTCAATCATTATTCGATAAAAAAATAAAATATTTTTGTGATTTGAATTTGCGGCATAATTTTTTCTCTGATGATATGATAAGAGAAGCATTAAATGTAAGTAATGTAATCAAAATTAATTATGAAGAATTTAACAAGATTAAAAAAATCCTGAATATGAAAATGAGTGATGAATTAGCAATGGAAAATTTATGCAAAGAATTTAATATCGATTTATTGAGCATTACTCTTGGAAATGAAGGAGCTGTACTTTATGATAAAAAAAATTTTTCGCACTATAAAGCTGAGATAGATAAAGTAGTTGATACAGTTGGAGCTGGCGATGCTTTTGCTGCCATTCTTTGCATTGGTTATTTATCTCAAATGGATTTATTTACGATAAATAAATTAGCAAATGAGTTTGCTGCTGAAATTTGTATGATAGAAGGAGCTGTACCCGACAATGATTATTTATACGAAAAGTACAGAAAAATATTCAGTGAATGTTTATAAATTTTATTTCTTTCTTGCAGGTTCGGCTTTTGCCTGCTGAAGTTCTACATTAATTGATTCCGGCAATAAATTATACATTGAACCAGTAAACATATCTACTATCATTCCCGGCAAAAAACCATTAAAAGCATTTCCCCAGAACCAGATTGAAATTTTTCTTGTAATCTGGGTTTCATAAGTATCATATCCATCAAGTTCAAGTTTTACAACATGGTTTGAGCCACGTTCAAGATTTACGGATTGAGGTGTTGTTCCAAATTTTTTCCCATCAATTGTAATTTTTGCATTAGGTGGATTTGTTCTGATTTCAACATTTTGTGTAGTTGTATTTAAGACAGTAGCACAGGATTCTAATAATAAAATTGACATAATTACAAGAAAACAAATTTTAAATCTCATTACCAAACCTCTTTTTGTTTTTATTATCGAAAATAACTTTTGAATAATTAATAATCATTAAAAAATTTGAAATCTGCTTATGTTCTTTTATATTAAATTACCAAAAACAAAAGCAATGAGAAATAAATGAAAATCTATTTTGCATTCTTAATCTTTTTAATAACAATATCATGTTCATCAAACAACTTGAATGATGCAAGAAATTTCATAAATGAAAAAAATCTATCAGAACATATTAAAAAATTATCTTCAGACGAATTTTTAGGAAGATCTCCCGGCCATGAGGGAGAAGAAAAAACTATTAACTATTTAATTGAACAATATAAAAGAATAGGTTTAGAACCAGCAGATGGTAAAAGTTATATTCAAGAAATTAATCTTGTTGAATTAACACCCTCAGTTAATTCTGAAATTGTAATTAAAGGAAAGAATGGAAATGTAAAACTTAATTATGCTGATGACTTTGTTGCAATTACTAGAAGAGTTACAGAAGAAATACAAATCGAGCCTTGCGAAATAATTTTTGCAGGTTATGGAATTAATGCCCCTGAATACAACTGGAATGATTTTGAAGGAATAGATGTAAAAGACAAAATAATTTTAGTTATGGTTAATGACCCTGGATTTGCAACAAATGATTCATCTTTATTTAATGGAAAAGCAATGACTTATTATGGAAGATGGACTTATAAATACGAAGAAGCAGCAAGACAGGGAGCTGCTGGAGTTTTTATAATTCATGAAACAAAGGCTGCAAGTTATCCATGGGAAGTTGTTAAGAATGGAAGGGTTGGTCCTCAATATTTTATCGAAGAAAAAGATAAAAATTTTTCCCGCTGTAAATTTGAGGGATGGATTACTTACAACAAAGCAAAAGAAATTTTTAAGCTTGCTAAATTAAATCTTGAAGAAGAATTAAAAAAAGCTTCTGCCAGAGGATTCAGAGCAAAATCACTCGGTCTTACTACTTCATTGACAATTAAAAATAAAATTGAACAAGTAAAAACTCGTAATGTACTTGGTATTTTAAAAGGAAACGAAAGAGCAGATGAATTTATATTCTACATGGCACACTGGGATCATCTTGGTTATGATTCTTCATTGAAAGGTGATAGTATTTTTAACGGAGCCAGAGATAATGCATCGGGAGTTGCAGGTATTCTTCAGATTGCTGAAGCTTTCTCTAAATTAAAAGATAAACCTAAACGTTCAATTGCTATACTTGCACTCACTGCAGAAGAACAGGGTTTACTGGGCTCAGAATATTATGTTAAAAATCCTATAATACCTTTGAATAAAATTATTACAGCAATTAATCTTGACGGGTTGAATATATTTGGCAGAACTAAAGATATTGCTGTTCTTGGTTATGGAATGTCTGAACTTGATAAATACATAAAAGAAGAAGTAGAAAAATCAGGAAAAATTGTTCGACCCGACCCAAATCCAGAAAGCGGAGGATTTTTCAGGTCCGACCATTATAATTTTGTAAAAGCTAATATACCTGCAATTTACATACGACATGGTATAGAATCTTATGATGGCAAAAAAGATATTCAAAAAGCTGCTAAAGAATGGAATCAAAATAATTATCATAAAGTCACCGATGAGTATAACTCAAATTGGGATTTAAGCGGGATGGTTGAAGAAGTTCAAATGCTTTTTGATATTGGATATAAACTGAGCAACGAAAATAGTTATCCTAAACTTATTAAGTAATTTGTAAAAAATTCCCTGATAAAGAACAAACTGCTATGCTGGTTTTTGCTTAATCAGTATTTGTCATAAATATTTTTCGTAAAGAATATTAATTCAATCAATAGTTGAAAAAAAAAATAAGATTCAATAATAACTTTTTAATTTAACAAATAAATAAACACATAACGCTTCCACAAAAAATTTCTTTCTTTCTCTGTTCAATAATTGTTTTTAAAAATGATAATTATAAAATGATTACAAAAAATTTCCATATACTTAAATCAAATTTAATAGATTTAGAAGCAACTCAATACTTTCTCATCATTGCCAAAAAATTTTGGGGCTGTCTAAAAAGTAAGGCTTTTTAATAAAAAAATAGAACACGGACCTGCCTGCGCATGCAGGTAACACAGATTTTAAAGTATTTTAACAGATTATATATTTGAAGAATTACTTTTTAGTAACTTACAATCTCATTGAACAAATAAAATTCTTCTTCTCAACCAATATCATATTTTCCTTATGGTTTGCAATGCTCATTAAATCATTATATCAATTTCATTAGCAACAAAAACTTATGAATCAAAAACTTTTTAATTAATCATAAATACATATCAAGATTAAAAACTTGAAATATATTATATTAGATTTAACAAATGAAAAATATATGATAAAAAATGAGAGAACCCGAAGTTAATTTACAATTAGCCCTGGAACATGGCTTAACAGAAGAAGAATACAACTGGATTTGTGAACGTTTAGGAAGAGTTCCAACATTTACCGAGCTTGGGATATTCAGTGTAATGTGGAGCGAACATTGCAGCTACAAAAATTCTATAGCATTATTAAAAACACTTCCTCGTTCTGGAGGAAGATTACTCGTAGGCGCAGGAGAAGAAAATGCTGGACTTGTAGATATAGGTGATGGACTAGCAATTGCTTTTAAGATTGAAAGCCATAATCATCCATCTGCTGTTGAACCATATCAAGGAGCTGCAACTGGAGTAGGCGGAATTTTGAGAGACATTTTTACAATGGGGGCGCGACCAATTGCCTGTTTAAATTCTCTCCGTTTTGGCTCGCTCGACGATGCAAGAACAAGATATTTATTTGAAGGTGTTGTAAAAGGAATTGCTGATTATGGAAACTGCTTTGGAGTTCCTACCGTCGGAGGTGAAGTTTACTTTGATGATTCTTATAAAAATAATCCGCTTGTAAATGCTATGGCTATTGGTGTTGTTGATACAAAAAGAATCGTCTCAGCTGTAGCAAAAGGTGCAGGCAATCCAGTCATGATTGTAGGATCTTCAACTGGAAGAGACGGAATTCATGGAGCAACTTTTGCCTCCGAAGAAATTTCTGAAAAATCCGAATCCAAACGTCCCTCTGTTCAAGTAGGCGACCCTTTTACAGAAAAACTTCTTCTTGAAGCAACACTCGAAATTATAAAACAAAATCTTGTTGTTGGAATTCAAGATATGGGAGCTGCCGGAATTTCATGCTCTACTTCGGAGATGAGTGCAAAAGGAAAATCCGGAATGATTATAAACTTAGATAAAGTTCCATTGAGAGAAGCTGATATGAATGCTTATGAAATAATGCTTTCAGAAAGTCAGGAAAGAATGCTTGTTGTTGCAAAAAAAGGATACGAAAACAAAGTAAAAGAAATTTTTGAAAAATGGGATTTGAATTGCGAAATAATTGGGGAAGTAACAGATGAACAATTATTAAAAATTTATCATCATGGAGAAAAGAAAGCAGAGATACCGCCTTACGAACTTGTGCTTGGCGGAGGTGCTCCAGTTTATATACGTGAAACAAAAGAACCCGAATACATAAAAGATGCAGAAAAATTTAATTGTTATGATTTGCCAGAACCCGACAGCATTGCAGAAATTTTTGAACAAATTTTTTCATCTCCAAATATTGCTTCTAAAAGATGGGTATATGAACAATATGATTCAATGGTAAGAACAAATACAATTGTAGGTCCCGGTTCAGATGCTGCTGTTATTATGATTAAAGGGACAAACAAAGCTATTGCAGCTTCTACAGATTGCAACGGAAGATATGTTTATCTCAATCCAAAAGAAGGAACTAAAATCGCGGTGGCAGAAGCTGCAAGAAATGTTGTCTGTTCTGGTGCTATTCCGCTCGCAATTACAAATTGCCTGAACTTTGGCAATCCATATAAACCCGAAATGTACTGGACTTTTAAGCAAGCAATAGAAGGAATGGGAGAAGCATGCAGATTTTTTAACACTCCTGTTACAGGCGGAAATGTAAGCTTTTACAATGAAAGTCCAGATACTGCAGTTTATCCAACTCCCGTAATTGGAATGGTTGGTTTAATTGAAAAATTAGAAAATGTAACAACAGCAGAATTTAAGAATGAAGGTGATTTAATTTATGTTCTCGGAGAAGATTATGAAGAAATTGGAGGAAGCGAATATTTAAAAACCATACATGGTATAGTCAAAGGAAAAATTCCAAAAATTGATTTACAGGCAGAAAAAGACCTCCATACACTATTACTTCAATTAATTGACCAAAAGCTAATTAATTCTGCTCACGATGTTTCTGAAGGAGGATTAATTACGGCACTTGCTGAATGCTGTATACTTAATCCCGAAAAAATGATAGGTGCAAAAGTAAAGATTCACATAAAAACAAGAGAAGATTTTTCTTTCTTCTCGGAAAGTCAATCAAGAGTTGTCGTAACTGTTAGTCCTGAAAACAAGAGTAATTTTGAAAAAATTGCATCTAAAAGTTTTACACCTTACATGCTCATTGGAGAAACTATTCCAAAAAGATTCATTGTTAATGACCAATATGATTTTTCATTACAACTTTTATCTCATCTTTATTACGATTCTATACCGAATAAAATGAGCATTCATGTTTAAGATGACTGCTAAAAATTTTTTTCACAAAATTAAATTCTGGAAATCCATCCCTTCCGGGAAAGAAATACTTCATACAATTGGTTATTATGTAATTGGATTATTTAATAAAATTGATGAGCACAACATTTTTTTGTCAGGAGCTGGAATAGCTTATTCTTTAATATTGAGCTTAATTCCTCTCATACTTTTTATTTTTTCATTATTGAGTAACATTTTTGATGCTCAAACGCTGCTTACAATGATTTATCAAATTATCGACACAATTGTACCCTATCCAGATTATTCTAACTTTGCGAAAAAAATAATAACCAACCGACTGCCTGAAGCTATCGAATATAAAAATATTGCAGGCTATATTGGTGCTTTTGGATTGCTTCTTACTTCAACATGGGTTTTCAGCAGCATACGAACTTTATTAAATCAAATATTTCATACAAAAATCGAAAAGAATTTTTTAATTGGATTACTAAGAGATATTGGAATGGTCTTGCTGCTTGTTATTTTAATTTCATTATCAACATTAATATTCCCTGCATTAAATTTATTTTTAGAAATTGCAAGTAATTCTCCTCTTCTTACTTTTGCCAGATTAAGTGAAATGTGGAATACAATTGTATGGATTGGTTCATTATTAATTCTGCTTATTTTGTTTTTTTTGCTTTACTATCTTATACCTTATGAAAAACTTCCCAAAAGAGTTGCTGCAGTCAGTGCTGTTTCAACTACAGTATTATGGGAAATTGCGAGAAATTTTTTTGGATACTACATTCAAAATTTTTTAGGCAAAAATCCTTTTTACGGCGCTTTTATTTTAATTATAGTAATACTTTTGTGGCTTTTTTATTCATCATGCATTTTTATTGCAGGAGCAGAAATAGGCCAATTATACAGAGAAAGAATAAATAAAAAAGAAAATGAAAAGACATAAAGCTTTAATTCGATTATCCAGAGAACATCACGATGGATTAATTCTTGCACAAATTATTAAAAAAGGTGCTCCTCAGTATAAAGGAATGCCTTCAAATTTAACTGATAAAAAAGATTATACTATTAACTTCTTTCAAAATTATTTAGTTAAACATTTTGATGACGAAGAAAATATATTAATGAAATTTCTTAAGGGAAGAGATACATTACTGGATAATTTATTCGAACAAATGATTAATGAACATATTGAAATAAAGTCTCTGATTGACAAAATTAAATCGAAAGAAAATTATGAGGATTATCTCGATAAATTGGGCTACACACTCGAAAAGCATATAAGAATGGAAGAACGTGAACTTTTTGATAGAATTCAAAATGTAATTGATAATGAAACATTGAACGAGCTTGAAAAAAAACTGTCTTAAGTTGTAATCAATAATTCCAAACCAAATAAGGTTTTAATATGAAAAAGATGTCAAAAATTTTATTGCTTCTATTCTTTATTATCATTCCTTTAATCTCACTTACAATTATTGTTCAATGTGGAAACACTCAAAATAAAAATCAAAATGCCAAGAACAATGCTGTAACTTCATCTAAAAGTAAAAAAGAAATAATTGACCAGAGTACAAAAGAACTTCAAAAAGCAAAAGAATTAAAAGTAAAAGTACGACGAAGATATGCTGGCTTTTTTGGAAGAAATAATACTTATCCTAAAAACATGGTTTTAGTCGAAGAAGTATTCTTTGATGAAAAAGGGAACAGAGCAAATAGCATAAGATACAAAAGTACCGGTGATATCGACTTAAGTTATGAATTCAAATATGATGAAAACGGAAATTTATTATACATGGACACATACGATGGTTATGGAAATTTAAAGGGAAGAAGAGAATCACGGTATAACGAAAGTAATCATGAAGTTTTAAGAAAACTTCTTGATGACAGAAGTTCAGGAGAATTAAAAACAGAATTTTATTACAATGAAGCAAATAAACTCATTAAAACAATTAACTATACAAAAAAAGGTACAATTGCCTCAGAACAGCTAAACGAATATGATGGAGATTTTTTAATCAAATCAATTATTAAAGATGCTGAGGGTAATAAAATTTCAGAAATAACATTTGAATATGATAATGAAGGATACCTTATAAAAGAGATACAAAAAGGAATTCAGGGAAATAATGAAATCAATTATAAATATGATTCAAGAGGAAATTTAATTGAAATAAAAGAC
Organism: uncultured Melioribacter sp.; assembly: GCA_964572725.1. Taxonomy (GTDB): domain Bacteria; phylum Bacteroidota; class Ignavibacteria; order Ignavibacteriales; family Melioribacteraceae; genus Rosettibacter. The sequence goes on from CAZNFW010000006.1 coordinate 37,321, forward strand.
AATCAAACTATACGAGAAATGAAATACGACGACAATGGTAATCTTATTGAAGATAAATTGTATTTATCAGACGGGTCTCGTCAATTTCGAATAACATTTTCATATTATAAAAATGGATTACAAAAAGAAGAGATAAGATATTCCAATGATGAGCGACCGGCATTTATTGCCAAATATGAATATGAATTTTATAATTCTCGTTAGGTTTCCTGATGATTAAATTTATACCGCTCGGTGGTGCTGAAGATGTTGGAGCTTCCTGCTTTTATTTGAATATTGATGGTACTGGAATTTTACTTGACTGTGGAATGCACCCTCGCAAAAAAGGAATAGAAGCGCTTCCTAATTTTAATTTACTTAATGAACTGCCTCTTGACTTTGTTTTAATTTCGCATGCTCATCAAGACCATATTGGCTCCCTCCCCTTCTTGATTCAACAATTCCCACATGTAATTATTTACACTGTAATACAAACAAAAGAAATTGCTTCTATTACTCTTCACAATGCTGCAAATATTATTTTAGAAAATAATTTTACTAATTCTGAATCAGTCGTCAATAATTTTAGAATTTATACTCATGAAGAAATTGATTATTTGGTTAAAAGCATGATTGAATTAGAATACAATGAACCGGTTTTATTAAAAGGTTTAAGACAAAATTCTTTCGAACCAATAAAAATAACTTTCATAGATGCAGGACATATTCTCGGTTCAGCTTCAATTTTAATTGAATATTATGATAAAAAAATTCTCTACACAGGAGATATTAATATAAGTGAACAAACAATTATGATTGGAGCCGATTTAGAAAAAATAAAAAACATTGATACTTTGATTCTTGAAACTACATATGGTTCAACTGATTCAAAAAAAATTGGGACATGGGAAACTGAATCAAAACGTTTTGTCAAAGCTGCAAATCAAATTCTCCAGAATAATGGTTCAATTTTAATTCCTGTTTTTGCCTTGGGAAAAACACAAGAAATGCTCGCGCTTATTAATAGTTTAATGAAAAGAAAAAGCTTGATTGAAACCAACATTTACACAGGAGGAATTGGCAGAGAAATTTCCAGAATTTATGACAATAACCGCTACATCGTAAGAAGAAAAAATTCTAATCTGGAACTAAAAGAAATTCCTCAATTAAACTTACTTGAAATAGAAGATTATAATGAATTCATTAAACATCCCGGAATTGTTTTAGCATCAAGTGGAATGATGCTGGAGGGTACAACTTCTTATAAACTTATTGACTTCTGGCTTAAGCAAAAAAACTTTGGAATATTTGGCGTAGGCTACATGGATCCCGATTCACCGGGTTATAAAATTATTAACTCTTCAAAGGGTGAGTTTGTGCAGCTCAATGAATTTAGTCCTCCCAAATTTGTAAACTGCGAAATTGAAAAATTTTATTTCCCTTCTCATTCAAAAAGAGAAGAATTGTTAAAAATTGCAGAACAATCTAATGCTAAAAAAATAATTCTTGTTCATGGAGAATCTGAATCAAAAGATTGGATAGGTTTTAATATATTAAAGAAGTTCAAAGATGTAAGTGTTTACTCTGCAGAAACCAACAGAGAAATTCTTTTGTGAATTAACCCTCAATTCTCTTCGATAAAAATTTCTTGGAAAAGTTTAGTTCGAATAGTAAAAACAAAATTACTGGAATATATTCAAACAATAAAACCAAAGGATATTCTTTCCATACGCCATTTAATTGATAACTTAAAACTGTAAAAGATGTAAGACTGCTTAATGAAGAATACATAATTCCACTGAACGCAGGAACTATGGGTATTAAGACAGTAAGCCATCCAATATACCATGGATGGACAACTGGAGAAAATATTAAAAGCAAAAGAACTGAATAATAAATTTTCTTTAAGAAATCATATCTGCTCAAATAAAGTGGAATCAGAGAAATCAACAATATAATCCCGCAAACAATACGAGTTATTTGATTATGCTTAATAATACTATTTAGAAGAGTAAAAATGCCTCCATTGAACGACCAGTGTTTTGCATAGACAAACAATGCTTCGAATGGATTTGACGAAAAAATATAAGGAATGAATTGAATAAAAAAAGTAACAAATGGAAGAAACAATATTTTTAACCTGTCGGAAATTTTCTTTTCATTTAAGAAAAAAAAAGGGATAAATAAAATTCCTATTGGTTTAATCGAAAGAGATAATCCAAGAAAAATTAAAGAAATTGTTAATCTTCTCTTTAAATAAAATAAAATTGAAATTGTAATTAACAACAATCCATATCCATCAAGATGAGAATCAAGAGCAAACTGAAAAATTGGGAGAGGACACAATACATAAAGAAGCAAATACTCTAAAGGTTTATTTAACTTTCTTAATATCAGATGGAGAATAACAATTGTTAACAGCTCAAATATCATCAAAATTAATTTATAACCCCCGATACTTTCGCCGCTTAATTGATAACCCAGAAAAAATAACCATTGACTTAAAGGAAAATAAATTGTCTTGAGTTCTGGAAAATTTACTTTTGAAGGTAATATGTCAGAATGAAGATAGACAAGATTAGAATCAACTGGAGAAAATTTATAAGGATTAATTCCATTGCTTTGAACTTTTCCATCCCACATATATCTGTAAATATCATCAGAACCGATAGGCATCGTATTAATAAAACTAAATCTTAAAATGATTCCCATGAGTACGGAGATTATTATAACATTTTTATTCAAATTGTATTTCAAAAGAAAAAATGAAATTAATATATAAACTGCTGAAGATGTGATGTAAGAAATTGTAAATATGCGAATTGGTGTATGATTTAAAAGATGAACCGATAAAATTATTATCGAGAATAAAATCAACAATGAAATGAATATGAAATTATATTTCTTCATATTGAATTTTAATAAATGAATTTACCATTAAAATAACTGTAATAAAATATTTGAACAAGGATGGACTAAAATTTATTTGCTTTCTTCAAAATCAATCAGCTTGCCGTCTTTAAAGAAGAAAGTGATTTTTCCATAATACCATTGAGTATATGTGCCCCACTTTTGCACATTTTTATCAATTTTATCGGGTTTACCCCAGCCTGCAAGCAGCATTTTTTCAGTCATACCTTTCCAAACTTGTTTGTTGTAAACCCTCGTTCCGTTTTCCCTGCCAAACTTTTTGATGTAAAGTTCTTCTATTTCCCGATTTATAGAATTAATTTTTTCGTCAAGCATAGTAGAATTATTCTTTAGACTGTCAATTTCTTTTTTAAGAGATTCTTTTTCTATCAATAATTTTGAATTCAACTTTTGTAAAGAATCTTTTTCAGATTGGTAAATTTTAAGTGTAATTTTTGTTTGTCCCGATAAAAAAGAATAACTCATCAAAAATATGATTAAAAGCCTTTTCATAACTAAATAAATTTTATTAATAAAAAATCCTGCCAGTTAAGAATTCCGGCAGGATTGTAAGTAGTGAGAAATATTTTGAACCATAATTAATAATTCATCGCAAATATAAATCAGACGAGATTAATTACCAAACACAAATAAACTGATTTTTTGCTTTTCACAAGAAAATAAAATATAAAATTAGTTCAAGGTTATTTCTTGAAGTTTGGAATCATAGTCTTTATATTTACAATCCAAAAATTTTTATGGCGAGGTAGCTCAGCTGGTTAGAGCAGTGGAATCATAATCCACGTGTCGGGGGTTCGAATCCCTCCCTCGCTACTTCTAAAACGGAGATTAAGATGTATACATTGTTAGTTACATTTGCACTTATTATTTCATTTTTATTAATAATAGTTGTATTGCTGCAATCAAGTAAAGGTGGAGGACTTGCCGGCACATTTGGTGGAAGCCAGTTTGGAACAGTCTTTGGCACAAGAAGAACAGCTGATTTTCTTAGCAAAGCAACATGGTGGCTTGCAGGAGCTTTAATTGTTCTGGCAATATTAATTAATTTGTTCTTTTTACCAGGAAAAACTTCAGTTGAACAAAGAGAAAGTGTAATTCAGGGAAAGGAACAACCAACAGTTCCAACTACACCTGTTTTACCACAACAATCTCCACAGCAAGGTAAATAATTTAGAATGGCTGATTGTTAATCAATCAGCTTTAATTTATTATGAAAAATTATAATGTTTCACTTCACATTTACATCTCTATTAATCATACATTATGAAAAAGCCAATTAAACCTGTTAAAGCATATAAGAATATTGAATTTCTTAACTCTGCTGATGCAAGAACAATCAGAATTCTATCAGAATATTACGAACCAAAATCACGTTTTGAGAAATATAAAATTGTTGATACTATTGTTTTCTTTGGGTCAGCAAGAATTATTTCAAGGAAAGATGCATTAAAACTTGTTAATCAAGCTAAAAAAGGAAAAGGCCCAGCTGCGAAAAAGAAATTTGAAAGAGCAGTAAAATTACTTGAAATGTCAAAATATTACGAAGATGCTGTAGAGCTTTCTAGAAGATTGACTGAATGGTCAATGAAACTTGATGGCAACGGTAATAGATTTATTATTTGTACAGGCGGCGGTCCCGGTATAATGGAAGCTGCAAACAAAGGAGCTTACCTTGCAGGAGGTCATTCAATTGGTTTCAACATCAGCATTCCATATGAACAATATGTTAATAAATATGTAGACCCAAAACTTGCTTTTGAGTTTCATTATTTTTTTATGCGAAAGTTGTGGTTTGTTTATCTGGCTAAAGCTCTTATTGTGTTTCCAGGCGGTTTTGGAACTATGGATGAATTAATGGAAGTTCTAACATTGGTTCAAACAAAGAAAGTAGTTAAAAAAATGAAAATTATTATTTATGATGAAGCATACTGGCGTAAAATAATAAATTTTGATGCACTTGTAGAACACGGTACAATCAGCAAAGATGATATGAAATTATTCGATTTCTGTAACTCTATTGATGAAGCATTTGAAAAGATTACAGAACATTTCAAAAAATATTTCTTAAGTAAAAAATAAAAAAACCCGTCAGCGACGGGTATTAAGAGATAGGTTTCAAGCTTTTTTGTCTTTTAAGGCTTGTTCTCGAGAAGCTCTACGCTTAGCTTTGATTAAATCCATTCTCTTTTCAATTGAAGGTTTTACATAAAAGGTTCTCTTCTTAAATTCTTTAAGAATACCTGAACGCTCATATTTTTTCTTAAAGCGTTTTAGAGCTTTATCGATACTCTCGTTCTCTTGAACGGTTATTCCTACCACTATTTATCACCTGCCTTTTTTAGTTTTTAAATTTTTGCGCCGTAAACTTAATCAACTAAAATTTAATTGTCAATTTGTTCTTCCTCCGGTGTTATAACCAGAACAGGACATTTAGCATATCTTATAACTTTTTCTGCTACACTTCCTAAAAGTGTGTGAAGAATGCCTGTTCTGCCATGAGTTGCAATTACGATTAATGCTTTCTCAACTTCTTTTGAGTATTTAACAATTTCTTCATAATCAATACCTTTACGACAAACCTCTACTATTTCAACATTGGAATCATAGCGTAACTTATTTGCTGCTTCGCTTAACTGCTTTCTTGCCTCTTCTTCCATTTCTTTCATAATTTTTTCTTCAGAAACATCAACTGATCGCAAAGCTAAAAATGGGGGTGTTTTTTCAAGCACATAAATAAGATGAATTTTTGCATTTATTTGTTCGGCTAAATTTCTCGCATAATCAAATGCGGAGTAAGATAAGTTACTAAAATCAGTTGGAACTATAATGTTTTTGATATCGAACATGATTTTCCTTTTTAATTTTTGTCGAAGTTTTTATTGCTAATTTTTTTAATCTTTCTTGATGAAATATAACCTTTATCTTTTGCATAATCATAAAGTTGAGAATAAAGCATTTTCCTTGCCCTGTGTAAACGAGAACGAACTGTTCCTACAGGTATATCAACAAAGTCAGCAATTTCTTCATAAGTAAAACCTTCAATATCACTAAGAATAATAACTGTTCTAAAATCTTCGGGAAGTTCGGTAATTGCTTTTGAAACTTCATCATCTAAAGTATTACTAAATGCATCTTCTTCATAATGATTATATTCAACCTCGTCTGATTTAATAGTTTCATAAAAATTCTGAACGTCTTCATAATCAACTTTGTTTGGTTCTTTTATCTGTTTTCTATAATCATTTATAAAAGAATTTTTCATAATTCTAAATAACCATGCTTTGCAGTTTGTTCCTCTTTCAAACTTATCAAAGAATCGAAATGCTTTGAGATAAGTTTCCTGCACAAGGTCATCAGCATCTTCCTCATCGCCAGTTAATCGAAGTGCAAAATTGTATAATGCATTCATATGAGGCAGCGCTTCTTTCTCAAATTCCTCATAAAGCTCTTTTTGATTCTCATTCGTTATTTTATTTTCTAATTGCTGCATTTATATTTCTATCTAATATTCTATATCGTAAATTTAATGAATCACTAGACCATTTAATATTTTATTTTCTGAATCATTCAGAACTTGAAAGAATCCATTAATAATAATATAAATTTTATTGTTCTCTTTTGTAATCAATAAATTAGCATATTCATCTACGGCTAACTGAGGTCTATAATTCTTATAACAAAGTATGTTAATTGGTAAATCTGTATAATCTTTTTCATAATCATATTTAGTTTGAAATATATATCCATAACCTTGATTAAGCAGTAAGTTAAACTGACTGTTACCCAGTTTTGTTTTGTTATTACTAAAAAATATTTTGGGAATTTCTACATTAAAACCATTCAGATTATATTCTTCGATACCATAATAAATTGATAAATCTCCTATCTCTTTAATTTTTCCCACATAATAAAAACGATTTGCTTCAAAATCATACTTTCTTTCTCTTAGAATTCCAATATCAATTTTAAAAGATTTATTGTTTTTTGTTATAGATAAATTTCTTATAAGTAAATCAAAAAGAAGTGGATTGTTTTCGGGAATTGAAAAATATTCTTCTATATTTTTTTCTTTGTAATTTTCATTTGCTATTGAATCAAATGCAGATATAAGAGAAATAAAATTCAATTTTCTAATTTCAGATTTTTCTGAATCTCCAATTAAAAATCCCGATTCAATTAGAATAGAACTTATACCAGCTTTTGTAAAATTATCACCAAAAGCTCTTGGTTCATAATCATCATTATATCTTGAAATATTATGAGGAATAAAATTTCTTAATGCTTCATTAATTTTTAGAATTACCTGCATACTTTTTTTACGTGTATTTGTAATACTTTTTTCAAAATCGGATGGAGGTGCAAGCAAAGAAATTGCAGCTGTATTCGAACTTCTTCCAGCTGTATAGTAACAATTCTGGTCATGCAAATTAAATGCGAATTGAGGTTTAATTTTTGAAGCAACCTCCCATAAAATCTTCGATTCATGTGTTTCACTTCTAAGTGCATCACGATTTAAATCAATATTTAATGAATTTTCTCTTTTAAATAATTCTGCCCCATCAGGATTAAGCATTGGCACAAAATATATTTTTAATTTATCAAGAATATTTTTCTTAAAATCATTATAACTGTCATTCTCAGAGAAAAAATTTATTAAATCAAATATTGATGCTGTTGCGGTAGGTTCATCGCCATGCATTTGACTCCAAGCAAGAATTTTAATATCCCCTCTGCCAAGTGATAAAGAATAGATTTCTTTCCCTTCTATAGAATAACCAATTAATTCTACATCAATAAGATTTTTTCTTTTTAGTTCTTCAACAATATTTTTAATATGAGAATGTTTAATTAACGGAAGAGTAATTTTCTTTTCTTGATATTTATAGAAATCATCATAAATATTTTTATAATTAATCATATTTACCTAAATTTTTAATTAACTTTTATAAATATTTAATGAAAATTCAATCTGAAACTTATAATTATTAAAGTATAATTAAAAATAAAGGAAAAGCTATGGTAACAAATACATTAAAAATTGGTTCATCCGCACCTTATTTCAAACTATTAGCTGTTGACGGAAATACATATTCATTAGATTCATTCAAAGATAAAGAAGCTTTAATTGTAATATTCTCCTGTAATCATTGTCCATACGTCCGTGCTTATGAAGATAGAATAATACAAATACAAAATGATTACAGAGACAGATTACAAATAGTAGCAATCAATTCAAACGATACTACAAATTACCCAGAAGATTCTTTTGAAGAAATGATAAAAAGATCAAAAGAAAAAAATTTTAATTTCCCTTATTTACGGGATGAAACTCAGGAAGTAGCAAAGGCTTATGGAGCTACTCACACTCCAGAAATATTTTTATTCGATAAAGAGCGTAAACTTGTATTTCATGGAAAAATAGATGACAACTGGCAGGAACCATCAAAGGTTAAAACGCCTTATTTAAGAAATGCAATTGAAGAACTACTTGCAAATAAGCCTATTTCAGTTCCAGAAACTTTTACTATTGGATGCACAATTAAATGGAAAAATTAATCTAACCGGATAAATTATTTTTTCAACTTACAATTTCACCAAAGTTATCTTCATATTTTTTTAATTCTTCTATAGGATGAGGTGAAATTGCAAAACAATAAAGCGGATAAAGTTGAGAAATCATTTTAATTGTTTCCAAAATTATTTCATCGGAAAAAAGAACTTTATCCGCTATCTTTTTATTTTTTTCAAGAAGTATCAGCTCAATATTTTCTAACAAAGAGAGATGTTTTTTTGAATTAAATTTTCTTACAATTAATTCTGAGTTATTCTCAAGGTCTGATAGTGAATAATTATCATCAATTTTATATTTGCCACATACCTCAATTATTTCTTTCGCATACTTTGAAAGATTTTGATTAAAGTATAAGTTATTCCTCTTCTTCTTGTTAATAAACATACCCATTGCAAAATTGCTAGAATCAAAATAAAGATAAAATTCGCTGTCTAATTTAAATCTTCCAAAATGAATTAATAAAAAAGTTCTATAAGGTTCGCCTCTGTTAAATCTCATGTCTTTATTGAGCCTCATAATAGTTTCATTAAATTTAGGTTCAGAACGGATTGCTGGATTAAGTCTGTTTAAGAAAGGAGACATTTCTGAAATAAAAGCTTTTGCAGGCTCAATCAAATATTTTTGATAACGATTTTTGTTGCGGTGAAACCATTCTACATTATTATTCTTTTCTAAATCCTTAAAGAATTGAAAAATTTCCTTACTAAATCCTGTAAATTTATTTTTAAATTCTTTCAATACATTATTCCAAGATTAAGTGTTAAATAAAAATGTCCTAAATTTTTTCGGAATTTATTTGTCATATTTTCCACACCTTTGTCAAATAAATGAATATAGTAATATCTTACATTTACTCCAGCCAAATTTCGTTTACTTATTCCAAAATTAGCTCCAATTCCAATATAACCACCAACAGCATAATGCATTTTTGCTTTACCAAAAGCTGAAAAGAATTCCTCATTATAAGGTGTTGTAACAACAAATGTGGGTCCAATTCCTCCATTGATATATGGACGAAGATTATCACTTAAAACTTTGTAAAATAATCTGTACTGCAAACCAAAGTTTAATGGGATAAGAAAAACCCTGTTTTCTTTTCCTAACACAAATGTATTACCATACCAATCTACATACTCAACTTCTCTTTCATCTTTTGATTCAGAAAAAGAAATATCAGCAAAACCTGTAATTACGGGCGTAAAATTTTTATGTAAAAAAGCACCCAATCCAAAACCACCTTCGCCAAACATTAAATCGACACCCCAGCTGTTTTCTGGAAAAACTTCAGGTTGTTTTTCCGGTGCTAATTCCCCAATTCTTTGTGCAGTAATATTAATTGTAAAAATCACCGTTAGCAAAAAAACTAATCGTTTCATATTTGCTTTCCTTCTACTAAACTTGTTATTAAAATTATATTTTATATATTAAAAATCAACAAAGTAATAACATTTACAAACTTCTTACAATTAAAAAATATAAAGGTTCTTTATGGCTGTAAATCTTGAATTAAAAATTAAAATCAATTCACCCAAAGATTACGAGAAAAAGCTGAAATTAAAAGGTGCAAAATTTATTGGTACTATAAAACAAAAAGATGTTTACTATAAATATACTAGTGGATTATTGAAGTTAAGAAAAGAAAAAAACAATTTTTATTTAATAAAATATTTAAGAGATGAAACGAGAAAAAGATGGAGCAGTTATGAAATACTCGAACTTAAGGGGAATAATCCTGAAAAATATCTTTCTGAAATACTTAAAACAGAATGCATAGTTGAAAAATCAAGAAAGCTTTACATTTATGGAAATACTCGAATTCATCTGGACAATGTTAAAAATCTTGGGTGGTTTTTAGAATTAGAATCTGTTGTTGTAAAAAATAAAAAATCAGCATCAAAAGAATTTCACGAAGTTGTAAGTTTTCTTGACATAGATTTATCAAAGCAAATAAGAAAATCTTATAAGAATTTATTGTCAAAATGATATTAACAAAATCAAATATCGAAAAAGTAGATTTAGATTTTTTAATTAATGAAAAAATAAAAAACAACAAAGTAAATGAATTACTGTTAATTGTTCCCACAAATCGTAAAGTCAGAAATCTTAAAAAAGATATAATTTCATTAATGCCAAATCGAGCTGCTATTGAATTAAATGTAGAAACATTTGGCACAATATCAACAAAAATTTTAAGCTGGGTCAGACCATTCAAACAACTAAGTGAAGCTGCATCAATTATATTTATCAAACAAAGTTTTGAAGAAATTAGACCAAGATATTTTTCGGTTTATAAAAATGAAATTCCATTTGGAACACTTGACAGAATTAAAAATATTATTTCAGAATACAAAAGACACGGTATTACTCCTGAACATTTAAGAGAAGAAGCTGAAAAACTTGAACGCTCAGAAAAATTGAAAGCTCTGGATATTGCAGATATTTATGAAAAATATCTGAACAAATGTTACAGTACAAATGCTTTTGAAATTGGGGATGTTTACAAACTCTTATTAGAATTAAAAGATGAAAAATTGGAAAAAAGTTTTTCATCAAATTATCCAGAAGTAAATTTAATTGTAATAAATGGTTTTAATGAATTTACAGGGCCAGAAATAAAAATTATTAACAATTTTTCACTAATAAAAGGAACTGATTTATTTATAAATTTTGATTACAACAAAAAAAATAAATCCATTTTTTCTCATCTTGGCAATTGCTTTAATCAATTGCAGGATTGCGGTTTCAAAATAACAAAAGATACAACAGAAGCAAATTTATCTAAATTCAGAAAAATCATAAGAAATGAATTATTCAGTTTTAACGAGAAAAAAAATAAATACAACTATAAAGACTGTATTTATAAGTTTTCAGCATTTGACAGAGAAAGTGAAGTTGAATTTATATCAAAACTAATAAAAAACTTTATAATTAATGAAAAAGTTGAACCTGATAAAATTTGTGTTGCATTTAATCTAATTCAAAATTACTCTCCAATAGTAAGAGACATATTTGCAAAAAATGGAATTCCTTTTAATCTTACGGATAGAATATCGCTTGACAATTCTAATCCAGTTAAAGCAATTATTAATTTTCTGGAAATAGCCGAGAATGAATATTATTATCAAAATATATTTCGAGCATTAAGCAGCGGATACATAAATACAAACAACATTGACTTATTTAATCTTTATAAAGTTTCATCTGAATTAAAAATTGTATCTGGAAAAGAAAACTGGATTAACATTATCAATGAATCAATTGCAAATATTAAACTCAACAATGAAGAAGATAACGAAGAAAAAGAAGATAAAATTTTATCATATCAAAAAGCGTTAAGCGATATAAAATCAATTATAGAATCATTAACTCCTTTCGAGGGAAAACAAACAATAAGACAATTCAAAGAAAATCTTTTTGATTTGGTCAACAAATCATTTTTGCCATACAAATTGCTTTCAATCAAACATAATCAGGAAGAAAATATTCGTGGATTCAACAAGTTCATCGAAACAATAAGTGAAATTTTCGATTTACTTGAAGAAGAAAAAGGTACTGATGCACAATATGGAATACACTTTTTTATGGACCAATTAAGAACTTCATGCAGCTGGGCAAGATTTAATGTAAAAGAAAAATCAAATTACGGAGTATTGATTACAAATCTTGAAGAAATACGTGGATTACAATTCGATTATTTATTTATAGGGGGATTATGTGATGGTGATTTACCCACAAGATATAATCCCGAAATATTTTCATCGGGAAAATTCCGCAAGCAGGCTTTTGTTCATCAAACTGAGGAAAGAAATCTTTTCTATCAGGCTTTAAATTGCTGGAATAAAAAATTATACCTCAGTTATCCCTTGTCTGAAAGTGGAAAAGAAACCGTTGTTTCAACCTTCCTGAAAGAATTTGAAAAAATCTTTCTAATCTCTGAAATAGAGAATGAACTTTTTAATAAAGTAACCTCAATGGAAGAATTATATATTTATTCAGGAATAAATTACGATAACACAGAATTACTCCGTTCTTTTAATTTAAATGCACAGCAATTAGTAAATTCGATTAAAATAGAAAAACAACGTGAAGAGAATATTTTTTCTGAGTCTAATTTTAATGGGATTCTGCTAAGTGATGATAATCTTGAAGAATCTATAAATATAAAACAAAAACTGAATTCATTAATTGAAAAACAATATTCTATATCCCAGCTTGAGACTTATGCAAAATGTCCATTCAAATTTTTTATAGAAAGAATTATAGGAATCAAAATTATTGAAGAACCCACTGAAGATATTGAAGCAATTGAATTAGGCAGAATACTTCATTCTATTCTTTATGAATTCTATACAAAAATAATTGAAGAAAAAATTGACTTAAGAAATGGTGATAAAAAAATTTTAGAAAAAGCAAAAGAAATAATACTTGAAATTGCCGAGAAAAAAATATCAAATTCATTTTTCAAAGCGCCATTAACATTTTATGAAAAAGAGAAACTAACAGGAATTGATAACAATTTTGATAATTCAATATTAGGAAAATTCATAAAATATGAATCTGAAATAAAAGATGACTACGAACCAATGTTTTTTGAGGTACAATTTGGGACATTAAAAGAAGAGGAATCAGATAAAACAATTAGCAGCTCAGAACCAATTCAAATTGATGGCTTAAAACTTCGCGGTAAAATTGATAGAATTGAGTTATCAAAAAAAGATGATACTTTTAATATTGTAGATTATAAGTTGAGCGGAAATAAACCGACTTTAAAAGAACTGAAAAACGGTTTGTCGCTGCAGCTACCAGTTTATATGTATGCTGCTAAAAATCTTCTTGAAAAAAAATATAACAGGAAATTCAGTCCAAACGAAATGATTATTTACTCGTTGAAATATTCTAAAGAAGATTTTGGGAAACAAAAAATTTCATTATCAAAAAGAAACGATAATGAAATTAAAAGTCTTGATGAACTAATAAGCAATACAATAAATCATATAAAGAATTATGTAAAATTAATTTCTCAAGGGAAATTTAATTTATCTCCACATAACGACAGAGAAAAAATTATTTGCAGGTATTGTCAATTCAAATCTGTATGCAGAATACAAACAACAATTTGAATAAAAGTCAAGAATTAAGTTACAAGAAAAAGTGACTTGCTTGAAAACTACAATATGCTTTAATAATTTACGTATAAAATTATAAAAACTTATTTTTATGATGCTGGCACGCTTACTTGTTGTTATATCTCTTTTCTTATGCTACTTTCAGGCTTATAGGTACCGAAAACATGAAATGTTTATTTATTTTTTTATCCTTGCAGCTTCTGACCCCATTCTTATTATTAGAGCATTACTTTTAAATAACAATAATATCTGGAACTCATATTATACAGTAATGACAGTGTTTTTAATATTTTCTCTTCCAAGATTGAACATAAAATACAAAATTGGAATTCTCTTTGGAGTAATTATTTATTTCTTATTAGACCCTCGTGAATTAAGAATGTTTATGGTCTTTAATATCCTGCAGTTATTTATAATAGGATACTTTGTAAATGAGATAATAAGTGATATCTGGAATAAAAAAGAAATAAAGTATTATTTAATAATTCTTGTAATTTATAATGCTATTTTTGTTATCTCACGTTATATTTATTATACTGATATAACATTACACCTAAAGGTTTATAATTATAGACTAATGCTTGTTAATTTTCTTGTACTACTTAATACTATTCTAGGTCCTAAAAAAGGTTTTATATTAAAAAGCAAACTTATCGATAAATTTATTAGAAAAAGAAAAGTAATGGTATATGGCAGCACCGGCAATATTTATAGTGTTAATGATTTGAAAAAGTATGGTTTAACAGATAGAGAAATTGAGGTACTTAAACTTATAAGCAGAGGTTATACTTCAAAAGAAATAGCCGAACAGCTGTGCCTATCCAAGAAAACAATTGATTACTATCGCAGCAATATCAAAGCAAAATTAAATCTTTCCAAAAAGTCCGAAATAATTCATTTTCTTAAAGAAAAGAACCTTTTCTTTGAGACAAATGAAATTTATAATGCTAAGTAGTCCTTTCGAATAAACTATTCCTAATAGCTGTAAACATATGTCAAATCTTTAATGCCGATTTCAATTCAATTAGTATTTTTTTAGTATTTATTTTGATTTAATTAGTACTTTATCCCAATGCGCAATTAATTTACAATAATTAATTTTGCATCCAAGTTTTGAGGGCACCAATTGACCGGTCGAAAGCTTTGCAAGTAGACCGGTCTTAGATTGGTTAATAAAATAAGTCTATACTACTTTTAACTTACAATTATTAAAATTGATTTATAAGTATATAAAACCTTTTAATATAACCACCTCAATACTTTACTGGTTATTGATTATATTTTTACTATATCAGGGAATCTTCAATTTGATTTATCCTGAAAATTTCATTGAAAGAATTAAATTTTTCACACCTTTAATTGACAACATATTAGTAACACTTTTCGTAAACCTGCTACAAATTGCTATAGCACTTATGCTGATATTTAGATTACATTTAAAAGTATCCATTTATTGCGCTATAATTTTAACCAGTTTAATAAGCTTTATTTATTATTATAATTCTGTTGAAATTATACCTGTTATTGAACTTTTTCCGAAAATTATCATATTAAATCACGGAGATGTTATTGATTCATTACTCAATATTCAATTCTTGATTATTGCTCTAATACTATCAAGAATTAAAAAGAGCAGCTAACATTTTGATAACAAATTTTATCCCTTCATTATTTTTACTATAAAATAAACAAAGCCAAAAATAATTAATAACAAGCCAGCCAATAAAATTTCCCATTCGTACTTTATAGGTGCAATTGAATTAATACGGGTTTGAAAGTCCCACATAAATGAAAACAAGATTAATGCAATTCCTATTATAGATACAATTATACTAAGCTTATTTATCTTTAACGAAAATCCCTTTTGCTGTAAATAAAAAGTTACAATAGAAAAGATTATCATACAGAGTGATACACCAACGGGTGCATAGACTGGTGCAACCCAGGGAACCGGAATTAAAAACAATATATCATCTGTTAAAAAAGAGGAAGGCCAGTTCACAAAAATTTTAAGCCACACATAATAAAAAATATCCCATATGCCAAAAGCATAGATGAAGTAAAAAAATCTTTCTAAATATGATTTATCGCACAGATAAGCAATACAAAAGAGCATTATGATAGTTGAGAATTCTCTGGTAAGTTCTATCAACAATATATTATCAGAAATTAACTTTAATGGAAAAGCAAAACCTTCTGGATAATAAAGCTCTCTTAGATAAACCACAACAGCAGCTTCTAAGTTTGCCATTGCAATTGAATAAATTCCAAGTAAAACAAACTTTACGAGTGATTTCATTATTGATACTCTCCATCAAATAATAGTTGAAAACTTCATATATAATTTTTATTTTTTCAATGCCACTGCAACGCGGTGGCAATTTTTTTTGATTTATTTAAAGCGAAATTTTATTTCGCTTTTTTTAGCAACAAAAAAGGAGTAGTAAAGTGTCGAATTTTGTTTATCTAAGTAAAGAACGAATTAGAGAACTTGAAAAAGAATTAGCAGAACTAAAAAATAATGGCCGCAAAAAAATGGCAGAACGAATTGCAGAAGCAAGAGCTCACGGCGACTTATCCGAAAATGCTGAATATGATGCCGCAAAAGAAGAACAGGGTTTACTCGAGTTAAAAATTAGTAAACTCGAAGACTTACTTTCAAGGGCCAGAGTTATAGATACTTCAAATATGCCAAAAGATCAGGCTCATATATTATCTAAAGTCAAAGTGAAAAATCTGAATAACAATAAAATATTTGAATATACTCTTGTTTCTCCTGAAGAAGCAGACTTGGAAAAAGGTAAAATCTCAATAACTTCACCTGTTGGACAAGCTTTAATGGGAGTAAAAGTTGGTCAAATTGTTGAAGCTAAAGTTCCAGCTGGCGTAATAAAATTTGAAGTACTCGGGATAGAGTAAATTGTTAGATGATTCTTACATACAAATAACATTAGAACTTGCAAAGAAAGGAAAAGGTAAAGTTAGTCCTACTCCTCTTGTAGGTGCTTTGCTTGTTAAGAACGATAAAATTATTGGAGCTGCTTATAGAAGTTCTCCAGATGAAATTAGTACTGAACTTTTAGCAATAAAAAATTCCAAAGAAAATACCGAAGGTGCAACTCTTTATACAAATTTAGAACCCTGTACACTTTCAACAGATAAAGAGGATTGCATTGAAGCAATCATAAAATCCAAAATAAAAAAAATTGTAATTGGAACATTAAATCCTCAACCTGAACATAATGGTCAGGCAGTAAAAAAATTTAAAAAAGCTGGTCTGGATGTTAAAACTGGATTGCTGGAAAAAGAATGCATTGACATAAATAAATTTTATTTCAAATACTGTACTAAATCACTGCCTTATGTTACTCTTAAAATGGCAATTACTATTGATGGCAAGATTGCTGATAGCAGCGGTAATTCAAAATGGTTAACTTCTGTTGAATCAAGAAGTCTGGTACACGAGCTCCGCTCTGAATATGATGCTGTTATGGTTGGATTTAACAGTGTAAAAATCGATAATCCTGAATTGACAGTAAGATTAGTTGAAGGAAGGAATCCAAAAAGAATTATACTTGATACTAATCTTCAGTTGAGTCTTGATTCTAATCTTGTTAAAAAAAATTCTGATAAAAATTTTATTATTCTCACTTCCATAAAGAATAAAAATCGAAAAAGAAAATTAGATACATTTAAAAAGAAAGATATCGAAATTGTATTTGTTCCTGAAGAAAGAAATGGAAAACTTAATTTAGTTAAAGCTTTGTCAGTTCTCGCCGAAAAGAAAATTATTTCTGTTCTTGTCGAAGGGGGTAGTAAAGTATTTTCTAGTTTTATTAAACAAAAACTTGAAGACGAGATTTTAATTTTCTTATCACCAAAAATTTTGGGAAATGGATTGCCTCTTTGTTCAAATTTGGGAATTAAAAGTTTGTCGAAAGCAATTAATTATTCGATAAAAGAAGTCGACAAAATCGGCGATGATGCAATTATAAAATTTGTGAGAAGATAATATAATCGGGCATTCCTTCATAGATGAAAAAGTTAGAACAAAAAATCTTTAATTTCATTAATCAACATAATTTAATTGACAAAAACGATAAACTGCTAATTTCCTTCAGCGGTGGCCCTGATTCAACTTTTGCACTTTATTTCTTAAATAAATTCAAAAAGAAATTTAAAATAGAAATTGCTGCTGTTCACTTTAATCATCAATTAAGAGGAAAAGAATCAGATGAAGATGAGAAATTTTGTTATGAATTCTGCAAAACATTAAACATCCCTATTTTCTCTTTTAAATTAAATGTCAAAGAATACGCCAAAGAAAATAAACTTTCGATTGAAGAAGCTGCAAGAATACTTCGTTATGATACTCTTGAGAATTTTTCAACAAAGAACAATTTTAATAAAATTGTTACAGCACATAATTTATCTGATAATACCGAAACAGTATTAATTAATCTTTTTAGTGGAACTGGTTATACAGGTTTTTCAGGAATACCAATAAAACGGGGAAAAATTATTCGTCCATTCCTTTGTATTTTTAAAGAAGAAATTTTGGATTACCTCAACAATAATAACATTAACTATCGAATTGATTCTTCAAACCTTCGAAATGATTTCAAAAGAAATTTTATTCGAAACAAAATTCTTCCTTCAATAAGAGAAAAAATTAATCCCAAAGTTGACGAAGCAATATTTCGTTCGTCAAAAATTTTAGAAATTCTTGCGTCAATAATCGATAATCATATAAATGAATTAGTAATAAAACATACTCGAATCTCGAAGGATAGTATTTTTATCAAATCATCAGCAAAAAAAATTGAAAATGAAATTTTTGGCGAGATAATCAAAAAACTTCTGAAAGAAAATTTCGATTATAAAATTGAATACGATGATGTTTATAGAATTAAATCTTTACTTGAAAAACAAAAAGGGAAAAAAATTTTTCTAACCAAGAAATTACTTGCCATAAGAGAAAAAAACGGGATAGAAATTTTATCAAACAAGAAAGAAAATAATTTAATAACGGTAATCAAGGTTGGTGAAAGTGCTAAATTAAACGGCAGGATATTAAAAATTGAAGATGCCAGCCGTGAAGAAATTAAATTTGGTAAGTCAAAAAATGTAGAATACATTTCTGCGGATAATTTAAGTGATAAATTTATTTTAAGAAAATGGCATCCTGGTGATAAATTTATTCCGCTTGGTATGAAAAAGCCAAAAAAAATTTCTGACTTTTTAACCGATGCAAAAATTAAATCTTCAGAAAAAAAAGATAAATTTGTTCTTGAGAATAATAAATTTATTGTATGGCTTGTAGGTTTAAGAATTGATGATAGATTTAAAATTACATCACAAACAAAGAGGATATTAAAACTGTGGATAAAATAGGAACACAAAATCCGGATGAACTCTGGATAGGAACAGAAAAGTTTGTTCCTTTCATCACTGAAGAGCAAATTCAAAAAAGAGTTGCAGAATTAGGAAAAGAAATTTCTCATGACTATAAAGCTAAGCTCCCAATTTTTATTGGTGTACTCAACGGCTCGTTTATGTTTATGGCAGATTTAATGAAGCATATAACTATAAATTGTGAGGTTGATTTTTTCAAATTATCAAGTTATGGCGATGCAAAAATAAGTTCTGGAAAGGTAAAATTAGTTAAAGATTTGAATGCTGACATTACAGATAGACATCTTATAATTGTCGAAGACATAGTAGATACAGGACTTTCAATCAAGTATATAGAAAATTTAATTGAAGAACACAAACCTGCAAGCATGAAAGTGGTTTCTCTTCTGGTGAAAGAAGATAGTATAAAATATGATGTTAAAATTGATTATATTGGATTCAGGATTCAGAACAAATTTGTAATTGGATATGGACTTGATTATGCTCAAAAATACAGGAATTTAAAATCCATCTATGTTTTAAGTGAATAAAAAGGAAGGTGAAATTTTAGTATATGGCAAACAACGATAATCGAAACAAGACCAACAAATCAAGATCCCCGCTTGGAAATGGTCCTCAAAAACCTGACGGTGATTTCGATTGGTCAAAAATTATTAAAAGTGTTATAAGCTGGGGAACTGTAATAATAGCTGCAGTAATCATAATGCAGTTTATGAAATCTGGCTCTCCAAATGTTGTAGAGGTTCCATATGATGTTTATGAAAAATTTCTTGAAGGCGGGAAAATAGCAAGTGCAAAAATTATTAAAACAGATGTAAATGATTATAAATTCGAAGGCAAATTAATTCATAAAGAAAAAATTTTCTTAAATGGAGCTTTCATAGATGTCCAAAATTTCAGTGTAACATTGATAGAACCTGTACTGCAAGACCATGTTAAAATCTGGAAGGAAAAAAATATCAGATTCACATTTGTAAAAGAATCAAATGAATGGACATCGATTTTATTTGGTCTTTTGCCTTGGCTGATAATCTTTGGAATATGGATATTAATTTTCAGAAGAATGCAGGCTGGTGCTGGAGGAACTAAAGGAATATTTAATTTTGGAAAAAGTAGAGCTAAATTAATTACAGAATCTGCAGTTAAAGTTACATTTAAAGATGTTGCCGGTGCAGACGAAGCTAAATTAGAACTTCAGGAAATAATTGAATTCTTGAGAGAGCCAGCAAAATTTCAAAGACTTGGAGGAAAAATTCCGCGTGGAGTTTTGTTACTTGGCCCTCCCGGAACAGGTAAAACACTACTAGCTCGAGCCGTAGCTGGCGAGGCAGGCGTTCCATTCTTTTCAATTTCTGGAGCAGACTTTGTGGAAATGTTTGTTGGTGTTGGTGCAAGTCGTGTACGCGACCTCTTTGAACAGGGAAAGAAAAATGCTCCATGTATAATTTTCATTGATGAAATTGATGCTGTTGGAAGACATCGAGGTGCTGGTTTAGGTGGCGGTCACGATGAACGCGAGCAAACTCTCAACCAATTACTCGTTGAAATGGATGGATTCGAACAAAATAGCGGCGTAATTATTATTGCTGCTACTAATCGCCCGGATGTTCTTGACCCTGCATTATTAAGACCGGGAAGATTTGACAGACAAATAGTTGTAGACCGTCCAGATGTCAAAGGAAGAGAAGGAATTTTAAAAGTTCATACAAGAAAAATTCCTCTTGATTCAGATGTTGATTTAGAAGTTCTCGCTAAAGCTACTCCAGGACTTGCTGGAGCCGAATTAGCTAATATGGTTAACGAAGCTGCTCTGCTTGCAGCACGTAAAAACAAAAAGAAAGTTTCCATGGAAGATTTTGAAGAAGCAAAAGACAAAGTAATGATGGGAATGGAAAGAAAGAGTTTAATAATTTCAGAGGAAGAGAAAAAAATTACTGCTTATCATGAAATTGGTCATGTCCTTGTTGCAAAAATGCTTCCCGAAGCCGACCCTGTTCATAAAGTTACAATTATTCCTCGCGGAAGAGCACTTGGTGTAACAACTTATCTCCCTGTAGATGAAAAACATACTTATTCAAAAGAATATCTCGAAGCAATGATTACTTATGCACTTGGTGGTAGAGCAGCAGAAAAAATTGTATTCAAAAGATTTACCACAGGTGCAGGCAACGACATTGAAAAAGCTACAAACATTGCCCGTAAAATGGTTTGCGAATGGGGAATGAGTGAAAAACTTGGTCCTCTTGCTTATGGTTCCAAAGAAGAAGAAATATTCCTTGGACGCGAAATTACCAAACATAAAGATTACAGCGAAAAAACCGCTCAGGAAATTGATGAAGAAGTTAAAAAAATTGTTATGACCTGTATGGAAAGAGCTGAAAAGATTTTACAAGAAAATGTTGAATTACTCCACAAACTTTCAACAGAACTCCTTGAAAGAGAAATTCTTGATGCAGAAGAAATTGATAAAATTATTAGAGGTGAAGAACTACCACCTGTAAAACGAAACGGCTCCGGAAATAATTCAAACAAAGATAAAGAAATACCAGAGCATGTTCAAAAATTATTAGAAGAAAGAAAGAAAAAAGAATCCTCCAAAAATTCTGATAAAGCTGATGGTAGCAAGTGAACACGCAACTATTGATTATCAAAGTGAAGTTTTAAGAAAAGCAATTCATCTATGTTCTCTTTCTATTCCTGTTATCTATTATTTTATTACAAAAGAACTTGCTTTAAAAATCTTAATCCCTCTGCTAATCTTATCATTGATAATTGATTTAGGAAGATATTATTTCAAACCAATTCAGGATTTTTTCTACAGCATTTTTGGTTTTCTTTTAAGACGTCATGAAAAAGACCATAAGAAAAAAAATTTAAATGGTGCAACTTATGTATTGATGTCTGCTGTAATTGTTATACTTATTTTTCCAAAAATCTTTGTTGTTACATCATTTTCAATACTTATAATAGGAGATATTGCAGCAGCTCTTATAGGCAGAAAATTTGGGAAAAGAAAATTTCTGCTAAAAAGTCTCGAAGGAACTATAGCATTTTTTATTTTTTCATGCATTGTTATTCTATTTACCCCAAAAATCGAAGGAAATTTACTTGAATTTATTATTGGATTTATTTCTGCAGCAATTGGAGCAATAGTAGAAAATATATCAATTGGTTGGGCTGATGATAATCTTGTAATACCTATAACTGTGGGAATTTCGATGTGGGTTCTTTATACAATCTTTTTTCCGCATATGCCACTTATTCTTCCAAATGTTCCCAACTAATGAAACAAATAATTTTACTAAAAGTATAAAATCCAACAATTATGATGAATAAGATGAAATTAAAAAAATACTTTACAAGCCTTTTGTTACTAACATCTGTAATTTTTCTTGCTGCATGCAATGCCAAAAAAACTGCCACTGGAAATGAAGACGATATTTATGTGTTTGCAGATTCAACAGATTATTATAATCTCGAAGGATCATTGCTTACAGTATTCAATAAAATAATTTACACACCTCAGCCAGAAAATCTTTTTAACCTTATAAGAAAGGACATTTCATTGCTAGAAAAGTATAAAGAGAAAAAAAATATTATAATTATTGCTCCATTAAATTCTAAATCGGAAACTTCTCAATACGTAAACAGTATGCTGAGCAATGATGTGAAGAAAATGGTTTATGAAGATTCTATTAGTGTAATTAACAAATATAACCTTTGGGCAAATGACCAATTAGTTATGATAATTACTTCTCCCACTCTCGAACAATTAAATAAAAATATTCTTAAAGAAAGTGAAAATTTGCTTTATTATTTTCAAAAAATATCAAATGACAGACTTTATAAAAGTCTTTATAATTCCAGATATGAACAAAAAAATATTGAAGCAAAATTTTTAAGAGATTATGGATGGATGATTTATGTTCAAACAGACTTTTTGCTTGCAATAGATAAACCCCAAGATAAATTTGTATGGTTAAGAAGAGCACCTGGTACTGATATGGAAAGATGGATATTTGTCCATTGGATTGACAATGCTTCACCCGCTCTTCTAAACAAAGATTCTATTTACGCAATAAGAAATAAATTAACAGAAAAGTTTTACAGAACATCTGACGACTCAAGTTATGTAGAAATTTCAGATGACTACAAAATAACCAAAGAAGTAAATTTCTTAAATCGCTATGCGTTAATGACACAAGGTCTATGGCGCATGAAAGATGGCTCTATGGGAGGTCCTTTTATTAATTATACTTTTTATGATGAACCAACAAAAAGAATTTATATGCTTGATGGCTCTGTATATGCACCAAAATATTATAAGAAAAAATTAATTCAACAGCTCGATGTTCTATTAAGATCTTTCCTCACAAAAAGAGAAGTAGACAAAGAAAGATATGAAGAATTAATGGAAGAACTTGAATAACTAATTAATATACTTTAAAACATTTTCTGGAATACGAAAATTTTTTAAGTCACCTTTTATTTTATCAATATACATCTTTGCTCTATCAATTTTACCATATTGAATTTCATACATTGCTCTATATGTTAACATTGTGCCAACAACATTCTCAATAAAATTAATGTATTTATTCCTGTTTTCATAAATTCTAATTTTAAAATCAGGAGCTGGTGCTGGCACATAATCATTTCCCTTCACAACTTTGAACATAAATAGATGAGGGACGATTTGATAACCTTCAGGTAACTGTAATTCCCCTCTCTGCATTTCATTCTGAAATAATTCTAATCCCAAGTAAACATTTATGTTATTTTGGGATATTAAACCTGTCATGATTTTTCTATAATATTTTTCAAGTAATTCCGAGTCATACTCTTCGGAATGTTCAAATGGTTTTAGTGCAATTAGGAACTTATCAATATCATCTTTTATATTTTTAATTACATCAGGATAGTTTCTTTCAATCTGATTGTAATACCATGACCTTCGAAGTAATTCTTTGTCAATAACAACAACATCCCTCCTAAAATTTTCAACATATTGATAATAGTAAGAAGGCGAAACAAAATAATCCCACTGATAAGTTAATATTATTGAATTCTTTTCTACACTTTTAAGAATGGACTTTGTGTAATCTTCAAACGCATAGATATTTGATTGATTTACATGAGAATAATTCGAAGCAAAAACATAAATCAAAATAACAATAACGAAAGAGATTGAATAATTAGTTTTGTTAACTTTTTCGAAGTTATATTTAATTCCATAAGCTCCAAAAAATGATAACATTATAAATGAAAGAAGAAAATATGAATCAATATCAACAATATCATAATTAATTACATATAGAAGAGAAAATAAAAATGTTATTAAGAATAAATAGAAAAATTTTTTTGAAACTTTTAAGATGTAAATTACTCCAGCAAGAATAAAAATAAAGTAAGCATAAGTAAACTCATTTGGTAAGTTTTCTAAATAGTAATTAAATTGTTTTTTAGCAGAATCATATGAAGAAAAGAGCCACACCTGATATTGTTTTCCTGTAAAATGTCTCCAGAAGTTTTCAAAGTTTTGCGGATTTCCCCAATTTAATACTGGGTTTGAATAAGCACGCAGAGGAAGGTAAAGATAAATTAATGCCATAACGCAAGCAGAAACAAGAAAAGTTATTATGATTTTTTTTAATGTAATTCGACTTAAATTTTCCTTCATAAAAAACAAAATCCCAGCAAAAGGCAAAACAAGTAATGTGGTCATATGATTACAAAAACCCAATGCTATTGCTATACCAACTTTCATCCATTCATACAAATTATTTTTATTTTCATAAAATGTTTTTAGTGTTAAATAAATTATCAGATTAAAAAGGAATACTTGAAGTGAATAAACTTCCACTGATGTAGATTGAAACCAGTAAGTCCTGCTAAATGCAAGAAATAATCCGCTTATAGATGAGACTAAAATATTTTGATAATCAGGAGTATAAATTTTATTTAAAGACTTGTTTTTTCTTTTACCTTTCGATACAAAATTAATATCACTTTTCACATTACTTAAAAGCAAATAAACAGATTTAACAAACAACACCACACCAGCTGCGCACCATAATGTTGCCAATAAATTAGCCTGATATATTTTTGTAAATGGAAGAGGAATTTTTAGAAATAAAAAACCAATTAATGTAAATAATGGGTACCCCGTTGGATGAGCAATTCCAAGCGTTGATTGAACTGCTGCTAATTCACCAGAATCAATCTGAATTACGCTTGGAGCAATTGTTATTAAATAAAATAAGAAAGCTACAGCACCTGATATTTCAGCATAATATTTTTTTATAAACTCAAATTTTGCCAACATATTTTTCGAAAAGTAAGATGTTCGATTTTATAACTGATGAAAGTTTTCTTTGAAGTTCTTCAACAGATATTTTGAAAAATGAAGCAATCATCGACTTTTTTTCATCAGTTGCAGGAAATATTACACTTGAGGTGTTAAAAATACACTGTAATGCAAATTCAATTTTCCTTAAAAACAAATAATTATTATATATTAAATCATAATCTTCCTGAGGGAAAATCTTCTTAAGACTTTTAATAACATTAATCATTTTCTTGCTTTGTAATGTTGGTTTATTAAAAAATTGTGATTGAATTAAAAAATCAATTGTGACTAATCCGCCATTTTGCTTTTTTATATTAAAAGAAGAATCATAACGTGGAATGTTTTCCTTCATTATTAATCTATACATGTGAAGCATTTCTTTTATAACATAATTGATGTCAAGCAGTTTAATATGATTAATCAAAATTGATTTGAATTTTTTAAAAAGATTTTTGTTGCCGCAAATAAATCTTATTTTTGATAGTGATTGAATTTCCCATATTCTTGCTCTTGTTTCAAGATAATTCCTGTAACTGTCAACACCCCAAACAAGCGGAGAACTTTTTCCTTCAGGTCGCAGGCGAACATCAATATCAAACGGCTTTAATTCATTTTGCAAATTCTGCAACAACTTTTGAAAATCATCCTGTATTCCCGAATATTTATTTACATCATCAGTTATAATTATTAAATCAATGTCTGAAGAAAAATTAAGCATGTAAGAACCATAGCTCCCCAATCCCCCAATAAAATAATTATACTTCGTATTGTATTGTGACGAAAACTCACTGATTCTTAAATCAACATATCTGCAAATTAAACTTGATATTTTTTCAGTCGAAATTAACCCCAGAGAAAATTGAATTGAAAGTAAAAATATTAGCTGATTGATTTTATAATTAGAAATATAATCTTCAATATTTTTTATTAACACTTCTTGTGATAAAAACATTTCTTCAACTGATTTATCAAGAATCAAAATGTCAACAGCCTTTGAGCAGAACTCGCATATTTTTAGAAAATTTTTGAAATAATATTTATTCAAAAACTGTGAATACCAGATAGAAGGAAATTTAGATGCTCTAATAATCTTAACAAAATTATCCAGCGTAATATCAGGCGATGAACATTTTTTCAAATATTTTATGAGTGCAGGTTCAATTTGATTAAACAACTCGATTGTTTTGGAATCAAATTCTTTTTGTTCAAAATATCCTAATCCGCTTCTTAAATATTTAAGATTTTTTTCAGCACGGTTAAAATCCTTAAAATGAATTTTCTCTAAATTAATCTCTTCACTTTTATCATCACCACCTAAAATATTGTTGTAAATATTTCTAACCTGTTTTCTTATTTCACCCAGTTCTCTTTTAAATTTTTTTTCGTCATCGTATTTAAGATAACTGCACAGCTTAAAAAGAAGCTCTCCTTCCGATGGAATAAGATGTGTTTGAGTATCATTCATCAATTGAAGGAAATGTTCTATTTTTCTATAAAAAATATAAGCTCTAATTAATAAATCTTTTTCATCCTTCTTAAGAAGATTTTTTTCATAAAGTATTTCAATTGCTTTTAATGTATTACCCGTTCTAAGTTCTTTAAATCTTCCTCCATTTAGTAACTGCAATGCTTGAACTGCAAATTCAATATCTCTTATTCCACCCTGAAACAATTTTACGTTTTCTTTTTCTTTATTATGAAGCTCGATATTATACTTCATTTTTTTTATCTGTTCCTTAAGAGAAGAAGAAAATGATACTGGAAATATATATGGCTGAAGAAATTGATAAAATTTTTGATACATATTAAAACTGCCGTAAACATAATCAAGTTTTATTAACATCTGTCGTTCCCAATCTTCCCCTCTTGTTTCGTAATATTTTGTATAATCGCTGTAAGCTTTGCATAAAGGAGAATACTTGCCATCAGGCCTTAACCGAAAATCAATTCTGTAAATGTACCCTCTGTCTGTAATTTGAGTTGAAGATTTTATAAATAATAAAGTAGCTTCTGAAAGTATTTCGTGATATTCTTTTTTAATTTCTTTTATGTATTCATTTTCATCATAAAATAAAATTAAATCAACATCCGAACTGTAGTTTAATTCATTTCCACCCAATTTTCCCAAAGAACACAGGCAGTATTGACGATTGGTTTTTAAACCATATTTTGATAAAGTTTCCTGATAACATAATTCAAACAAAACCGAAAGAATTGATTTTGCAAGACAGCTCAATTGTTCTGTGATGATTCGAAGGTCGTTAAGATAAAGTATATCATTAATCCCTATTTTCAATATATATCTTTTTTTGAACTGTCGAATGAAATTTAATTTTGCATTGAATGTAAAATATCGATTAATTCCATCTTGAAGTTCTTTTTTTAAAGCATCTGAAGTTATATTTTTAGCAAGATACTCCTGATCAAAAACTTGATAAAGATACTCTGGATTTCTTACGACTATATCAGTTAAATAATTACTGCTTGCAGCAATAGCAATTAAAATTTCTGCATGATGAGGATATTTAACAAGTTCGTTGAAAAATGTGTGTTTATCATAAAGCGAGTTAAATATTCTGAGCAAGTTTGCCTCAGAAGATGAAGAAAAGTAATACTTCCCAGCTTCAAGCTCCATCAATCGAAGAGCTTTATCAAAAACATCAGAAGTTATTAATCCTTGAGTAAATTCAATCAGTTTCGTAATAAAACTTTCTGAAAAAGAAAAATTTGTTTTTTGCACCTTTTCTTTTCTATTGTTTGACCAACAAAAATAAATTAACTAATAATAAATAGCATAATTTTATTATTGGTATATTTGCATTATAAATATTATTGAAACTATAATTAATCACAATTTTATAATTTACTGCAAATTATGATGTTCGTTGAATTTCAGAACCTCATTAATTAACTTTCAAACCTGAAAAAGTGGAGAGATAAATGATTAGCACCCTGCTTAAAAAAATATTTGGCGATAAGAATACTCATGCTCTAAAGGAACTCTGGCCAATTGTTGACCAGATTAATCAAGAATTTGAAAAATTGAAAGACCTTACAGACGATGAACTAAAAGCCAAAACAACGCGATTCAAAGAATACATTCAAAACGAAACAGCAGATTTAAGAAATAAAATTGATGAATTAAAAAATCAATTAACTCAAATTCAATCTGCTGAAGAAAAACATAAAATTTATGATGAGATTGAAGAGCTGGAAAAAGAGCTTGATGAAAAATATGAAGAAATACTAAATGAACTTTTGCCTCAGGCTTTTGCAGTTGTAAAAGAAACATGCAGAAGACTTGTTGGAAAATCTTGGGAAGTTGCAGGAAATAAAATCACATGGGATATGGTTCCCTATGATGTTCAACTGCTTGGAGGAATTGTACTTCATCAAGGTAAAATTGCAGAAATGGCAACAGGAGAAGGCAAAACTCTCGTTGCAACACTTCCTCTATATCTAAATGCTTTAACCGGACGAGGGGTTCATCTTGTAACTGTGAATGATTATCTTGCCAAACGTGACAGTGAATGGATGGGAGAGATTTTCAAATTTCACGGCTTAACTGTTGGATGTATTCTTAATACAATGGATACACAAGAAAGAATAAAACAATACCAATGTGATATAACTTATGGCACAAATAATGAGTTTGGCTTCGATTATCTGCGTGATAATATGGCAGTATCTAAAGACCAATGTGTTCAGAGAGGTCATAACTATGCAATTGTAGACGAAGTTGATTCTGTTTTAATTGACGAAGCAAGGACACCGCTTATTATTTCAGGGCCTGTAGAAAAAACAGAGCACAAATTCGATGAAATGAAACCCAAAGTTGAAAGACTTTTCAGAAAACAAGCTAACCTTGTAGCATCAATCGTAAAGGAAGCTGAACAACTTTTACAATCAAATGACCCAAAGGACAGAGAAAAAGCAGGAATTCTATTACTTCGTGCACACAGAGGATTTCCTAAAAATAAAGCTTTAATGAAAATTTTAGCAGAACCAGAGAATAAAAAACTTCTGCAGCAAACTGAACTTGAATTCTTAAGAGAAAATGCCAAAAGAATGCCTGAAATTGATGAAGAACTTTATTTCGCTATTGATGAAAAACTCAATCAAATAGATTTAACTGAAAAAGGAAGAGAAGAATTAGCACAGGGTTCAGCTGAAGGAAAAGAATTTTTTGTTATCCCGGATTTAGGAACTGAAATAAGCAAACTTGAAAACGACCCAACTCTTACACCTGAAGAAAAACTTCGCAAAAAAGATGAACTTTATCATTTATATGCTGAAAGGTCTGATAGAATTCACACAATCAATCAATTATTAAAAGCTTACACATTGTTCGAAAAAGATGTGGAATATGTAGTAACAGAAGATGGCAAAATTGCAATAGTAGATGAATTCACCGGCAGAATTTTACCGGGAAGAAGATATTCAGATGGATTACATCAAGCTATTGAAGCAAAAGAAAATGTTAAAGTAGAAAGAGATACACAAACACTTGCAACAATTACTCTTCAAAATTATTTCCGTCTTTATAAAAAACTTGCAGGAATGACTGGAACAGCTGAAACAGAAGAAGCAGAATTTTATGAAATTTACAAACTCGAAGTTGTAGTTATTCCCACAAATAAACCTGTCATAAGAGTAGATGAAGATGATGCTATCTACAGAACCAAACGAGAAAAGTATAATGCAATTATTGAAAAAATAAAAGAACTAAGAGAACAACGTCGTCCTGTACTTGTAGGAACAACCAGTGTAGAAGTTTCAGAAACATTAAGCCGAATGTTAAAACGTCAGGGAATTCATCATAATGTATTGAATGCAAAGCAACATCAGCGAGAAGCCGAAATAGTTGCACATGCAGGTCAACCCGGAGCCGTTACAATTGCTACTAATATGGCAGGTCGAGGAACTGATATAAAATTAGGTGCTGGTGTAAAAGAATTAGGAGGTTTATACATACTTGGAACTGAAAGACACGAATCAAGAAGAATCGATAGACAATTAAGAGGACGTGCAGGAAGACAGGGAGACCCGGGAACATCCAAGTTCTTTATTTCTCTTGAAGATGATTTAATGCGTTTATTTGGAGGCGACCGAATTACTTCAATTATGAGTCGACTTGGTATGCAGGATGGCGAAGCAATTCAACATCCTCTTATCAGTCGTTCTGTTGAAAGAGCACAAAAGAAAGTTGAAGAAAATAACTTTGCTATTCGTAAACGTCTGCTTGAATTTGATAATGTAATGAATCAACAGCGTGAAGTAATATATTCAAGAAGACGACAGGCACTCGAAGGCGAAAGACTTAAAGGAGAAATTTTTGAATACCTCGATGAATTTGTTCAAGATGTGGTTGATAAATACTTTGACGACGGCAACTTTGAAAAAATTAAAGAAGAAATTTTCCAGCATACACTTGTTGATATTAAAATTGAACCTGATGTAATTGAAAAAATCGGAAAGGACGGATTTAGAGATAAAATTCTTGAAGCTGCAAAAGAATTTTACAATCGAAAAGAAGAAATGCTTGGCTCAGATTTAATGGCAAGACTTGAAAGATATGCGGTACTGAGTGTTATTGATGAAAAATGGAAAGAACATTTACGTGAAATGGACGATTTGAAAGAAGGAATTGGCTTGCGTGCTTATGGTCAAAAAGATCCGCTGCTTGAATACAAAGCCGAAGCTTATAATCTTTTTGTTCAACTGCTTGAACATATTAGAAATGAAGTGATTTCATTTGCATTCAAATTCTGGCCACAGGCTCCTGTTGAAGTTCAGGGAAGAAAACCAACTCCTCAACAAAGATTGCACACAATAAAGGATAGTGCAGATAATCTTGGATTGAGAGCACAGCCGCAGGAAAAAGTTGCACAGGTAAAACAAAAACCAATTCGCGTTGAAGAAAAAGTAGGAAGAAATGACCCCTGTCCCTGTGGCAGCGGCAAAAAATATAAAAATTGTCATGGAAAAAATGCATAGAGGATTTTATGAAAAAAATCGAAGCAATTATCCGTCCTTTCAAACTTGATGAGGTAAAAGAAGCCTTACTTGAAATTGGCGTTCATGGAATGACAATTACTGAAGTACGCGGCTATGGCAGACAAAAAGGACACAAAGAAACTTATCGCGGTAGTGAATATCAGATTGAATTTGTACCCAAATTAAAAATAGAAATTGTTGTGGATGATTCTTTACTTGAAAAAGTTGTAGATGCAATTTTAAATACTGCCAAAACCGGACAGGTTGGCGACGGCAAAATTTTTATTTCCGATATTTCTGATGCAATTAGAATTAGAACTGATGAATCAGGACCTGAAGCATTATGAAAATCTATAAGTTAATATTTTCATTATTCCTGTTTGCAGTTTTTATAATTACCCTCTCAGGGTGCAGTCTATGGAGAGATTTCACTACTTATTTTAATACTTATTATAATGCAAAAACTATTTTTGATAGAACAGAAGAAGAAATTCTAAAGAAAAGAACTGATTTATTTGCTTTTCGACTCGATGCTTTAACTCCCCAGCAAATGAATGACCTAACAAAAGTAATTGAAAAGTGTTCAAAAATTTTACAGTTCAATAAAGAATCTTCATTTTTTGATGATGCAATTTTTTTAACCGGGAAAGCATTTTATTATCAGCAGGAATATGCAAGAGCACAAAGAAAGTTTTTAGAACTTGCCAATCTTACAGAATCAAAGTATGCACTAGAAAATAAACTATGGCTTGCAAAAACTCATCTTCAACTTCGAAATTTTGATAATGGAATAAAACTATTAAACGAAGTTCAAGCAGAATCATTACAAAAAGAAGAAGAACAAATTTTCATCGATGCATCAATTTTTAAAATTGGATTTTATCTTTTCAGGCAGGAATATCAAACAGCTGTTGATGAATGCAAGAATTTTTTAAGTAATCTTAAAAATGATGAAACTAAGGCACTGGTTCTCTATCAAATGGGCAAAATTTATAATCTTCTTAATGATACAGAAAATGCTTTGAATGCATTTGCTTCAGTTCTCGAATATTCACCTACTTTTGAAATTGAATTTGAAAGCCGTCTTGAATATGCAAAATTATTAAGCGAGACAGGCAAGGTTAATGAAAGCGAAGATGTATTAAATGAATTGTTATATCAGGGAAAATTCAAAAATCAAGAAGACAGAATTTTACTCGAGCTTGGTCAAATATACGATACCAAAAATGATATAGACAAAGCAATAAGTATTTTTATGCAAATTGATTCAACATATAAACAAAAACCTACTGCCGGCCTTGCTGATTTATTTCTTGCCAAAATTTACGAATTCAAAAAACTCGATTACGATAGTTCATATAAATATTACAACAAAGCAGCTTCATCAACTATAAATAGAGATATAAAAAATCAGGCTGCATCTCGTAGTAGAATTTTTGATAAACTTTTTTCTTACAAAAGAAATCTTGCTGACCTTAATCTTCAATTAACATATTTGACTGATAACGATAAATTTATACGCGATTCGGTTGATTATGATATTGCATACAATCAATATCTTGAAGAAACAAAGAAAAAGCAGGAACAAGCTGCTCAGTCTGTAAACCTCCCTTCATCTCAAAGACCGCTTCAAAAAGATGCTGAAATTTCTAAACAGAAATCACAAAAGCAATCTGCGGATACTTCAAAATTGTCAAATAAAAAACTTTCACTTGTCGAATTGATTGCTCTCGGAAAAATTAAAAAACCAGTTAGACCAAAAATTTCAGTTGATTCAATTGCAACATTAATTTCACAAAATCTCTATAATATTGGAAATCTATTCTTAACTGAATTAGAAGTTCCTGATTCTGCTACTATTTATCTCAATGAAGTAATTAATAAATATCCAGATAAATCTTATAAAGCAGATGCACTTTTTGCACTGGGCACTTATTACGAAACTAACAATCAAAAAGAGATTGCTGATAGTCTATTTAAAATAATATATGAGAATTATCCAAATCACAAGCTTTATGCAGAAGCTGGTAAAAAGTTAGGGCTAATAAAATCTGAAGATAAAAAACTAAGTGTTACTGACCCTGCAGAAAAACTTTATATTGAAGCAGAAGAAAAGTATTACAACAAAAAATATAAAGAAGCCATCAACGAATTCCGAAATATTTACCTAAATTATCCTCGTTCGAGCTTTGCACCAAAGTCTATTCTTTACATTGGAATGATATACGAAGAACAAAATCAAAATGATTCGGCTGCATTTTTTTATGGAATACTTTCCTCCAAAGAATATGCCTCAACCCCTTACGGCAAAGCTGTACTTGCGAAATACACCGAGTATAAAAATGAAAAAGAACGATTAGAAAAAGAGGAAAAGAAAAAAGCAGAGGAAGAAAAACTAAAACAAGCTGAGATGGAAAATGCAAAGGAAGAAAAACCTTTAATAAAAAACAAAATTAAATCTGATAGCACTCTCTCACATCAAAAAACTAAAATAGATTCAACCACTCAAAAAACTATTGAAGAAATTAAAAGAAATTCCGAACGAAAGGACACTTTAAAAACAGATTCATCAAAAAGGCAAAAAGTCATATTAGAATAATATTTGCCCTTAAAACCATGAACCGCAAAAAAGTACTTGAACTTATCGAAGAAGGTGAAAATGTTCATGTTGAATTCAAACAAAGATTTTCTTCTTACGAAAAAATTGCAAAAGAATTAATTGCATTTGCAAATACAGACGGCGGCTATTTACTTCTTGGCATTGATGATAATAAATCAATTTACGGCATTGAAAGTGAAAAATCAGACTACGAATTAATAAAAGAAACTGCAGAAAAATATTGTGAGCCCCCCATCGAATTCAAAACTTTTCTATTTGAAATAGAAAATAAAGAAATAATGGTTGTACAAATTGAAGAATCTAAAAGAAAACCACATCGCATACAAGATTATAAAAAATATCTTGATATTAACACAGCACAAGTTTATCTGCGTGTAAATGATAAAAGTGTACTTGCAAGCAAGGAAATGATAAAGATATTGCAGACTCAAAGCAGTGAAAAGTCACTTGTGAATTATGCAATAGGTACAAATGAAAAAATTGTTTTCAATTATCTGGATAAACATGAAACAATCACAGTAAAAGAATTAAGTCGCATTGCTAATATCTCGGAAAGAAGAGCTTCAAGAACATTGATTAAGCTTGTAAGAGCTAATATTCTTTTTATACATATAAAAGATAATGGAGAAAGTTATTTTACATACAGAGGAAATCATTGAGTATCATAAATCCTTCTTAAATCAAAAATTGCAATTCCATAAGCTACTGCAACATTCAAAGATTGTTTAATTCCATATTGAGGAATTTCAATTGAAAAATCACACAAATCAAGCAAATCCTGAGAAACTCCAGAAATTTCGTTCCCAATCAAAAGGCAAAGAGGAAAATCATTTTTATTTACTTTGTAATAAGGAAAACTTTCATCAGTTAATTCTAATGCACAAATTTTTATACCCTGCGATTTTAGTTTTAAAATAACTTCTTTAGGATCTTTAACATATTCCCAAGAAACACTATTCTGAGAACCAAGAGCAGTTTTTAATACTTCTTTTTTTGGCGGATGGGGAGTATAACCGCAAAGATAAAGTTTTTCTATCATTGCTCCATCAGAAGTTCTGAATATTGAGCCGACATTATAACTGCTTCTGATGCTGTTGAGAACAACATAAACCGGTAATCTTTTTACTGTGTGAAGTGTTTCAAGTGTACTTCTATTTTTTGAAATTTCTTCGTGTGAAAGTTTTTTCATGTTGTTAATTAAAGATTGGTTTTATATGTAAGTCTTAATCCAACTATTCCAATTATTATTAATAAAATGAAAAATATACGAATCAATTCTCTTGGTTCATTAAAAAATAGAATTCCGTATAGAGCAGTTCCCGCTGTTCCAATTCCTGTCCACACTGCATATGCTGTCCCAATTGGAATATATTTAACACCAAGCGATAAAAAATAAAAACTAAGCAGCATTGTAATAATTGTAAAAATACTTTCTTTTAATTGGGTTAAACCTTCACTGTATTTCAATCCAACTGCCCAGCTTATCTCAAATATTGATGCAATTAAAATGTAGAGCCATCCCATAAATTTTTCTTTTTTTGTTTCTACAAAATTAAAAACAATTTATTTAAGAACTTTTACATACACTGTATCAGCAATGTAAGAACCAAAAATTCCAATCCCATCATCCGTAAGATTTAATCTTGGTTCATGAAAATTGCCGTCCTGTTCTTGAATATTTCTGTAAGTAAGAGTAAATAATCTAAAATTTTCATCACCTGCATAGACAATTATTCTATAGTAGCCGTAGAACCAGATATTAAACCATTCGATTTCGTAATTAATTTTATCAACAGTTGAATTTACATTCTCAATCCATAATGCACGATAACGGTAATAATCAAAATTTTTCTTCAGGTCTTCTAATTTTATATCGAAATAAGGATTGTCAAAAATAAACATATTTTCAGAAGCATTTTGAGCTGCAAGCGAGAAAACATAAAATGATGTTCCTTCAGAAGGCTTAAAAGTAATTTTAAACTTCTTTAGATTATTATTACTCGTTTCCCGATATCTCAAAGAATCAAGTATTGATTCTTCCCTTATGATTTTAAATCCATATTTAGGTGTATGAGTAATTCCTGTAGTTTTTAATTTTTTACCATCTGCATTTACTTCAACTAATAATTTATATGATTTGTCATAATCAATCATCAGCTTATTACTTTCATAAGAAAATTTTTCAGGATTATATTTCAAATTATATTCCCTATTAGTTTGTAGGTCGATTATTTTAACCAATGCATTCGTAATTAAAATTGACATCGGATTTGGCTTTGAATTAATTGGAAAATTTTTTGTAATTCTAATGTTTTCAACATATTTGCCTGGTACAAGATAACCTTCAACAACTATCTTTGGCGAATAAGTATTTTCTCCAATTTCTACTGTGCCTTCACCACAGGATATAAAAATTAAAGCTATCAATAATGTGAATATTTTATTCATTTTTTTCATATTAAAATCTTGCACTTATGCCAATACTTGGAATTATGGGAAGCATATTAACATTTTTCACTTCTAATTGAATAATGCTATCATCTTTAATCTTCTCATCATAAAAAATGAACCAGACATTTTTTCTGTTTAGCAGATTAAATATTTGTAAGTAAGGAGAAAGTGACCATCCCTTGTATTGAATTTCATAATTAATACTCAAATCCAATCGTGCATAATATGGCAATCTATATTTATTAATTGAAGATGGATAAAGAGCAATGCTGTATAAATTTATATTCCAATCCGGGACTGGATTTGCAATATAAATTGATGATGGAAGTGTAATTGGTTGTCCTGAAAAATAAGTAAGGTTAAATCCTACCAACCATTTTTTATTTGTGTAATTTGATGTTCCATTAATTTCATTTAAAAAATCATTAATATTAAAATTTGCAACAAAGTTTATTGCATGAGTTCTATCATGCCTTGGGGGAAATGGTATACCTTTATTTGTATTGTCAATTTTATATTTTGTTTTAGAAAAAGAATAAGCAAACCATCCTGTTAAAGCTCCTAAATCTTTTCTAATTAATAATTCGATTCCTTTAGAATTTCCATCGCCTCTAAAAAATATATTTTTTTGTGAACCATAAATAGGATAGTTTTCTTGAGTATATCCAATAGGTTCAATATCAACATATAAATTTGGATTGAGTGAATAAATATTATGATAAGTTTTATAGTATGCTTCAATTTCTAATTCTGCTTTTCCAAAAATTTCTCTTTGATAGCTTAAAATATAATGTAACGAATTTGAGCCTTTAATATATTCATCTGCGCTTGTCCAGATACTTGTCATAAAAACTCTTGGGATTCTGTGAGCATATTGGTGATAGAGACCAGTTGAGAATTTAATATTGCTTTTGTTGTCAATTCGATACTTAGCAGAAAATCTCGGGTCGAAACTGTCATAATTTTTTGTTGAAATATAATGATCGTATCTTATTCCTGTTTCAAAATTCAGCAGCGGAGTTGGACTCCAGCTGTTCGTTATATAAAGCGAATAAAGTTTTGGATGTCTTGATACATCAATTTTATTTCTGAATATATTTTCCTTAAAAAATCCGGAGGCGTTTTTTAATTCAAATCCAAATTTGAAATTAAGTTTATCATTATGAAAATATTCAAGCGCACCTTTCAGTGTAATATCATCAATATGATTTTGTTCATTGAGTTCAGCTTCATTAAAATCAAAATTAGAAAAAAATTGACTGTATGTTAACCAGAAATTCCCAAAAAGCTTTGGATTAATTATTGTTCTCCAATTTATACTGCCTGTTCTATTTCCCCATTTGTAATTAAATCCAAAAGATTCAGAACGATTTTTATCAAAAACAAAGTTGAGATTATCAACACCGCCATAAAAACTTATACTTAACTTGTTAGATTTATCAATATCAAAAAAAGCTTTCAGATTTCCGTCCAAAAAGTAATAATCAGGTATATCATCAAATATTTTTGCTACTGTCTGGTCAAGATAAGTTCTTCTCAAAGAACCAGAAAGTGAACCAAAGTTACCAAGCGGAGCTTGAAGTGTTGTATTTAATGTCAATAAACTTAAAGAAGCTTTTCCTTCGAAATTATTTCTGTTGCCGTCGTTGTTTGTAATATTAATCACCGATGATAATCTCCCTCCATATTCTGCACCAAATCCGCCTTTGTATACTTCTACTTTTTTAATTGCATCTGTGTTAAAAGTTGAAAATAAACCAAAAGCATGTTCGGGATTATAAACATCTGTTCCATCTAAAAGAAAAAGATTTTGGTCTGGTGTTCCTCCTCTCACATAAATTGCTGATGAAAAATCTGAAAGTGGAACTATACCGGGTAAACTCTGCAGTGTTCTTAGTAAATCTGCTTCAACTACCTGAGGTACTTTACTTATCTGAGCAGGAGTAATTTCTATTTTAGAAACAGGCTTGTTATATAATTTATCTACAATATTTATAGAATCTGCAGATACAACAATTTCCTCGCTTAATATTGCTGTCGGGGTTAATCTTATATCAAGTCTTTTAGATTCATTAGCTTTTAAAAATATCTTTTGATTATAAGTATTAAAACCGACATAACTTACAATCAATTCATAATTTCCCGGTGTAATACGAGGGATTACATAATAGCCGCTTAGATTTGTACTTGTTCCTAAGTTAACTCCTTTGAGATATACATTTGCACCAATTAATACTTCGCCTGTTGAAGAATCATAAACAAATCCGCTCAAGGAAGCATAACCAGTTTGAGCAAAAATTTTATCTAATAGAAAACTGCATATAACAATAACAAATATGAATTTTTTCATAAATGAAAATCAGGTAATTATAATAATCAATACTAACTTTATCAAAATAAAAATTTTAATACATTACCTATAAAATAATAAATTAATTTCAAAGCATGAGATACTATCAATTGAAGTTTTAAAACAACTAAAATAAAAATTAAAATTTATCTCTCTTTGTGAAAAAAATATTTGTAATTTATACAGGATAATTAATCACATAAAAGAATTTAACCATACGGTTCTTTTTATAATTATTTATTGGGTGAAATATGAAAACTATAATTGAACCTTTCAAAATCAAATCTGTTGAACCAATTAAGTTTACAACCAAAGAAGAGAGAATAAAAATTTTACAGGATGCCGGATACAATACTTTTTTGATTCGCTCGGAGGATGTGATAATTGATTTACTCACCGACAGTGGAACTTCTGCCATGAGCTCAGAACAATGGAGCGGAATAATGAAAGGAGATGAATCATATGCTGGTGCCAAAAGTTTTTTCCGATTCGAAGTAGCTGTCAAAAAAATTACAAATCACAACTTTATAATTCCTACTCATCAAGGAAGAGCAGCAGAAAAAATTTTATTTTCTATATTTGGCGGCAAAGGCAAATATTTTATAAGCAATACTTTTTTCGATACAACAAGAGCAAACATTGAATTTA
This sequence comes from uncultured Melioribacter sp., assembly GCA_964572725.1. Classification (GTDB taxonomy): domain Bacteria; phylum Bacteroidota; class Ignavibacteria; order Ignavibacteriales; family Melioribacteraceae; genus Rosettibacter. The sequence goes on from CAZNFW010000006.1 coordinate 76,759, forward strand.
CAGGAGCTGAGGCTGTTGATTTGTTATGTGAAGAAGGAAAGCATACAGATTTAAAAGCACCTTTCAAAGGGAATATGGATGTCAATGCTCTTGAAGAATTTATTCAAAAAGTTGGAAAAGAAAATATTCCGCTCGTCATGTTAACAATTACAAACAATTCAGGTGGAGGACAGCCTGTATCAATGCAAAATATAAAAGATGTAAGAAATATTTGTAATAAATACAATATTCCTTTCTTCTTTGATGCATGCCGTTTTGCCGAAAATGCTTACTTCATAAAATTAAGAGAAGAAGGTTATAAAGAAAAACCGGTTATTGAAATCGTTCGGGAAATGTTTTCTTATGTCGATGGTTCAACTATGAGCGCAAAGAAAGATTCACTTGTAAATATTGGCGGATGGCTTTCATTAAATGACGAAGAATTAGCAATGAAATGCCGAAATCTACTGATTGTAACGGAAGGATTTCCAACATATGGAGGTTTAGCAGGCAGAGATTTAGAAGCCATTGCTCAGGGTCTGGAAGAAGTTGTGGATGAACATTATCTTCAATATAGAATTCGAAGCATCGAATATCTTGGAGAAAAATTATTAAACGAAGATGTCCCGATAATTGAACCTCCCGGCGGTCATGCAATTTATCTTGATGCAAAGAGATTTACTCCTCACATACCTCCGGAACAATATCCCGGACAATCAATTGTATGTGAACTTTATATCGAAGGGGGTTTAAGAACTACTGAGATTGGTTCTGTTATGTTTGGTAAATATGATAAACAAACCGGGAAATTAATTCCAGCAATGATGGAACTGGTTCGCCTTGCAATTCCAAGAAGAGTTTATACTCAAAGTCACATTGATTATGTTGCAGAAGTTGTAACTGAAGTTTATAAGATGAGAAATAAATTAAAAGGGTATAAAATTGTTTATGAGGCACCAATGCTCAGGCATTTTACTGCAAGATTTCAGCCCCTGTAATTTGAGATGGAGTAAAAAATGAATATAAAAAAATATTTTTCGCAGGATTTTAATAATCAAATATGGAGATTATTAATTTCTGATAAAGATAAATTAATAATCGAAACCCGCAACCCAAATACAAAGGAAGCTTTTTTTGATTGCTTTGATATTAACAACAAAAAATTCTTATTCTCTAATTTTCAGCTTGATGAAAAATATTATATCGGAATAGAAACAGTTTACAAAGAAATAATTTACTTCCATAAATTTCCAAAACCTGATTTGCCAAACCACAAAGAAATAATTGCTTTCGATATCAACACTCAAAAAATTTTATGGACAAACTGTGAACTTAGTTTTCTTTTTGCTTATGATGATAAAATATTTGCATACAAACAGGGATTTGAAGAAAGATATTTCTTCGCACTAAATTATCTTGAAGGAATTTTAGTCAATGATTTCGGAAATGATTATTTAAAAGTAAATTCGTTGAGACGTGAATCAGAAAACTTGAAAGATTATAGTCACTATATTTTTCCACAAGTATATTTAAACGAAAACCAAAATATTCCCCAAATTATTAATGATTATTTCTCAAAGATAAACTTGATTGGAGAAATTGAATATGGGATTTATAATAATCTGTTTCTTTTAAGTTATCATACACAAAATCAATTGGGGAATCTAAAAAATAATTTTATTGCAATTGACATGCTTAATAATAAAATTAAAATATCAAAAGTTCTTAATGAAAACACAAAATCGTTCATGACCGATTCATTTTTTATGTATAAAAATTTTTTAATTTTATTAAAAGAAAAAAATGGATTGATTATTTATAAAATGGAACAGTAAAAATGGAACTTTCATTAGAAGAAAAAAAAATTCTTCTTAAAGCTGCTCGCACGGCAATAAACTCAATTTTTACAGGCGAAGAAGTTCCACAACCTGATTATGAAAAATATCCTTCACTAAAATCGAAAGCTGGTGCTTTTGTTACACTAACAGAATTTGGAAAACTGCGCGGCTGTATTGGTTACATAATTTCTGATAAATCACTTTACGAAACAGTTTGTGATGCTGCAGTAAGCGCAGCCATAAACGACCCAAGATTTCCACCTGTCCGACAATCTGAACTTGATAATATTGAAATTGAAATATCTGTTTTATCAGAACCATTTCAATTGAACAGTTATGATGAAATTATTGTTGGTAAACATGGTTTAATACTCGAAGAAAAAGGCAGACGAGGATTATTGCTGCCTCAAGTTCCAATTGAACATAACATGAACAAAGAACAATTCCTTGATGCGATTTGTCAAAAAACCGGTTTTCCTGCTGGATACTGGAGAACAAAACAATTAAAATTAAGTGGCTTTACTGCTCTTGTATTCAACGAGAAAGAACTGGAGGGAAAATGAAACAAGTGAGAGAACCATCAGTTGCAGGTATGTTTTATCCTTCTTCGCCTTCTAAGTTAAGAGAAGAGATTCAAATTCTTCTTGATACATCCATACTATCAGAAAATATAGAAAATATCACAGGCATAGTATCACCGCATGCAGGATATATTTATTCGGGAAAAACAGCAGCTTATGCATACAATGCAATTAAAAACAAAGATTACAAAACAGTAATAATTATTTCTCCAAGTCATCGAGAATATTTTGCCGGAATTTCAATTTATAATGGAGATGCTTACAAAACACCACTTGGAGAAGTTGAAATTGATAAAAACATTGCTTCTCAATTAATAAGTGGAAGTAAAATTATTTTCGAGGGGATTCAAGGACACCGCTCCGAACATGCTGTAGAAGTTCAAATTCCTTTTCTTCAAATGGTTCTTGATGATTTTAAAATTGTCCCAATTGTTATGGGTGATCAAAACCGCATATTTGTTTATGAACTTGCTGAAAAACTTTCCAGAGTTATTAACAACCAGACATTAATTGTTGCAAGTTCAGATTTGTCTCACTACTATTCAAAACGAACTGCAAATGAATTAGATTCAGTTATTGAAAAACATATTCAAAATTTTGATTACGAAGGATTACAAAGAGATTTAGAAAATAACAGATGCGAAGCCTGCGGCGGCGGCGCTATTGTTGCATTAATGAGAACTGCTGACTTAATTAATAAGAAAAAATCTAAGGTGCTGCATCGCTCTGATTCTGGTGATGTTTCGGGTGATAATTCTGAAGTAGTAGGTTATTTATCTGCTGCAATTTATAATTAAACACACTATTATTTTCCTACTTTCAATTACGGTGATAAGTATGAGTAAACTTGAACATTTATTCGAAAGAAATCTCAAGTGGGCTGAAAATATTAAAAAATTAGACCATGATTTTTTCAATAAACTCTCAAAGCAACAAAAACCAGAATATTTATGGATTGGATGTTCGGATAGCCGTGTGCCTGCAAATCAAATAGTCGATTTATTGCCGGGAGAAATATTTGTACACAGAAATATTGCAAATGTTGTAGTACATACTGATTTAAATTGTCTTTCAGTAATACAATACGCAGTAGAAGTACTCGAAGTAAAACATATAATTGTATGTGGACATTATGGTTGTGGTGGAATTAAAGCAGCTCTTGAAAATAAAGAACATGGTTTAATTGACAACTGGCTAAGGCATATTAAAGATGTATACCGAATTCATCAAAATAAATTTAATGATATAATTGATGAGAAAAAGAGATTGGATTTATTATGCGAATTAAATGTAATCGAACAGGTAGCAAATGTAAGTAACACAACAATAGTTCAAAACGCATGGAAGTCAAAAAAAGAGCTCACAGTTCATGGATGGATTTACAGTATTGAAAATGGATTATTGAATGATTTGAATGTAAGCATATCAGGAAATAATCAATTAAATCCATTATATAAAGTTTAATTAATAGGAGAATTGTAATGGAACAATTTGAAGGAATTAATCTCGAATCACAATCTAATGAATTTAAACCGATTTCACCATTTCAAATGATTTTTGATAAGATGATTAAAGATATGCGTTTTGTAGGAATGTTCACAATTATTTATGGTGCTATAACATGCTTATCAATAATCGGGGCTGTAATTGGTGTTCCAATTATTATAATTGGATTAAGAATACGAGAAGCTGCCGACCAATTTGCAATATTCAAAGCTACTAACGAAGCAGCTGCACTTAGAATGGGATTTGAACTGCAGGGAAAATTTTTTCGTATTACAAAAATTTTAATAATCATCGGAATAATACTGACATTAATCTGGATTGCTTTAATTATTATATTTATAGCTTCTGGTCTTAATACATTAATGCAAATGAGAGAATTTGAGTATAATACAATTTAAATCAATTTGATATTCAATTAATTATATATATGTTTAATTATCAATTAATTATTATTCATTTATAAGTGGAGTTTTTATGAAAAAAATATTTATACTCTTTGTTCTATTCAGTGCATATGCTTATGCACAGAATGAACAGCAGATGAATGCATGGATGGAATATATGACTCCCGGTCCTATGCATAAATTATTATCCAATTATGTTGGTTCATGGAATACAGAGATGACAATGTATGATTGGTCAACTGGTGCTTCTTATAAAGTTGAAGGTACTACAACTACTGAACCCATTTTAGGTAAAAGATATTTTAAAACAACTTACAGTGCAAACATGATGGGCATGCCTTTCGAAGGAATAGCAATTGATGGTTACGACAACAAAGAAAAAAAGTTTTACAGCTACTGGATAGATAATATGGGAACAGGAATGATATTAATGAAAGGTGATTATGATGAAAAAACAAAAACATTTACTTACACTGGAGAATCATTCGATCCTATGACTGGAAAAACAGTAATCTTGCGTTCAGTTACAAGGATTATTGATGATAATAAATTTACAAACGAAATGTTTTCCACAATTGATGGAAAAGAATACAAAATGTTTGACGCTGTTTATACTAGAAAATAAATTCATGCAATAAAATTTATGGGGCACAGAAAAGTTATATAAGCAATGCTTTGAAAAATTTTTACCTGTGCCCCGTTTGTTAATTTTTTATTCCCAATTAAAAGTGAAGATTTATAAAAGGCAGAACTTTTGAAATTCCTCTGTTATTTTTTGCAATATTGATTAATCCAAGCTGAACACCTCTTAATTCATCAGCAACATTCAAAATTCCTATGACCAATCCTTTTTGAGTTCCTTCGATTCTATGATACGATGCTATTGATATTCCATAGAAATTATTAACCTCTACCCAACCCGGAGTAATATTTAAACCGTAAAATTCTTCTGCTTCCATCTTATAGCAGGAAAAATTAATCCCCTTAATTACCCCTTTTGAAAATGTAGCTAAAATTGCTTGATTTAATCCATAAATATCACCTCTGCTGACTAAAGCTAAACCTCCTAAATTAATTCCTTTTATACCTTCCTTTGATACAATTGCGAGCCCACTTATGTTAATTCCACTAACACTTCCACTTGATACTAATGCAAGTCCACTAATATTAATTCCACTAACATTACCTTTCGAAACGAGTGCAAGTCCGCCAATACTAATCCCATTAATATTTTTGCTGTTAACGATAGCCAATCCACCAATGTTAATTCCAGAAATATCGCTTTTTGCTACAGTTGCAAAACCACCAAAATTAAGACCTGCAATTTTATCTTTTGCTACAATTGCAAGACCACCAAAGTTAAACCCTTCTAATTTTCCACCAACAGCTGCAATAGTTCCAATATTAATTCCTCTTAAATTTTTTTTGCCTAATACTGCAGCTAAGCCAAAAGATAATCCATTAATATTTTTTGCTGCTGGGGCAAGTCCAATTGCTATACCATTAATAGTTGATGACGGAATTTCTTCTGGTTTCCACAAAGCAATATTAATTCCATTAATTTTTCTAACCTCACAATCTGAGATATTAATTCTGATTCCATTCCAGTATTCTGAATTCCCAAAACTTATACCTGTAGATGCAATTCCAATATCTAAACTTGAGTGGGAACATTTTACTTCTGAAGAGTCATCATCACTAAAAAATTCTTGTGCATAATTATTTATTGAATACATAAATAAAATTAAAAAAAGTATGATTGAACGTGTCATTTCTCTTTCTCCAACTTATTGGCAGTGATTTAGACTGATAAAACCCTCAAAGAGTTACATCATCATGTCATTTCTTTTTTAAGAAACCATACTTTTTTAAATGAAGATATGCAAGATACCCAACAGCTCCAACTTGAACCGATTGCAAAACAATTTTTATTGGAGCATATTTTTGCGATTCATAATATTTTGTTAGCAGCGGAGAAGTTATTTGTTCGGCAAAATTTTCTGAATAAAGACTGCCATCATTAAAATTGCCAAGTAAATATTTTGTTAGCATCCAAACAATTGTAGAATCATATAAAAAATTTTTATTTAAACTAAGTTCATGCAATCTCTTATATAAAAACAAATCATTAAACTTGAATTCAAATATTTCTTTTTGAAGAAACCCGTTTAAATTTTTCGAACTATCAAATGGAATAATTTCCTGTGAATAAACTAATAGTGATGAAGTCAAAATAATAAGAATTGATTTTTTAATAATTGTCATCATCTTCACTATTCTCATCAAATATATCATCATCAAAGCCAAAATCATCTTCTGTAAAGTCTTCTGGTTCATCAATATCCTCATCAAAATCATCACCATCTTCATCTTGATTTTTCTTTTTCTTATATGCAGGTTCTTCTGTTTCTATAAAAAATGAATCGCGTGATGAATATTTTTCGTCCATTCTGTCCATTACCCTGCCGATTAAATCATCAACTAAATCAGCTTTCATTTCCTTTATATTTGTTTTAGAAGTCGAATCAAATTTTTCTCTACCATTTGGAGTTTCCTTCCACATCTCTGTTAGTGATTTTTTATCCAGCTTGCTTAAATAATTATCAATTTCTCCTTCTATTATTTTAATATGCTCGGGATCCCATTGTGTTTCTTCATACAATTGACTTTTCATATAATTCCAGAATGAACCTGTTTTTTTCCCCGGCTCGGGTAACTTTTTTAATGATGTTATAATTTCTTCAACAGCTTTTTTCATTTTGTAAGACACTTTTTTCCTCCTTATCTAAAATTCTCATTGATAAATTAGTAAAATCTTCTAAAACTCAATACAGCAATTAGTTTTATTTACTTTTTTATAAAAGTTATAAAAAAATTAATAGCAAAAAATTTTTTATTTTTATTATGAACATTATTCAATGAATTCAGAATACTAAGCCCCCGTAGTTCAATGGATAGAACACAAGCCTCCGGAGCTTGTAATGTGGGTTCAAATCCCGCCGGGGGTACTAATTTTATTCTCTCACACAATGTGGTATATTTTCAGGAAGTTCAAATGCTAATTCAATTAAACCTTTCATTACATTATTTTCATACCACGGAGCTTGATAAATAATTTTCTTTTTCCCCTTATTCTCTATTGAATAAATATTTTCTTTCTTCTTTTCTATTAGTTCTTTAATTATCATTTTAGATTTTTCATTGTGGCAATCAAATAAATTTTTTCCGATTAAGTTATATCCACCTTCATTTTTAAACATTTGCGCTGCTTTATCATTCATATAAATAATTTCGCCATCTGCAGTGCAAATTGTAACAGCTACAGGTATTAAATTACTCAATTCAAAATTCATTTTATTAACCTAAATTATAAATACAATTGTAAATTAAGAGAAACATTTCTTAATGGTGCAAGATTACCTATAAATTCAACATAGTAATAATTAAAAATATTTTTTGCATTCAAATAAATTTTTGATGGTTTGTTCATAATGAAAAAATTATATCCTGCTGTAATATTTGTAACATAAATTGGAACTCTCTTATCTCCATCTATCACAAGTGCTAAAGGAGGCTGAGTAATTTCAAAATCAATTTCTTCAACTTTGCTTGCATATCTAAAGTCAATGCCAAATTCAAATGGCAGCGGATTAAAAATTAACTGAGCATTAAAAGAATTTCGCGGGCGATATTTCATTGCTTTATTTTTTTCAATATCTCTTGCCCACATATAATTATAACCAATCATTAATTTTAATACTGATGGAATAACATTCCAATCGCCAATAAATTCAAGTCCTAAAATTCTGGCTTTGCTCAAGTTTATAAATTGGATTTTTCCTTCTTTAGTCAAATTAGGTTCAATAAAATTGTTATACTCAGTTCTGTAAAATGCAATATCAAAATTTAGATTTTTGTTGTATTGATACATTGCACCCAGTTCAAGAGAAAAACTTGTTTCTGATTTTAAGTTTGGATTTTCTTTAACATCAATTCCACCGCCAACACCTGCAGTTGTAAATACTTCAGCAGGAGTTGGAGCTCTGAATCCTGTTCCAATTGAGGTTCTCAATATTAAATCCGGACTTAATTTATAATTTAATCCTGCTCGAGGTGTAATCGCATTTTTCCCGCCGATTGTATCTTTACTACTAAAAGGAAATAATTTTATGTAATCATAACGAGTTCCTAAAGTGGCGATTAAGTTTTTTATTCCCCTGTATTCTATTTGAAAGTAAGAAGCAAATCCTCTGAACTTTGTATTTGAAAATATATTTGATTTTACATTCGAGCCGGAAGCTTCAAATCCAGCAGTTATCAAAAATAGTCTTGAGAGATTATAATTAATCAATGCCTCGCCGCGAAATAAATCAGCATCAGAAGTTGTAACTTCAATTCCATATCCATCGAATCTTGTATGATAGTAACTGAATTTAAAGTCGCCAGTAAGATTTTCATTGAATCTGTTATGATAAATCAATCCTGTAAAAATTCTGTTTGATTTAACTGTTTTATTTGTATCTTCATCTTTTGGAACAAGAGCATGACGAGAATCTTTCCAGTATAAAAAATTACCGCGGTTCATATTCAAATAATCTGCAAAAAAAGTTATATCACTATTTTCTGAATAATGATAATTCAATTTAAGATATCCTAAATATTTCTTGCTGAAATTATCACGCTTGTAGCTCAAGTCATCAAATTTTTTTACTGATATTGTATAACCTAAATTTCGATATGAATTTGAATGTGTTATCTCCAATCCATAAAAACTTCTGTAATTTTTATTCCATCTCCATGATTCATAAGCGGGTTTATCATACAATCCGTAGTATGAATTTATATTTGTTATTGGAGATTTTACTGATGGTCTTGTAACAATATTAATTACGCCTCCTATAGCTGATGTTCCATACAATGAGCTTGCAGGACCTTTGACTATTTCAACTCTTTCGATATCAGACATTGGAATCATTTCCCAGACTACATCACCATTATCGCCTGAATAAAATGGGATGCCGTTAATTGCGGCTAAAACTCTTGCACCCACTCCTTTACTGTAACCGCTCGAACCGCGAATGCTTACCTGTTCGAGATTCATTTGAACTCCGGGAATATCTCTAAGCAGTTCATCGAATGTTTTGTAATTCTTTTTGTTAATTACTTCAGGTTGGATTACTGTTGTACTAACTGTTATATCTCCTTTTTTTTGTTCATATTTTCCTGCTGTAACTATCACCTGTTGGGTTTCTATTACAGAAGTTTTCAATGTAACGGTTATTGATTTAAAACTTTGATTGAAATTTACTTTGATGCTTCTTTTTTCGTAACCAATTGCAGAAATCACTAATACATAATTTCCATATGGAACATTTTTAATTTCAAAAAAACCATTTTCATCTGCAGCATCACCATAAAATGTTCCTTCAATAATAACATTTGCACCAATTAACGGCTGAGCATTTTCATTTATAACTCTTCCTTTAATTGAGCCACTTTGTGCATATAGATTTGAGAAAATTAGTAAAAATAAAACACATAAATTTTTCATATAATTTCTCCTCAACTTTAATATAGATTACATTGGCGGTTGAGGCGGTGGATTATTAAAATCAACAACAATATTAACATCAGTTGTTATTCTGCCTGCCTGAATTATTAATTTTGCTGGTTTAGTCTGGTCGCCATTAATGCAATAAACACCAACTACATACCAATCTTTTCTATCAAGTGAAATTTCAGGAGATTTAGATTGAGCAACAACTACATATGAATATTCACCTTCACCTAACTGTAATATTGGCAAAAAATTATTTTCAATAGAATTATAAATGAAATCAGTTGAATTATAAGGAATTGAATCAGAAACAAAAGAAAGATTTGGCGGGAAAAAATCTTCACTTTTTTGAATTGGATTTTTGAAAACAACAAGATGAGTTCTTTTAACACCTTCAGGCCATTTGCCGATAAAAGTAATTTTGCCTGAAAAACCTGAAGGTCCGGATGGTTTTTCAGGTTCGGGTTCAATTCCTTTATCACAGCTTTGTAACAAAAATAAAGATGATATAATAAAAAACATTAATAACTTTCTTATCATCATCTGCCTTTTTTTGATATTAAAATAGAATAATATTATATAATCAACAATAACTTTATTATTCAACATTGCATAAAATGAAGCAATACTCTAAGATTTTATATTGCTTTTTCTTTTTACTCTAATAATCTTAAATTTGTAAAAAAATCTGGAACTTATATGAGAAAAATACTCTTTCTATTGCTAACTACAACCCTTTCTTTACTTGCACAGGAACATAACTACAATGAGACAAAAGCAGAGGTAAAGGAATTAGTTGAGTTTCACGATGTAATTTATCAGCTATGGCATACAGCCTGGCCTGAGAAAAATATTGGTATGATGAAATCATTAATGCGGCAAATTGATGAAGATTTTGAAAAAATAAAATTTGCAGAGCTCCCGGGAATTTTAAGAGACAAAAAAGAAAAATGGGACGAAGGTGTAAGAAAGCTGGATGCGGTAATTGAAAGATATAGAGCTGCACTTGTTAAAAACGATACATCCGCAGTTCTTAAAGCAGCAGAACAAATTCATTCTCAATACGAACATCTTGTTAGAATAATCAAGCCAGTTATTAATGAACTTGATTCTTTTCATCAAGAATTATATATGCTTTATCACTACTACACACCGGATTATAACTACGATAAAATCAAAAAGTCAGCAGAAATTTTAAAAACAAGAATGAATGAATTGATGAATGCCAGATTGCCTGCACGATTTGAGAATAAGAAAGAGGAATTCAACAGATGCAAAAGTGAATTAAAAAATGCTGTAAAAAATTTAATTTCAATGGTAAATAAAGGGAATGTAAAAAAGGATATCATTAATGCAGTAGAAGAAGTTCATTCAAAGTATCAAAATCTCGAGAAGATTTTTGATTAATTAAATTAATGATTACAGCTGCAGGTTTCTCCTATTTTAACTTTTTCGAATGCTTCTCTTCCCTCTTTGAATGAAAACCATGCAATTGCTAATGCACCAATTGAATCTATTCCCCCAAATCTGGTTAATTCATAAATCAAGCTTGAAAACAATAGAACAATCGAAAGATAAAGGCAGGTTTTAGTACAATTAGCATCCGCTATTATTGCATTTGAGTTGAGCTGCTTACCAACTTTCATTTTATAAAAAATCAAAATAGACATTGTAAATATTGAAATAACGGAAATTATAATTCCCCAAAAAGTACTATTAGGTTTATGACCATAAATTAAATTATTTAATGCAGTAAAAACTAAGCCAGCTGTTAAAATAAAAAAAGCAATCCCGGTTATTCTTAATGCAGTATTCTCAAAAGAATCTCGAGTTTCATTATTATTATTCCGAAATCTAATGAGCATATGAAGTATTCCTATACCGGATATTACTTCAACAAAAGAATCTACTCCAAATCCAAAAAGAGCTAAAGTTTCATCTTCATAACCAAATATAGTTGATACTAATCCTTCAATTAAATTATAGAAGATAGTTATAAAAGCTAAAAGGAATGAGGTCTTATAAAATTTATTCTTATGTTCATCTAGCATTTCTATTCATAATTTTATTGCATATACAAGAAAAATCCACATTAAGTTCATAACTTAAATATAAAAATCACAATTAGAATTCAAATATAAAAATTGAATTTAAGTTGTTGCATAATAACAACTGACATCTAAAAAATAAATCTTGATTAGAAAAGAGAGAGCAAAAATCAATTATGAATTACTTATTAAAAGTTTATTGTTATAAAAACAAATAAACTCAGAGGTTTTATAAAGGGTGCCAACCTTTAATGGGCTATTTTTGGGGATGGCGGTACCCTCGCCATTCCCGATATTTTAATTAGCTTTTCGCCCCTCCAATTTTATTTTAATATACCATGGAGCACCATATTTCTTCCCTGTGCAGGCTCCCACAAAATAAAAAATACCTCCTTATCAAATAACTGGGGCTCACTGATAATGCTTTTAGAATAAATAGGGTATGTATAAAGGTATGCTATATCTTTCCCGTTATAATGTGCCAGTCCGTCCTTCATTCTGACGAAGATATCGTTTTCATTCCTACCGTAAAACTGATACCCAAAATTAGAGTGGTCTAAAGAAAATCGTTTTTCAAATTTATTGTTGATATATCTGTAAGCTTCCTTCCCGATTAAAAAGTAGACATTTTCTTCAATTAGATAAAGATTCCCCCAAACAATGTCACCACACTTCCCAGAATAGATTTCTGTGAAATTATTTTTTTTATCTATTTTATCAAATGCCACAACATCGCTATCCGATCCGTATTTACTTGGTCTGTAATCGAATATATATACATTATCCCCTTCCTTTCTTACCTTCAGAAATTTAGATGTATAATCTGCTTTTATTATTTCTTTCCAGGAAATTCCGTCGTAATGCAATATAAATCCGCGCCATATAGGGTCATCGCCAACATTTTTTTGATAATTTATTGTTCCGCAGGCATATATATCGTTTGGTTTTTGCCCCCATATATTCGCAATAGTTACACTCACAGCACCTTCTACTATATATCTGTAATTTTCGCTCCAATTAGCACCGTCATAATGCCATATTCTTCCATCTCCGCCACCCATCCAGACATTGTTTCTACTAAAACCAAACAATGTTTGTCCAGTACAATAAATAGATTCCTTATTATAATTTTCCCACTTTTGACCATCATAATGTAAAAGTCTGTTTTCCGAGTCTCCTCCACCTCCGACTACCCATACATCGTCAGGGGAAGAACCCCAAATTGATGAAATTAAATTCATCGGCATGTTGAGTGTGTCGACTTCCCACACATAATCTCTTCTTCCCGGCTGTGGTTCGGTTATGCCTTCTCCACATGAATTAATTATTACTATTATTACTATCAGAATTATTCTTATGAGGTTTTTCATACGGTTTGCCCCCGCCTGCCTCTATTTGTATATATGTTAAAATTCTTTTAGTAAAATAATAACATTTAGAAAAAAAAAAATTAACTCCTTTATTAAAATTTTATTTTTGCAACTCACCTTATTCTTGTCATACCAATTTTTAATGTATAAAACTTTTAACTCAAGAAAATTACTTGACTTTATTTTATTTATCACCAATAAGCTGTAAAATTTGATTATCCATAAAATATTTTTTAAAAACTTGTATTCGAATAGCTTTAATATAATTCTATCTTCTAAATAAGTTACTAATTCATTAAGTTATGGTAGTTAATTTTTAAAGGTGAGGGAAGAATGAAATCAATAAAGATATTTTTAATAATCAGCACAATTTTATTTTTAACAGGTTGTGCTGCAGTAATTTTGCATCCTGCAGATTTTTCATGGCCCATTGAAAATGCAATTAAGGTTGATGAAAAAGGTTTTATAAAAGAAGATCGTCATACATTTTCCATTAATGTTAAAAAAATATTTTATGAGGAACTTAAAGACTCAAATTTAGCTTTAGGAAAAGAAATTAGAATAATTAGAAGTCAGGCAGGATATTATTTTATTACTTCATCGAATTTTAAAAATGTGTATGTATTGCTTCCTGTTGAAGGAGGAATGAAACTTATAAACAAAATATTGATTTCAGAAACAGAGCCATTAAAGCAACCCGCATTCAATCAAAAAGCTCCTTACATTGAGTTAATTGACAATTCAAAAAAATATTTACTGAATCATAAAGGCATTGCGAGGTAAAAAAATGAAAACAAAAATTTTATACTTTTCATTATTTACATTCATGTTCTGTTCAATTTTATTTGCACAATCAGACTATGAAAAAACTCAAAACTTCAAGAAGCAATACAAACTCCTTGAAGATGCTATAAAGGATGCAAGCAGCCTTGAAGAATGCAACTTAATTGGTGAAAACATTACCAAATTCAAAAATGATTTTGTTGCTGATAAAGAATTATTAGATAAAGTTCTTTATCCAGAAAATTTCGAGTCTGCTTTTGCAAAACTTGAGCGTGCTCTTGAAATCCGAAAAGGAGATTTCACACAAATTACAGAATTGAAAACTGAGGTTGGAACTTTAAAATCACAGGTTACAGAACTTAGCGAAAAGAATCAGGATTTAATTGCACAAATAAAAGCATTAAATCTTCAAGTAAAAAAAGATGCTGCAACGATTGCTTCGCTACAAAGATTAGTCGCTCAATTGAAAGCAAATATTCAGCAGAGAGATTTGCTTGTAAGGGATATAATCGACAGCCTATTAACCGAATTTCTAAAAACACCTGGCACATTAAACGAAGCAGAGAAACAAGCAATTATTTCCCGGGTTGACAGCCGTAATTTATTTTATAATATTGAAAGAACCATTGTAGATAATATACAGTTTATGAGAGTAACACAACTTACACCTAAAGATTTAGGCGAAATGAAAAAACAATACAGAGATTTTAATAAATTATGGAAACAAATAGGTCCAAAGCTCAGTGATGTTTATTTGACAAAGCAGGATAAAGCAGCACAAATTGCAAATATTGATGGAATGTTTTTCGAATGGAATTCAAGATTGAATGATGAAATCTGGACACAGATTAATCAATTATTTAGAGAAAAAAACTTAGCACTGCTTCCTTTCAGAAGTGGAGAGCAATTTGTTAACAGCGTTTATTCTTTCATTGATGATGAAATAAAAAATTTAGGTGTAAAAAGTAAAGACGAATCACTTAATACTTATTATGCTTTTACTGATAGTGTTTATTTCAAAACTGTTCAACCCGTATGGATTCCAATTTTAATTGAAAACAATATGATGACTGAAGCTGATAAAGATTCCATAGAAGCTCATATTGCTTTGTGGAAAGAAAAAATTTCACCGCCATCTAAATTCAATTGGGTTTATATTGCAGGGGGAATAATAATTATTGCTCTTATTGTCGCTCTTTTTATGAAAGGTAGAAATAAACAAAAAGTTGTAATCGAAGAAAAGAAAACTGAAGAATCATAAAAAAGTTTTATTAAACAACAGCAGAGACTTTCTTGATTAAAGTCTCTGCTTTTCAAACCTATCATTTATAATCTCAATCTCGTTCCAAAGTAATGCTTATTGATTCAAAGAAACTGCACTTCATGTTAAAATTTTTTATTTGTGATAATTCGTGTAATTCGAGGCATCAATATTATAATATTATAAACTAAATTTTGAGATACTTCGCTTGCGCTCAGTATGACTTTTTTAATTACTTGTTTTTAACGGAATACTTTGAGTTATATTGACATTTCATTTCTTATTATAAATACCAGTCTCGAGATTAATCTCGAGTTACAGTTTTTTGTGTTACAAGTTTTTATTCGTGGAAATTCGTGTAATTAGCGGCTTAAATTTATTTCGCCAACATCATCTTTTTAACAAGAAAATTCTTTCCCGCTCTCAATGTGTAAAAATATACTCCACTGGAAAGATTATATTCGTCCGCTGATAATTCTACGCTGTAACTGCCAGCATCCTGATATTCATTTATGAGAGTTGCTATTTCTCTTCCTAA
>CAZNFW010000007.1:0-21709 GCA_964572725.1 uncultured Melioribacter sp.
GCAATATGCAGTTGATTTAGATGTTGAACAATGTTATTACAGTTTTAAAGAAGCCTCTAAAAATTTGCAAAGTCTTAAAGATGCTCTTGACCAATACAAAGAAAGTCTTCGTATATCAAATTTGCTTTATTCACAGGGAATGGTCAATCAGCTTGATGTGTTGAACGCTCAATTACTTTACACAAAAAGCAAAAGTGATTACCTTCAGGGAATTTATAATTACAATGTAAGTCAACTTAATTTATTAAAATCAATCGGGCTATTAGATAAAATCTGGAAATAATATGAGGAAAAAATGAACAAGAAAATAATTCTATTAATTTTATTAGCAATAATAATTGGATGCTCAAAAGAAGAAAATAACAATGTTGATAAGCCTGTTCCTGTAAAAATTTATAAAGTAAAATCAGAATCAATTTCGAAATATGTGCATACAACAGGAACTATTTCTGCTGAAGAAGATGTGATTGTTTACAGTAAAGCATCCGAACGGGTTGAAAAGATTTTTGTTAAACCTGGAATGCCAGTTTCAAAAAACCAGATAATTGCACAATTAAAAAATGATGTTCAAAAACAGGGACTGGAAATTGCAAATTCTGCAATAAAGACAGCCGAAGTTCAGGCAAAACTGGCAATGCAGGATTTTGAGAGAATGCAAAAATTATTTTCTGAAAAAGCTATTAGTCAACAGCAGTTCGATCAAATTAAAGCAGCAAAAGAATCAGCAGAAAACTCACTTAATCAGGCAAAAGCAGCTTACGAACAGGCAAAAGAACAATTTGAGAATACTTTTATAAAAGCTCCATTTGATGGATATGTTGCAGCAATTTATGTTGAAGAAAATCAGATGATAAATATGGGTCAACCAGTTGCTCAGGTTATCTCTCCTTCAAAAATGAAATCTAAAGTCTTTATAACAGGTAAAGATGTTCATTTGATAAAAACAGGTCAAAATGTTCGCATTAAATTTCCATCGATTATGGATGCAGAATTTAATGGTAAAGTTGTGCAGATGAATACTTCCATTGACCAGATGTCGAAAGCTCTGGAAGTAGAAATTTCTATTTTGTCAAACGACAGTAGATTAAAATCAGGAATGTTTGGTGAATTTTTAATTGAGGTTGAAAATCATCCGAACACAATTGTTGTTCCTGAATTTGCTTTGTTAACTCAAACAGAGGTCATAATTGATAAAGAAACTGGATTGCAAACACCTGTAAAAAAATATTTTCTATTTGTAATTAATGATGGAAAGGCAAAATTAAAAGAAGTAAAAACTGGAATCTTGAATGATGGTCAAATAGAAATAACAGAGGGTTTGAATATTGGAGATACGATTATAGTTGTTGGTCAAAATATTGTAAAAGAAGATCAAAAAGTAAAAGTAATTGAATAAGGAAACATTTTGCTATGATACTAACAAAATTTTCTCTAAGAAGGCAGATAACTCTTTTAATGATTTATGGAGTTATAATTTTATTCAGCATTTTTTCTTTTTCGCAATTAAAGATTGACTTTTTCCCAGATATTACATTTCCAATTGCTGGAGTAATAACTAATTATCCTGGCGTAGGTCCCGAAGATATTGAAAACTTAATAACAAGACCAATAGAAGAAGCAGTTTCTTCAGTTAAAAATATTGAAAAAGTTTCATCACAATCATTTAAGGGTTCCTCAATTGTTACTCTTGAATTTAAATATGGAACCGATATGCAGAAAGCCGAAAATGATATTCGAAAGAATCTTGATTATATAAGGGATTTTCTTCCTGCAGATGCATCTGAACCTATTGTATTTGTTTTTGACCCATCAATGATGCCAATAAGTTATATCAGCATTAGTTCACCATATCTTGGCCCCGCAGAACTAAGAAAATTATCTGAAGAAAAAATTGAACCATTGCTCGAAAGAGTTGAAGGTGTTGCTTCGGTTCAAACTATGGGTGGATTGCAAAGACAAATTAATGTAAACATAAATCCAGTCTTGCTTGCATCTTATGATTTATCCCCCAATGATGTAACACTGGCTATTCAATATGGCAGTGGTTTACTGCCTTCAGGAACAATTGAGACAACAAATAAAAGTTATAATCTGAGAGTCTTTAGTGAATATACTTCTCTTGAGCAGATAAGAAAAACAATTATAACTTATAAAAATGGTATTCCTGTTTATGTCAAAGATGTTGCAACTGTAGAAGATGGCTATAAAGAAAATGCAAGTGAGGTGAGAGCAGATTTTGGCGAAGGTGTAATGATTATGATTATGAAACAGTCAGATGCAAATACTGTAATTACAAGCCGCCGAGTTAAAGAAGCTATTCCTGATATAATTTCAAGATTGCCGCAGGGAACAAAATTTAGTGTTATCTGGGATCAAGCAGATTTTATAATGAAGTCAATTACAAATTTGCGTAACTCTGCTGTGATTGCATTTGTACTGGCATTTATTATTATTTATTTCTTCTTAAGAAATTTACGCGGCAGCATAATTATGGGTATTTCAATCCCGCTGTCGATTATTGCCACATTTGCCGTAATGTACTTAGCTAATGTAACATTAAATATTATATCAATGGCAGGACTTGCGCTTGCAGTTGGAATGCTTGTTGACAACTCTATAGTTGTTCTGGAAAATATTTATAGACACAGAGAACTTGGAGAAAACAAATTTGATGCTGCTGATATTGGTACAACAGAAGTAGGAATGGCAATTACTGCTTCTACTTTGACCACAATAAGTGTTTTTGTTCCTGTTTTGTTTGTTCCAAATATAACAGGTCAATTATTTAAGGATATGGTTCTTACAATTACTTTCAGTCTAGTTGTATCTTTACTTGTAGCTTTAACAATTGTACCAATGATGTCTGCAAATATTCTTAAATTCAATTCTTCTAAGAAAGAAAGTCGATTTTCAAGGATGAAAGATGCTGTGGGCGAATGGATTTTAAAATTAACAGATAGATACAGCAAAATTTTGCACTGGTCACTTTATCATAAAAAAATTGTTCTTATTTCAGTTACTGTTTTATTCATACTTTCATTGGGTTTGGCAGCTTTGTTAGGCGGCGAGTTCCTTCCCAAAACAGACGAAGGATTTATTGATGTTATGTTAGAATCTCCAGCTGGAACAACTATTGAAAAAACAAGATTGTATGCTTACCAAATTGAAGATATTGTTAAAGAAGTAGTTGATAAAAAAGATTTAGAATCATTGTCAATATTTTATGGAACAAGAGAAGGTATTGGTGCTTATGGCACAACATCAAGTACAATTGAATTTTTTATACGCTTAACTCCAAGAGAACAAAGGAAAATATCACAGTTCGAAATTCAGGATAGATTAAGAAAAAAACTTGATGAAATTCCCGGTGTTACATACACCTTCCAGGAAGGAGGTTCTTTTACAACCGAGAAAGATATTGAAGTAAAAATTATTGGTTTTGATATCGATGGAGCAAAAGCAATTGCTAATGAATTAAAATCGAAAATGGAAAAAATTAAAGGCTTAGTAGATATTTCATTGAATACAAAAGAAACAACTCCCGAAATTCAGGTTCATTTAAATAAAGACTTGTTGAACCATTATAACTTATCGACACTTCAAGTAGCAATGAATATTTCTACAGCAATACAGGGAAAAGTTGCATCTCAGTATCGTGAAAAAGGTGATGAGTATGATATTTATGTTCAATTTGCAAGAGAATACAGAAAATCTAAAGATGCACTTGAAGAACTTGATATTGCTTTGCCAACAGGAGGAAGAATTAAATTAAAGGATATAGCAGAAATTAGAGAAGAACAATCAAGTCCAACAATTTTTAGAGAAAATCAAAGCAGATTTGTTTCTGTAGGATGTGGATTATCGGGAATTGACCTTTCTTCGGCAGTAAATGAAATTAAAAAAATTATTGCAGAAACACCCATACCATCTGAGTATCAAGTAATAATTGGTGGAACAGCAGAAGACCAGCAGGAAGCTTTCTTTTATTTAGGACTAGCTTTTATAGCTGCTGTTTTATTAGTTTATATGATAATGGCATCTCAGTTTGAATCTCTAATAGATCCATTGATAATAATGTTTACAGTTCCACTTTCGATTATTGGTGTATTCTTCTTCCTTGCAATAACTGGAACTACATTAAGCGTTATGGCTTTAGTTGGAATAGTTATGCTTGTCGGAATTGCAGTGAATAATGGAATTGTTTTGGTAGATTATATTAATCAACAAAGACGAAAGGGAATGGAATTATACGAAGCAGTAGAATTCAGCTGCAAAGCAAGAATAAGACCTGTATTAATGACTGCATTAACCACAATTCTTGGTATGGTTCCACTTGCGATTGAATTAGGTTCGGGTTCTGAAACATGGTCGCCATTGGCAAAAGCAGTAATTGGCGGCTTGACTGCAACTACGCTGCTTACACTTATAGTTGTTCCAATACTTTATATTGTTTTTGAACATGCAGGTGAAAAAGTTAAAAATTATTTTAAGAAAAGAAAGTTAGCAAAAGAACAGGTTTCATAATTAAAAGAAACATAAAAAGTTATTCCCCTGAAGTAGGAATTTACCATGATTAAAATTTCTGCTTTCAGGGGAATAACATTTAGAAATGCATTAGTAACATTAAAAATTTTTTAATGATATTTTAATGTGCTTCCTCCAATAAATTCGCGAAGAACAGAATCACCGGGAATTGGGGTATCATCTTCAACGGGTTCTACAGATTCAAGCATTTTTCTTACACGAGATGCTCTTTCATATGCATCTTCTCTTAACGGGTCACCATCATATTTCTTTTCCCATTCTCTAAAATGTTCTAATAATTTTGGACGATAAAGCGGTACTTCATATGGCATTGATGTATTGATAATATAATCTGCTGTATTACAATAAGGTAAAATATTTCTTTTTTCTGAAGAACGAACATAATGCCAGTGCAATAAAGTTTGTTCAGGATTATATGCACGATGAACTGAATCCCTTAACATTCTGCGTATTAATCTCAAGTCTGTCCATCTTATATATTTTCCATCCGGCATTTTCATCTGAAGAAGCGGTTCGAGATAAAGTTTAAATTTTTGTTCTAATGGAATTTCTTTGCTGAATTCCGGAAATAATCCATGCAAACTGTCAATCAGCAATACTTCATCTTTTTCTATTTTAAGAGGGGTTCTGTCTAAATATCTTTTTCCTTCTTTGAAATCATAATAAGGAATTTTTACTTCTTCTCCATTAGCTAATTTTTTTAAGTGCTCGTTTATCAATTCGAGGTCTAATGCTTGAGGTGTTTCAAAATCATAATCACCAAATTCATCTTTTGGGTGAAGTTCTAAATCGAAGAAGTAATTATCAACTATCAGAGGAACAAACTTCATCCCCATTTTATTTAATCTTTGCTCAAGTTTCAATGTTGTTGTGGTTTTACCAGAAGAAGAAGGACCGCTTACCATAACCATTTTTAATTCTTTACTGCGTTCTTTAATTAATTCAGCAGCAGTATCGAGCTGAGTTTCATAAGCTGTTTCTGATTCATGAACAATTTGCGGAAACTCTCCTTTTCTTATTCTTTCGTTTAGAGCATCAACTGTATGAAGATTGTGTGATACAGCCCAGTCAAGTGAATTCCACACTTTTGCCCATGGAATAAATTCAGATGGTCTTGATAAATGTCGTGATTCTGCTCTTCTTCGGCGTGCCGCTTCTTCTCGATATAATATAAATTCCTTTGCTACTTTAGCATGACCATTTTCAATCAATACTTTTTCAACCATATCCTGAATTTCTTCAACATGAGGCTTATAACCTTCTTCATATTTTTCTTCCATTAAAGCAATAACTTGTTTGGCTAATTCTTCTGCGCGTTCTCTGTCACGCCCTCCAACAGCTACTGCAGCTCTGTAAATTACATTTACAATTCTTTCGGGATTGAAAGGTACAATTGCTCCACTTCTTTTTATAACATATTTGAACTTTCCCATTTTATCACTCTTTTTTGTTTACAAAAATAAGTAACAGAATTTTTGTTCTAAATAATTGATAATTAATTTTTATGATAACCTACTGTTTGTGCTAAAATAATTTTTTGATTCGAATTCAATTTCAATGCTTCAGGAAGTTTTTCTTTGTTTACCATTCCTCTTACAACGCAAGCAAATCCTTCGGATGCACAATATAAATAAACATTTTGAGCAATGAATCCGCAGTCTGCAGCAACGAACAATAATTTATCTTCTTCATTTACTCGAGATACTCTTGAAAAATCTGCAACATAAACTAAATTGAGTGGAGCAGTTTTAACAAAATCTTGAACACCGCAATATTCTCTTATATCATCTTTAGTAACAAGTTTTAATTCATTTTCTTTTGCATTATAAAGATATGCACCATTTTGAAGAACAACATAAATATCATATTCCTGCCAGTTCATTGCGGATGGAACTGTTCTTTTACCACTTTCAGGACGATTAATACCATATGCAGCCCAAAGCAAATTTGATAAATCTTGAAGTGGTATTTTTTTTGTATCAAAACTTCTTGTTGATGAGCGAAGTTTTAATGCCTGCATTAATGGCTTGCCAATTTCTGTTTGTGGTGCAGGAAGTTTAATTACCTCGCTTTCTTGTGCTATTAATGATGAAAATACAAATAGAATAATAATTGGGATTATAATTCTTTTCATATTTACCCCCATAATTTTATTGCTGCTCATAAATATTTATAAGTGTTTTTTTAGAAGCAATCATTTTTTTTACTCTGAAACTTTCGAACCAATCAATTGCATTTATTATGCTTGGAATTGCAGAACTTAAATGAGTTCCGTTTTTAATGGTAATTAGTTCAACATTTGCCCCGTGTGATTTAAAATAATTTTGTGCATTTAATGAATTCTCATAAGGTACAAATTCATCTGCATCACCATGAAATAATTTTGTAGGAGATACAGGAACAAAGTTTATTAAACTATTTTCTTTCAATGCAAAAGTAAAATCTTTTTCACTGCCATTGAGGAATGAACTTAAAAATTTTTGGTTGAATAATTTTGATAAATCATTTGTAAGTTCTTCGTTAATTTCAGAAGTTGTTTTTGTTCCATCAAATAATTGTGGAATTTTTTCGGCATATGGTGAGTTGAATATTGAATCAATTTTATTCCATCCATAAATGTTATTGTAAGCAACAATTAAGAATGCAAGAAAGGAAGGCTGTTCATAAAATTTGTTCTTTAAAATTAATTGTGAAGTTAAATAAAGGTCATATGCTCCAGCCATTGGTGCTGAAGCAGTAATGTTAATTTCATTTCTATAATTTTTTTCAATTTCTCTTTGAGCAGCAAGCGTTACATATCCGCCTTCTGAATAGCCAATTAAAAATACCTGTCCATTTAATTTGATGCCGAGGTATTGTGCTGTCAGTCTCGAAACTCTGATGAAATCAATAACTGCATCTGCAGAAGATTTTGCATGATGATATGGATGAATCATATCTGATTCTCCAAGCCCAAGGTAATCGGGAACTATTGTTAAATAACCAGCTGATGCTCCTGTAAATCCTTCAATTGCATAATATGGATTTACCGAACCCACATAGCTTCTTTTTGTTTGCGTTCCGTGATGAACACTTAATAGTGATAAGTTATCAATTCCCTTTGGAATAAATACCGCACCAGATGCTTTTACAATTCTGCCCTGCGGATTTAAAGTTGTATAAACAATTTTATAAACATCAACATCGTAAATAAATTTGTTTTTAAGTGATTCATCAATATTAAATTCTTTAATAAGTGATTTCAAATGGTCAGCTTTAACACTGCTTAAAAATTCATAACTAATTAAATCAGCCCGCTTATTAAAAACAGGTTCAACTGGGAAATCATATTCACATGAAATTAAAAAGAAGAGAAGCAAAAGAAAGTAAATTACATTTTTCAAATAGTTTTTCATTACATTACTTTTCATTAAAATGTGACATTAGAAATTCATATAAACTTGATGGCAAGCATCCAATTAATCTTGAAGAAATCACAGTAGGCAAAGGAAATTGAATAATTCGTTTTTCTTTTTTAATGCCTTTTAAAATAATATTTGCAGCTTTTTCAGCCGACATTAAAAAAGGCATCTTAAATTCATTTTTGTCTGTCATGGGTGTTTTTACAAAACCGGGTTTAATTGTTATAACTTTTATTCCATAAGGTTTTAATTCTACTCGTAAACCTTCAAGAAAAATTGTGGCAGCAGCTTTACTTGCGCAATAAAATCCGCTTTTGGAATATCCTCTGTTGTCGGCAAGACTCGAAACACCTGCAATAATTCCTTTTCTTCTTTTCAAAAAATCTGGAATTAAATTTTCAATCCAATAAATCAGACCAAAAAAATTCGCTCCAAATGTTTCCTTTGCATATTCTGAATTAAAATTATCAATGTCCATTCTGTAGCCCACACCGGCATTTAGAATTGCAAGGTCGATATCCCCAATATCTTTTTTAATTTTTTTATAAGTGCTATCAACTTCATCTTTATTGCTAACATCACACTTGAATGAAAAAATTTCTGCAGAATGTTTTAGTTCTTCTCTAAATTTTTCGAGTATGTCTAATCGTCTTGCACATAAGATTAGTTTGCATTTCTCTTTTGATAACTTTTCGGTTAATGCTTTCCCAATTCCGGATGAAGCTCCTGTTAAGAGAATTATTTTGTCTGTAAGTTCCATAAACCCAAAACTTTTTATGTAAATTTATCTTTTAGTTTTGAATTACACTAATAAGCAGTTGCATTGAGAATACGATTTTTTCTATATTTTTTTAAAGAGAGAACAAAAATTCGTATCTTTTGAAAAACTAATATAGAGTTATGGATATAGATTTTATAGAAGTTGACAATGTTATGGTAAACTCAGAAATCTGGGAAACCAATTTTGAGTGTGATTTATCGAAGTGTAAAGGTGCATGCTGCACTATGGAAAGCCGTTATGGTGCACCATTAGAGGAAGAGGAAGTAGAAATAATTAATAAATTACTTCCCCAGATTAAAGAATATTTACCCGATGAACATAAAAAAGAAATTGAAAAAAATGGGTTCTGGTTCAAAGTTCATGATGAAATAATGACAAGAAGCATAAATAACCGTGCCTGTGTATTTGTAACTTATGAAGGTGATATTGCAAAGTGTGCAATTGAAAAAGCTTATAATGATGGAAAGATTGATTTTATTAAACCTATTTCTTGTCATTTATTTCCAATAAGAGTTTCAAATTTTGGAGGGCATGTATTAAGGTTTGAAAAGTATTCCGAATGTCACCCTGCACTTGAGAAGGGAGAAAAAACTTCAACAACAATTTTTAATTTTTGCAAAAGCGCACTTGAGCGGGCATTCGGAAAAGATTGGGTTTTGAAAATAAAAAAGGTAATTGGGTAAACTATGTTATCGTTACAACAAAAAATAGCACTACAACAAAAACTATCCCCACAGCAAATTCAGTATCAAAAATTACTTCAATTAAATACATTAGCATTAGAACAAAGAATTAAGACTGAACTCGAGTTGAACCCGATACTTGAAGAAACAATGGAAGAAGAAGTATCGCTGGAACAACTCGAAGAAGAAACAGAAGAGCAGGATGAAATTGTAATTGATGAAGAAGAGGAAGAAACTTATAACAGCAAGGAAGACGAATTTGATTTAGAAGATTTTATGAACGATGCAGAGTATGAGTACGAATTTGACAGATTGAACAGAAGTCAGGATGAAGAAAAATTTTATCCAGTTACACCACAAAGAAAATCTTTAAGAGACAGTTTAATTGATCAGCTGCACATGCTCGATTTAACTGAAGAAGAGATGATACTTGGAGAAAATATAATTGGAGCGCTTGATAAAGATGGTTATTTCAAAGAAGACCTTGAAAAATTTGTAAATGATTTAAAATTATTTGAAGGAATTGATGTTGATGTTAAAAAAGCAGAAAAGGTGTTAAGCTTAATTCAAACACTTGATCCGCCGGGACTTGGTGCAAGAAATCTTCAGGAATGTCTTTTGGTTCAAATAAGAAACTCTTCTTTTGACCCTTATTATTCATATATCGCAGAAAAAATTCTTGAAAAACATTTTGATGATTTTGTAAATAAAAGATTTGATAACATTCAAAAAAATCTTAATCTGTCAAAAGAAACACTTAAAACTGCAATTAGCATCATTCAAAAATTAAATCCAAAACCGGGCGAAGGAAATATTGACGCGGAAGAAGTAAATCAAATTACTCCTGATTTTATTATTGAAAAAGTTGATGATAATTACATAGTTACACTTAACGATAAAAGCGTGCCTTCGGTTACAATCAGTAAAACTTATCTTGAAATGATTGAATCCAACAAAAGAAAAAGAAAAATATCTGAAAGAGACAAAGAAACGCACAAATTCTTACGCGAAAAATTTGAGTCTGCTAAATGGTTTATTGCATCATTGCAGCAAAGAAGAAATACACTATTAAAAATCATGCAAACAATTCTTGAAAAGCAATATGAATTTTTTGAAAATGGGCCCAAGTATTTGAAGCCGATGATTTATAAAGATATTGCAGATGAGATTGGAATGGATATTTCTACAATAAGCCGTGTTGTTAATGGTAAGTATGTTCAAAGTCCGCAAGGAATTCATGAATTAAAATATTTCTTCAGCGAAGGACTTTCTACCGACAGCGGAGATGAAATTTCAAACAAGCATATAAAAGAACTAATTAAAGAAATATGTGAAAATGAACCAAAAGATAATCCATACAGTGATGATAAAATTGCAAGTATACTTCAGGAGAAAGGAATTCATATTGCAAGAAGAACTGTAGCAAAGTATCGTGAACAATTGAAAATTCCGATTGCTCGTCTGCGTAAAAAATTATGATTGTCGATATTATCTTAATTGTTCTTTTATTTTCAGTTTTTGCTTTTTCTCATTCTTTTCTTGCTTCGAGTAAAATCAAACACAAGTTAATTAATAATATTGGAGAAAAAATTGCATTCTATCGATTATTCTACAATTTTAGTTCTATAATTTTGTTCCTTGCTTTCTACATCCTTTCTCCAAAACCAGATATATTAATTTATGACTTACATTATCCTTTTGATATTGTTACATTTGTACTTCAAATAATTTCTTTTGGAGGATTAATCTGGTCATTAAAAGGAATTGATTTGAAAGAATTTGCAGGAATATCGCAAATCATTAGATTTTTGAAAGGTCAATATAAAATTGAAGATGAAGATGCAAGGGAAACTTTCAGAATTATCGGGGCAGGTAAATATGTTCGGCATCCAATTTATTTTTTTTCGATTTTGTTTCTGGGATTAAGACCATCAATGGATTTATTTTATTTTGTTACATTCATTTGCATTGTAATTTATTTTTATATTGGTTCAATTTATGAAGAAAAAAAATTGATTGAAAAATACGGGTTAACTTATATGGAATATCAAAGAAAAGTTCCAAGGCTTTTCCCATATAAAATATTTTTTAGAAAATAGTTCAAAAAATTTTTTTGGGAGATATAAATGAAAGTTCGTTCAACAACAATAATTGGTTTAATAAAAGATGGCAAAGCTGCTCTTGGAGGCGATGGTCAAGTAACACTTGGCAATACAGTTATGAAACACAATTCTGTTAAGATTAGAAAATTGTTGAATGGTAAAGTTTTATGCGGGTTTGCTGGTTCTACTGCCGATGCATTTACACTTCTTGAAAGATTTGAAGAAAAACTTGAAGCTTTCAGCGGAAATGTTTACAGAGCCGTAGTTGAATTAGCAAAAGATTGGAGAACTGATAAATATTTAAGAAGACTTGAAGCAATGCTGGCAGTTCTGTCTCAGGAAAAAGCTTTTATTGTTTCGGGCACGGGAGATGTAATTGAACCGGAAGATAATATAGTTGCAATTGGAAGCGGCGGAATGTATGCCCTTGCTGCAGCAAAAATGTTAAAAAAATACAGCAACTTATCAGCAAAGGAAATTGTAGAAGAGGCACTTAAAACAGCAGCAGAAATTTGTATCTATACAAACGACAGAATAACTATTGAAGTTATTGAATAAATAGTTTTGGAGAATTTTATGAATGACAATTTAATGAAACAGCTTACTCCTTCACAAATAGTTAAAGAACTGGACAAATATATAATTGGACAGGACGAAGCAAAAAGAGCTGTCGCAATTGCATTGAGAAATCGATGGCGTCGTCAAAAAGTTGAAGAAAGCATTAAAGAAGAAATAATGCCAAATAACATTATTTTAATTGGACCAACAGGAGTTGGAAAAACAGAAATTGCAAGAAGACTTGCAAAATTAGCTGGTGCGCCCTTCGTAAAAGTGGAGGCTTCAAAATATACTGAAGTTGGCTATGTAGGAAGAGATGTTGAATCGATGATTCGTGATTTAACAGAAATTGCAGTTAATATGGTCCGATCAGAAAAAACTCTTGAAGTTAAAGAAAAAGCAGAAAGAATGGCAGAAGAAAAAATTCTCGATTATTTAATTCCACCGGTTAAAAAATCGGTTAAAGTTGAAGATGAAAATGGAGAGAACGAAGAAATTCGTAATGAAAGAACAAGAGAATGGATGAGAGAAAAGCTGCGTAATGGAGAACTTGATGAAAGAATGATAGAATTTGATGTTTCAACTCCAGCATTCGGCATGCAGGTACTTGGCCCAATGGGAATGGATGATATTACAATGAATCTTCAGGATATGCTGAGCAGCATGATTCCTAAAAAGAAAAAGAAAAGAAAAACCACAATCAAAGAAGCCCGTCAGATTCTTGCACAGGAAGAAGCAGAAAAATTAATTGATATGGAAGCAGTTCAGCGGGAAGCAATTCAACGCGTTCAGGAATCGGGAATTGTATTCATCGATGAAATAGATAAAATTGCAGGAAGCAAAAGTACTCATGGTCCAGATGTTTCCCGCGAAGGTGTACAAAGAGACTTGCTTCCAATTGTTGAAGGTTCTACTGTAAATACCAAATATGGACCTGTAAAAACAGAACACATCTTATTCATTGCTTCAGGAGCATTTCATGTGTCCAAACCATCAGATTTAATTCCAGAACTTCAGGGCAGATTTCCAATACGTGTTGAACTGAAAAGTTTAACGGAAGAGGATTTTATTAAAATTCTTACTCTGCCCGAAAATGCACTTCTAAAACAATATGCTGCTTTGCTTCAAACTGAAGGCGTTCAAATTGAATTTACTGACGAAGCTATTAAAGAAATTGCAAGAACAGCTGCACTTGTGAACGAACAGGTTGAAAATATTGGTGCAAGAAGACTGCATACAATTTTAACAACATTATTGGAAGATATTTTATTTGATGTGCCAGATAAAAAGCCAGAATCAAAAATTAAAATTACAGGTGATATGGTTAAGCAGAAGTTAGATAAAATTGTTAAGAACAGAGACCTTAGCAAATATATTCTTTAATTGTTTTATTAGAGAATTGATATGAGAAATAAATTCTTTTATCTCCTTCCGATATTATTTTTATTTATTTCCTGCAATTCAACTGATACGGCGATAATAGTTGTAAATCTTGATGCTGCTAAAAATGCTGTACAAAATTATTATGAATCGGGACTTTATGACTATGAATGTTCTAAAATAATTGATGATGCTATTAATCATATAAATAAAATCAAAATAAATGAAAATTCAGCTGTTGTCTTTGATATTGACGAAACAGCCCTTTCTAATTATGAACATATAAAATCATTAGGTTTTGGATTTATAATGGATTTATGGAACAACTGGATTAAAGAAGGAAAAGCAAAAGCAATTAAAGAAACCAAAAGATTTTATGATTATCTTATTTCAAAAAATGTTCATATTATTTTTATCTCTGGCAGATATGAAGAAGTAAGAGATGCAACAATAAATAATCTAATTGAACAGGGCTACACAAAATTCGATACAGTAATAACAAGAACAAAAGAAGAACATAATATTCCAGCTGCAGAGTTTAAAGCAATGAAAAGAGAAGAACTTGTGAAAAAAAGCTATGAAATTATTGCAAATGTTGGTGACCAGTGGAGTGATTTGGTTGGAGGAAATTCAGGCTACAAAATTAAACTTCCAAATTATTTGTATTTGATTGATTGACTTCAACAAGATATAGATTAATTATAGAAAGAAATAATTAGAAGTTTTCTCTATAATTTGAAAAAGATTGCTGTATTGGCAATTGTAAAGAGTAAATAAAATTGAATTTGGGAAACAGTAAATAATGCTTTTATTTAATCAGTTTCTTTAATTTTTCAATTTCATCTCGTAGATAAGCTGCTCGTTCGAATTCAAGGTCACGTGCTGCTGCATACATTTCTTCTGTCATCTGGTCAATTAGCTCCTGTCGTTGTTCGTTTGACATGTATTTTATTACTGGTTCAACAACTTTTAGCATTGTTGCTTCTTCTCTTTCATAATCTTTTCTTCTAACATCTGCAATCGAAGTTGACGAGAGAATTTCTTCAACGCTTTTATAAATTGTTTTTGGAGTAATTCCGTGTTTTTCATTGTATTCTTGTTGAAGTTTCCTTCTTCTGTTTGTTTCTTCAATTGTTTTACGCATAGATTCTGTAATTGTATCGGCATACATAATTACTTTACCATTAACATTTCGTGCGGTTCTGCCTGCTGTTTGCATAAGTGAACGTTCGCTTCTTAAAAAACCTTCTTTATCTGCATCAAGTATTGCAACTAATGAAACTTCCGGCAAATCAAGACCTTCACGAAGCAAGTTTACACCAACGAGTACATCAAAATCTCCCATTCTTAAATCACGAATTATTTCAACTCTTTCAAGTGCATCAATATCGCTGTGAATATAACGAACTTTAATATTCAATTTATCGAGATAATCAGTTAAATCTTCTGCCATTTTTTTTGTTAAAGTTGTAACTAGCACTCTTTCATTTTGTGCAACTCTTTTTCTAATTTCACCAATTAAATCATCAATCTGTCCTTTAACGGGACGGACTTCAATTTCCGGGTCAATTAATCCAGTTGGACGAATAATTTGCTCAACATAAGAACCTCCACTTTTTTCGAGTTCGTAATCTCCCGGTGTTGCACTAACATAAATTACCTGATTAATCATTTCCTCAAATTCTTCAAATTTTAGAGGACGGTTATCCAAAGCTGAAGGTAAACGAAATCCATATTCAACAAGAGTTTCTTTTCGTGACCTGTCTCCGTTATACATTCCTCGAATCTGAGGAATTGTAACATGAGATTCATCAATAATCAAAAGATAATCTTTTGGGAAATAATCAAACAGGCAATATGGACGAGAACCCGGCGGTCTGCCATCAAGATGTCGTGAATAATTTTCTATCCCTGAACAATATCCAATTTCTCTCATCATCTCAATATCAAATTTTGTTCTCTGTTCCAGTCTTTGTGCTTCAACATATTTTTCCTGGGACCAGAAATATTGTAATCTTTCCTTAAGCTCTTCTTCAATTGACTGAATGGCACGGTTAATTTGGTCTTTTGTTGTAACAAAATATTTAGCAGGATAAATTGGCACCGATTCAACTTCTTTAATTACTTTTCCTGTTAATGAATCAATAATTGAGAGCCTTTCAATTTCATCTCCCCAAAATTCAACACGCACAGCTTCTTCGTATTGATATGCAGGAATTATTTCAATTACATCTCCTCGTGCTCTAAATGAACCTCTTGAAAATTCGGCATCATTTCTTGTGTAATAAATATCTATTAAATCTCTCATTAATTTTTTTCGTTCAATTGTCTGTCCTTTTCTTAGGAATAAAATTTGTCGGGCATATTCGTCAGGTGCTCCAATTCCATAAATGCATGAAACGCTTGCAACAATTATTACATCTCTTCTTCCTTCAATTAATGCTGTAGTGGCTTTCAGTCTTAATCTATCTATTTCTTCATTTATTGAAAAATCTTTTTCAATATATAAATCTCTCTTAACCACATAAGCTTCTGGCTGATAATAATCATAGTAACTTATAAAAAACTCAACAGCATTATTTGGAAAGAAAGATTTGAATTCTGAATACAACTGTGCTGCAAGGGTTTTATTATGAGAAATTACAAGTGTTGGTTTATTAATTTCTTTGATTACATGAGACATTGTAAAAGTTTTTCCGCTTCCCGTAACACCGAGAAGCACTTGATGTTTTAATCCTTTTCTTAATCCCTCTACAAGTTCTTTAATGGCTTTTGGCTGATCACCCGCTGGCTGATAATTTGAGACTAATTCAAAGTTTTTCATAATATTATTTTATTAAAGTGTAAACATTAATATAAAAAATCATAACAAAACATTTTAAAAATCGAAAGAGAAAAATTTGGAATAATTAAAGGAGGAATCTATTATTCAAATAAATTATAGGATTTAATTTTTTTCTTCGCTTTTAGAAAGAATATCAATTTCTTTGTCGTAAATTTCTTTGTACTTTACAATTGCATTAAATATTGCTCTGGCAATTTCATTTTGACCAGAATGACTTTTTAAGTAAGCTTCATCTTTTTTATTTGAAAGATAACCTGTTTCAATTAATACCGATGGCATTGATGCTCCTACGAGAACAAAAAAACCTGCCTGCTTAAGTCCATTTGAAGGAATTTTTACTGTGTTTTTCCATTCACTGTTTAATAAATCTGAAAACATTTCTGAATATCTCATGTATTGTGAATGAGCCATAGTAACAAGTATAAAATTTTCATCTGTTAATTTCTGATACCGCTGAGGATTGTCTTCATATTTTATTACACTGTTTTCAAATTCTGCTATTTCAATTGCTTCTTTAGTTCTGCCCGGTCTCAAAAGATAAACTTCGAAACCTCCGTTCGAAATATTTTTTTGAGGGGTAGAATTGCAATGAATAGAAATAAAAAGTTTTCCACCAGCTTCGTTGGCAATTTTTCCACGTTTATATAATTCAATAAATTCATCTGACTTTCTTGTATAAATTACTTTGACTGAAGGCAAATTTTTTTCAAGTAGTTTGCCAAGTTTAAGAGCAATTTGAAGATTTATATCTTTTTCTTTTACTCCAGTAATTCCTATTGCGCCAGGGTCCTTGCCGCCATGCCCTGCATCAATTACAACTGCATCGAACTGCCACTTTGTTTTGTTGCTAACTTTTATTCTTTCAATAAAATTTTTATTATGAATTGTAATAATGATGTCATTTGTTTCTTCGTCTTGAAGAATTTCTGTAGTGGAGTAACCTTCATTTAAAGAAAATTCAAATTGACTATTTTGCGCTGATGTTATTGTTAATTTACATTCTTTGATAAGTCCTACAGGAACGATGTTTTTGATAATTTCAGGATTTATGCTTGCATTTACAAAAAAAACATATAATACATTATTGTGAATGGAGTGACGAGGCAAAATAATTTTCTTTTTTGCCGTAAATCGAATTAGTGTACCATTAATTTTTTCTTCAATAGAAATTTCATTAATGTCGTATTTAGAATTTTGTTCTACAAGTTTACTTAAATCTATTTGATTTTGATTATTGGTGGTTCTATCGCGAATTGATAAAGTTCTTGTGCTCGAATGAAAAACAAAATTTTTACCACTCGCAGCAGTTAAATATTCTGTCATTAAGCCTATTGGGATGAAAACATCATTATTAATTAGAAGAGTATATAATGGAAGTTGATAAACTGATTGAGAGTTATTTTCTTTATTGATTAAAACAATAAAATTATTTTTTGCAGTTAATCTGAGTATATAATTCTGAAATTTTAATTCTATTTTGTGGGTTTCTGAATTATAATAAAAATTTACTGATAAGATTTCTGCTAATTCTTTAGAAGAAACAAAGATATTGCCATTTTTTGAAACATAAGAAAGGGATGATTTTTCGTTATTAATTTCGACGGAAATTTTTAATAGTCTTTGAGAATAAATACCATAATTTGAAATCAACAAAAAAAATAAAATTAATTTGAAAAGCCTCATAAAATTTTATCCAATAAATGGAATGAAAAAGCCGCTTTGTTTTTTATAATTAATAAATTCTTCCTTAAAATATTTTTCAAGTAATTTATCTTCGTAACGAGCCCGCAAAACAAAAAGTGGCAGCTCAACTAAAACTACAATTGGAACTATTAAATAATTAAACAAAGCAATTCCTGCTCCAATGTCACTTAGTATTTGACAGAGATATTGAGGGTGTCTGATAAATTTGTATAAGCCACTATTTATTAATTTATGCTCTTTAAGTATAACAATATCCTGTGTGTAATAATTTCCAAGAGATTTAAAAGCAGAGACTTGAAGCCACGAAAAAGTAATGAACACTATTAGCCCAGCAATTCTAAACATTTGATATTTTTCATCATTTTTAATTGATAGATTTCCCAAATCAAAAATTCCAAGAATAATAAGAATTAAAATTAAAGCAGAAATATTAGGTGGCAGTTTTTGAAGATATGTATGAGGTCTTTCAATTACTTTAGTAACAGAAGTTCTTAAGCCTTTTTTTGCCCCGCTCCAATTTGCACTAATTGTGGCTATTAGATTAATGATAATTAATAAATTAATTGGATCCATATTTAAATCACTTTTTAATTTGGGAAATAAATACCAGTTAAAATTACATATAGATTATAAATTTCTTTTCATTTTGAACAAAATCACATTAATTTATAATAGCATAATATTTGTATAGCAATAATAGTGTATTTTATTTAATTTTTATATGAGTCATTAGGTGTTGTTATGAATACTGGTCAAATGTTAATAACAATTGGTGCGATATTCCTTTTAAGTACGGTCATACTTACTGTAAACAGAGGATTTTTAACAACTAATACAACAATGATTACCAATCGTTATGGAATTATGGCAACTTCATTAGCAACATCAATGATTGAGAGGGCAATAAGCAAAGCCTTTGATGAAAAAACAGATACAACTGAAGTAACAAATGAAAGCCAATTAACTTTGCCTCAGAATTTGGGGCTAGATGCCGGAGAGTCCAGAAATAACCCGAATTTATTAGATGATTTTGATGATTATAATTGTTACAGATATGTTCCTCATATAGATTCAATACAAATTGACCCTATGGACCCGAAAAAAAAGCTTTATTTTAATACATACTG
The DNA here is from genome assembly GCA_964572725.1 of uncultured Melioribacter sp. GTDB lineage: Bacteria > Bacteroidota > Ignavibacteria > Ignavibacteriales > Melioribacteraceae > Rosettibacter. The sequence goes on from CAZNFW010000007.1 coordinate 19,127, forward strand.
CAGTGTTGATTATGTCAGCGACAGCGATCCTAATAAAGTAAGTACAGTCAGAACATGGCATAAAAGATTACAGGTTTTAGTAACAAGTTCAGCAATGGAAGATACTATCAGAATGTCAACAATTTATAGTTACTGGAACTTTAAATAATGGGATTTAGTACATTATTAGACATACTTGGTTCAACAATCATTGGCGGTTTACTGCTGATGATTTTGCTTAGGATGAATGATACAGCAATAGAAAATAATTATTTGTTCAGTGGTGAAAGAATTGTTCAGCAAAATCTAGTTGACCTCGTACAAATTATTGAATATGATTTTAGGAAGATAGGTTATTGTGCTGATTGGACAAGAATACCTGATCCAGCAAAAGCAATAATTAATGCTACAGATACAAGTATAACATTTTTAACGGATGTTGCTGTAAGTCAATCAAATTTAGAAGGTGATGGCAACCCCGATACATTGAAATATTTTTTGGGAAGTAAAACAGAATTAAATTCAACTCCAAATCCAAACGATAGAATTTTATACAGAGTCGTAAATAACCAGCCGGTAAAGGGTTCAAATCTTGGAGTGACACAATTTAAGCTGACTTATTATGATGCAATGGGGGACACATTAAAACCGAGTGAAATGCCTTCACAACCTCCTTTAGGCATTTGCACAATTCAAATTGATGTGGCTGTAGAAAATCCTGCTGCATATGGCAATGATTATTCTGCAGAAAGGAAAGTAATATGGCGACAAATTAGATTAGCTGCAAGAAATTTAAAAACAAGATGAGAGGGAATTATGGGTGGTAAAGGTGCATTGCTTTTAGTTCTCGGTTTTAGTTTAATATTTATGGTTGCTGGAAGAAACTTTAATAATATGGCAACCAGTACAGTAGAAAATTTTGCTAATTATTATTATTCATCTAAAGCTCACAGCTATGCTGCAGCAGGTGTAAATATTGTTGCTAATAAATTATTCTTAAATAATTCAATGGGAGATAACTCTTTCAATTACAGGCTAAATGAAACAGAATATGATTATGGTGACATTCAGGTTACGCTTACTACCATAGATGCTTTTCGGAGAATCAGACAAATTGTATCAACAGCAAATTATAAAGGAACTACATACACAATTAAAGTATTGTTTCAACCAAGTTCATTCGCAAAATATGCATATTTCTCTGATTCTGAAGGTTCTTCAATCTGGTGGACAACACGAGATACTGTATGGGGACCTTTCCATACAAATGGCCAACTAAGAGTTGCCGACGAGCCTGTCTTTTACGGGAAAGTAACTATAGACGGTAGTGTTGTTAAATATAGTAATTCAGCAAAACCAAAATTTTATGGTGGATTGGAAACTGGAGTACATCAGGATATACCTCTGAACGGTGTATCCGGTGTTGCTAACGCAGCATCTGCAGGAGGAAAAGTAATAACAGGTAAAAATCTTGTTTATCTTGAATTTCGTGGGGATAGTATTCGTTATCGATACAGCCCGACAGGGTCATGGACGTATGTTTTAGCTTCTACTTTTGCTCCTAATGGTGTTATTTATGTTGATAACTCAGAAGTTCACATTAAGGGAACGGTTAAAGGACAATATACAATAGCAGCATCGGGAACAGGAGGCAACAGAGGTAAGATTTACTTAGATGATAACATTGTATGTTATGATAATCCTCAAATTAATCCTAATTCAACTGATATGATTGGAATTGTAGCAGAAAGAGATGTTGTAATTACAGATAATACACCAAATCGTTCAGATATTATTATTCAAGCAGCAATTTATGCTCAACGAGGTTCATTTACTGCTGAAAATTATAATACCAGACCGCCAAGCGGAACTATTTATTTATACGGTGGAATTACACAATACATGAGAGGTCCAGTAGGACAATTTCAGGAATGGCATGGAATAGTAACAATTGTAAATGGATTTAGCAAAAGATACCGTTACGATAACAGATTTATGCTTGGAAGCCCTCCAGCATTTCCGGGTACCGGTAATCTCGAAATTGTTTCATGGTTTGAATAACTTTTTAGTTTAATATTATTACTTTCGCCCCAAGGATATTATAACATTTCATTTCAACAAATTTGTTAATGCATTTACAATTTCACTGTATTTGAATTGATAACCATAATCAATTGTTAATTTAGGATAAACTTTAGCTCCTTCCAGCAATACATTTGCTGCTTCACCAAAAATAATTTTTAATAACGTAGCGGGTATCTTAAAGATGCATGGCTTCTTAAGAACTTTTGCAAGAATTTTTGAGAATTCTTTTTGTGTTATCAAATCTGGAGATACTGCATTTAATATTCCATTGATTTTTTGATTGTTTAATGCAAACAGAAAAATACCGACTGCATCATCAATATGAATCCATGGAAACCATTGATTTCCATTTCCTAAAGTTCCACCTAAAAATAATTTGAACTGATTAACTAATTTTGGTAAAGCACCTCCATCAATTGAAAGAACTGTTCCTAACCTAATATTTACTGTACGAATATTATATTTTTCAAGAACCTTTGATTCATTCTCCCAGTCATTTACAAGATTTGCAAGAAATCC
>CAZNFW010000007.1:21809-28583 GCA_964572725.1 uncultured Melioribacter sp.
TTCTTGCTGTTTCCGGTCTTCTTGAAAAGATAATTACTTTGTTGTTATTTTCAATTAAAATTTCAGAAATCTTTTTTCCTATTAAACCGGTTGCTCCTGTTATAATAATTTTTCTTTGCATAATTTTATAAAAGTATTAATTAATTTTTCCTTTAGTGAAATATTAGTAAAAGAAGAAGGTTTTTATGCTAAGAACTACGGTAAATTTCATTTTAATATTTTTTCTAATGTTTAATGTAACAACTTATTCTCAATTGTTCTCAATAAAAGGAATTGTTAAAGATAAACTAACAGATGAAAAATTAAGTTATGCAAATGTTCGTGTAAGCGGAACAGCAACTGGAACAGCAGCAAATTCAGAAGGAGAATTTGAGTTAAAATTAAGCCCGGGAGTTTATACTTTGGTAATTTCCTACATTGGTTATAAATCGGATACAATTAAAATTAATTTGACTGAACATAAAAATTTTAAAATATTGTTAGAGCCTGTTTCCATAAAATTATCTGAAGTAACAGTAGTTCCTAAAATTAATCCTGCAAATATTTTGATTGAAAAAGCAATCAAATTAAAAAAAGAAAGAGAACAAAAATTAAATTCCTGCATTTTCAATGCGTACACAAAAGTTTTGATTAAAACCACAAAAGATATTACTTCAAGTGATAGAAGCATTGGTATTTCATTAGGTGAAAAAGATACAGGCAATTTAAAGATTACCGGTATTATTGAAAACGAAAGCAGAGGTTATTTTAAAAAACCAAATTATTATAAAGAAGAAATCATTGCCAGAAAACAAGCTGCTAATCTGCCATCTTCAATAAATATTTTAACTGGTGGAAGATTAATACAGAATTTTAATTCAAGTGATATTAGATTTTATAACAGGCAGCTGCTAAGCCCTCTCTCAGATGATGCACTTGAATTTTATTATTATTTAATTAAAGATACTCTTGCAATTGATAATCATAAAGTATATAAAATATATTTTGAACCGATTGATAGTTCCAATCCTGGATTTTATGGAGATATTTATTTAATTGACAGTTTATATTCGCCACTTAAAATAGATGTTTACTTAAATAATGCTGCCAATTCCACCAGACTTTTCGATAAAGTGAATATCTTACAGCAATTTTCAACTTTTGATAATGAGATTACCATGCCAATAGATTACAGACTTTTTGTAGAAGGAAATCTTTTTGGTCTAATAAAATTTGGTTTTGAGATTAATTCAATATATTATAATTATCAATTCAATACTGAAATTGATGATAAGATTTTTGATAAAGCTATTATAAAAGTTCTTTCAGATGCAGATAAAAAAGATTCTTCTTATTGGAAATCAATTCAAACAATACCAAACACTCCAGAGGAAATTGCAGCATACAAAAGAATTGACAGTCTTGAGCATATTCCTCGAAGTTTTTGGGATAAAAATTCTTTCTTAAGCAATAGATGGTATTTTTCAGATAATTATTCAATAACAGCACCACTCGGGATTTACAGCTTTAATAAAATTACAGGTCACCAATTAAACTTTGGTTTCTACATCGATGAAGAACTCGATAAAAGATTTAATTCGTATTTCGAGTTTGGTTATGGTTTTTCTGACAAGCACTTTAAAACAGATTTATCGCTTAAGTATTTATTAGGAGAATACCGCACTGGAGAAATATTGTTGAACATTTTTAATAAGCTTGTTGATTTATTTGGTGAAAATATTTCTTACAGTAAATTTACTTCCACATTTTTGAGCCTTTTTAATAAATATGATTTTAGAGATTATTATTACACAAAGGGATGGGATTTAAAAATATTTAAAGAAATTTTTCCTGTGCTTGGTTTAGGATTTGGATTCATAAACAGAACCGACAATAATGCATTCAATAATTCTGATTTTTCTTTCTTCTTTAAGTCAAGAAAATACAGAGAAAATAAATTAATCTACGAGAACAAAATAAATGCTATAACAGCTCAGTTTTCAATAGATATTAGAAATTATATTGAAAATGGTTATACACGTCAAAGATTAAACAGAGGAGAAATATTTTCTAAATTTAATGGGAATGTAATTTTAAGCAGCAAATCATTATTTAAAAGCCAAAGTGAATTTAGACTTTATCATTTAAATCTGTTAGGAAATATTCGTTTTAAGTCAACTTCTTTTTCATATAACATAGAAAATATTTTTTCGGAAGGAGCGGTGCCTTTTCAAATGATGTATGCTTTGTCGGGTAATATCAATAATCTTGGAAAAAATTTTACATTTAGAACAATAAGATTAGGAGAAATATTTGGCGATAGAGGTTTTATCCTGAATACACAATACAATTTTAATGATGAAATTTTCAGAATGCTAAAAATTCCATTGCTTAGAAAGTCTCAATTAACATTATCCTGCCATTTTAATGCTGCATTAATCAGCATTTCAGAAAAAAGCAAAGAGATTTTGATGGATTCATACAAAGAATTCAAGCATCCATTCTACGAACTGGGATTTGGAATTGGTCATATGATTCTTCCATTCTCAGTTGAATTTACATGGAAATTAAATTATCGAGATAATAATAATTTTGTTTTTGGTATTAATGCTGTATTGTTTTAATTAAATATCCATGGTTAAATTTTTTTAGAATATGAACTCTAATACTTATAAAAGTGCACTTAAACCACTTACATCTGTTGTAATTTGGGGCGGTTCTTTTATAGCCACAAAATTTTTGTTAGACTACCTTGAACCACTTTTAATAATTTTCGTAAGACAGATTCTCGCTGTTTTATTTTTAAGCATAATTGCTCTTAAACAAAAGAAAAGCTTTGCAATAAATCTGCATGACCATTCTTATATTTTTATACTTGCACTTATTGCTACATTTCATTTGTGGATTCAGCTAAATGGATTAAAACATACAACTGCATCAAATACAGGTTGGATAATTGGCATTACTCCTGTTTTTATGACTTTACTTGGAATAATTTTCTTCAAAGAGAAAATAACATTTACACAATTGATTGGCATTTTAATTTCTTTTACTGGGTTAATTTTATTGATTAGCAAAGGAGATATTTCATCAATCGATTTTATTACGAACAAGGGAGATTTTCTGATTCTTGCAAGTTCATTTACATGGAGTGTTTATTCTTTTGTTAATAAAAAAATTTCTGTTCATTACTCACCGTTAATGACAATCCTTTATTTATTTTTAATGATGTCCATAATTCTTCTGCCTTTCACAATTAATTCGGAAAATATTAATTCACTTTTTCATCTTTCTATATCAGGATGGTATTCATTAATCTTTCTTGGAATTTTTTGTTCGGGTTTAGCTTATGTTCTCTGGGCACAGGCAATGAGCGAGATGGAATCTTCAAAGGTGGGTGCATTTCTTTACATCGAACCATTTGTTACTGTTTTTACCGCATGGATTTTTCTAAAAGAAGAAATTACTTTTCTTACAATGTTTAGTGGAATAATTATAATTGTTGGAGTAATTCTTGTAAACAGAAAATAATAAGTCACATTTTATGAGTAGTATTTAGAAAATATTATCACAAAAAATTTCTGAAGCATTAATTATTAAAAAATATTATCAGGTTAAAATTTTATTAACAATATATAAAACTGTTCAGCTCAGGTAATAAAATGAAAACAAAAAAAATCATTTGGTTCTTTATAGTTATCATATGGCACATTTTATTAATTAATTGTAAGGAAATAGATATGGATAATTCTGCAGATTTAGTTTTGTTGAATGGAAATATTATAACTATGGACGATTCGAATATGTATGCAGAAGCAGTGGCAATTAAAGGAAATAAAATCTTGGCAGTTGGCTCAACTGAAGAAATAGAAAGATTGATTGGAGATTCAACTGAAGTGATAGATTTAGAAGGAAAATTTGTAATGCCGGGGTTTATCGAAAGTCATGCTCACTTAATTGGATTGGGAGAATCATTAATCAATATTGATTTGAGAACAGCAAAAAATTGGGATGATATAATAAAATTAATTTCAGATGCCTCAAAGAATTTTAAACCCGGCGAATGGATAATTGGCAAAGGATGGCATCAAGAAAAATTTAATTCCAAACCCAATCCAGAAGTAAATGGTTATCCTGTTCATAATAAATTGAGCGAAGCAACACCCAATAATCCTGTAATTTTGTATCATGCAAGCGGGCATGCAATTTTTGCTAATGCTAAAGCAATGCAGATTGCTCGAATTAATAATCACACAAAAAATCCAGATGGTGGTACAATTGTGCGTGATAAAGCAGGTAATCCCATTGGTGTATTTGAAGAAAATGCAGAAAATTTAGTAACAAAGTTTTATGAAGATTATTTGAGAAACCGAACACCAGAACAAATTTATTCTGACTATAAAATAAAAATTCAATTAGCTGTAAATGAATGCTTAAAAAATGGAGTAACATCTTTTCATGATGCGGGAGAGACTTTTGAAATTATTGAAATTATCAAACAACTCGTTGATTCATCTAAAATTCCAATTCGACTTTATGTTATGATAAATGAACCTATTCTAAAATTACAAAATTACAGATTACAAGATTACAAATTGTCAGGCTATGGAAATAATCACCTAACAGTTCGGTCAATAAAACAATATATTGATGGTGCTCTTGGTTCTCGCGGAGCGTGGTTGTTAGAACCATATTCAGATTTACCAAATCATTTTGGTTCGAATGTTACTCCAATTCAGGATTTAGAAAAAATTTGTGAGTTTGCAATCAAAAATGATTTTCAAATGTGTATTCATGCTATTGGGGATAAAGGTAATCGAGAAGTTCTGAATCTATACGAAAAGATATTTAAAAAATTTCCTGATAAAAAAGATTTGCGCTGGAGAATTGAACATGTACAGCACTTATCTTCTCAAGATATTAATCGATTTTCTAAATTAGGAATTATTGCTGCCATGCAAGGCATACACTGCACTTCCGATGCTCCTTTTGTTATCGAAAGATTAGGTGAAAAAAGAGCAAGAGAAGGAGCCTATGCATGGAGAAAATTAATTGATAACGGTACAATAATCTGTAATGGAACCGATGCACCTGTAGAAGGTGTAGACCCAATAAAAAATTTTTATGCAACAGTTACAAGAAAAACTTCAAATGGATCTTACTTCTATCCAGAGCAAAAAATGACAAGACTCGAAGCACTAAAAGCATATACGATTAATGGCGCATTTGCTTCCTTTCAAGAAAATATTTTAGGTTCTATTTCCCCCGGTAAGCTTGCTGATATTGTTGTTCTTTCAAAGGATTTATTAAATTGTAGTGAAAATGAAATTCTGTCAACTAAAGTTTTATATACAATTGTTGATGGTAAAATATTATTCAAAGCAAAATAAATTTAATTATTATTTGAGGGGTACAAATCATGAAGCTTTTTATCAAATTAATTTTTATTTCTCTTTTGTATATTTCTCTAACTTTTTCATACAAGGCACAAACAATAATCCAGAATAGAGACCCCAAGATTTCTGAAATGATAAATGAAATTTCATTAGAAAATCTGGAAAGATATGTAAAAGCTTTAGTTCAGTTTAAGACCCGCCATTCATTAAGTACTCAAAGTAGTGAGAAAGAAGGAATTGGTGCTGCAGCAAGATGGATTAAATCCCAATTTGATGAATTTGCAAAATATTCTAAAGGAAGATTATTAACAGAAATTGACTATTTTACAGTAGAACCAGACGGCAGACGTATTGATAGAAAAGTAAATTTAATGAATGTAATGGCAATACTGAAAGGAACTGACCCGCAGGATAATCGAGTTTTAATTGTTGGTGCTCACTTTGATTCAAGAGCAGAAAATGTAATGGACAGTGTAATTGAAGCTCCCGGAGCGAATGATGATTTATCAGGCGTTGCTGCAGTTATGGAATTAGCAAGAGTTATGTCTAAAAGAGAATTTCCTGTATCTATAATCTTTGCTGCATTCTCTGGTGAAGAACAGGGGCTTTTAGGTTCAACACATCTTGCAAAAAAAATTAAAGAAAACAAATTGAGCATTCTGAATAATTGTGAATTAATTGCAATGCTTAATAATGATATGATTGGAAATACTTTTTCAAATGAAACATTCTTAAGAGATAATATGCATGTTCGTGTATTTAGCGAAAATATCCCGGCTAATGAATCAAAAGAAGAAGAAAGATTAAGAAAATTATCTGGTTCTGAATACGACGGCAAATCAAGACAACTTGCAAGATACATTAAAGAAATTGGCGAAAGATATGTAGACCAAATTCAAGTGAAATTAATTTTTAGAAGCGATAGATTTTTACGAGGCGGAGACCACACTCCATTTAACCGTCTTGGTTTTGCAGCAGTACGATTCTGTGAAATGAATGAAAACTATGACCACCAGCATCAAAATGTGAGAATTGAAAAAGGCAAACAATATGGTGATTTACCTGAGTTCATTGATTTTGAATATGTTCGTAAAATTACTGCTGTCAATTGTGCAGTTCTTGCAAATTTGGCTTTTGCGCCTTCATCACCTGAAAATGTTGTTATTGATGTAAAAGAGTTAACAAATAAGACTAATCTTCGATGGTCATCACCTTCTAAAGGTAAAAAGCCTGCTGGCTATTACGTTTTAATGAGAGAAACTTTTCAACCATTCTGGGAGAAAAAAATTTTTGTAAAAGATAAAGATGTTGTTCTGCCATATTCAAAAGATAATTATTTCTTCGCAGTTCAATCTGTTGATGAAGAAGGACACGAAAGTTTGCCAGTTTTTCCAATTCC
>CAZNFW010000007.1:28683-83693 GCA_964572725.1 uncultured Melioribacter sp.
TCTGTATCACAAACAATTGGATATACGGTCATAACAATTGAATATTCGCGCCCGGGAGTTAAAGGAAGAAAAATCTGGGGAAGTCTTGTTCCTTATAATAAAGTGTGGCGAACAGGTGCAAATGAATCAACCAGAATTCAATTTACTGGTGATGTGATAATTGAAGGAAATAAAATTCCCGCAGGTATTTACTCTTTATATACAATTCCAGAAGAAAATGAATGGACAGTTATAATCAATAAAGCTTTAACATGGGGAACAAATTATTATCCTGAGCAAGATATTTTGCGATTTAAAGTGAAACCACAAAAAGGACCATTTACCGAAAGACTTTTATTTACTATTCCGGAATTAACTGATTCTTCGTGTTATGTTTTTATGAACTGGGAAAATGTTCAAATATCATTTAAGGTAGAAGTTAATCTAACAGAACAGGTTTACAAAAAAATAAAAGAAGCATTAAGCAATGTTAAAGAAGACCAGTGGCAGGTTTATGTAGTTGCAGCAAACTACGCAGCCGACCACGAAGTTTTTTTGAACGAAGCATTTCAATGGATTGATAAAGCTCTTTCTAACTCTAAGAACTTTAATTGTTATCTTGTGAAGGCAAAACTTTTTTATAAAACAAAAAATTATCAGGAAGCATTAAAAACTATAGAAAGATGCAGAGAAGCAGGCAGGAATGACGAAGATTATCAAAACCGTCTTTATGAAATTGATTTGTTAGAAAAACAAATTAAAGAGAAATTGTAAGAAGTTGTCGATTAACAAAAATATTTTTAGTATGAAAAAGTTTGATATTCCTAATTATTATAGAAGTTCTGTAATAACAAGATTAAAAGAAATTAGAAAAAAAGAAGACAGGCTAAAAAAAGATTTTTCTCCTGCACATCTAAATTTTGGTCCTGTAGAGTTTTTAATTGCCCGCCATTTTGGATTTTGTTATGGTGTTGAAAATGCAATTGAAATAGCATATAGAACTGTTGAAGAAAATCCTGATAAAAGAATTTTTCTTTTAAGTGAGATGATTCATAACCCACATGTTAATGAAGATTTACGTAAGAAAGGTATTCAATTTATAATGGATAATTATGGTAACCATTTTGTTGAGTGGGATGAAATTAATTCTGATGATATTGTTATAATTCCTGCTTTTGGAACTACGATTGAAATAGAAAATCTTCTCAAAGAAAAAGGTATTGATGTAGTAAACTACAATACAACCTGCCCATTTGTTGAGAAGGTGTGGAATCGTGCTGAAGTTCTGGGTAAACAAAATTATACTATTATAATTCATGGTAAAGAAAAACACGAAGAAACAAGAGCTACTTTTTCACATACTGTTAGGACTTCTCAAAGCCTGATAATTCGAGATATAGAAGAAGCTAAATTTTTATCAGATATAATTTTGAAAAATAGACCTAAACAGGAATTTTATTCATTCTTTAAAGGAAAATATTCTGCTGATTTTGATGTTGAGAAACATTTAGTTCGAATAGGAGTTGTAAACCAAACTACTATGCTTGCAAGCGAAACTCAGGCTATAGCTGATTTATTAAAAACTACGATGATAAAAAAGTATGGTCAAGAAAATATAAAAGAACATTTTGCCGATACAAGAGATACTTTGTGTTATGCTACAAACGACAATCAAACTGCTACAATTGCATTGACAAAAGAAGAAGCGGATTTTGCAATTGTTGTTGGCGGATATAATAGCTCAAACACATCTCATCTTGCAGAACTTCTTGAACAAAAGTTTAAGACATATTTTATATCTGATGCATCAAAAATATTATCTTCAAATAAAATTTCTCATTATGATATTCACCTAAAAAAAGAAATTATAACAGATAATTTTATTCCACAAAAAGAAAAAGTAAAAATAGCAATAACCAGCGGGGCTTCGTGTCCAGATGCAATAGTTGATGATGTGTTGAATAAGCTGCTGTCATTTTTTGATGGAATAGAAAGTTTAGAGAATGTTTTATTGACATTATAACTTTCGAAAAACGCTTTCAAATCATTGAAAGAAATTTTTCAAAAGTTTACTTGAATCAATATCAGTCAACATTGATTAAAATGATGATCTCATATTTTCGAAATCAATAAATAATCATCATTTAGCGAACTGATTTTTGGTAAAATTATATTTCTGCTAAGCTAAATCCGCAAGTGAGCTGTAATCAGGGTCAAATAATCTTCTGTAGATTCTCATAGCGTAAGAATCTGTAGCACCAGATATATAGTCGCAAACAAGTCGAGCACGAACTTTTTTATTTTTTTCTTTACGAATAAGTTTATCATTAAAATCAGGGAGCAATTTAGATTGATTAATTTTATTAATGTAATTTTCTTCTAACAATTTGAAAATCTTTTCTATCATATTGTTGCCCTTAAATTCAATTTGATGAAGTGAGGATGAGCGGAAAACTAAATCAACAGAAATTTGTTTATACAATTTTGCTCTTTCAAGTATTTCATTTGGGATTACTAAAATAAATTTATATCGGTTTGTAAGAGAATCCATAAAAGTTTTTCTTTCTTTTAATTTGCATGAACGAACAAACTCACCGATCTGAGCTCCAAAATTTCGTTTATAATTTCCTTCTTTAATCCATTTTATCATTTCTTCAATAATTAAATTATGATGGTGATTAACATTATTTGTCATTTGCCACTTTGATAATTTTTCGATTGTGATAAATCCACCCGAAATGCTATCAACAATATCATTAATCGCATAAGCAGTATCATCTGCCCAGTCCATGATTTGGCATTCGATGCTCTGGAATTTGTTAAGGTTTACTGGTTTGGATAGTTCTTTAGGAATTTTTTTCCCGTCGAATACGAAATCTATATATTTTTTCTGTTCATCATATATAAAGTGATTTTCAGGATTCTTAAACATTGAAAATGCTGCTTTGTATTTCAATATTCCATCAATAAAAGCTCTTGTTGGATTCATTCCCCGATGTTTATCATTATCTCTGTAAAAAATTTCTGTAACCAATCTCAAAGTTTGAGCATTACCTTCAAAGCCGCCGTATTTCATCATTAATTCATTTAATACTCTTTCGCCGGCATGGCCAAACGGAGGATGACCCAAATCGTGTGCAAGACAAATTGCTTCAACTAAATCCGGGTCAATAAAAAATTCTTCGTTGAGAAATTTTTTTTCTGTTGTTAATAAATAATTACAAATTGATCTTCCTATTTGTGCTACTTCGATTGAATGAGTTAATCGAGTTCTGTAAAAATCATATTCGCCTGGCAAAAAGACTTGCGTCTTGCCTTGGAGCCTTCTAAACTCAGATGAGTGAATGATTCGATCACGATCAATTTGAAATGGAGTGCGGTAATCATTTGAACGTTTACTCTTTTTTAAGCGTTCTATATCAAATTCAGTATAAAATTTGTTTTTCATTTGCTCTATTTAGATTTTTGTATTGAACAATAACAAATTAAGAAAAAATTACTTTGGCACATAATCATTCACATACTAACGGAGAAATTTTTTCTTCAACAAAAGGCAGATTAATATTTACAATTTTTTTAAATCTTGTAATTACAATTGCTGAAATAATAGGCGGATTACTTTCCGGCAGTTTATCGCTCATATCTGATGCGCTTCATAATTTTTCCGACAGTATTTCAATAATAATAAGTTACATCGCACTGAAATTGAAATTACGCAGCAATTCACTCAAACATACATTTGGATTAAAACGGGCAGAAATTTTAGCGGCTGTAATTAACTCGGCAGCTTTGATAGTAATTTGTGTCTATCTTTTTTACGAAGCTGCACAAAGATTTTTGAATCCTGAGTTTATTGATGCTGAAATAATGAGTATAGTTGCATTAATTGGTTTGCTGGCAAATGTAATTGCTGCAGTTCTTTTAAGAAGAGATTCTAAAAAAAGTATAAATATTCGTTCTGCTTACATGCATTTAATTGGCGATACTGTTTCTTCTGTTGGTGTAATTTTAGGGGGCATAGCAATTTACTTCTGGAATATATATTGGATTGATCCGACTTTAACAATTATTATTGGATTATATATTATCCGCGAAAGTTATTTAATTCTTCAAGAAGCAATTCATGTTTTGATGGAAGGTGCACCATTAAATATTTCAATCGAAGAAATACAATATGAAGTAGAAAAATTTAAGGAAGTAGAAAATATACATCACATTCACATGTGGATGGTGGGAGAAAATGATGTTCATCTTGAAGCACATGTAAATGTAAAAGATATGAAAATTAGTCAATGCGATGCGTTGCGAAAAGACATAGAACAAGTTTTGCAATCAAAGTTTGGAATTCATCACATCACACTTCAGTTCGAATGCAACCAATGTCCAGATTCTGGTTTAATTGAGCAGCATATTTAACTTTTTGTGCTTACACTTTTAGCAGCAAGAGTCTTAAATGCCAATGCATACATTTGAATTTGTTTCATCATTGCTGCAAGTCCGTTTTTACGCGTTGGCGAAAGATGTTTATCAATTCCAATTTTAGATAGAAAATCCGGCGGATTGGATAAAATTTCTTCTGGCGTGTGACCAGAATAAACTTCGATTAAAATTGCTATTAACCCTTTTACAATTGCTGCATCACTGTCTGCCTCGAAAAAAATTTTTCCGTCTTCAAGTTTTGCTTTTATCCAAACTTGGGATTGACAGCCATCTAATTTATATTTATCAGTTTTGAAAGATTCATCAATTGGTTTCATCTTTCGACCAAGTTCAATAACATGTTTATATCTATCTTCCCAATCGGAAAATTGCTCAAACTCTTTTATAAGTTTTTCCTGTTTTTCTTTTATTGTCATAATAAAATTCATAATTGCTTTGTTTCTTCTGGCAAAATTGATTAAAGGTTATGAATTATTCAAATATATTTACAATAATATTCGTATTTTATATTTAATATTTCAATACTAAATAAAAAAGTAACATGAAACTATATAATTATTTATCTCTAATTTTATTTATCACCATATCCACTACCTTCGCACAAAAAATTTCTGAAAATGAAACTTCAGCCCTTGTGCAGATATCAATATTTGATTCATTAGCTGCAGGTAAATACGATGGTTCATACAAATTAGAGGATTTACTAAATGATGGTGGCTTCGGTTTAGGAACGTTTGATAAATTGGATGGAGAAATGATTATACTCAATAATTCAATTTATCAGTTCAAAACAGATGGCAAAATTTATAATGCAAATCTCTTTTCAGTTACTCCATTTGCTCTTATAGTAAAATTTAAGAGTGATTATTCATTCGACATATATAATGCAGACGAAAAGGAATTAAAAGATTTTGTTAATAACATAATGACCAGTAAGGATTTATTTTATGCAATAAAAGTATATGGAAAATTTTCTTATATAAAAACTCGAACAGTAGAATCACAGACAAAACCATATAAACCACTAAGTGAAGTATTAAAGAATCAGATAGAGTTTGAAAAAGTTAATTTAGATGGAACAATTGTTGGTTTTTACTGCCCTCAATTTTCAGAGAAAATTAATATTCCTGGTTATCATTTTCACTTTATTAATGATGATTTAGATTTTGGCGGACACGTGTTAGATTTCAAAATAGACTATGGAAAAATCGAAATCCAAAAAATTAATCAACTAAAAATAATTTTTAATTATTGAAATCATAAAGCTGAAATGATGAAAATATTATTTAGAATAAAAAGTTTTATAGTCAATTATTACTGAAATATAATTGTTTTCTTTCCATAATTTAGAATACGATTATTAACATGCAGATTAAGAGCACGGGCTAATACCAATCTTTCTAAAACTTTTCCTTTTCTAATTAAATCTTTTAGAGAATCTTTATGCGTTATTCTTATAACATCTTGTTCAATAATTGGACCTTCATCTAATTCTTCTGTTACATAATGACTTGTTGCACCAATTAATTTAACTCCTCTTTCATATGCTTTTTTGTATGGGTTTGCTCCAACAAAAGCAGGCAAAAATGAATGATGTATATTGATAATATTATTTGGGTATTTTTCTATGAAAATTGGAGATAAAATTTGCATGTATCTTGCAAGTACAATAGTATCAATTTTATTTTTTTCGAGCAATTCAATTTCTTTTAATTCTTGTTCTGTTTTATTTTCTTTTGTAATTGGGAAATAATAAAACGGAATACCATAACTTTTTGCTGTGTCTTCAAGTACTGTGTGATTGGAAATAATTAAAATTATTTCTGCATTAAGTTCATTGTTCTTGTAACGCCATAAAATTTCCTGCAGACAATGGTCATATTTAGAAACAAAGATTGCTATTCGATGTTTGTTGTAGCTGTATTTAATTTCCCATTTTGCATTTATTTCTTCAGCAAGAATTTTAAATTCTTTTTCGAATTGGTCATTTGAAATATTCAGCTCGTTTAAATCCCATTCTACTCTTATAAAAAACATTTTATCTTCCGGGTCAACATGTTCATCGAGGTCAACAATGTTTCCGCCTCTCTGAAATATAAATTGAGATATGCGCGCTACTAATCCTTTCTGATCTCTGCATGATAAAATTAAAGTTGCAGTGTTATTGTCCAATTTGCTCTCCATTTTTTAATTTTATAGTAAATATAAATTACAAAATAACTGCTATAATTTTAGTATTATTATGAATATCTATAATTTTCTCTTATAAACATCTCCAATCTTTTTCTTAAAATATTCAAAATACTCTTTTGTAAATGTAACTTCTTTGTAAATATCAGCTATTTCTTCTTTTGTAATTTTATTGTAATCTTCTTCTCTTACCGTTATTAAAGTGCCGCCTAAATCAACTGCAGCAGGACTAATTAACAATTGTTTTTCTCCTCCCATAAAATATTGTTTAGGTCTATGATTTAAGCGTGGGAAAATAAACATGCGCCAGCTTTCATTTTGATAGGAAGAAATGATATTCATCATAGGTTCTTCTTTAGGTGTTGATATTTTTTTAAATGCATTGATGAAAACTTTGAATGCATACAAAAGTTCTCCTTTGCTTTTTGATTCGAACGAGATAAACCGCCTCAGATAATCTTCGGAATCAAAAAGACATATTTCAATTTTATCATTGCCAAATATATTGCCAGCATATTTATTTTTTATAGAGTCATATTCATATTCAACTGGCATTGAAAATTTCGTAACAGCTTGAAAATGCATATGGTCGGGCGCAGAAGCTCCGCATTTGGGACCATTATAAAAAACTGTAAAATTTTTGCTCAGGTCTTCACTCAAATCCAATAAATCGTGAAAGTGGCTTATAATTGTCTGCGGTGTATGTTTTTTCTTTGATATAGTTAAATGTTCGGGAAATATTGGATAAGGATTGCACAGTATTATAAAATTTTTGTTGTATACTAACCCGATTTGTTCTTTCGGTAAATTATTAATGCACAAAAAGCATTCACGCGATTGAATTGCTTCTTCATCTATTTCTGCTGTTGTAGATTTAATACGATTAGGATTGTATTGAACAATAATTTTGAAATTGTCAGATAAATTACCAGTATTAAATACAAATTCACGGGTTCTAATTTTTTTCAGACTTTCATAATTGTTGTGCAAAAGTTCCCAGCTTTGTTTTTGTTCTTCGATGAGCTGTTTAATTCTTTCTGACCACCAACTGATTTTTTGATTCTTATCAGCTTTTACTTCAATAATCATGATGATTTGTATTTATTAATCCTTATTAAAATTTCTTTAGTTCGCAAATTGTCTTTATAAAAATTATATTCATTTAATTTTTCTATGGTGAGTGAAGAATCTGTATTTCCTTCCCATCTTCTGCAGATATAAATTGGTTCATATATTCTTGAAATTTTATACTCGCGAGAAATTGTAATACCAAGGTAATAATCCTCTCCATAGCTCACATTTGGAATTTCAATGTTTCTTAAAACTGGTGTAAAAAATGCTCTTGGAGCACCCAACCCATTTATTCTTAATGCATTGTTTGGTCCATTATCATCAGTCCATTCTCTGTGATCAACAATTCCAGGTGGTATTTCATTTAGATTAAAATCTGTTAATAAGTAAGAACCAATAACCATTGCAGATTTTTCTTCGTAAAATTTGTTAACAATTTTCTGTAAAGTTGTTTCATCTTTGTATAAATCATCACTATCAAGCTGAACAGAAAATTTTCCGCATTCTGGATGATGAACTGCCAGATTCCAGCATCCGCCAATCAGCAAATCTTTTCTTTCAGGAATTATATGAATAAGATTTTTATGATATGCAGAAAGTTTTTTTAAAATTTCTGTAGTTCCATCAGTAGAATAATTATCCACAACAATAATATTAAAGTCAAAATCTGTTTTTTGATTTAATGCAGATTCAACTGCTGTTGAAATAGTTTTAAATCTGTTTTTTACTGGGATTATTACTGAGGCTTCATAATCAAAATTTTCTGAATTCAATACAATTTCTTTGAAAGGTGGTTTTATATATGCTCCAATTGATTTGAGGTGTTCTGTAGCCGCCTTCTCCATTTCAATTTGTATAGAGCGATTTTTAGGGTCAACGTAATTAAATTGCTTTTCATGGTTCAAAGCTACGGGATTTCTTTCTATAGTATATAAAAATTCTTTTATATGATGAATATTTTTAAAAGAGTAATCTTGAGAATTAATTTTTTCTTCTTCTGAAATTTTTAATCGTAAGTCATAAAAGCCCGCATAGTTATAAATTTCTTTCATTAAATGAACAGCTCTTTTGAAAGATGAAGCATTAATCAATAAAATGTATCCGAAATCAAAATCATCACTAATGCTGCCAATTTGATAATCAATTAAAGGGTGCTCTGTTTTTTTGTTGTTTATAATTTCATAATAATCTGAATAAATAATTTTAGAATTTGTTTTTACAGCCGCAGCAAGAAATTTTTCAATAGCAGATATTTCAATAAAAATATTTTGCTCATTAAATAAAATAAGAATGTATTCAGATTTTATTTTTTCGCTTAATAACTTCAGAGTTGATGTTTGGTATAAACTTAACTCATCAATGATTTGGACATTAGATAAAGAATTATTAAACGCTTTGCCGTCAAGTAAAAAAATCTCTTCGATTAAATCAGAGTTTTGCAATTCAGCTGCAAGATCGTTTGCTGTATTGTTATATGACGAAATTATAGCTGTTATTTTTTTCATGAGTGCTCATTAAAATTGAATCAAAAATTATAAAAAACAATTTTAACTTTTATAACAATGTAATGCGATTCGTTGAATCGCAAAAATACAAGTTGCTATCGAAACGGCATTTCGAGTTACAAAATATTATTACCAAGAATGCAAAACAACTTATTAAATACTTAGGAACAAAAAACGATAATTAAAATGGCCTTTATTTAAATTTATTGTATGCTTTTATCATAGATTTAATATGTCTATATTTGTGTTACAAAAATGAGTAAAAAAGTAGTAACATACAGTCTTATTGGTTCTTTTCTGATTTTTACTGGCATAAAAGCTGCCTCGAACCAAATAAATCAATTCAAAGAGAACCATTCTTTGCGAATTGAGAAGTTTCACTCATTCAATCAAGTAACTTTAATAGATGATAAAATAAGTTTTAAATCTATTATTAATTATAATCAAAATAGCGAATCCTTCATTTTATCCAATATATTAAATCGCATTTACACAAATTTTCTTTTTGAGCAAATCTCTCAAAAATCTAATCTGCTGAGAAGATTTACATACAAAATGAACTCAACCCGAACCTTGACAGGGTTCATTTCAAATCTGAAAATATAGCATAATAAAAATTTCCACCTGAATATTTTCTTTATTCTTGAAGGTATGTTAAACAAAAAGTGAGGTATTTATTGCGTGCAGTAAAATTAATTCTAATAATACTAATAATAGTAATAACAGTTGGAGTTATAAATTTTGGTGATTCAACTGCAAGAGAAACAACTATTTTAGATAGAGTAAGAATAAGTAAAGATTCAAATCCAGAAATTGTTCCAATAAATTTCAATGAATTAGGAATAATGAAAGCATCTTGGTATGGTCCGGGATTTCATGGTAAATTGACTGCAAATGGTGAAATATATAATCAAATGGCACTTACAGCTGCTCATAAAGATTTGCCGTTTGGTACTTATCTTAGAATAACAAATATTAAAAATGGTAAAAGTGTAATTGTTAGAATCAATGACAGAGGTCCTTATATTGAAGGGAGAGATTTAGATTTGTCAAAAGGAACAGCACTTGCACTTGGAATGATAAAACGCGGAGTAATAAGAGTAAAAGTAGAAGAAATAGTTGTAAATGATATTAATCCAGTAACAAACTTAAATTAGCATTGAAAGTATAAGAATCATCAAATATGATAATTGATTAAAGTCGGGATTAAAACCCGACTTTTTTGTTTTAAAATTTGTGAAACTATAAGATTATTAAAGAGGGATTTTTCAGAAAATTAAATGCAAACAAATTCATTTATTAAATCACAACATACCGAATAGGAAAATTCGCAAAGTTCATTGAATACTTACAACTCAATTTGAAATATATTAAGCCATGAAATGAAATTCAGAGAATTACAAATTTATTTGTCTTTATTATATGTAGCGTAAAATTTAGTGGTCTGCTTTAAAATTTTTTTCACTTAAGTGGTAATTCTGCAATAAATTCAATATAGTTTGGAAATTTTTCAGCTTTAACTTCGCCCGAATGTAAATTTACAATTGATTTAACAACGGATAATCCAAGTCCTACTCCACCAGTTCTCCTTGTTCGAGATGAATCAACTCGATAGAAACGATCAAAAATTTTTTCAATGTCTTTTTGAGAAATATCATCACACCAATTTTTTACAGTGATATTAAATTTAACATTATCTATAATATTCGAAGATATAATTACTGGATATCCATCTGTGCCATATTTGATTGCATTATCAATAAGATTTGTAACAGCTTGTTTAATCAAATCTGGATCGAAGTAAGCAGAAAAATCTTCTTTCATTTCAAGTTTAAGCTCTGTATTTTTTTCATGAGCTAAAACAGATGCATTTTTTATTATGCCGTTTAGAAATTCTTTTACATTTACTTCAATCTTATTAAGCTGAATTAAATTATTTTCACTCTTTGATATAAAAAACAAATTATCAACAATCTTTATTAATCGTAGAGTTTCTTCATAATTACTTTTAAGAATTTCAATATACTCGGCTGGGGATTTTTCTGATTTAAGTGCAATTTCAATTTCACCTCTTAAAATAGTAAGAGGAGTTTTCAATTCATGAGCTGCAGAAATTGAAAATTGATTCATATAATCAATCGAAGTTTTAATCCGTTGAATCATCTCATTCATTTTTTTGACAAGCCTTCCAAATTCGTCATTATGTTCTTCGCCAGGAATTATTTCATTAAGATTATGTGCAGTTATCTCTTCGGTTTTCTTAATAATTATATCAATTCTCGATAATGACCTTTGTGAAATAAGGGCACCGCCAATTATGGAAATGAGAAAGAATATTGGGGCAATTATTACATAAATATCTGTTAAGCTGTTAATTGTTTGAAAAATATGTTCTTTTGGATAAGCAACAATTACGTTATAATTTCCATTTTTAATTTGAATTGCTCTAATCTCATCGCTTGATATTCGAGAATCAGTAAAATCAAAAGTTTTTGTATAGGACTTAATTTGAGGAAACTCTAACTTAACTTTAACAAGATTTGCAGATTGATAAATTACCTTTGAGCCAGAAGATATTTGGATATAAGTATTTCGTTCATTAAAAACTACAACATCATAAATTATATCCCATATTAAATCTTCTTCGCTTGCATAAATATCATTTGGTTGAAAAGTCTCAAGGTCAATGTGTTTTGATTTTAAGATATGGAGAATAGCATTAGCTTGTGCGAAAAGAGAAAGGTCGAGTCTTTTGATTGAATTTGTATAAAGGTAATAATAAATAATTACACCGAGAATAATTTCCAGCATTAAAAAAAGAAGTGCATACCATATTGTCATCTTAAATCGTGTAGATAAAACATATGCCTTTATTCTGTTCTTCATAAATTTTTTCAATCTTCTTTAATTATATAACCCACACCTCGAATTGTATGAATTAACTTTTTATCGAATCCTTGGTCAATTTTGTTGCGAAGTTTATTAATATAAACATCAATTACATTTGTATCGGTATCGAAGTGATAATCATAAACATGTTCAATTAATTTAGTGCGGGATACAATTTTGTTTTTATTTCTTAAAAGATATTCCAGGATTGAGAATTCTTTTGGGGTTAATATTATTTCTTTGTTATTTCTAAAAACCGTATGAGTAATTAAGTCTAATTTAAGGTCTGCAGCAAAAAGAATATTTGATATTAACTTTTCTCCCCGTCTTAATAATGCGCGAACTCTTGCCGTTAATTCTTCGAATGCAAATGGTTTTGTCAAATAATCATCTGCTCCAGCATCCAAGCCTTCAACTTTATCACTTACAGAATCTTTTACGGTAAGCAATAAAATTGGTGTAATAATTTTTCTTTTTCTTAATTCTTTGGTTAAAGTTATTCCATCAATGAAAGGAATCATTATATCTAAAATTATAAGGTCATATTCTTCTGATGAAGCAAGGTCTAAACCCTCTTTTCCGTTATATGCAACATCGACTGTGAAGAATTCTTCTTCTAAACCTTTTTTAATAAAAGAAGCTACTTTTTTTTCGTCTTCTACAACTAAGATTCTCATAACATAAATTTATAAAAAAGGAGAGTAATAAACTCTCCTTTGATAATTTTTCCTTAAAGAAAAAATTCAGAGATGAAAAACTATTGCTTCTTTTCTTCTTTAGGTTTAGCAGTCTCTGATTTCTTATGCATTTTTTTATGAGTTTTTTCAGCTTTTGTTGTATCCTTTTTTACTTCTTTTTTAGTTTCAGTTACAGGTTTAGACTTCTCTGCTTTTTGTTCTGAACTGGTTGCAGAAGGAGCTTTTGTTTCTACTTTATGAGTTTTAGGTTTTTCAGCACTTTTTGTTTGTGTTTGTGCAAAAACGCCGCTGCTTAAAAAAGCAATAGCAACAAATACTGCCAGGATTGATGAAAAGATTTTTGATTTCATAATATTACTCCTTTTGTTGTTATACAAATTGTTGTATATATTTTAATTGACAAGTGAAACATACTTGAAAATGATTAATTCTATCTTAAAGAAAGATTAAAATTTTTTAATGAATGATAGATGCACTTGAAAATAATTATGCATAAGTATTAAAAAAATTACATTACCCTCTAAACATATTTTACAACAATACGATAATTAACCAGAATCGTTTATCAATTTACACAGAGGATTGATAAACGAAAGTAATAATTATTAATTATCACAGAGAGGTGCTAAATGAAAAAGCTAGTAATAGCTCTATCTATTTTTGTGTTCTCTTCTTTAGTTACAACAAGCTATGCACAAAGTAGTGCTAGCGACAACGTTCAGGTTACAGCTAACATACTTGCTGGATTGTCTATACAGCACATTTCTGGCAACCTGGACTTTGGCAACATAGTTGTAACAGGCAGCCCCCAAAACCCATCCAAAACTCCTGATAATGGAGCAGTATTCGAAGTAACAGGTAACAATAATACTGCTGTTACTGTAACATTTAATAATGTTACGCTCACAAATGGTGCAACAGGCAGTATGACTTTCACCCCAAGTGTAGAACATACTACAGTTAACACTTATACTTCACCAACATCGGTTACAAGCGGGAATCAAATTACTCTTACTGCTACTGGAAAAGGTTGGTTATGGGTTGGTGGTTCTCTGGCTGTTGCAGCTAATCAAGAAACTGGCTCCTATTCAGGAACATTTACAATTTCTGTTGCTTATTGATGGGGCTGATTTATTAAAGACACTGCCATGTAATTGGTGGTGTCTTTTCTTTTATTTATTGTTCTTTGATTGATATTTGCATCTTTATTCATTATAATAAAGATGTATGATAAAAAATTCAATTATAGTATTAATAGTTTTTCTCTCGGTAAACATTTATGCACAATCTGGAAGTGCAAGTGCTAATGTTACAGCAAATGTAGTTACACCAATTTCAATTATTACAACGGGTAATATTGATTTTGGAGATGTAATAGTTATGCCTAATGCTTATCAAGTGACAAAATCACCTGATAGTGGTAGTAAGCACGAAGTGCAAGGAAATCCAAACAGTAGTGTAACAATATCTTTTAACTCTGTTACACTTGATAACTTTAGCTGGGTAGCACAACATGGAGGAACTACTGGAACGATGACATTTGTACCAGAAGTTAAACATACAGGAACTAATCCAAATTATGTTAATCCTACTAATGTAACAAATGGCGGGGTTTATCAATTGATAGATGTTGGCGGAGTTGGTAAACTTTATTTGTGGGTGGGAGGTTCAATAACTGTAAATGCTAATCAACCGGTTGGATATTATACAGGAACATTTGTAATTAATGTTTCTTATTAAAAATGAAAATAAAGTTACTACATAGTAAATATTTATTTTTAATATTTTTATATCTTATAATAAATGAAACAATTTTAGCTCAATTAATAGTTAGTAAACTTAACGACTTATCTTTTGGGACCGTGTTTAAAGGTTATTCTGCTTCTGTCAATCATATTGACATTAATGCAGCCAAATTTTATTTCAACACAGGTAATCTTAAAAATGTAAATATACTTGTTCAATTTATTTTGCCGCAGTATTTAACTGATAACATCAATAATCTTCCTATTTCATTCAGTACACAACAATCGGCATGGTCTAGAAGAGATTTAACTACTGGAAGAAGAAATTTTAACCCATATCAGCCATTAAGATTTAATGGGTTGAAAAAGAATACAAGTATTTATATATGGATGGGAGCAACAATCACTGTTCCAACTTATATTGGGAGTGGTTTATATAGTGGGACAATTATAATGAATGTAGAAAGAATATAATATAAACTCATTAACAAGGTAATCAAACATGAAAAAGTTTTATCTATACCTATTGCTTATCCCAAATTTAATTTTTTCTCAAATTATTATTTCTCCATATGTGGTTTATTTAGATAATAAAAATCAATTTGCAAATATGATCGTTCAAAATGAATCTGACGAACCTTATGAAATTGGTATCTCATTCAAGTTTGGATTTCCGGTTTCTGATTCTCTTGGTAATCTTTCAATGAAATATATTGATGAACCAACAACAGAGTATCCCTCAATTTTAAATTATGTAAGAGCATTTCCTAAAAAATTTATTTTGAATCCAAGACAAAAACAATTAATAGGATTAACTATTAAACCGCCTCAAAATCTTGAAGATGGAACTTATTGGGTAAGAATAGTAACATCTTCTACTAAGCAAAAAACACAACCTTTACTTGATACAAATAATCAAAATTTGAGTGCACAAATTAATTTTGTATTGAACCAGATAACCACAATGCTTTACCGAACCGATAATGCGAGTACTGGTATAGAAATTATTGAAACTAAATATTATAAAAATCCAGATAGACTTGACATTGTCACATCTTTAAAAAGATTAGGCAACTCCCCTTTTTTTGGTGATGTTATTGTAATGCTTTATGATGAGGACAATAATCTTATTAAAACTGATACTCAACATGTAAAAGTGTTTTATGATTTGCATGTGAGGAATAGTATTAATCTAACTGAGCTACCGAAAGGTAAATACCATGCAGAAATCAAGGTAATCCATAATGAAAAGGAAGATATTCAAAAAAATGTACCAATTAAGTTGATTAAAGATAATGTAAAAAATACTTTAGAAATATTAATTGATTAAAAAATTTTTAATGTAATTTTGATAGTAAACCATGTTATTCTAATAACTATTTGTGTTTTTTTTATTTCACCAGG
This sequence comes from uncultured Melioribacter sp., assembly GCA_964572725.1. GTDB lineage: Bacteria > Bacteroidota > Ignavibacteria > Ignavibacteriales > Melioribacteraceae > Rosettibacter. The sequence continues at coordinate 44,605 of CAZNFW010000007.1, forward strand.
TTTACTCCTGGGTAATGAAAATCTTTTCATTTATAATAAAAATTGCTTCGATTATTTTTTTGTTAATGATATCCTCTCTAAGAATAACTTACCCTATAACAATTTTCAGAAAGATAGTATTATTTTAAATGAAGAATGGAATAGTTCTTTTATAAATAAAATTTCAGATCCTGAAATTGAAGAAGCATATTTCTTTTTTGTTTATAAAGATGTAGTAAGAAGTAAAATTGTTATACTAAGTTACAATAATTCTTTTTACCTGCCATTAATCGAAATATTCAAACTGCTTGAATTAAATTATAATTTTTCATCGAATCAAAAATTAATTACAGGTTATTTTATTGAAGAAGATAGCACATATAGTTTTGATTTTGAAAGGTTGTATTACAAAGATAAACTAAAACAAATTAATTTTTTTAGTAGTGACTTTATTTATACACCACATGAGGTTTATATTAAACCGGAGTTACTTGAAAAATCACTAGGATTGATTTTTAATCTTAATTTGAGTGAATTAACTATAAATCTGAATACTGAAAAAATTTTGCCTGTTTATAATAGGTTAAGAAGAGAAATTAGTTATAGATACATAAAAAAAGAAATAATTACACCAGATTTTACTTTTCCAAACGAAAAAAAATTATTTAAGGGGTTATTTCTTGACTATTTTATTTCTTCGAACTTTACAAAAGGCTTACCTGCTTTTTATAATTATAATTTAGGAATAGGTGGAATTTTTATGGGTGGCGATTTCGAATTCAGCTTGAATAGTAGTATTAATCAAAAGTATTTTTCAATCAACGATTACATTTATAGATGGAATTATGTTTTTAATCAAAAATATCTATCCAGCATTTCGTTAGGTACACTTGAATACAGTGGTTTGCAACAAACAACTATTAATGGAATTTCAATAACAAATGAACCCGTAGAACCAAGAAGAAGTTTTTATACTTATTCTATTTATGACCTATGTGGACCAAACTGGACTGTAGAGTTATATATCAATAATAAATTAATCGATGTAACTAAAGCAGATGCAAATGGTAACTTTCATTTTGATATTCCATTAAATTATGGAACTTCGTTTGTTAATATGAAATTCTACGGACCCTCAGGAAATTTTTTAAGTGTAAGAAAATTATTTGAAATCCCTTTAAAATTTATTCCCCCAAAGGAGTTTAACTATACAATAAATATAGGTAAAGTAAATTACAATAAAGATTTATTAGCACAAGCATATGGTACCTACGGATTTTCAGAATGGTTAACAAATAGCACGGGCGTAGAATTTATTCATAATGATAATCAAAATAACTTTTTTCTTTACAATGAATTAAATGCAAGAATTAATTCATCGTATATTTTTAATTTGTTATTAGCTCCTAAAGCATATTATAGAATGGTATTTAACGCATTATATTATTCGCAGCTGTCTATTAATTTAATTGCTACTAAATATTTTAAAAATTCTTTTTATAATCCATATAACTTTAAAAACGATTTTCAGTTTGATTTCTTCTCGCCATTTGATTTTGGGAATTATTCTCTAAACTTTGGAACCAGTATTAAAATTCAAAATTCATCGGAAATAAGTAATAAATTGTTTTCTTTTAGTGCAGGTGCAAGAACTGAATATGTAAATCCATCAATATCATATAAAGTTTATTTTAATGAATACAATAAATTTTTATTTAAGCAGGCTTATTTAACATATGGTTTGATATTACCTTTAAGAACCATTGATAAATGGTCTAACCTGCTAAAAGCAAGCTTGTTATGTGTTCAATTCAATTATGATGCTTCAAGAAAAAAACTTGTTCAGTATAATGTGATTTACTCTGCCGATATATCTTCAGAAAGCAAATTAGAAATTGAATATAATAATGTGGTTAATTTCGGCAGCTCAATTAAAATGGGATTAGTTGTAAACTTTCCATTTTTAAAGGCATGGTCAAATTTTAGTAATAATAGTCTATTAACTAACCTGTATGGTGCTGTTACGTACGATATGGATATTAATAATTATTATTTTTATAACCGTTCTCAAATAGGAAAATCTTCGGTTATGTGTAGACTTTTTGTAGATAAAAATGGCAATAATAAATACGATGATGGCGAAATAATGGTAGATGATGCAAGTATATCTTTAGAAACATTATGTTCAATGGAAAAACTTAGCAGTGGATTAATTAAAATTCGCGAACTAAATCCCTATACAACTTATTTATTAAAGATTAATGAAGATAATTATAGAAATCCTTTTTTAGTACCGGTATATAAAACAATAGCATTTCAAACATTACCAAATTCTTCAAGAATTATTGATGTGCCATTTTATGAAAGTAATGAAGTTTATGGAAGTGTTGTTTTAGTATTAAAGGATGATTCTAAAAAACCATTAAATGGGATTAATGTTATTTTTGAAAATCTTTCAGATAATTCTAAATTAAAAACTACAACTTTTTCTGATGGCACTTTTTATTTATTGGGTATAAAACCAGCTAAGTATAAAATATACATAGATGCAGAGCAATTGAATTTATTAAATTGCATATCACATCCGGAATTTTTTATTTATGATTTTAGTAATCATGATAATTCTGAAAATGATTTTTATTTTGAATTAAAGATTAAGAATTAATCATAAAATAGGATTTGTAAAATGAATGAATTTCTAAAACAAAAATACTTTGATAACACAATTCAGGAATATCTTTTAGCACTTGGAATCCTTGTTCTTACATTTTTTATTATTCATTTCTTCAAAAAATTTTTCTTAAAAAGGATTAAAAATAAAATTGAAAAAAGCGGGGATAATAAATTTCATTATGTAGAAAAAATAACAAATCGTTTAGTAGTTCCTGTTTTGTTTCTTGGAGCTGTCTATATAACTCTGGAGTATTTGAGCTTTGGAAAAGAAGCAGACAAAGTAATCAGTGTTATCTATATAATTATTTTCACTTATTTTATAATCCGATTTTGCATTTCATTGGTTCGATTTCTATTAGACAGATATTTTCAAAAAAATAGAGGGGAAGAAGAATTAAAAAGAATTCAACCTCTATACGGAATAATTAATTTATTAATCTGGATTATTGGTTTAATTTTTTTGTTAGATAATCTTGGATTCCATGTTTCAACTATTGTTACAGGTTTAGGCATTACAGGAATTGCGATAGCATTAGCAGCTCAAGCTTTGCTGGGTGATTTATTCAGTTACTTCGTAATTTTTTTCGATAAACCTTTTGAAATTGGCGATTTTATTTCCTTTGAAGGAAATTCGGGCAGCATCGAAAAAATTGGAATTAAAACAACAAAGATAAGATCACTTTCAGGTGAACAATTAATTGTTGCAAATTCTAAATTGACAAACGCAGTTCTTCACAATTTTAAACGATTAGAAAAAAGAAGAATGGTATTAAAACTTGGAGTTACTTATCAAACTCCCCTGAAAAAATTAGAAGCAATTCCTGAAATTGTAAAAAACATAATTACAAAAAATGAATTAGTTGAATTTGACAGAGGGCATTTTATTAGCTATGGCGATTTTAGTCTTAATTTTGAATTCGTTTATTTCATTATTTCTCCAGATTATAAAACTTACATGGATATACAACAAAAAATTAACTATGATATTTTCCGCGAATTTGAAAAAGAAAAAATTGAATTTGCTTATCCAACTCAAACAATCTTCATTAACAAAAGTTGATTGATAAAAATCTAAAGTCTATTTTTGATTTGAAAAATTTCGGTAAATAAGATGACTGTTTTTTTCTCCAAAGCATGCGAGCTTGGAATTCAAGCTGTTCTTTTCTTATCTATTAAAAAAGAAAAAGTAATTTTAAATGCCGAAGAAATATCAAAAGAATTAAAAGTACCAAAAGAATTCGTATCAAAAGTTTTACAGAAACTTACATATCACGGCATAGTAGGTTCTAAAAAAGGGAAAAGCGGTGGATTTTATTTAGCAAAAAATCCGAATCTCATTCGATTAATAGATATCATCGAAGCCATCGATGGATTGGATGTATTTAAAAGCTGTGTTTTGGGTTTTCCGGGATGTTCAAATGATAAACCATGCCCAGTTCATGAGAAGTGGGGTAAACTTCGTGATGAGGCTTACAAAATGTTCAGCGAGGAAACTCTGTCACAATTGAAAGAAAAGACCATTCAAAAAATTTTGAACCTATAAATATGAGTTAGGAGGTTGACCAAAAAGCAAGATTTATTTATAAATAGGACAAGGATAAACACAGATTTTAACTGATTTACACAGATTTTTACATTGATAGCTTTTTGGCCAACCTCGTTGCTCATTAATTTATTTTCTCTTTTTATTCAATCTCATCTGATGAGCCAATTCTTTTATTTCCGTTAAATCTCTTTGCATTTCGCTCCATCCATACCAAAAAGCGTAATCGGGATTGTTATGAAAAGTACCTTGAAATGTTCTCATCCTGTGTTCAAGAAACATTACAAATAATTTTTGTTCAATAACTGTTGGCGCATCATGAAATGTCAATAACATTGGATATGCATAAGGATAATTATCAGGTTTTTTAATTATACCATCTTTGTAAAGATCAGCTACCGTTTTAATTGCATCGGCCATTAATCTGTCGGCATTTCTTATCATATCATCACCTTTTTGCAATTCAGCTTTTACATAATTTTCAGAATGGCATTGACTGCAAACCTTAATCATTTTATCTCTTTCTCTTTGCCAATCTTCCTGTGATAACCGAGCTACATCTGCAGCTTTTACAACATCAACTAATTTTGTAGGCTTACCGTCGGGGTCTAAAACACCCAATGCTTTAAGAATTGTTTTTCTGTTTTCTGTCCATTGTTTATCTTCAGGCATTGGTAATCTGACTGCGAGGAATCCCCATGCAGTTCTAACTTCATGATTACCTTCAGGCATATGACAGGTCTGGCATGTTGGTGCAGAACTCTCTGCTGGAAGAATTCCATTTTGTTTTAATAAATATCTTACACCATGTTTTGAACCTGAATACATTTCCCACTGAGGATGGTCAAATCCTTGATGACATGTTTGACATGCTTGTGGCTGCTGTGCTTCTTTTTTACTGAATGTATGTCTTGTATGACAAACATCACATGAAGCATGACCAAATACTGAACCATCACCCTTTAATTTTTTTATTTCATCTTCAGTTTTTAAACCAACCTTATGACAACCACCACAGCCTTTCAATCCTTCCATTAAAGCTATTGGCTGCATATGTGCTGTTGGCATTGCTTTCATTGCTGCCCATGCAATTGAATGCTTCCCTTTTTTGAATTGTGTAACTTGTGTCTCATGGCATGTTTCACACGTTTCTGGTGTTGGCAATTTTACCTTTGATACGTCCATTGCTGAAGTATGTTCATCACCATGACAAACAGAACAACTTACTTCGTTTTCAGCATGTTTGCTCATCTGCCAATCTCTAACAATATTTGGAGTTTTAGAATAGTGGCACTCAACGCATTTGTTGGTTTGTGCATTAACACTGCTAATTAATACTAACAATATTATTGATGAGGTGATGATAATTTTTCTCATTGCTCCTCCAAATTAAAAGATAAAACTTAATTAGCTTTTTGATATATAAACTAAATTTTCTCCTTTTATTTCTGTAAGAACTTAGAATCCTTCCCGATATTATTTATTTCCAGTTATACAAATTTTCCCCCAACAGATTTATTTCTCTTAATATCTTTCCTTCTATACTTATTACAATTGTTTTAATTGGAATCTCTTTATTTGATAATTGTATTGCCTGATAAGCTAAATTTGCAAGACCACTGCAGCAGGGCACTTCCATAATTAGGACAGTAATTGATTTAATGTTCGATTCATTTATCATTGTAATTAATTTTTTTAAATAAACTTGTTTATTTGAATCAAGTTTTGGACAGGCAATAGCAAGACTTTTTCCCTTTAGAAAATCTTTATGAAAATCAGGATAAGTAAAACCGCAGCAATCGGCTGCAAGTAATAGATTTGAATTCTTAAAATATTGTGCAATAGGAGATACAAGATGTAATTGAATAGGCCATTGTCTCAGATGAGAAATTCTGTTGCCTGTTTCTTCTATTTGATTGTTAATCATTTCAATATTTCTTTCAAGCGAGCCAGAACAGCCGCAAGTTAAATTATTTTCTTCGTGTTCATCATCAAATTTTGGAATTGGAATTTTATTTTCATTTAAAAATTCAATTGCTTCTGTCAATAAGTCAAATTCATTATGTTCTTTAAGATGTAATAAATGAGCTTTTATAACATTCTCGCCGCCTTTTATAATATATTCCATTACTTTCTTTTCATTGTAAGGTTCTGCTTCTCTTTGTTCAATGGATAAAGCACCAGTTGGACAAAATCCAATACAGGCACCAAGTCCATCACAAAATAAATCGCTTATTAATCTTGCTTTCCCATCTATAATTTGTAATGCTCCTTCTTTACATTCAGGAATACAATTTCCACAACCATCACAAAGTTCTTCATTAATTTTAATAATTTGTCTAAGCATTAAAACTCTTATAAACAGATTATTTGTTCTGATTTAAATATAGAAATATTTTTTTCTAAACTCAACTAATACATTAAAAATCTTTCTTAATAAATTTTTTAAGACCTGCTAAGAGCGGAATTAATAACCAAAATATCATTGCAACCAATGAAAATAATATTCCAAAAGAATTACTAAAGAATTTCTGAAATACTGCCCCAGTGTATCCCATCAGAGCTGAAATATCGAGCTTGAGAATTAGAAGAACTCTTGCAAGGTCAATTGGATTTAGAAATGTAATTATCAATGAAATTTTTTCGAGTGGATAATCTTGAAAATTATTAAGCAGTAACAAAATTAAACCATCATAAATTGCTGCAAAGAAGAGCCAGCAAAAAATTGAAACTCCTAAACCAAGTAATTTATTTTCATTTATTGTTGTTATATAAAAGGCTAATGATGAAAAAATCAGTGATTGTAAAATTCCAGAAGCAATTAGTAAAAACAGAATAGAATTGTCAATCGTAAATTTATTTATGAATATTAAAAATGGAATTCCAACACCAAATAAAAAACTTAAAATCAAAGATGCAGTCATACCAAAGTATAAACCTAAATACAATGTTTCCCTTTTTATGGGTTGAGACAGCATAAATACAATGTAATCTTTATTGTTATATAAATAAATTGTTCCGAAAATAATTGATACTAATGGAATGAAAAGAAGTAAAACATTCAAAAGACTGATTACAATTTTTGTGAAATTATCACTGAATGAGAAAATAGAATAGCTGACTGCAAAAAAGAAAATTGTATAAATCAAAATCCACTTGTTTCTTGAGATGTCCTGAATTTGGTATTTGATTATTTTTATTAATGTTTTTTCCATCTATACCCTCATAAATTTGCAAAAAAGTCTTCTATATTATTTTTATTTATTTCTTCTTTTTTCTTTCGCATAACTAATCTGCCATCCAATATAAAAACAAAATCTGTTGCTAAATCATCAAGTTCGTTTAATATATGAGAAGTAAAAATGATTGTTTTGCCTTTTTGATTTTCATATATAATTTTTTCTTTTAAGATTTTACTTGCGTAAGGATCCAATCCAGCGGTAGGTTCATCGAGAATTAATAAATCTGGATTGAATAAAAAAGCTAAAGATGCATTAACTTTTTGTTTTGTTCCGCCAGACAGATTTTTAATTTGTTTATTAAATTCATTTTGGAGTTTAAATTTTTCTATTAATTCTTCATCATAATTTGGCTTATGATTTCTAAGTTCTTTTAGCATATTAAAAATTTCTATTACTTTAAGATTTTCAGGGAAGTTTGCATTCTGTGGCATATACCCTATATTGTTTCTATAATTGCAGTCGCCATTTAGTTTTGTATCATTAATAAATAATTCTCCACTTGTTGGTTTTATCAAACCAAGTATTAATTTTATAAGAGTAGTTTTGCCAGAAGCATTCGGTCCAATTATAAAAGTTATACTTCCTGTTGTGATTTCTAAGGAAAGATTATTTAAAGCAATTATGTTTCCGTAATTTTTAGTTATGTTAATTAAATTTATCATAAATCCTTTTCATACTGGGTGATTCATCAGTTAAATTAATTGGTGTAATTGTTGGAATTATTTTTTCTGCATAATCAAGTATATCAATGATGAAACTTCTTAATAAAATTAATGCTACTGGATTTTGTGAAATTATATAAGAAAATAATTTTACGGGTCGATAAGGTATGTCGCCGATATTGTCTTTATTTAAATCATATCCATTGTATTTCGACCAGTAGTTGTTTTGAAAAGAGTTAAAATTATGAGAACTGTTAGTTGATACATCGAATGTATTTTCAATAAAATTATTTTTTGTAAAAAAGTTATCCATTGAGTTTGTCATCAACTTAATAGCCCATCCGTTTTCAATAAAATTGTTCTGTTTGACTGTAATTCTATTGCACGATTCAAAATAAATGCCGCATGTATTTTTTCTAAAAGTATTTTTTATAATTTCTCCATCATAAATTTCTTTTAAGAGAATTCCATAAGAAGCACTGCCCCAGTTATTTTCGAATATATTGTTTTCCATCTTAACACTTTTTGTAAACATTACAGCAACGCCGGATTTATTATTTTCAAAGTTATTTTCACTATAAATACAGCTGTCGGAAAACATAAAATGCAATCCATAGCGCAAGTTATTTTTGCTGTTGTTTTTTATTATTTGACTGTGTTTAACAAATTCCAGATAAATTCCATCACGATGTCCTTCTATTTTGTTTCTTTCAATTAAAATATTACTGCAGTTCCATAAATGAATTCCATTACCTGAAGAAGTTTGTTTTTTGTTGTGAGAATTAATTTCATTATTGATTATCTTACAATTCTTTGCATTTGCTAAATAAATTGCAAAAAAGTTGTCAATAAATTTATTGTCTTGAATTATGCACTCTGAAACATTTTCTAATTTTATAGCTGAATTATCCTTAAGAAAACTTACTCCTGCATTTTTGAATACAATACCTTTTATTGTAATTCTAGATGCATTAATTAATAATGTATGATTTTTATTGTTGCCAATTAAAACTGGAAAATTATAACCGATTAATGAGATTTTTTTGTTTATGGGAATGGAATCTTCTTGATAAATATTATTTTTTACAATGATGGTATCTCCATCCTTTGCAATGCTTAAAGCGAATCGAATACTATTAATTGGTGAGTTTTTCTCAACAATAATTGTTTTAGAAAAAACTTTATTTGAAAGGGAAGTTGTAAATAAAATTAAAATCAATATATAATTTTTAATGCCATTCATTTTTCACAAGCTCAATTAAATCATTCCATTTATATTCTTGACCGCCGTATTTACTTTTTATATTTGTCAAGTCTTCTTTTTTAGAAAATGCAGAAATATTTAAGCCCATTGGACTTTGAATTTTATCACTTTTTAAAAAGAAAGCTTCTGTTGTTTTTATCATATTGGGAGGATTATTAAAATCTGTTACCCACAAAGATTCAACATCATTGTTGTGAAAATTATAATAATAAGAAACAAGACATTCTATTGAATCGAATTTTAAAATTTTGCCTTTTTTAGTAATTAACTCAGCTCCAAATCTGTTGTCTGAAATTGTCATCTGGCAGTTTGAACAATCTTCATTATAATAGTTAATTGCTTCGGGATGCTTTTGACAGGAAGAAAAAAGCAAAATTAATGGAACGGCAAATAATAATTTTGATTTAGATTTTCTTTTTTCAAAAGAAGAAATTATTCCAAGAATTAAAGCTGTGCCGATTGTAAAACTTCCTATATCTGGCATTGATGTAGTTCTCATATTTAATAATTGTTTGGTTCCAATGAGCGGCGGTTGATATGACATACCAGGTACTTTTATTGGTGCATTTGGATTCAAGTTATGACCATAATCATATTCCCATTTATAGAAATCATATAATCCAATAAAAATTATTACTAATAATGAAGATGTCCAGATTATTACTAAAAATTTTTTATTAAAGATAGAAGTAATGATTCCTAATGAAATAAAGAATAAAATTATGTATGGCATTATTTTAAGTTCAGGGATTGCACTTGGTTCGATTAATTTCATCCCGATGTAATGATTTAATTTATTAATATTATCAAGGTCGTATTCATTAACACCAGTAATTTTATCTATCCATATTCTTAAACCAATTCCTTCGGGATATTGAGGAGCGTTTAAATCGATTTTCCAAATCGGGAAAATATAAGTCATTGCAATTAACCCAACCGAGATTAACATTAAAAATCTTGATTTATTTGTTAACATTTTTTCCTCAGAATTTAGACCGCGGATTAAACTTCAACACTGATAAAATAATCCGCGGTCAATTTTTAATTATAACTAATTTTTACACTGCTGTTTGCAGAAGAAACTCTAACATAACCTTGCATTTCTTGATGAAGAGCGGAGCAGAAATCAGTACAATAAAATGGATAAATACCAGACTTTTGTGGTATCCACAATATTGATTTTGTTTGTCCCGGCATAATCAACAATTCTGAATTATTTAATCCTTTCACTGTAAATCCATGTGGTATATCCCAGTCCTGTTCAAGATTTGTAACATGAAAATATACTTTGTCGCCAACTTTAATACCTTCAATGTTATCTGGTTTAAAATGAGTTCTTGATGCTGTCATATAAACATGTACTTCGTTTCCATTACGCACAACTTTTGTTTCTTTTTCGCTCTTGGTTTTGAATGGATTGTTATTCTTTTCTAATTCATAAAATTTCTTATTGTTTTTCATAAGAATTTCAGCTGGAATAGCTTGAGCATAATGCGGTTCGCCGAGAGTAGGAAAATCAAGCAACAATTTCATTTTATCACCCGAAATATCAATCAATTGAGCAGATTGACAGAGTTCTGGACCAGTTGGCAAATATCTATCTTTAGTAATTTTATTTAATGCAACCACGTATTTGCCCCATGGTTTTTTACTATCGCCACCGGGTATCATTAAGTGACCAATCGAGTAATAAGTTGGAATTCTGTCAACAACTTCCCATGTTCCCAATTTCCATTTTACTATTTCAGAAGAAATAAATGCAGAAGTATAAGCATATCCCTTTCCATCAAATTCTGTATGCAACGGACCCAGACCCGGATTTTCAACTTCGCCTGCTAAAATAGATTCATATCTTAAAATTGGTATGCCGTCAATATCACCAATGAAATCTTTGTTCTCAATAGCTTTCAACATTTTTGAAAATGAATGGACAGGAATTACAGTTGCAAGTTTCCCGCCAGCTACAATGTATTCACCGCTTGGGTCAACATCAACGCCGTGCGGTGATTTTGGTGTGGGCAAATAATAAATTATACCAGGGCATTCTTTTGGATTGAGTACGAGCACTTTAGATTTTTTTTCTGAAAATGCATGTTGTTTTTCTTCATCAAAATAATTGTGGTAATATTCTGCATCTATTAATTTTGCTTTCCCTTGTTTTATATAATTTTCTGCTTCTTTCCAATTCACTGCTGCAATAAAATCCTTATCATTTTTAGAAGCATTAATTTCGAGTAATGAATTTGCTTGTTCACTGTTATATGAAGTAAAAAATGCCCATCCATAAGAGGGACCCTTGCCGGCATGAGCTAAATCATAATCAAAGCCTGGCACTAATATTTGAAATGCTAAATTCATTTTACCGGAATTTTGATCAACTTTAATGAATGAAAGAGTTCCCTTAAAATTTTCTTTGTAAGAAGAAATCTCTACATCACGATTTGGAACTGGAACACTAAATCGAGTTGAAGCAACTACATATTCAGTATTCTCTGTAATGAAAGGCGAACCATGATTTCCAGCAGAATTTGGTATTTCAATAATTTCTGCCGTTTCAAAAGTTCTTAAATCTACTCTTGCAACACGAGGAGTGTTGTTTGCATTAATGAATATCCATCTGCCGTCAGGAACACCATTGGTTTGGGATAGTTCAGGGTGATGTGCATCGTCCCATGGAATGAACCCGTAAGAAGTATTTAACATTGCTTTTGTTTCTTCGGAATAACCATAACCGGTTTCAGGATTTTGAGAAAATACACTTATTACTTTAAACAACCTGCCTGACGGTAATCCGTAAACAGAAATTTGTCCGCTGAAGCCTCCGGACATAAAGGCATAAAATTCATCATATTTTCCAGGGGCAACATAAACTTTTGATGCTGCGTCTGAGAAATTAGTTGATTCCTTCGACTGCGAACAATTATAAAGAAAAGCAATCAAGATGATTGACGGAATTAATAAATAAATGATTTTACGTGTTTTCATTTTGTTCCTCCTCATTTAGCTTCAGAGCGTAAATATTCTAAAATTTTTCTTGCATCTTCCTGAGTTACATTTTGAAATGTCATTTGTGTTGCAAACTGACCCAATAACTTTTTAGCCTCGGGATGTTTTTGTGTCATCCCTTGTGGATTAAGAATCATATTCATAATGTATTCTGGTGTTCTTCTTTTTGTAACATCACGGAGTGCAGGACCGGTATATCTTTCATCAAGCTTATGGCATTGGGTACATTTTTCTTCAAAAATTTTTTTGCCGCTTTCCGCCATAATTTGATCAATTGTTGAGGGAATATTTAATTTTTCTTTAATGGGACCAATTCCATTTTCATATTCAAAAACTGTTAGTCCTGCTTTAATTGCTAATCTTTCTTTTTCAGCATCATTTGAATTTGATTCCCCTCCGCCGCAAGCCATTGTAAATAATGTGATTAATAAAAATGCGATTATTTGTTTTTTCATTTTATCTCCTATTATTTGTTGAGTAATTTATTTTCTAACTCTATTGCTTTCGGGAATAAAATATTATTTTCAAGATGGATATGTATATGCAAATCTTTTTCAAAATCTTTCAATTCATCATAAGTTAAAGAAAATGTTGTGCAGGCGTCCTCAGGTAAATCATAATCATTTGTTATCTTACGAATTGTATGCATAATATTTCCAGCATTATCGTGTTCTAATTCCATTTGTCTTATCGGATTTTTAATTGAACCGTAACCCTGCGTTTTGGGTCTTTCATTAAATTTTTCTGTATCAACCAAATATTTAATAAGCGGAAAAAGTATTTTTTCTTCTTTCATCATATGATTCTCAAGTTCAATTGAAATTTGTTCAAATAATGATTTGACTTCAAATAAATAAGAATATTTCCCGCCATGCTTTGAATTAATTTTTTCGAGATGCATTTTTATCTTTGGTATTGAATCACGGACGTATGAATGATGAACATTAACGATATGATTTGTTAAATCAATTAAATTCCATTCAATGAAATTTTCATTCGGAAGAACTTCTTGATGAAAAGTTTTGATAAGTTCATTTAGAATTTCATCTGGTTCAATATTCTTCTCTGTTAAAACTTCTTGAAGCGTACGTTTTCCATTACAGCAGAAATCAATGTTATATTTCTCAAAAATTTCTGCTGTTTTAAAGTTTGATGCTACTAGCTCTTTCAGCTGCAAATTAATTAGTTCTTGTGTTTGGTTTATATTGACTGAATCCATATTCCCTCCTCTTATTAAGTATTTATAGTCTGATTTAATCATAAAAAAATTATTCCATCAAATTCCCAGAAAGTGAATAACTTTTTAGAGTATTATTAAACCTATCAATAAATTCTTTCCAGCTTTCACAAAAAGGACAGCTTTTATTTTCACAAAATTGAGCCATATCAAACAGGCATGAACTATAATTTTCATTATAACCTAATATCCTAAAAACATTTTCATATTTTATCTTATCTGGTGAAACGGCCAAATAAAAACCTCCGCCTTTTCCTTTTTTCGATTTAAGAATTCCTTGATAAACTAATGACTGCATTATCTTTGAAATAAACTCTTTTGGCACACTTAATTCTGCTGCAATTTTAGCTGCTGATATAATTTCGTTTCTATTTAATTTAGAGAAGTAAAGCAATGCTTTCACACCATATTTTATTTTACTATTGAGGAACATCTATATCAGATTTTATATTCTGTTATAACTTAATTATATTTTTATCAGATGTCAAGTATTATTTTATTTATCTTAATAAATTCTTCTTTTTGGACTCTCATTTCTTTTATAAAAAAATTTGACTAAATAAATAAATTACTATAATTTTAATTACAGATTATTTAATCTGTTTATAAAACTGCCTTTAACGAATAAAATGAAAATAATTAAGAACACCGAGAAGCCAATTCAAAATTATAGATTCCTAATCCAATCTATATTTGCATTATTGTGCATTTGGATTGGAATTGAGTTTACAATTTTTGTTAAATCACTCGCAGCCAGTAATATAAATTCAATTGCATATCGCCCGCCTGGTGTAGAAGGATTTTTACCAATTTCTTCATTAATGAGTGTTTACTATTTTCTTCTCACAGGCGAGATTCATTATGCTCATCCTGCTGGATTTTTTATTTTCATTGCAATTGTTATTGTGTCATTTCTTGTTGGAAAATCATTTTGCAGCTGGATATGCCCAATTGGATTTTTATCCGAAATGATCGGCGATTTCGGAGAAAAAATTTGGATTAAATTATTCAAAAAAAGAGTAAAACTTCCTAATATTATTGATTATCCGCTTCGTTCATTAAAATACCTTTTACTTGGATTTTTTATTTATGCTATTTTCTTTTCGATGACAGTATATGCTTTGCGAGCATTTTTAGATAGTCCTTACAATTTAGCAGCGGATATAAAAATGTATTATTTCTTTGCTAAGATTAGTCGGTTTTCCTTTATTGTAATTTCAATTCTTTTTGTGTTATCAATTTTTATAAGAAATTTTTGGTGCAGATATTTATGTCCATGTGGTGCTATGCTTGGATTAATTGGATTATTCAGCCCGGCTAAAATTAAAAGAGATACAAAAAGTTGTATCGATTGCGGGTTATGTGCAAAGGCATGTCCATCATTTATTAAAGTAGATAAAGTAATAACTGTTCGTTCGGATGAATGCTCGATGTGTCTCAATTGTGTAGATGTCTGTCCTGTAGCAAATACCTTGGAAGTAAAAACCAAAATTGTTGAAAAAAAATTATCAAAAAAATTTGTAGCACTGACAATTGTAATTACTTATATTGTTATTACAGGAATTGGAATACTTACTGGGCACTGGCAGAATAAAATTTCCAAGAACGAGTATTTAATACTTCACAAGAATATTGATAAATTAGGTCACCCTACAAGCACAAAAGAAATTGATAAATTAAACAGAACATCAGAATCTAAGGTGTTATATGGAAAATCAAAATAAATTTGGTTTAATAAGAAAATTAATTCATATTCTAACTCCACCAGAGAAATGGCAGTTTACCGTAATAATTTTACTTGGGATATTATTTGGTCTTGGCCTTCATGTTTTTTATATCTCAAATGCAATTTCATACATATCTGATGACCCAAAAGTTTGTGTAAATTGTCATATTATGACACCTGAATATGCCACATGGCAGCGGGGAAGTCATGGTAAAGTAGCAACTTGTAATGACTGTCATGTTCCACAGGATAACATTCTTAGAAAATATTGGTTTAAAGCCAACGATGGTTTAAGACACGCAACAATTTTTACATTAAGATTAGAACCCCAGGTAATTCAAATTAAAGAAGCTGGCAAAAGAGCAGTTCAAGAAAATTGCATTCGATGTCATACAAATCAAATTCATCCAATTAGTTTAAGAGCAATAAATAACCGAAGCGTAGCAGATCAAACAGAAAAATATTGCTGGGATTGTCACCGCGAAACTCCACACGGAAAAATTCATAGCCTTTCTTCTACTCCATATGCAAGAGTACCAAAATTAGAACCAATAATGCCGGAATGGATTACAAAATTTATCGAAGAAAAAAAAGCACAAAATAAATAAAGGGTATATTTATGAAACCAATTCAAGAAATTATAAAAAGCAGACCATGGGTTGCATGGTTATTATTTTTCGCAACTGTAATTATCGTTTTCTTTATTGGTCTATTTACTTCTTCAATTGTAGAAAGAAGGAGCGAAGCTTTTACACTTCAAGTTGTAAAACCAATTGCAGAATGGGAACCGCGAAATGAAGTATGGGGGGAAAATTATCCTCGTGAATATGAAACTTATCTTCAAACACTGGACACAACCTTTGCAAGTAAATATGCCGGCTCTGTTACAAGAGATTATCTAGAAATATCACCTGAACTTGTTATCATGTGGGCGGGTTATCCATTTTCTAAAGATTACAAAACGCCGCGAGGTCATGCATACGCAGTTAAAGATATTCGATTAACATTAAGAACCGGCGGCAATAAAATCAGTCCAATGCCAGCAACATGCTGGACATGCAAGAGCACAGATGTTCCAAGAGTTATGGCAAGAGATGGAGTTGCAAACTTTTATAAAGGCAGATGGATTGATAAAGGTCACGAGTTTGTAAATCCAATTGGCTGTCAAGATTGTCACGACCCAAAGACTATGGATTTAAGAATTACTCGTCCCGCTTTGATTGAAGCTTTTCAAAGATTAGGAAAAGACATAAAGAATTTTACACATAATGAAATGCGTTCTCTTGTTTGTGCACAATGCCATGTTGAATATTATTTCAAAGGTGATGGAAAATATTTAACATTCCCCTGGGATAAAGGATTTAGTGCAGATGCAATGGAAAAATATTATGATGAATTAGAATTTTCAGATTGGATACATCCATTAAGTAAAGCTCCAATGCTTAAAGCTCAGCACCCGGATTATGAACTTTATATGACTGGAGTTCATGCAGATAGAGGAGTATCTTGTGCAGATTGTCATATGCCTTACAAAACAGAAGGAGGAGTTAAGTTTACAGACCATCATGTTCAAAGTCCATTAAACAATGTTGAAAATTCATGTCAAGTTTGTCATCGTGAAAAAACAGAAAAGTTGATTCAAAATGTAAATGAACGGCAAGATAAAATTAATGAACTTAGAAAACTCGCAGAGAAATCAATAGCTGCAGCACATATCGAAGCAAAAATCGCTTGGGATAATGGTGCTACGGAACCTGAAATGAAAGAAGCATTAAAACTAATTAGACATGCTCAATGGCGTTGGGATTGGGTTGCAGCTGCAAATGGAATGGGCTTCCACTCACCAGTTGAAGCTCTAAGAGTGCTTGGCACTGCAATTCAAAAAGCTGAAGAAGCACGCAAAGAAATAGCTTTGGTTCTTGTTAAACATGGAGTTAAATATCCAGTTGCTTTGCCGGATATTTCAACTAAAGAAAAAGCTCAAAAATATATTGGACTTGATATGAAAGAACTTGAAGATGATAAAAATGATTTCCTTAGAACTACAGCAGTTGAATGGGATAAGAAAGCTAAAGAACGTCAAGGCTCTCTTAAAAGTTATTGAGTTTTTACTAATCTAAAATTTTGTTAATAAATGATTTTTAACAATTAAAATTGAGAGGCATATTATGAAAAAGTTTTTTGCAATAATCATTTTTATTTTTTCTTTTATGAATTTGTATTCTCAAGAAAATTTAAAATTCTCTTTGCAAATACGACCAAGATTTGAAATCGATAATAAAGATTTCAAATCATCTACAAATCCAAACACATTTACTCAGTTACGAACAAGATTGGGATTGTCTTTTCGACCTGTAAAAAATCTTAATGGATTTATACAAATTCAGGATTCAAGAACATTTGGCGAAGAACAATCAACTTTGTTTAATTCAAAAAATCTTGATGTTCATCAGGCTTACTTTGTAATAAATGATATCTTTAATCTCCCGCTTGACATTAAAATTGGCAGAATGGAATTGTTGTATGGTTCAGAAAAATTTATTGGTCCAGTAGGCTGGAGCAATATTGGAAGAGCCTTTGATGGTGGAGTAATTACTTACAAAAATAAAAAGGTGAAAGTGGATTTATTTGTAATCAGAGAATTCGAAAAATTTAATCCCGCCGATTCTATGGATCAAAATATTTATGGAATTTTTACTGATTTGTATTTCATAGAAAATTATCAAATACAGCCATTTGTTATATGGCAAAGAGTTAATCCAACAAATTATCTCGACAGAGCAACAGCAGGAGTTTTTGTCAAAGGCGACTTAGGAAGATTCCAGCATGAATTAGATTTTGGTTATCAGTTTGGTAAAGCATTTTTAAGTAATAGGAAACAAGATGTAAATGCTTTGACTTTTTCTATAAGCGGGAACTACACTTTCAAAAAAGATTGTAAGCCAACCATTGGATTACAATTTGATTATGCAAGCGGAGATAATAATCCTGCTGATAACAATTATAAAACTTACACAACTTTATATCCTACCGGGCATAAATTTTACGGTTACATGGATTACTTTGTGAATTTACAGAATGACACTTATGGACTTGGCATAATGGACTTTGTTGCAAAAGGTGGATTTTCACCGCTCAGCGGGTTAGCTCTTAATTTGAATTATCATCTATTTAAATCTGCTGAGGATTATAAATTACCTTCAAATTCAACAACGAATAATTTTGGTTCGGAGTTCGATCTTATAATTAATTATAAATATAATGACTATGCAAGTTTTGAAGGGGGTGCTTCGTTATTTTTACCTGGGGACATATTCAAAGAAAAGCGCGGCAAAGATAATTCAACTTGGTTTTATATAATGGCTGTCATTAATATTTAGCACATTAACTTTGAAGGGTTGACTTAAAAGTAAGATGACAAGTTCTAAAAAATGGCAATAAAAATTCAGCAAACAATAATAGTTTTATTTGAAAATTACTTTTATGTCAACCCTTTTTATGAAATTGTAATTAATATTAGAGGTAGGTGTGCTAAGGTTAAAAATCCAAATCGATAAATAGATTCTTTTCTTGTATCAGCCGAGAGGTAAGAAAAATAAATTCCCTTCATGATTGTATTGCTCATCATTGCAAGTAATATTCCAGATACAATAATATTAATCCCAAAGTTTGAAGAGCCAATTAAAGATAAAATAAATGGGTCGATATCTGTAACACCAACTATAGCAGAAAGTGTTAGAACTCCAGATTTACCAAAATACATTTTGACCCATCCAGTTATAACAGATAAGACAATAAATAAAATGGCAAACATCAAAGCTGGTCTTATCTCAAAAGGATTTTGCAGACTTTGTGATTCCTTGTTGAAATATGATTTACCCGAATGAGTTTTAATTTTATAGAATGATAAACCAAATCCAATTAAACTTAGTATTATTAACTGCCATACAAGGTTAATAGCAATAGAAGGACTAATAATAAGTATCAAAATTAAAATCCTTAAATACATTACACTTGATGCAATTAATGAACCCTGAAGAGCATTCTTTGAAATAGTAGAATTTTTTTGTGCCATTCTGCCATAAGCAATTGCAACAGCAGTGCTGGAAACAATTCCCCCAACTAAACCAGATAATCTAAATCCAATATGGTCGCCAAATCTTTTAGATAAAAAATACCCGATGAATCCAAGAGAAGATACAATGATTACAATTTTCCAGATTTTAGAAGGATTAAGATTGAAAGTAGTATAATCTTTGTCTGGTAAAACAGGAAGGATAATTAATGTAACAAGAAGAAATTTCAGAACGGCAAGAAATTCAACACGGTCAAGTTTTTCGACCATTTCTTCGAGTCTTGATTTTTCTGAAAGCAGAATTGTATTGATAATTCCAAGAGCCATTGAAGCCCAGATATCGACGAGAAATGCAAGCGCACCTACTATGAAAGTTACGAGTGCAGTAACTTCGCTTGTAACTCCAAGTCTTTCTGTCTGGACTTTTGTGAAATATGAAATAGCAGTTAAACCGGAAACAGCAATCAATCCGATAGGAAGTATAGCTTGTACTCCAATATGGTATAGCCAGGCACAACCAAAACCGAGCATACTAATTATTGGATATGTTCTAATTCCTCCAAGTACAATTTTCTTTTGTTTTGATTTACTGCTTTCTCTTTCCAGACCAACTAAAAATCCGAGAGCAAGAGCAACAATAAATCTTAATTGTGGTGTCCATTCAATTGAAATCATAAATTGATAATTCTTTTTTTACAAATTGAAAAAATATTTTAGAATTGTAAAGAATTTAATTAGAAAAATTTACCATCCATTATAATGAATTCTTTCCGGGTGAAATCTATCAGGTTTATTTTTTGTTTCTGCCGGATATCCAATTGCAACAAGCGATACAGGAATTATGTCTTCAGGAATTCCAAAAAATTTTGATAGAGCATTCATTCGTTCCTTGCGGGGATAAACTCCGAGCCATACTGCTCCCAATCCAAGATCATGAGCTGCTAAAAGCAAGTTTTGTGTAGCTGCTGCACAATTAATTGCAATGTAACCTTCTATCTTTTCTAATTTTAAGTCGCCGCATATCATAATTGCAAGCGGAGCTTCGTAACACATATCTGCATATGGATGAAGATGAGGAATTTCGTCAAGCTTTTTTCTGTCCTTAATTACAATAAAATGCCATGGTTGGGTATTTCTTGCCGAAGGTGCATACATAGCAGCTTCTATCATTTTAATTATTAATTCTTCTGCAATTTCTTTGTTATGAAATTTTCTTATGCTTCTTCTTGTTAGAATTGCTTGAAGTGTTTCCATATTAATTTCATTTTATTTGTGAATTTAGAACTGCTTTTTAGTATTTCGAAGATATTTTAATTTACAGACACAAATTTAATTCTATATTTTTAATAATTGGAAACTTTATGATTATTCAAAAAGAAATAACACTTAAGCCAAAGGCCCGAGGTTTTCATTTGATTACAGCGGAAATATATAATCATCTCCCTGAATTAAAAGATATTAAAAGCGGAATTGTCCATATTTTTATAAAACATACTTCTGCATCATTAACTATTAATGAAAATGCTGATCCTACTGTTCGTTCTGATATGGAAACATATTTTAATAAACTTGTACCTGAATCTGCTACTTATTTCGAGCATACGCTTGAAGGCTCGGATGATATGACTTCGCATATTAAAAATACATTAATTGGAAGTTCATTAATTATTCCTGTTACAAATGGAAAATTTAATCTTGGTACATGGCAGGGAATTTATTTGTGTGAGCACAGAAATTATGGCGGACCACGAAAAATTGTGATAACAGTTTTAGGTGAGAGTTGATTTATTAGATTGTCATAAATTTACTGCTGCATTTTTCCAGTGCATTATGAAATTTTCATATTCATGTTTTATTTTTCTAAAACTATCTAAATTAAATAATTCACAGTCGTCATCTGCAAGCAATGTAATACAGTTCATTAAAGCTCTTCCATTGTGATATGTAGCTTTCCAGATAGTTCCTTTTGGTGCAGTTCTGTAAAATGGTTCTTTTTCAAGACTGCCCCAGTACCAATCGCCGAACTTATGGTCAATTAAATATTTTTTAATATAATCCCATTCTTTCAAAAAGAGTTTATAATATTTTTTTTCGTTAGGAAATATTTTAGAGAACAGCAGTAAAGCATTGAGAGCTTCTGCTTGAGCCCACCAAGTTTTAGTGTCTTTTATTATTTCACATTTCCCGTTTTCGGAAAAATAATAACCTTCGTCAAAAAAGCCGCCATTCTTGTTATCCCATCCATTTTCAATTGCGTGGTCTAACATTTTTTTTGCAGTTCTTAAAGTCTCAACATCATCTTTAAGTCCAAGAGCATAAGAAGCTTCGAGCATTAGATATGCAGTTTCATAATCGTGACCAAATGAAACGTGGTCCAGTCTATAGTTAGCATCTCGGATTTCTTTTGGTGCATTTCTAAATGAAACTGGAGTCCAATCCTTTTCAAAGAATAATTGTAAGTAACCTTTTGGAGTAGTAATAACATCGCGAATTAGTTCTAATAATTCGTAAAGTCGATTATAAACTTTCTCATCTTTCCAAACATTATATAATTCTGTAAACGCTTCAAGTAGGTGAATTGAAGAATTTTGATCTTTAAAGCCAACTTCAATTGCGTCGGTTGCTTTTGTTTTATAAGAACTTGATTTGTCAAATGGCATTCCCTCTCTTCTAAAAAACTGGAAATATCCTTTATAATTTTCATCATATGCATGTTTGTCCATCCACTCGAAAGCATCTATTGCTGCGTTTAGAACTTTTTTTTCCCTGGTAATATCATACAAAGCAGCTAATGCGTAAATTGCGAATGCATTCCCATAAGCTCTTTTTTCATCATACCAGCCTTCAATGTCGGTAGTACTGCCATCACGACTTCTAATTTGATAAAATCCACCATATTTTTCGTCCCACATTTTTTCAGTAAGAAATTTTAATCCATGGAGTGAATATTCATAATATTTATCGCGATTTAAAAACTTTGCCGCTTTTGCTGTAGTCCACATATGTCTTGCCTGTGTTACAATCATTTTTTCCTGTGAGGGCATGAGTTTAAAGTCATACGAAATATTTGTAAAGTAACCTCCGTATTCTTTATCAATAGCTAATGGGTACCACTTTTCTAATAAATTTTTTGTTAATTCTTCAACCATATCCTTACAAACTTTTAAGTTGTTTTCTTTTTCCATTATACTCTAAATTCGTTATAGTTTTATTATGCAAATTTTATGCTAATAAAAAAGTTTTATTATAAAGAAATTTGAAGAAGTGTTTTTTACAATATGATAATGATTTTATTAAAATAATAAAGAAGTTATTTATTGGAGCTTGTTTTTTAGCTCACTAAGTTGAAGTTCTCACGGCACAGTTTTAGAAGTTAAAATAAGTTTGGATCTTAATCTTTTATAAACTTTAAGAAGGAAATTACCAGAATAAATTTGAAAAAATTCAGGGTAAAAATATGCGCAAGAAAATATTTATTTTTTTTATTGTTGCTGTAAGCTTTTTATTTCCTCAGTGTGCCTCAAGCCAGTTTACTTCATTTGTTGAAAGAAAAGATGATAAACTTTATGATAATGGTAAAGAATTAAGATTTATTTCTTTTAATATTCCTAATCTTCATTACATCGAAGATTATTTACCATTTGATTCAACAAATCCATGGCGTCTTCCAGATGAATATGAAATTCGGGATGCTTTAACCTCCATTAAGCAGCTTGGCGGAAAAGTTGCAAGAATGTATGTGTTATCTGTTCGCAGAGATATAGATTCACCAGATATAATTCGACATGTTGAGGGACCCGGAAAATTTAATGAAGAAGCATTCAAAGCACTTGATAAAGTTTTACAAATTGCAAATGAAGTGGGCGTTAGAGTAATAATTCCTTTTGTTGATAATTGGCATTGGTGGGGCGGACCAAGAGAATATGCTGCGTTTCGAGGTAAAGACCGTGATTCTTTCTGGACAGACTCTGAAATTATTTCCGACTTTAAAAAAACAATTGAATTTACAATTAACAGAAAAAATACTTATACAGGAATTTTATACAAAGACGACAAAGCAATATTTGGATGGGAAACCGGCAACGAATTAAATGCTCCAATCCAATGGACAAAAGAAATTGCTGCTTATATAAAAAGTCTTGACAAAAATCATCTTGTAATCGAAGGAAGAAACTCATCTGATTTATCAGTAGAAGCAGTCGAAGATACTAATATTGATGTGGTTACAACTCATCA
Organism: uncultured Melioribacter sp.; assembly: GCA_964572725.1. GTDB lineage: Bacteria > Bacteroidota > Ignavibacteria > Ignavibacteriales > Melioribacteraceae > Rosettibacter. Next base: position 68,248 of record CAZNFW010000007.1, read on the forward strand.
TTATAGAGATACAAAATCTAACCTTGAAAAAATTGTTGCTAATCAAAAATTAGCAAAAGGCAAAAAGCCTTATATTGTGGGTGAATATGGCATTGTACCTCTTCATGAAATACGAGCAATTTCGGATACAATTATAAATCAAGGTTTGACTGGTGGAATGTTGTGGAGTTTGAGATTTCATAATCGCGAAGGAGGATTTTATCATCATTATGAATACAATAATGTTGCAGCATACCGCTGGCCTGGGTTTAATGATGGAAATTGGTATGATGAAAAGTTAGTATTAAATTTAATTCGTGAAAAAGCTTATCAAATTGATGGATTGACTGTTCCACCTCTTCCAATTCCTGAAAATCCAAAACTTCTTGATATTAATGATGTATCTGAAATTTCATGGCAGGGTTCTGCAGGTGCACAATCTTATATTATAGAAAGAAAAGAAGAATATGATGATGAATGGAAAGTAATTGCAGATAATATTGATGATGCAAGATATCAGTATCGTCCTTTGTTTAATGATGAAACTGCTGAGATTGGGAAAAGATATTTTTATCGTATTGCTGCTAAGAATGAATCAGGCATTTCTGATTATTCAAATATTGTTGGTCCTGTGGAAGTAAAATTCAAAAAAATTGTTGATGAAATGGAAAATTTCGATAAAGTTTTTCAGAAAGATGGTGAACTTCAAATATTGACTTATCAAGATATTCGTCGAGCAAAAGAAGATAGAAGCAGACTAACTGGCAGTGCAGGAAGTTATATCATTTATAAGTCGCCAATGAATATAACTGAAGTAAAAATTGATTTCTTTCTGTCAAATGAAGATGGGGACATCAAAATTGCTGCTGGAGATGACATTAATAATTTATCGGAAATTATTCCTGAAAAACAAGTATTTAAATTCGGGAAAAATGACTATAATTTTTTCGATGCTGTAAGATATACTTCAATTAATTTACCTGAGAATTCAAAATTTATTAAAATTACACTCAATGAAGGAGTACAAATAAGCAGGGTAGAAATTAAATATCAACCATAAATTATAATGAAAAGAAAATATGTCAGGCTTTATTTTATCAATTATATTTTTATTTAAATGCATAACAGATATTAATCCACTTATAAATAATCCTGCTGAAATTAGAAGTATTAAAATATTTTCTGAAATTGTGAAGGATACATTTGTTATCGATGTTTCTTTACCCGAGAGTTATTTTGAAAACGAAAATAAAAATTATCCTGTATTATATATGACTGATGGAAACTGGAGGCGAGGGCAGCATAATCCAATTCATGAAATGGCAAAAAAGGAAAATGTAAAAGAATTAATTATTGCGGGAATTGGTTATCCTGAAAGCTACAATCCTGACAGCATTAGAGTACGCGACTTAATTGTGCGAGCAGATTTTTTTCTTGATTTTATAATTAAAGAATTAATACCATACATCGATAAAAATTTTCGTACAAATGGTGAAAGAACTCTATGGGGTTCTTCTTTTGGAGGATTCTTCGGTATGTTTGTTTTATTTAATTATACGGAGAAAACAAAAGGAATATTTCAGAACTATATAATTGCAAGTCCTGCTGCAAAAGAAAAAACTTATTACAAAGGAGAATATCTTGATTTATTTGACTTAGAAAAAATTCTTTATTCAAAAACAAAAGAACTTAAGGCTAATTTATATTTAACTGTTGGAGGCAATGAGGAACCAGTAAGATTCTTAAATCCATTTAAAGAGTTAATAAAAATACTTGAAGAAAGAAATTACAAGAATTTTTATATGAAATCATTTATTGATCCAGGTAAAGACCATTATACTGTGTGGGAGCCTGCATTATATGAAGGAATTAGGTTATTTTTGAGAAAGTAAAGATTATTACAACAAATTGGAGACACTAATATGAGAACATTACTATTGCTATTAGTTCTTTTTTCAATTACAAATGCTCAAACAGAAAAGAAAAATCAAATTGGAATGCCTGCAATATTTTCTGACAATATGGTTCTTCAACAAAAATCTTTTGTTCCAATCTGGGGAAAAGCCAAGCCAGAATCAAAAGTAAAAATTACAACATCATGGAAACAAACAGCAGTAACAAAAACGAATGATGACGGTAGCTGGATGGTAAAAATTAAAACACCAAAAGCTGGTGGACCATATGAGCTGAAAATTGAAATTGGTGATACAACAATTATATATAAAAATATTTTGATAGGTGAGGTATGGTTGTGTTCTGGTCAATCGAATATGGAAATGCCGCTTGCAGGCTGGCCGCCGCGAGATACAATTTGGGGTGCAACAGAAGAAATTAAAAATGCAACCAATTCGAAAATCAGATTTTTTACCGTAACACGTTCTATTTCAACAAAACCAGAATTTAATTGTGAAGGCAAATGGGTTGAATCGAATCCAGAGACTGCTTCGCGTTTTAGTGCTACTGCATATTTCTTCGGCAAAAAATTATTTGATGAATTAAAAGTTCCGATTGGTTTAATTCATTCAAGCTGGGGCGGAACACCCATTGAAGCATGGACGGGCGGAAAATTTATTTCACAGGTTGAACAATACAAGTCAATTGTAGAACAACTCGAGAAAAGCAAAGATGAAATTATTAAACTCAAAGAATGGCTTAAGACTAAACCTGTGGTTGATTTAACTAATAGTGAGAAAAAATGGAAAGATGCAGATTTTAATGATTCCATGTGTTCAAAAATTGATTTTGATGATTCAAGATGGAAAGAAATGAATCTGCCAACAAATTGGGAAAGAACTGAAATGGGAAATTTTGATGGAGTAGTTTGGTTTAGAAAAAAAATTGAGATTCCTGATGTATGGTTGAACAAAGAACTAATTCTTGAATTAGGTCCTATCGACGATATTGATGCTACTTATGTTAATGGAATTAAGATAGGCGGTTATGAAGAAGAAGGGTTCTGGCAAATTGATAGAATTTATACTGTTCCTACAGAAATTAATATTAAGAAAGAACTTACAATTGCTGTGCGTGTTATAGATAATCAAGGCGGGGGTGGAATTTGGGGTGCAAAAGAAAAAATGAAAATTTACCCAAAAGATTCAACAAATTTTATTTCACTTGCAGGTAACTGGAAATATCTTCCTGTGGCTGAATTTTCAAGCGGCAAGTATTATCTCTTTGACCCAATAACTCAAGATTACTACAACAGACCTAAGCTTTCAGTTGATTTATCTGCTTATACACCAACAACACTTTATAATGCAATGATTGCCCCATTAATTCCATATAGAATAAAAGGGGTCATCTGGTATCAGGGTGAATCAAATACAGGCAATCCAGAACTTTATAAAACTTTATTTCCATTAATGATAAGAAATTGGAGAGAAGATTGGAAACAAGGAAATTTCTCATTCTATTTTGTTCAAATAGCACCTTATAATTATGGAGAACAAACACAATCTCAAAAATTAAGAGAAGCACAAATGCAAACTCTTTCAGTACCGGCTACTGGAATGGCAGTAACTCTTGATATTGGTAATCCAGAAAATATTCATCCCGGAAATAAAAAAGATGTAGGAAAAAGACTTGCACTTTGGGCACTTGCAAAAAATTATAATAAAAAAGTTATTTATTCGGGACCAATTTATAAGTCAATAAAAATTGTGAATGACAAAATTGAATTAACATTTGATTATGCTGATGGAGGATTAATTATAAAAGAAAGAAATGGAGAAAATAACTTTCTAATTGCTGGAGAAGACAAAGTATTCAAGAAAGCTGAAGTAAAAGTTATTGGGAAAAAATTAATTGTTTCGAATCCAGAAATAAAAAAACCTGTAGCAGTTCGTTATTGCTGGGATAATACTTCAGAAGCAACTCTGTTTAATAAAGCGGGTTTGCCTGCTTCTTCTTTTAGAACAGATAACTGGGAATAGTATTTGTTCACTAATTAAAAAGGGATTAAATATGAAATCATTCTTATTGAAAATATTCTTAATAATTCTGTTAATTCAGATTCAATTTACAAATGCCCAGCAGCCCAAATATCGTGCATGGTGGAATGAACAATACCTCAACAAACCGTATGAAAGTCCAAGCAACAAAAAACTTTCTTTAATCAAAGTAAAAGGAAATTGTTTTATCAATGAAAAAGGGGATACAATTTTATTTAGGGGACTTTCAATTTCTGACCCTGATAAAATTGAAAATCAAGGTCAATGGAATAAAAAACTTTTTGAAAAAGTAAAAGAATTAGGAGCTCAAATAGTTCGAATTCCAATTCATCCTGTTGCATGGAGAGAAAGAACACCAGAAAAATATATTAAGCTAATTGATCAGGCAGTAGAATGGTGTACAGAATTAGGAATGTATATTATAATTGATTGGCATACAATCGGGAATCTTGAGATGGAATTGTTTCAGGATCCTATGTATGAAACAACTAAAAAAGAGACTTATGAATTCTGGAGAACAATTGCGCGGAGATATAGCGGCAACAATACAATAGCTTTTTATGAATTATTTAACGAACCTACACTTTTTTTTAATCAGTTAGGTGTTGCAACATGGAGTGAATGGAAAAAAACAAATGAAAATATTATTAAACTAATTCGAGCTTACGATAAAGAAACAATTCCATTAGTTGCTGGATTTGATTGGGCTTACGATTTGACTCCGCTTCTTATTGAACCAATTGAAGCAGAAAATATTGCTTATGTTACTCATCCTTATCCACACAAAAGAAATAAACCATGGGAACCAAAATGGGAAGAAAATTTTGGTTTTGCTGCAAGTCATTATCCAATTATTGCAACTGAAATTGGTTTTACCTTAGGAGATGAATCAATGAATGCAAATGGAGAATATGCCAATGCAATTATAAATTATCTTGAATCAAAAGGAATTAGCTGGGTTGCTTGGGTTTTTGACCCCGAATGGTATCCAAGTATGATAAAATCATGGAAAACTTTTGAACTTACAGAAAGCGGTAAATTTTTTATGGAGGCAATGAAAAAGTAATTTTATAACTCAACCCCCTGCCGGGGCTGTCTAAAAAGTAAGATTTTTTAAAAAATAGAACACAGAAACCACAGATTGAAACAGATTTTCACAGATTTTAAAGTTGAATAGTTACTTTTTAGTCAACCCCGGGAGAAATCCCTCTCTTTCTAAGAGAAGGACAAAGGATGAGTTGGTAAATAATGAAATTAATAAATGAAAATGATTTAATGAATAGAAAGTTTGTTAATATTTTTCCAAACATTTATTAAAAAGAATAATGATTAAATGATAATTCTAATTATTTATATGATTGCAAAAAAATAATAGTGCACAAATGATAACAGGCAAACAAAAATGGGGTTTTATTTTATTGCTCTTTTTAGCACTGGTATATGTAACAATTTTTTATCTTCAAAGAAACAGAGTTCAAAGTAATTCTGTTACCGAAATTTATTTTGCAGATAGAATTACAGCTGCTCACCGTGTTTTAATTGATGAATACAATAAATTAATGAAAGGAAAGGTCAGAGTAATTCCCATTGATTTTCCGCATTTTGATTTTAGCACAAACGAAAGAAAAGAAGTATTAGCAAGATCTTTAAGAGGAACAGGCGATGGAATTGATATCTTTGCAGTTGATATAATCTGGGTTCAAAGATTTGCAAAATGGTGTGAACCTCTTGATAAATATTTTTCTGAAGAAGAAAAAAATAAAATTTTGCCTTTAGCTATGGAGTCCTGTTATTCAAACGGCGAATTGGTTTCTGTTCCTCTCAATCGTGTGCAAGGTGTTCTATACTATCGAGAAGATTTAATTAACAAGTTGAAAAATGGAAATGAAATAATTAAGAAGATTCATAACAATATAACATGGCAGGACTTTATTAAAATAAAAGAAAAATTAAAAATTGATTATCCATTTTACATTTTTCCAGCTGCTGATTATGAAGGGTTTATATGCGTTTTTATGGAATTATTATTAAGTCAAAATCCTGATTATTTTTATCAATATGGATTTAACCTCGACAAACCCGAAGCCGAAAAAGCTTTGCAAATGATTGTTGATTTTATTTACAAATATAAAATTACCCCGCCTGATGTAATTAAATTTACAGAAATACCAAGTTATGCTTATTTTATAAAAAGCAATGGCTTATTCATAAGAGGATGGCCAAGCTATGATAAAGATTTTAAAGAGTCCCCATTCGATTCATCTAAAGAAAAATATCTGAGAAAAGCTCCGCTGCCATACTTTGAAAATGGAAAGCCAGTCTCGATAATTGGCGGGTGGAATTTGATGATTTCAAAATTCTCTGATAAAAAAGAAGCTGCTGTTGACTTTTTAAAATTTTTATTAAGTGAAAAGTCTCAGGAAACTTTTTACCGCTTAAGCGGGCATTATCCAGTTATCAAAAAATTTTATTATGATTCTTCATTTGTAAAGAAATATCCTGAATTTAGACAAATTTGTAATCTGATTAAATTTGCAATACATAGGCCTGCACACGAAGAGTATACTCGTTATTCTAAAATTATGTCTTACTATTTTGAACAGGCATTAACAAAAAAAATAAGTGTTAAAGAAGCATTAATCAAAGCAACGAATTCAATTCAGTATGAAAAAAATATAATTAAAGAATATTAACAATTATGGTTCGACAAAAAGTAAAAAGTAAATTTTCGAAGTATAGATTTGAAATCAAACATATAACGGCATTTCTGTTTATTTTAATTGTGTTTCAAATTATAATGGCACTCGTTCAAAAATCTTCTCTTAATGATTTTCTGGTCGAAACTCAATCGTGGTATCAAAAATATTCTGCTGAAAGACTTGCGATTGTAACATCGACAAGCATGGAATTGCTTTATGAAAATTTATTTATGGAAAAACCTCAAAATGAATATGATGAACGGCGAATAACTTATTCTTTCAATGTAATTTTTAAACAGCAGTTGATACAAAAAAGTGTAGAAGATATTAGTCTAATTTTAATAAAGAATCACAGATTATATGTAATCGACAGCGGGCAAAAACTTTATAAATTTTTGACTAACACATTAACACCGTATGAAAGTCAAAAAGATGCACATATTGAAGCTGTAAATTTATTTTTAACTGTAAAAGATAAAATGAAAGCCTCGGAAATAATTTTCAGCAAACTGGAGAATAATAAAACTTTCAATATACTTGTGCCGTTTGTTCCTGATGGTGAATATCTTGGTGTGATGTATATGAAAATTACACCAGATTTTTCCTTTCTTACAAAAGAAGTAAGAGCAAATTATGATAAAGTTGCTTTGATATACACTTCACTAATTTTTATAGGCTTGATAGTAATTTTTGTAATATCATCACAAGCAGTAAAAGAGCGAAACGAAGCCCTTGAAAAATTTTATGAAGAACATCAGGAAAATATTGAGAAACAAATCAGGCTTGAAAAGGAATCACTCTTTACAAAAAGAATTTATCATACTCATCACAAAGCAGAAAAAATTATAGGATTTATAAAAGAAGATGTTCGTAAAATGAATGCTCCAGGGATTGAAGAACTTAAAAACAAAGTAATTACTTATTCAAATTTTATTTCGAGAATTATTTATGACATGAAATGGTATGACCAAGATATAAATACAATTATTAATCCAATGTTCAGGACAAATATTAATGAAGTAATTAAATTTATCGTTGAAAATGTGTTTCTAAGAATATCAAGTAAAAATGAAATGTTTGCTTTTAAGCTTGACCTTGATGATAAACTTCCGCTTGTTAATGTAAATGAATTTGTGATATGGGAAATACTTGAACCTCTGATTCAGAACAGCATTGACCATGGAAATAAAAGATTGATTACTATAAAGATTTCTACAAAATATGATGCAGCTAAAAATTTATCTTATATAATTATTGAAGATGATGGTGTGGGCATAAAAGAAGAACTTTTAGAACTTAGTGAGAATGGAATAAAAAGAATATTTTTAGAGAACGAATCTACAAAAAAAGTTGAAGGTGCTAATTCAGGTTATGGATGTTATATTGCATATCAAATGGCAGTTGAAAAATGCGGGTGGAATATTGATGCATTTAATCTTAAAGAAGGTGGATGCAGATTTACATTAACAATTAAAAATGATGGTGTGTAATATGAGCAAAACAGAGCATATAAATATTTTATTGGTTGAAGATGAAGATTTCGATGTAACAAGAGTTAAGAATACTCTTAATTATTATAGTTCTATGGTTAAGCTGCTTGATGTAGTTTCTAATGGGCTTGCAGCTATTCAACTCATTAAAGCAAATCCAGATAAGTATGATGTTGTAATTATGGATTACCAGATTTCAGGGGGACTTAAAGGCGAAGAGTTAATTACGAAAATGAAAGAATGCGACCCACTTATTCAAATAATTGTAATTACAAAAATGACAATTAATATTACTAACTATGATTTTGCAAATAATCTGCTTAGAGCTGGAGCATTCTGGTATTGCACAAAATATCCCGGCAATATTGAAGAATATATTTATCAACCTACAGATTTTATATTGAGCATTTTTAATGCTTATGAAAAGAAAAAATTAGAAAAGCAAAAAATGAGATCTGATAAACGCTTAAAACAAAGCATAGAGAAAATGCTCGAATCAAAAAAAATTATTGGCGAATCAAAACCAATGCTTCAGCTGAAAGAAAGTATTGAAAAGTATGCAAAGAGTGATGTTAATATTTTAATCAATGGCCCTTCTGGAACAGGCAAAGAATTAGTTGCCTGGAATATTCATCTTAAAAGTAAAAGAAAGTATGAAAATTTTATTCCAATTAATTGTGGCAGTATTCCTTCCGAACTAATTGAAAGCGAGCTCTTTGGCTTTGAAAAAGGTTCCTTTACAGGTGCAAATGGAAGTAAAGCAGGATTGTTCGAAATCGCAAATAATGGAACTGTTTTTCTCGACGAAGTTGCTGAACTGCCTCCTTCTGCTCAAGTAAAATTATTACGTGTAATTCAAGACGGGGAAATTGAAAAAATTGGAAGAACAGAAAAAATTTCTGTTAATGTAAGAATAATTGCAGCAACAAATAAAAATCTTGCAAACGAAGTAAATAATGGAAGATTTAGAGAAGATTTGTATTACAGACTTAATGTAGTGCCAATTGATATCGTACCTCTCAAAGACCGTGGTGACGACATTATTTTACTTTTCGATTATTTTCTAGATTATTTTAGTAACGATATGGAAATTCCTAAACCTGTTTATGACGAGAAAGTAAAAGAAATATTATTAAATTATAAGTGGCCCGGCAATGTAAGAGAACTTAGAAATGTAGTTCAAAGATTAATGTTGAATTGTACGAACGGTATTATTACAGCAAAAGATGTCAGCAGTCCTTTAATTCTTGGAAATCAAATTATAGCAAAAGAGGAAACAAATTTTGAAGATATCTACAATGGACAGGTATTGCCGCTTAAAGAAGTAGAAAAACTATTTCGCATAAAATATTTCAAGTATGTTAGAAGCATATCAAGTTCAGATTCAGCTGCTGCAGAACGTCTTGGATTGGCACCTTCAAATTTCTATAGAATGTGTAAAGAGTTAGGTCTAAAATAAACTGATGTTTTTAAGCTTGCCGAAAATTGTAATTGAGTATGAACATCATCAGTATTACAGAATAATTTTAATAAAAAAGAGGTTGTATGAAAAAAATTTATTTGTCACTTATTTTGATATTATTTTTAACAGAGGGATGTGCATCAACTATCGTTAAAGAATCAAATGATTTTATTAAAGTAAGAGGAACTCAATTTGAATTAAACGGAAAACCATATTATTTCGTTGGGACAAATTTTTGGTATGGATGTTATCTTGGCTCACCAGGAAAAACAGGCGACAGAGAAAGACTCAAAAGAGAACTTGATTTATTGAAAGAGTATGGAATTACAAATCTTAGAGTACTTGCTGCATCAGAAAAATCTTATATAAAAACTTCTCTTGATCCTGCAATTCAACCACAACCGGGAATTTATGATGAGGATTTGCTTGAAGGTCTGGATTTTCTTTTATATGAAATGAAAAAAAGAAATATGCATGCAGTAGTTTTTTTAAATAATTACTGGGAATGGTCTGGCGGTTTCGTTGTTTATAACAAATGGTTTGATTCAGGCAAAGAAGTGGACCCAAATCAATCTGAATATACATGGCCTGACTTTATGAATTACTCGGCTGAATTTTATAGAAATGAAAAAGGCAATCAGAATTTCAGAGAGTTTATTAAAAAAATAGTAACAAGAAAAAATAAATTTACAAATCATTTTTACTTTGAAGACCCAACAATAATGGCATGGCAATTAGCAAACGAACCCAGACCCGGCTGGGGAGATGCTGCACTTCCATATCTTGATTATTTTTATAAATGGATAGACGAAACAGCTGCTTATATTCATTCGCTTGACCCTAATCATCTTGTAACAACAGGAAACGAAGGTTTAAGAGGATGTCTTGACTCAGAAGAAATTTATTTGAAAGCACATCAAAGCCAAAATATTGATTATATGACTTTTCATCTATGGCCTAAAAACTGGGGATGGTTCGATGCAAAAAGAATTGATGAAACTCTTCCTTCTACTATTGAAAAAGCAATTAACTATATCAATCAACATTTGATTTATGCAAGACAGTTGAATAAACCTATAACTCTGGAAGAATTTGGATTATCAAGAGATTATGAAATTTGCTCGCCCGGAACTCCAGTAACAGCAAGAGATAGATATTACAAAATAATTTTTGATATTGTATATGACAGTGCTTCAACAGGGTCACCAATTGCAGGTACAAACTTCTGGGCATGGGGAGGAGTTGGTCGAGGAAAAAATAAAGATAATGTCTGGCGTGCTGGAGATCCTTTTGTAGGCGATCCTCCACAAGAGCCTCAAGGTTTTAATTCAATTTATGATACTGACTTATCTACTCTTTCAATTATTAAAGAGCATTCCGAAAAGATGAAATCTTTAATTCAAAAAGGATTTATTCAAAAAATTTTGTCTGAAAAATAATTCCGGATTCTTATATGAAATTAATATTGCCTTTTTTCTTATCTGTCATTTTTTTATTTACTTCCTGTATACCAGAATATAACAGTATTGAATTTCAAAAAAAATTAAATGTAAAATTATCAGATTCACTTGCAAGCAAAGAAACAGTACTGCTTTATCATAATCTTAAAAAAATATCTAAAGAAAAAATAATATTTGGTCATCACGATGATACTGCTTATGGAGTCGGATGGTTCGGAAAAGACAGTTCAGATGTTAAAGCAGTAGTAAATTCTTATCCTGGCTTATATGGGTGGGATTTTAGTTATTTTACTAATAATGATAATCACCCATTAAAAAATATCATACCCAAATTAGTCCGAGAAGCATATTATCGTAACGGCATAAATACTTTTTGCTGGCATTATAATAATCCTGTTACCGATAAAGGATTTTACGATACAACAATTGCTGTAAGAAAAATTTTACCCGGCGGGGGATTCTATTTAAAGTATCTCCGGACTTTAGATTCAATTGCAGATTTTGCAAATAATTTAAAAGATTCTACTGGGAAACTAATCCCCATAATTTTTAGACCATTTCATGAATTTGATGGAAGCTGGTTCTGGTGGGGAAAAAATTTCTGCACAAAAGATGAATTCATTGAATTATGGAGAACTACTGTTACATATTTACGTGATAAAAAAAAGGTTAAAAATTTTCTTTATGCATACTCACCCGATCGAAATTTTTATTCAGAAGAAGAGTATCTTGAAAGATATCCGGGCGATGAATATGTTGACATACTTGGCATAGACAATTATTATGATTTCGTACCTGACGGCGATGGTTTAGAATGGGTAACAAAAAAATTAAAAATTGTTTCTAAGCTCGCACAAAAGAAAAATAAAATTGCTGCTTTTACAGAAACCGGTCTGGAAGGAATTGTAAATTATAAATGGTGGACAGACAGATTATTAAAATCCTTTGATGACGATTCAATTAAAATTGCATATGTTATGGCCTGGCGCAACGCAAATGAAAAACATCACTACGCACCTTATAAAGGTCATCCAAGCTCAGAAAATTTTGTCGAATTTGTATTTAGTCCAAAAATTTTACTCGAAAAACATCTTCCGGAAATTTATAATGATGCTGTTGACGATAATGTTCTTAAAAAAATTGATTTGAATAAAAAACTTGATATTATAAAAACACTCGGATTTCACCCAATAGTATTTTAAAATATTTTTTAAATGGGTAAAGCGGAAATTATTCTGTTATTCTTTACTTTCACTTTATGAAGTATGCAGAGATGAGCAAAGAGGATATATCATGAAAATTATTTAAGCAGTAACATTTTTTTTGTTTCAGTATAATAATCTGAATACAAAGTATAGTAGTAAATTCCACTCGGTAATTTCACATTATCTTTTGGAAAAATCAATTTATATAAACCAGCATTTTGATAGCCGTTCACTAAAGTTTCAATTTCGTTTCCTAAAATGTCGTATACTTTTAATTTAGTAAAAGAATTAAAAGGTAACTTATAGACGATTGTAGTAGATGAGTTAAAAGGATTTGGATAATTTTGAAAAAGGATAAATGAACGTGATGATTCAAATTCAACAGTTGATAAGTTTTCGTTTACATCTTTTAAAATCCAGTTGTCAGGATCAAACTCAACTTTTAAGGGTATGCCTTCAACGTCGAGCTGCCATTGTTGCGTTTGTGAATTGTTGAACAAATTATATGTATATGTATTTGTTTGTGTTGTTACTCTTATTTGAATTGGCATTGTAAAAAACTGCGGATTTGTATTTAGTTTTTGAGTGATAGTAAGATTTAAAATAAATTTATTGTTACCTGCAGCAGTATAATTCCAGTTATAAGTGTATCTGGGATAACCCTCGCCGTAAATCCATTCATCAAAAAAGTATTTTAAATCAAGACCAGACACTCTTTCAGCAATTTTCTGAAAATCTACTGTTGTAGCAACAGAATATGCTAAATCAGGGTCGGATAAATACTCCTGCAATGTTTTGAAAAATTTTTCATCCCCAATAATTCCTCTTAACATGTGAAGTACTGCAGCGCCTTTGCTGTAAGATCTGCTGTAATTAAAAATTTCTGATACTTTGTTAATATTTTGAACATAAATTGAACCTGAAGAATTTTTAGCAGAGCTCATCATTGAATTAATTCTATTTATAAAAATTTCTTTGTTGTATTTTTCTTCATAATAAATATTTGTTGCATAAGTAGCAAAGCCTTCATTTAGCCATATATGATGCCAGTCTTTGCAGGTTACTTTATCCCCAAACCATTGATGAGCTAATTCATGAGCAATTATATCTTCAAGAAAAGCACCCAGTGATGTGCAGGTTTGATGTTCCATACCGCCAGAAAAACCAAATTCAGCATGTCCATATTTTTCTCTAAGAAATGGATACTGTCCAAATTTTTGAGAAAAAATGCGAAGCATATCGGTTGTTAAGTCTAATTTGCTTTTATAGTTTGATAAATTTTGCGGATAAATATAATGTTCTACTGGCAGAAATTTCCCACTTTCATATTCATAAGGAGTTTCATATTTGTAATAATTTGACATTGCTAAAGAAATCAAATAATTAGCAATAGGGTAACTATTTTTCCATTTGTATGTTTTAGTTCCGTCATTATTATTTACAACCTCGATTAGTTTTCCATTAGAAACTGAAACGAAAAATGAATCTGCTGTTATCCAAACGTCAGAAGAATCAGCTTTGTCAGATGGTGTATCTTTGCATGGAAACCAATCTTTAGCTCCATAAGGCTGGCTCAATGTCCATATAACTGGCTGCCCATAAGGTGTTTTTTCAAAAACAAAACTTCCTCCAATTCCACCGCTTGTATCTGGAATTCCTTCATAAGATATTTCAACATCAATTTCTTCATTGAAAGAGTAATTTCTATCTAAATTAATGATTAATTTATTTAACGGGGTCAATGAATAATTTAAATTATTTCCCTTGCAAGTAACCGAGTTAATTTTAAAGTTAGAATAAAAATCCAGATAAAAGCTGTTTAGATTTTCTATTAAAGATTTTGCTTTTACTGTAACAATCCCTCTGAGATTCTTTGTGTTGTAGTCAATAAATAAATTTAATTTGTAATAGGTGATATCAATTGTGGTATCGCTGTAATAATTAGTTTTTAATAACGAAAGAGTTTTTTCATAATATTTTATTTTTGATTTAGAACAGTATTCGGCATCAATTTGTGCTATGGAATTTGTGAACAGAAATAAAAGTAATATTATAATGAATTTTATATTTCCCCTGAGCATAAATATTTTGTTTATTAATTAAGTATTAACTTTGGCAGCAATATAAAATGAATTGACAGGAATGCAAAGTATTTTTCAGGATAAAGTGTTAGTCATTTATTTTGGCAGCTCACATAGTTGCGTTAAAACTCCATGTGTAGATTTTGGATGTAAAAATGCATATCTATAGCCTTCAGGACTTAATTTAGGTTCAGTATCAATTAACTGAACTCCTTTTGATGCTGCTTCTTTTAATGCACCAACTAAATCTTTAACAGCAAAGGATATATGATGAATTCCTTCTCCTTTGTTTTCTATAAATCTTCCTATTGGTCCAAAAGGTTCAGTAGATTCAACCAGATAAATTTTAGTTTGGCCAATTGTAAAATATGCTGTTCTTGTTTTTTGTGTTCTTGATTCTTCTATTGATTCGCATTTGAAGCCAAGAACATTTTCATAGTATTTAATTTTTTCATCTAAATGTTTAACTGCAATTGCAATATGCTCAATATGTGTAATTTCCATGATGTCAATTCCTTTTTTGTTGAATTAAAATTACGAATAGTAACTGATTAACAAAAGAAAAAAAAAGATGATTTGTGATAAAAAGAACACTGATGACCTCTCGGAATTATCTGGAATAAGTCATCAGTGTTATTTAGACTAAAATGTATTTAATAAAAAATTTACTTACCAAGACTATAAACTACTCCAGCGAAGATTCCTAAAAAGTTAGCTCCATCTGTATGATATAATACTTCGGCGAAAGCATTTAATTGGGGAGATAATTTGTAATCTACTCCGCCTAATAGTCTAAGACCTATATTTGTTTCCGATTCACTTTCAGAACCAGTACCGAAGTAAGGTAAATTATATTCAAAAGTAGTCCTGCCAATAACAAATCCAATTCCAGCTCCAGCATAAGGTTTTAAAGAAGAACTTTCTAATGGAAAATAATATTTTCCTAAAGCAGCAATTGTAATTTCAGTAAAAGTAAAATCTGCTTTGCCGTATTGACTTAAACCACCATAAGTCTTTGACCAGAAATCAACTATTGCATCAAGATATACAAACGAAATTCTGCCTAAATCAGCAACAGCACCAAATCCTATTGTGCTTTCAATTGGATCTTCAGGAG
>CAZNFW010000007.1:83731-89203 GCA_964572725.1 uncultured Melioribacter sp.
TGTGCAGTAATGTTAAGACTGAATAAGAAAATAATGACTAAAGAAGTTTTAATTGTTCTACTCATAACATACTCCTCCAATTAAGTTGTAATATAGTTAGTTAAGTATTCTATCATTAAATGGAGCATTATTCAGTTAATTAAAAAAGAATTCGTTTTTCTCGATCGAATGATATAAACAGATAAGTCCCCTGCGTTCCTGAGTTGATAATCATTAAGTAAAAAATATTTAACATCCCCTATGTTAACTTTTAGAGAAAATTTATTATCACTTTTATAATTGTTCAAAATTTCTGTTTGGTTTTTAAATTAATTTGAAATAATTAGTCATACCACACATTCATTTGTTATCTTTTTTATTTTATTAAAATCATCTTTTTTGTATCGGTATAATTTTCTGTTATGATTTTATAATAATAAACACCGCTTGATAAATTATTAGCACTAAAATTTATTTTGTAAGTGCCTGCATTTTGAACATTGTTAACAAGATTGGCAATTGGTCTTCCTAATAAATCATATACAACTAATTTAACATGTTCTCTTTTTCCAATTGAGTATTCGATTGTTGTACTGGGATTAAATGGATTTGGATAATTTTGTTTTAGACAATATGAAACTGGAATATTTTTTTCATTGAGAGAAGTAGTTGAATTTACAGAATGATATACAAATCCATCTTTTGCACCAGCATAAATATATCCTTTTGAATCAACAGCAAGAGAATAAACAGCAATGTCTTTTAAGCCTGATGTAAGTTGTGTCCATTTATTGCCGTCATCAGTAGAAATATAAACTCCGCTTGACGATGTCCAGAAATCTCCGCCATCTGCTGCAGCAAATAAATTCCCGCTTGAATTAATTATAATTGAACGAATAGCAGCTGACATGAGATTCAAATCGAAAATACGATTCCATGAATCACCATTATCAGTTGAGTAGTAAATACCATCAGGAGTTCCTGCAAAGATTTTATTACTTGCTGTTATCGCAAACGAGTGTGTTTTTGCTCCGCTCCAGCCTATGTTTGTCCATGTTAATCCATTGTCTTTAGAACGATAAATGCTATGCCCATCAGTTCCAATAAAAATATCTCCACTTGTGTTAAAGATAATTGATGTTATATCAGCATTTGGCAGATTAGTATTAATTGAGTTCCAATTATCACCATAGTCTGTTGAATAATATAATCCACCTTTATAAGTTCCCACATAAATATAACCTTTTGGATTGAATGCAAATGAATTAATCCATGTCCATGTTATGTTTTTATTAATTGAAGTCCATGTTGAACCATTATCTGTGGAACGATAAATACCAGCCGCATCAGTTCCTGCGAAAATTATCCCATCAGGACTTATAGTCATACAATTTACCCATTTATTAGACAACCCTGTTTGCTGCCAGCTATTGCCATTATCTTTTGAAATGAATACTCCTTTTCCATAAGTTCCTGCCAAAATGTCTCCGTTTGAATTTACTATGAGCGAGCTTATTGGTTCAGAAGCAGGACCATTTGTTTTCTGCCAGTAATTTTGACTGAAAACCTGATTCAATAAGCTGATAAATAAAATAAGTATTAAAAATATTTTTCTCATATTACACCTTTATCTTAATAGTAACATCTTTTTCACAACATTATACTTTTCAGTTTTTAGCTGATAGAAGTAAATACCACTTGCTACATTGTATCCAAGATTGTTTTTCCCATTCCATTCAACATTATGATTTCCAGCTTCTAATTCTCCTTTGAATAAATTTTTAATCAGTCTTCCTCTGACATCATAAATGTTTAATTCAACTTTGCATTTTTCAGCAAGTGAAAATTTTATTTCAGTGGTTGGATTAAAAGGATTGGGATAATTTTGATAAAGTTTATACTCGAATGATTGTGTTTCCTCATTTAAAGAGGTAATTATTGCTCTAAAATCAAAATTTATCTTTGTATAGTTTCCTGCAAAATCATATACAATAATTTCTACATAATTAGTAGCATTATTTTGAATGTCATCTTTCACAGCTTTATAATATATTTTTGAAGACGATGGGTCATACATTAACTCTTTTTCTTTTCCATTAATAAATATTTTTGAGTTTGCAATATCTAAACCAGAACCAAATTTATTCTCTTTAACAACAGCATAAATTTCAGGATATGAATCGATTATAGAATTTTGTTTGGGTCCGTAATCAATTATTTGTGGTGCTTCTTTGTCTGATATGCTTGTTAATTCAATTCCTAATCCAAATTCTCCCAATTTATTTGTGCTTACAATTACTGTATCATTTTTAAGTTCACCTCCAAGATAAACCCAGTTTAAAAGTTTTTTATCATAATAATAGATTTTAATATTTGATGAATCTTCCATGCTCAAATTAAATTTCTGTAATTGTTCAGGATAAATAATCATCTTAATTGTGTAAGGTGATTTCATTGTGTCCTGCAAAATGTTTTCTCCGCTTTTCTTAAAAGCTACACTCATTATATCGCTGATTAAAATAAGGTTGCTTTCATATAATTCATATTTGTTCTTTGGTGAAAGATGATAAACTGTGAAAGACCTGTTCATTCTCATAACTTTTGGTGATTGAAAAGGTTCTGCTTGGTAAAAAGAAGGAAGTTGTGAGCCGATAGTTGTAATTATCATTTCTCCTGTTTCAACTGCAGTCCCTACCACGGTACCAATCACATCCCCAACATCAGAAGCAACATCTATAATGAACTCCTGACCGGCTACAATAATTTTTTCTACTGTGTTGATTATATTAAGAAACGATTGTTTAACCAGAGGAATGACACCAGAGAATAAGTCATAAAGAATGGAAGAAAAGCTGTCGCTTTCCATATCATCTGAATACTCGTTTGTATAGATTAAATAGTTTTCTCCATTGGAATAAACCTGAGAAAATTTTCTTGGGAAAATAATTTCATCATAATATTTTCCATTTATTCCAAATGATAGACCTACGCCAATACCAAGAGCTGCATCGAGGTCAATTCCAAGGTTAAGAGAATATCCATTTCCTCTTATTTCAGATGTAGTAATATCAATTGGAATAGTTGGGTCAAAAGAATTCCTTATAGCATTTACAGCTTCCGAAAGTATATCAGAACCGAAAGGAACACTTGTACTTTTTGTAAAAAGACCTAAAATTTTGCTTTGTGTTTGTAATAAGTTTGGATAAAGTTCTTTAGGCACATCGAATTGAGTGCTATAATATTTATTTCTTGAAGCATTGAAGAGATTTAAACCTCCTCCGCCTTTTAGTGTAAGACTCAATCCATTAAAATTTAGAGATGGGTTAACTTTTGTCTCAACCGTTACTTCAGCTCCTATACCTGCATCAAAAAAGCTAAAGTTACCACCGCTTAATTCAAAATTGTCTTGAGATTTCAAACCAAAATCAAGTGCAGAAAAATTAAAATTAAATGCCTGACTGAGTTCCACAGAACCAACTGAATTATCTGTAAGTGATGGATGTGTACGATTGAAATTATTTAGTTTGAGCCCTGCTGCAATTCCTATAGAAGGATTTAGTGCATTTAATTCAATACCTTCAAAATTTGATGTCAAACCTATTCCAATTGAACCTTCTAATCCTAAACCAGAATAAGTTTTAATTAAAGCATCATTAAATATTGGCAAAACATCTGCTGTAGCATTTATTGTTTCAATTAAAGCTAATAGAATAGCACCAGCTCCGGGAGAAAGTCCAATGCCTGCAAAAGACATAGTTTCCAGTAAAAAACCAGCCTGAGCCATTTTTATTTTATCGGTGCTTAAGTTTAATTGAGTAAATCCAAATTTTTGTCCAAAGAAAGTTTTCACGGTTGCAGAAGTTGTAGATACAGTGGCAGAACCCACTACTGCATTTACTTCTGGGATTTTAACTTCACTAGTAAGACTTGTTTCCAATCTTCTGTCGAAGGAAATAATTTTATTCTGGTCTAATTGAATTTCCAATCCTCCACCACCTTCTCCTTTAACAGATAACTTGGCAGCTGAAGCAGAAACACCTGCCCCAATTGAACCGGCGGATCCACTAACACCAGCACTTCCACTTGCAAAAACCGTCCATGTTCTTTGAAATGGTGATGGAATTCTTTTTATTCTCAATTCAAATTGTGATGAGTTAAATGAATAGAATGTATCGCTAACTGTAATTCCATTTCCTAATGTAAAAGTCATTAAAGAATCTATAAATATATAACCCGGCAAATCAATACGAAAAACACCTCTCTTCAAAAACATTCCTTCAACATTAATATTTCTGTTAGAAGAAATTAATAGTGCTTTTACTTTTGAATTGGAATAAACCTGATTGCCATTTGAAGTTAATTTGAAATAACAGTAGCCAGTTCCATTTTGTGGGACTTGAATATTTTTAATTGAAGGTCCTACCTGAAGTGTATCAATTTGTGCATTTATATTTAATGCAACAATTGAAATTTTATGAGGTGAATCAATTGTTCCATGATAAGAACTTAATCCAAAATCATCTGATGCTTTTATGTAATATTCTATATCATTATTACCAACAAATTGCTGAGGAATAGTTGCTGAATAAGAATCAGGCGGTGTAAAATTCATTTGCAAAGATTGATATGTAATCTGTCCATATTTTCTGTAATAAAGCTTAGCTTCAGAAACATTATTTGTGCTGTCTATAATCATTGCGGTTATATTAATAGCTGTATTCTTTGATGATGCTTCAATAACATTGTGCAGAATTTTAGGTGCTACATTTGGAAGAATTGCTAACTGATGAGGATTTTGTGAGGGATTAGATTTTGGCTCAGATACTGTAACATTGCCATCGCTTGCTGTAATGTAATAATCAATTCCCGGAGATCTGACTGCTGATGAAGGAATATTTGCATAATATTTATCCTCACTGTATTTAATCATTTGAACACTGTTGTAATAGTTCTGGTCGGTTTTTTTATAAAAAAGTTTGGCAGATACAACAAATGGTTCTATTTCATCTATGATCACTGCAGTGATTTTAAATGATGTTCCTTCTGTCCATGCTTTTTGATGAAGTGCTAAGGTGGAATCTGTAAGTTGTATTTTTGGCATAGATGCAGGATTGTAATAAATTGTGTCTGAACTTACATTAGCATTATAATTAACAGTTACTACAATTTCTCTTTTTTCATTTTTAGCAAGCGGGTCAGAAGATTTATATTGAACAAGATAATTGCTCGATATATTATTTGAAATATAATTTAATATTTGATTGAAGTCTGAACGGATATCAAATATTTCACCATTCGTAACATTTGTTATGGGAGTAAATTTTGAATAAAGATTTGAATTGGTTAAAACAAAAAGAGTAATTTTATTTTCAAGACAAGCGTTAACTGCTTCATCAATAGTAGCATTGCCTTGATCGGGGTCTTCATCAGTAATGATTATTAAAATTTTTTGTGAGCCCGGTCTAAATGCAAATGACGAAGCTGACTGCTTAA
>CAZNFW010000008.1:0-8061 GCA_964572725.1 uncultured Melioribacter sp.
TTAATAATATTTTCATCAATATGCCAGATTACAATTCCATTGCCCGGAACTGCCCAGTCAAACTCATCAACATCTGTAATTACTCCTGCCAATGTATCTGCATTGCTAAAATTAAATCTTGGTTTATCTTTATCAACATGAAATGTATAACTATTATTCCCAATTTTATAGGTAATAAATACTCCGTCTTTCTTTGCATCTCGTTGTCTATTTTCAATTAAATAATATTCAGAAGAATTAATTGGGATTTTAATAGTAGTAGTATCATTCATTTGAGCTGCGAGCCTTGTAACTATATTAATTTTTTTATCAGTTTTATCCATAACAACAGGTTCAATCCAACCGAGATAAATTTTTTCCCATGCAGAAGGTTCAGGTGGAAAAGTTCCATTGAAAGCAAAAATTGCATTGCCATCCATTAAACCAAATCTATCAATTGCTGTTACACCGGTTTCTGTGTTAAATAAATCTGGCAAACCAAGATAGCTTGCGATGTTTCCAACTATTAAACCATTAATTGACATTTGGTATAGAATTTTTTCTCCAAATGAATCTATTTCTTTAGATTCTGTTGTCGGTAAAATGATTGTATTTTTTATTGAATAATTTTTGGTTTTAAAACCATCAAAATCATTTCCAAAAATTGATTTTAGAGAAGTTTCACTCAAATAAACTGAAGGCAAATCTCTTTCAATCCCAAGCCTGCCATTTGGATAGTATGCATTACCAACGCCAGCATGAAAAATTGTGAATAGGTCATATTTTGAAAAATCAATATCAGTGTAAATAGAATCTGCAAGGTGCCAAACTTCTTTAGCAAACTTTGCGAGATTAGACAAATCATCAGGATTAGAAGGCGGAGGTGAATAATTTCTCATTATTTGAGAAACTGTTATTACTTTGGGAAGAACAGTATAATCAATATTTAATTTACCATTTGAAACTTTTTTAAAATAATTTTTTGCAAATTCAAGATGATTTTCAAAATACTTAACATCATGAGGATACGGGTCTAAAATTGTATCTCCATAATTTTTAGAATAAATTGAGCCAAATTTACCATTACCAAAAGTATTTGGATCATTATCTTCTTTGAATTCAACAAGGACCGCAAGTATTTTCAAAGTATCTGTAGAATTAAAAACTTTTGGCTTATCAAGTTTTTGCAAAACTCTTAAATTAAAGGACTGAGCAGATAAACTGCTCAATCCTGTTAAAAGTAAAATTAAGATTATTTTTTTCATAAGAGATTAAATTCCGCGAGGAAATCCTAATTGTTTTTGAGGTATTGCTCCCCATCCAATAAGTAAAGTAAATCTTAAGGTATTATTGAGAGGGTGATTTTCACCATTTTTGAAAACATCTGTTGTAAGGTAACTAAAATCAAAACCATACATATCGTATCGTATGCCTGCACCAAGAGTAACAAATTTTCTGTTGCCAAATGCAGGGTCTTCATAGAAAAATCCTGCACGCAGTGCAAACATAAAATCACCTGGTTGTCCATACCAGTACTCTATTCCTGCAGAAGTATTAATATCACGAATCTCTTCTCCAATTGGTTGATCTGCCCATGCTGTAAAAATTGCTTCATAGAAATCTTTTCTTTTTTTCTTTACAGTATTAGTTGTATCTACCTGTCCTCTAAAAGCTTCGCCTTTATCAACAAGAAGTTTACTGAAATCAAGAGTTAAAGTTAGGGAATTAAAATCATCTTGAAACAATCTTGTTGCAATGCCTAATCTAAAGTTTGTAGGAATTGGGTCTGCCTGTGCCTGATCAATGTAATAAATTTTTGGTCCTAAATTACTAAGATTCATTCCAATACTAAACCTGTTTCCCATATCGCCAATTAAAGGTAAATTAAATTTTTCCGGCCGCCACATTGCACCAATATCGAAACTTACAGTAGTAGCAACTCCTTTGCCTTGTTCTTGTTCAGTAGGTTTATCTGCAAGACGGCTGTGAATTAATCTAAAATTAAATCCTAAACCCCAGTCATTACTTAACTTTGTAGCATAACCAACAGTCAAAGCAGCATCATAAGATCTGAAAGTTCCAACAGGTTCAGGCGAATTTGATAATGTTCGAACAAATTCTCCGTAATTCATATATGTAACACTTGCAGTAATACTACCGCTTAAATCTTCAATGTATTGTCTGTAAGTTGCATAGTCGTAGAATAAATCGAGGTGAAATTCAGGAAGCCAATTACTGTGAGTAAAGCTGACTTCTGATCCAGTTAAAAATGCAATACCTGCGGGATTCCAGAAGATTGCTGCTGAATTGTCTGCAAGTCCAGTACCTGATTCACCTATTCCACCTGCTCTTGAATCTGGCGCAATTAATAAAAATGGTAATGCTGCTTCGCCCTGTGCATTAATTTTCTCAAAACCTAAAAACATAAAAGTCAGCATCATAATCATCATTATTCTTTTCATGTGTTCCTCCTGATTATATATTGAATAATATTTAGCTAAATTTTTTATTCGAAAAAAATATAAAATTTATTATTTATCTAATAACTGCAAGTTTTCCAAGTGCACTGTTTTTAATTTTTCCATCAGAAGATTCAACTAAAATTTTATAAAGATAAGTTCCATTAGCAATTGCATTGCCATCATTGTCTCTTCCATCCCAATCAATTTTTACAAATTTATCAATGATATTATTTTCTTCTATTTCTTTAATTAATCTCCCTGTAACAGAATATATTTTTAATTTTACATTAACTGAAGAAGAAATATTATGCTGAAAAGTAAAAGTAGTAAAAGATGAAAAGGGATTTGGGAAGTTATAAACATTTCTAATACTTAATCCTTCCTCAGGTGAAACGACAGTAAAATATGCTTCTTCCGAAGAAAAATTATTAAAAACATCCCATGCTTTAATTTTTATTTTGTAATCTCCTGGCTGATATGAAGTAAACTTATATTTTATTACACCGGATTTGCCAGCCGAATTTAAATCTCCAATAAAGTAATTTGTAAAATCAATAGCATTATTCTCATCATCATTAATTATACCTTCCAATTTATGACCAAT
Source organism: uncultured Melioribacter sp. (assembly GCA_964572725.1). Taxonomy (GTDB): domain Bacteria; phylum Bacteroidota; class Ignavibacteria; order Ignavibacteriales; family Melioribacteraceae; genus Rosettibacter. The sequence goes on from CAZNFW010000008.1 coordinate 3,046, forward strand.
GCCTGCTCCTGTAGTATTAATACCTGTCTGATCTTTAAGCCGAACTATTAAAGTAAAATCAGGATTGACAAGATAAGAATTTTCGAAAGATTCATTATCAAAGTAAATTTGAATTTCTGGACCTTTGCCGTCATTAACTGCATTTGGGTTTGTACCTCCTACGATTATATCTCCAGTATAACCAATGCCATCAATTTCATTATTGAAAATATATGCTGTAATTTTTCCATTTTTATTTTCATATGATATATCTTTTGGTACAACAAATTCTGTTTGAAATTTACCATCACTTACTGTAGTTCTTCCTCTGTAGATGAGTCCGCCCGGCATAACCGCAACATAATTCATCTCTTTGAATTCAATTAGTTTATCAGAATCAAAAACGCTGATTATTGCTTCTCCATTAAAATTTAGTTGTGAATTACGAGAATCTTTAACAGTTCCATTAATTTTTACTTCTCCAAGTGCATTAATCTGAACAAATGAATTTAGAGTTTTACCATTAATTGAATCAATAGATGTTGACAAAATTGGTTCATTTAATCTAAGAGTGGGGTCACCAAAAAGATGAAATTTTTCGTCGTTAGGTTGAGTTCTAATTTGTTTTGTTAAGTAGAAAGCTTTTCCAATCGGCATTGGCAATTCTTTATCTCGAGTAAATAAATATCCATAAAAAGTATTGTTAATTTCAGCATTTGCGTCAGCATAAACTACGCGTGCAGCAGTAAAAGCTCCAATTGCACCGCTATTTGGCATATTAATCATAATTTCTGTTGAACTTTGTTCATCCGGGTCATCATATTTCCCAAAATCACAAGTAGCTGCAGTAAGGAAAAAATAATCTTGATTTTTTAATTGTGGAATTGTTGATGCTTTTTCAAAAACATATTCATGAGCCCATGTATTTGGATTTCCATGACCAATCCAGTTCAAAATTAATGTGCCATTGTTAATTGCATTAATTATTGCTTTGTTAACATCCGGTTTTCTTCTACCCAATCCTGTGTATACAGTAGGATAAGCAGCTAAATAAATTTTATTCTGTGTAAAATATTTTGGTACTTTATATAAAGATAAATACTCTGATTGCCTTGTATGCAAATTACCATCATCACGACCAACTGCTTGAGGACCATCATCTGCTACCAATGTTATTGTTGAACGCCAAATTCCTTTTTCAAGATTATTTTCATAATCAATAATTTTATTAACTACAGATTCAGCATCTGCTTCAGATTGAACATTTAATCTTCCTATTGCAAGATCTACTTTATTATCAAATCCTGAAACTCTTCCATAATAATCATCCATTACATACGATGCAATCTCATCTAATGATTCAACTGTTTGATAAGTAGGAACAAAATTTTTATCTACACTTTCTTTAATTGTATTTAAATAATCATAATCTCCATCCCCAAATAAAAGAACATAAAATGGTTTTTTCTGCCAATTATCATAAGCATATTTTAAAAAATTTCTTATGGATGTAGGATCAAGTAAACCTCCTGAAAATTCATTCATAATATCATCAACATAATAAATCGATGTTGTTAACTTATACGGAGATTGATTTGCTCTATAATTTGCATAACGTTCAACTTGATTACGGAAAAATTTATTGGAGATAATTATTAATTCGCTTCCAGCAGTGTTAATTGTAATGTCAGTTATATTAATGCTTGTTGTATTTTGTGGTGTTTTAAATGCATTAGGGTTAACAGCAATATATTTAGAAACTTTGTTTTTCAATTCATTCGACTGAAACTTAATTTCACCTCCACTTATAAAAGCACCATCAATTAATTTTACATCCCAGCTATCTGTTACATCAAATACAAAAATATTGCTGTTAGAAAAATTTGTAACTCTGTATTCTATAGTTCCTGTAGTATCTTTAGAAAAGAATAATAAAAAATCACCTGCGGCTTCTAATTTTCTTTTATATTCAATTTCAAAATAATCGAGATAAACTTTAATACCACTGGATACAGTATTAATTGAAATCTTTAAATTGCTTCTTTCATCTGTAAGATTTCCTTCATAAAAAGCACTCCCAAAATCTGCTCGCCCATAATAGTAATCATAAATTCTATCTATGTAACCTGTGTATATTAACTTATTGCTCTCACTAATTGAATAATTTACAATTGAAGCAGAAGCATTAATTAATCTAAAATTATAATTCACCTTTGAATTTGGCAGAATACCTGTTAAAGTTGTAATATAATTTCTGCTGTTTCTTGCTCCGCTGAATTCATCTCCATAATATTCTCTCCCTGTAGGTCCTGCTTTTATACTGTCCTTATCATAGCTTTTATATGCTAATGTATATTGTTGTTGAGAAACATTCGATAAGTTTAAAGATGATTTCAAAGAAACTCTTTTCCCATTAGTTTTGCCATAAGTTAACCAGTAATAACTTTTCTTTGTATATGGATGTTTAACTCGAACTATTTTTCTTGCATTGGTATCATATTCCCAAGCCTCTGTATTTCTTCCATAAAATAATATATAATCCGATTGATCAAATTTACCATCATTTTCTCCATTAACATAAATTGCAATTTCTTTAAAGCCAATATTATTCTGATTCAAAAAATTTTCTGGCAGTGCATAACCACAGATACTGAAAACCTGAATTGTTTTTGGATCTACAGCGTTTACATCTATTCCTAAATTTTGTAAGAAATTTCTATCAATTTTATAAATGCCTTCTTCAGGAATTTCAAATCTATACCATGTCCCGCTTGTAAGAATTGCATTTGAGCTTTTAAATAATTTTGTTTGAGGCATCCCCCAGTTTTTTGCTATATCCCAGTTCAATATTATATGACGAAGAAAATCTTCCCTTACTAATTCGAAATTTTCTCGAGATCGACTATAGTTCACACTTACAACAATTTTTTTATATATTCTTGTAATTTTTTTCTGAAAATCAACTTGAAGCGGATAAATTCTAATTGATTGCACAGGAAGATTTCTGACCAAGCCATATTCTCCAAAAGTAACTAAATCTATATTTAATGAATTATTATTTGAGAAATAAATTATAGAATCTCTGGTATTTAAATTTTTTGGGATAAAAATTCCTGATAAATCTTCATATTCAGAGGAAATAACTTGAATAGTATTTCCAAATTCAGAAGGCACGCCAAGATTAATTTCACGAACAGGTAGTTTTGGAGTATTATCTTTAGATATAAAATCAATAAAAGTATTTTGTATTGAAAGTTTTAAATACTTTTCGCCATTCAAATAAATAAATGAAGTATCTAAAATAATTGGATTATACTCAAATACAATTGAATTTGAATTCGAGGCGAGAACCTTAATATCTTGAGTGTGAACTGTAACATTTAAAATAAAAAGGAGAAATATTATAGAGAATTTTGTTTTCATCAGAACTAATTTCTTATTGATTAACTTTTTCCAATTTTAGTTCATTAACAGTAAATAAACTCTCTATAATATATCTCCACAAATTTGGTAGCAAATTTAGACAAAATAAATGTTACTTGTCAAGCTAATAATAATTATAGACCAAGCAGTTCTTTGTTTTTTTTCATTGCATCAATACAAAATTGTATATGTTCTTCAAGAGGAATTCCTAATTCCTGTGCACCTTTAATAATGTCTTCTCTACTAACAGCTCTTGCAAAAGCTTTATCTTTCATTTTTTTAATTACAGATTTTACTTCAACCTCATCAATTGTTTTTGATGGTCTTACATAAGCAACAGCTGTAATAAAGCCAGCTAATTCATCGCATGCATATAAAACTTTTTTTAATAAAGTATCTCTTTGTATATTGGTATAATCTGCATGAGATAATATTGAATCAATGAATTCCTGTTCAAATCCAAGCTGCTTTAGAATTTCAGCACCTTTATAAGGATGTTCTTCTGCGGTAGGATATTTTTCATAATCAAAGTCATGAAGAAGTGCTACATTACCCCAGTAATCAATATCCTCACCAAATTTTTCCGCATATGCACGTACACAGGATTCAACGGCATAAGCATGTTTGATAAGACTTTCGCTTTTGGTATACTGTTTTAATAGTGTGAGACAATATTCTCTGTTTCGCATTATATCATTTTTCATAGTTCTTAATTTAATTTTGCTGATGGACAATATTTATTTATTACACATTCAGAACATTTTGGTCTTCTTGCTATGCAAACTTTTCTTCCATGATTAATTAAAAGATTTGAAGATACAATCCAATATTTTTCAGGCAGTAGTTCTTTTAATCTAAATTCTATTTTAACCGGGTCATTTGTATCAACAAAACCAAGTAAATTAGTTAATCTTGTAACATGAGTATCAACAGCAATAGAAGGGATATTAAAAGCATTGCCTGCAACTACAGATGCAGTTTTTCTTCCAACTCCGGGAAGCTTACAAAGTTCATCAAAATTTTTTGGGACTTTTCCATTAAATCTTTCAACAAGTGCGGAACAACATTTAATTATACTTTTGGTTTTTTGTTTATAAAATCCTGTTGAATAAATTTCTTTCTCAATTACATCTGGTGATACTGATAAAAAATCTTCTGGTTTTTTGTATTTCTTAAATAAATCTTTAGTTACCTGATTAACTCTTTCATCTGTACATTGAGCTGAAAGAATAGTAGCAATTAAAAGCTGAAATGGGTTAGAATAATTTAGAGCTGTTTTTGCATTGGGATATTCTTTAAGAAGCAATTCAATTATTTTTTTAATTCGCTTTTTTTCTTCTTCTAATTTATTTGTCATTAAGAAATTCGTTTTAATTATTTTAAATTAGTTCAAAAGTTGATATCCAAATTTTAGCTAAGAAATTAATTTAGATACATTCTCATAAAAATTTTTGGATCATTAAAAATTAATTCTTTTATCAGTTATAACACTTTTATTTACACATGCGGTATTTCTTCAAAGGAACCTTTCGGGAGAACCCGTGATCTCCGCCTTGTTCGTAGCGCATACGGGATTCCTCCAAAGGAGTCCCTTCGGGAGAACCCGTGATCTCC
>CAZNFW010000008.1:8161-25555 GCA_964572725.1 uncultured Melioribacter sp.
CCCGTGATCTCCGCCTTGAGAGGGCGGCGTCCTGAACCACTAGACGAATGCGCCATCTTTATATAATCCCTTTTTCTTTTAACCACCTATATCCTTCAATAGTCTTAAAATACTTTTCTCTTCTCATTGCTTCTTTTCTCGTCTCATACCTTTCATAATAATGTATTTCATATGGCAGATGTCCTTTTGTATATCTTACTTTTCCCAAATTATGTTCTTTCAATCTTTTTTCTATATCTGCAGTTGAACCGTAATAATAAGTTCCATCTCTTTTGCTCTTCAAAATATAGACAAAATACATTTCATACTTAATTCTAATTTTTTGTAGCGCATACGGGATTCCTCCAAAGGAGTCCCTTCGGGAGAACCCGTGATCTCCGCCTTGAGAGGGCGGCGTCCTGAACCACTAGACGAATGCGCCAAAAATTATAAAACAAAAATAGATTTACTCTTTTTTAATATCAATTTTGAATCAATAAAACTATAATTCAAATTCTTCTAATAATTTTGATATTTCATTTAATTCATCTTCTGAAAGTATATAATCATCTGCATGAATGTTTTCTATTACCTGCTCACTTCGACGAGCTCCTACAATAGCTGACGTAACAGCTTTATTCATTAATACCCATGCTACGGCAAGATTACCAACCGTTTTATTTGACTTTTCTACAATAGGTTTTAGTTTTTCTACAAATGCTAATGCTTTTGAAAGGTAAGGTTCCTGAAAATATTTATTTTTTCTTCGCCAGTCATCTTCAGCAATTTTATTAATATCAAATTTACCTGTTAATAATCCTGCCTGCATAGGACTATATACAACCACTCCAATTTCATTTTCTAAACAGAAAGGTAAAATTTCTTTTTCTATATCTCTTCTTAACAAACTATATGGTGGTTGCAAAGATTGCACATGTTCAATTTCCAAACATTTCTTAAGTAACGGTACATCGAAATTACAAACACCTATATACTTTACTTTCCCTTCTTTTTTTAAATCTACCATTGTGCCCCATGAATCTTCAACAGGTGTGTTAGGGTCGGGCCAATGAAATTGGTATAAATCAATATAGTCAGTTTGAAGTCTTCGTAAACTTTCCTCAATTTCTTTTCTGATACTTTCTGGTTTAAGATTAATTACTGCATTACCTTTACCATCGTTTATCATTCCACATTTTGTGGCTATAAAAACTTCGTTGCGAATTCCTTTAATTGCTTTTCCAACAACTTCTTCAGAGTGACCAAAACCATAAACTGCAGCAGTATCAATCCAGTTTATTCCATTATCAATTGCTGTATGAATTGCTTTAATAGATTCTTCATCATCAACTTTTCCCCAACCATATTGCCATGGACCACCAATCGCCCAAGCACCAAATCCAATTTTGGTGATATATGGACCATTTTTACCCAGTTGATTTGTTTGCATTAATCCTCCAATAAATTTTGTAATGATAATTTTGAAAATAAAATTTGATGAGATACACTTTTGCTAATTTAATGGAAGAAATTTTTGCTGCCCCGCCAGGGTTCGAACCTGGAGTCTTCTGATCCAGAGTCAGACGTGTTGCCAGTTACACCACGGGGCAAAATTGCTTTTGCAAAATTAAATAAGTTTAATTAATGAACAAAAACCACATCGTAAAATTTTTATTCTTTATTTAATTATGTTAATATTTACCGGATTATCATTCACATCCCATATCTTAGAATCTGATACAGATTCAATTTTAATTCTTAACAAAGTTGAAGGAAGTGCAACCTGAACAGTACCGAATACAAAGTCCCAACCATAAGCTCCTGTACTTGGATAATTTGTAACAATTGGCAGCCATGTACCTTCTGCTCCATTTTGCAAGCTGTAATAAATATTAACATTACCAGATATTGCATAACTTGTCCAAGTAATTAATAATGGCCAATGTTCTGATGGTTTTGGATTTTCCCTTTCATCTGCAGTTAAATAGAAATATTGACCGCCGTTTGGATATTCAATTCTAATTTTCTTGCTTTTATGAATTGAGAAGTAACCATCAGTTTCATCAATTGCAGTTATTCCAGCATCCGCAGAAGAAATTCTAATCTTACAATTGTCCGAACTATCTGGCATTACAGAATCCTTATGACCTGGGGCCCAAACAAATATACCATCATTCTCAGTACTTTCTGCACCCGGAACTACATACCAGCTGCCACCACCATTGGTTGACCATTCAATTTTGACTTTTCTTATACCATTTGCATTCCATCTGATTTCATACGGATGATATTTCTGAACATCATTTGTAGGTGCATTAGGTGAACTTGACAACCATTGTTCACCTCCATTTGGAACTAAAATATTAATTGATGGTGCTGGTTTGACTTTGAATACACCATCAGAATAATCAATTGGAGAGTTGTCAACAGCATCACTAATTCTTATAACATAGTTATCTGATACAATTGAAAAACTTACCTCTAACGATCTTATTCCATTTCCTTCATCAACTCCTGCAACACTATCAACAAGTACTTTCCAATCACCTTCATATGTTGTGTTATATGGATTATACTCAATTTTAACATATTCTATACCTGATGATCTCCACTTTATTTTGAACTTTTGACCTGATAAAAAATCTTGACCTGAATAAGGTTCTAAAATTTCTATTGATTGACTTGGTTGAATTATAAATGTTCCATTGCTTTCATCAGATGGTTCATTATCTGCTGCGTCTCTTACTCTAACTTTACACTGAGTTGAATTAACATAAGGAATTGGATTCCATTCATATGAACCAGAACTTGGTATGTTCTGGGCAATTGGAATCCATGTTATTCCATTATTAATTGTATAATCAATATTAACATTGCTAATCCCTTTCGAATCCCATGTAATATTTTTTGATGTACCTGACTGCCATCTTTCCCCGCCATTCGGTGAAATAACTCTAATAGATTGTACTACAAGATTTGATATCTGGAAGTTTGCATCTGATAAATCATAAGGCACCCCATCATCTGCGTCACTTATCTTTATCCTGCATTGACTCGAATTTATATTCGGTATACTATTCCACAAATATGAACCAATACTTGGCGTACTATTAACTATTGTTGTCCAGCTGCCTCCTCCATCTGTTGTATATTCTATCTTTACATTCTTTATATTTTCTGATTCCCATCTAATTTCTTCTGCTGTGCCATAATTCCAGCTTTCACCTCCATTTGGTTCCAAAACTTTTATCCTCGGCTCAGGCAGTATCGAGAAAAATCCATCACTCTCATCTGATGGATATCCATCCTGTGCATCACTTATCCTTATCTTACAATTAGTTGATGCAGTATTTGGTATTATCGACCAATTGTAAAATCCTGTGCTCTGTGTACTGTTTACTATTGTATTCCATGATATTCCATTATTTGTCGTATATTCTATCTTTACATCATTTATACCCGCTGCTTCCCACTTTATACTATATGATGAACCTGCTGTCAATTCTTCACCTCCATTTGGACTCGTTACTTTAATTAACTGATTGCCTTTACTAATTATCGTAAATGTTTCATCTGATACATCTGCAGGTATTCCATCATTTGCATCACTAATTCTTATCTTGCATAACAAAGAACTAACATTTGGTATCGGATTCCAGCTGTATACTCCATCACTCTCTGTCCTCTCTACTATTGTATTCCATGTGGCTCCATTATTAATCGTATATTCTATCTTAACATATTCCACATTTGTTGATGTCCATTTTATATTATCACTTGAACCTGCATACCATTCTTCATTGCCATTGGGTGTTAATACTGTAATTTTTGGTTCGGGTAAAACTGTAAATGTTCCATCACTCTCGTCAAGCGGAGAGCCTCTATCGTAATCAAATATCCTTATTTTATATTGATTGGAAGGTGTTGTAAAACTTGCTGGATATTTCCCATTAGAAGGAGTTTTTTCTATAAGCATATCCCATGTTATTCCATTATTTGCTGAAACCATTATTGTAACATTCTCAACTCCAACAGACTGCCATCTAATAGTATCAATTACCCCTGCAGTCCATGACTCCCCTCCATTTGGATACAAAACTTTAATTTCAGGCTGAGGAACTATTTTAAAAACTTTATCACTTTGTGTAACAGGTTCTCCATCTTCTGCGTCACTTATCCTTACAAGGCATTGTGTTGATAATGTATTTGGAACATTCCATTCATAAGCTCCTGAGTTTGATAAATTACTAATTATTTCATCCCATGTTAATCCATTATTAGAAGAAAATTCTATTTTCACTTTTTTAATTCCTACAGAAGACCATGTTATGTTTTGTGAAGTTCCAGCCTGCCAGCTTTCCCCTCCATTTGGACTTATAATTTTAATTGATTGACTAACTTGATTAGTTATTTCAAATGTCTCATCTGAAACATCCCACGGCTCACCATCCTTAGCATCGTAAACTCGTACTTTGCACAATTTTGAATTCACATTTGGAACTTCTTTCCATTCATAAAAACCTACACTTGGGTACGACTCAACAATAGTATTCCAGTTATAACCATTGTTTGTTGTATATGATATTTTTACATTTTCAACATTTTCAGAAATCCATTCAATTTTTTGAGATGAGCCTGCAAGCCAGATTTCTTTCCCATTTGGTGCAGTTACAGTAATTTGTGGTTCAGGCAAAATATTAAAAGTTTTTTCACTTTCTGTTGATGGTATTCCATCTTTAGCATCTTTAATTCTAACTTTGGCTAATGTCGAAGGAGTATTTGGAATTGGTTCCCAGTAAAAAATTCCTGTATTTTTTCTATCCGTAGTAATGTAATTCCAATGATTGCCATTATCGGTTGTATATTCAATTATTACAGAATCGATTCCCGTACTAAACCATTTAATTTGTTTTGATGAGCCGGCTTCCCATTCTTCTCCACCATTGGGTGATGTAATTTTGAGGCTTTCATTTGTACTTCGAATTATGCTGAATACATCATCGCTCTCATCAGAAGTTGAACCATCGACTGACGAAATTCTTATTTTACATTGCGTAGAAATTGTGCTTGGAACCGGAAACCAAGCATAAACACCTAAATTCTTCAGACTATCAGCTATTAAATTCCAGCTTATTCCGTTATCAATCGAATATAAAATTTTAATAAGCGAAGTAGTTTTTCCACTCCATTTGATATCAAAGGAACTTCCTTCCACAATTGATTCGCCACCGTTTGGGGATAATAATTTTAATTGATTTGATATACCTTCGCCATCAGGTCCGGTAATATCACTTTCTTCTTTTAATTTGCATGAAGAAAGCAATACTATTAATGATATAATTACTAATAATGTCTTTTTCATTTTCCCCCCGGTAACAATTTATAACCTTATGTTTAAAACAAATTTAATAAATAAACTTATTTTAATTAAGTAAAATCTTACATAAATTGTGCCTGTAATCAAAAGTATTTTTTATAATTCATAATCGAATATTTATATTAATTCTTTAATAATAATATTATCATGAAAGAATTTTTAAAAATTAATTCAAACTACTGTCCAAAAACAATTTTTATACAAATCAGAATAATTTCTTACATGTCAATTTTACTTTTTTTATACTTTCCAAATAAAACTCAAGCACAATCTTTTTTATTTCAAAACGAAATTGGTTCATTTAATTCTGCTAATGCACTCAGCATTAATCCTTCAGGATTTATTTATGTATCCGACGCTGCTGAAAATGAAATAATTAAATTAGATACACTTGGAAACCTATTAAAAACTTTTGGCGGATATGGATTCGACAATAATTCTTTTGATTTCCCAATTGATATTACTGCCACAACATTAAATGTATATGTTGCAGATAAATTTAATGACCGAATACAAATTTTTGACAAAGACCTTAATTATATTTCATCTCTTTCAGCTAATTCAATTGAAAATGACTTTTTCAAATTCCGTTATCCAGCTGGAGTAGGAATTTCAAATCAAGGTGATATTTTCTTAATTGACTCCGATAATTCAAGAGTCTTAAAATTCACCTCAACAGGAAAATTTTTAGCAGAAATTGGAAGCAGAGAATCAGGTGATTTTGCTTTGCAGAATCCCCGTGCACTCGCAATAATTGATAATAAAATTTTGGTAATAGATAATAATTTTCTTTTGATTTATGACCTCTTTGGCAACAATATTTCTAAATTAAAATTTCAAGAACAATTTGTTAATATTAATTCAACCTTATCAGGAGTTACTGTATGCTCACCAAGAATGATTTATTTTTCTTTATCAAAAAATAATATACAAACACTGGAGTTTAAGAATTTCAATCCTCAAATTGAAGATTTAATTGCAGACTGCATAATTTTCAATCATAAATTGTACATGCTAACTCCAAAAAAAATTTTGATTTATAAAATCATATCAGAATAATTTTGAAACTGAGAATTAAACTATTCATATTTATTTTAATTTCAATCTGGTTTGCAGGATTTTTTTTTGAATGCTTATCAAAACTTTATCCTGAATCAATAATAATTTTACCGTTTATAAAAAAAACATATTCATTAGTCTGTCACCAAGAATCTAAAAAATTAATAGAACTTTACTGCGGACATTCACTTGTTTGTTCAAGATGTGTCGGAATTTATTCTGGTATTTTGCTTTCATCTTTTTTAAGTTTTTTCCTTAAGAAAGAAATAAACTTAAATATCAAGTTTCTATTTATATCTGCTTTACCAATATTAATAGATATTTTATTTGCATCATTAAAAATTTATAGTTATTCAAAAACCACAGCATATTTAAGTGGATTACTTTTTGGTTCAGTTCTATTTTTATATTTTTACAAAAGCTTGATAAATTTTTTTAATGAAATTCAATTAGATAAATGAAAAAATATATATCATCATTTGTATGCGGATTTGGAGCAGGTGTACTGCAGGTAGTACCACTTGTTAAAAGTTTTTCATGCTGTTTAATTATTCCAGCAGCTTCCATAATTGCTCTTGTATTAGACAGAAAAGCTAATCGTATAACAACAAAAACCCCGACTAAACTTGCTTTAATGATTGGATTGATGACAGGAATTTATGCTGCACTATTTGGTTCTTTATTTGATATCTTAATAACTTTTATTACAAAAAATAATGATGTTGTTGCAATGTTTCCTGAACTTCAGAAAATGGTCAATAATTTTCCTTTAAGTGAAGTAATTCGAAATGAAGTAATAAATTTATTTCAAATTGTTCGTAACGATATAATTGAACACGGATTTTCATTTCTTTATACGCTTTCAGTTATTATTAATAATTTCCTTGTTGATACAATTTTTGGAATTGCTGGCGGATTAATTGGTGCTCAAATTATAAATAGTAAAATTAATGAAGAATAAAAATGATATCAGGATTAATCTTTGCAGCTCATTTAATTTTTATTACTGTAATATTTACAAAAAAATGGCAGGAAGAATCATTAAGCACGGCATTATTAAATGTTGCTTTAATTATAATTCTTTTTTCTGTTGGATGGTCTATATCCACAACAATTGTAAAAATATTTTTTGACAGCAAAGGTTTTGGAATTCATTTTGATGCAGATACAATTTCTTTAACACTGCTTTCGATTGTCGAATTCTTTTTCTATCGATTTTATTATAAAGAAGAAAAGATTACTGAAGACGATAAGGAAAAGTAACAATTGCAGTTTGTTCGACCTGTTTTGCATTTGGAGGAAGTGGTTCAAATCTCCATTGACGCAGTGAATTAATTGCAGCCATTTCCAATCTTGCATCAGCTTTTATCAATGGGAATATTTTCCCAACTGTTCCATCAGGCAGAATTGTGAATTTTAGTTTAACATCTATTTCTTTTGAAACACCTTCTGGATATTCTGGTAATGTATAACTGTAAATTTTTCTAATCCCTTTTCCTCCAAAATCAAGTTCAAAACCAAAACCTCCTATACCTTCACCTGCATCTTCTGTACCTCTTACTTTCTGTTGATTGGAATTCAATGGTTTAATCTTTTCTGTATTCAAGTCTTTTTGATTTTTCTTATCTGCTTTTGCAATAAGATTTTCTTCATCATAATTTTTTGCTTTCGGAAGTTCAACTTTTTGCTGCTCATCTTTTTTAATCATTTCCTGTTTTGGTTGTGTCTGCTGAGTTTCTATATCCTGCCCTATAGGACCAGTGCTGCCAGCACTCATGCCGCTTCCAAATCCGATTGTAACATAATCATCTTCTTCAAGACCTACAGATAAATTTATAAAAGCAAAAACAATAATTATAATAACATGAATAATAAATGAAATGATATAAGAAATATTTCTTGGGTTATCTTTCATAATTAAAATGTTTCTTTTTCAGTTTCAATAGTAAATCTATCTATTCCAATTCCTTTTGCAGCATCAATTACACGAATTACTAAATCAATTTTAACAGATTTATCTGCACGAATGATTAAATTATTTTCGTTTGTTTTTTGTTTATCCAGTTCAAGTTTACCTGCAAGTTTATCAATTCCAACTTCTTCATTGCCTAAAAATATTCTACCCTGTTCTGTAATTGTAACTATCATTTTAGATGGAGCTGCCTGTTCATTGTTTTTAGCCCCGGGCAATTTAACTTTTACTCCTGTTTGAATTACGAACTGAGAAGTTAAAAGAAAAAATATTAACAAAAGCATAACAATATCTGTAAGTGATGAATAAGCAAATATGCTTAATGGTTTATTTGTAGTTTCAAACTTCATTTTTAGCCCCTATAAATTTATTTCTTCTTCATCATCATATGCAGGATGCTTTACAGTATCATCAAGCAAATCAATTATATCATTTGTAATTAGTTCAATATCCATAACTAATTTATTAATAGCACTTACAAAATAATTATAAAATGCAAGAGCAGGAATTCCAACAATCAAACCAAATGCTGTTGTGATTAATGCTTCCCAGATTCCGCCTGCTAAATCTGCAGGATTTGCAGAGCCCTGAAGTTCCTGAATTTTCATAAAAGCGCCAATCATTCCTGTTACTGTTCCTAAAAATCCAAGCAATGGTGCAATGCCAGAAATTGTAGCCAAAATTGAAAGACCTTTTTCAAGTCTGCCAATTTCCTGTCTGCCTGCACTTTCAATTGCTTCGACAACTCTTTGATGACCAAATCTAAATTTTTTCAATCCTTTTCTTACAATATTTGAAACTGGTGTTCTTTCCTGCAAACAAAAATTCATTGCTCCTTCAATATCTTTCTTTTTAAGCATTGCTCTTATCTTAATTAAAAATGCAGGAACGTTTACCTTAGCTTTTCGCAATACAATAAATTTTTCAATGATTACTGCAAGAGCAATTATTGAACATATCAGGATAAAATACATTATCCAACCGCCCTTCAAAAAAATTGAAAGTAAATCCATATTAACCTTCCGTTTTTGTTAGAAATTATTTTTCGAAGAAAATTCTTTTGCTTCTTCCAGTGTCTTAAAAGAACCAATTCTCACTCGATACCATAATCCTCCTTTTTCTGGAAGATTTGCAATCAATACAAAAGCATCATAACCTTCTCTTCTTAATCTTTTTACTTCTTGTTCTGCTTTAAGTTTATTTCTCCATGATGAAACCTGAACATTATAAGTCTTACCATCAAAATAAATCGTCTTGTTTACACGTGTATCATTCAAAATGTTTCTATATAATTCTGTATCCGAAGATTTAATAATTTCATCCTTTGGTTCTTCTAATTTTTGTTCAGTTTTCTTAATCGAAGGCAAAACAGGAACTCTTGGAAAATCACTTTCTTCTGTTATCACAGTTTGTTCTTGCGGTAAATCGGAAATAACCTGTTCGCTATTTTTAGATGTATCTAATTTTAATCCTTCACTAAGATTTTGATTCTTCGTTTCTAACTTTTTATTCGGCAAAAGAAGATAAACTATCATTCCTATAATTACTGCAAATGAAAACGATAGAACTATAAAAGCTTTTCCAAAATTTTTGTTTGCAACTTTATAACCATATTCCTGCGAAATATATTTACTTTCATCATCATAAGTATGTGTACGTGCAAATTCTTTTCTGTCATATTGATTTTCATTTTCTTCGATAAACTCATATTTTTTTCTGCTGTATTTATTATCTGAATAGATTAATTCTTTGGTTGTTTCTTCAATTTCTTTTTTTATTGTCTTTTCTAATTCTTCAAATAAATTTGATGATAAAGGTTTTGTTGTTTTTAAAATGTCATCAACTTTTTCGTTCTTAAAGCTTGTTTTATTTTTATAAAAATCTACATCTTCAAATTCATTCCCATATTCAAATCTATTATAAGATTCCAGTTCTTCTCTTAATTCATCACCCCAATTCCACTCAATTTTTTCTGGCACTTTTTTCTTTAGCCCAAGATAACTTTCTTCTTTTTTCTTAGTTTCAAAATTATCTTCTTGTTCATTTTCTAAATTTTTATCTTCAATATTAATTTCAGAGCGAATCCATGAAACATCTTCTGCAATATTTATATTTTCAGGTTCATTATCTTTTCTATGTTTTCCAAGTTCAATCTCAATTTCTTTTGTTTCATCATCTTCTTTGTTTGCATTTTCTTCCTGATTTTTAACATCCAAATTTTCTTGTGGTTTATAATCTTCGAGTAATTCTGTTGGTGTTAATTCAGAAGGAATTTCTTTTTCATCAATAATTTTTTCATCAGACTTTTCTGTTTCGAGAAGAGTTTTTGCAATATCATTTGCAATAAAATCTTCGTTCTCAATTGGCAAACTTTTTTCAAATTCCAAATCTGATGTTAATTCTGATAATTTTTGCTGGGCAGAAACATCTTTCTGTTCTTCTAAAATTTTGTAGTATTTATCCATCAAATTAAAATTAGGAAGATGTTCAGCTTCTAATAATAATTCGTTAATTCTTTCCTCAATAGATTTTCTTAAAAAAATATAAGATGCTTCTGCATTATCTTCTATTTTATCAGATAAAGGAAGATAAGGTTTGCCAACACCTATACTGAAAACATCATCGCTGATTTCATCTTCTTTAGTTGTTAATTCTGCTTTTTTTTCTTCGGGCAGTTCAAGTCTTAAAAAAAGATTCTCAGATTCTTCATTAATAACTTCATGTAAAGCAGAAAAGATAATTTCTGAAGAACTTTCACCGCTCTGAGTTTTTATCAACTGAAAAAATCCCAAACCTGGAATTTTAATTGTTAAATCAGGAGTCAACAAATCAGCAATTCTTGAAATAAAAATATTGTACGCTAATTCCTTTTCGGAAACAGAAACACCCAAAACCTCTGCAACTTTTGTTTGCAAATCACTTTTTGTCATCTTCACTTTTCAATGTTATTGCCAACGATATTCAATTCCTAAAATTATATCAAAGGGCTTTTCACGATATCCATCAAATACAAAATTACTTTTATTAAAGATATTATGAAAGTCTGTTCTTAAAGATAAACTTTTAAATACATCATACTTTAAACTAATCGAGAAATCATGATAGTCAGTCAACGGCTTTTTGTTCATAATATCTGCATAATAATCCTTTAAGAATTTATATCTGATTTGAAAACCCAATCCAAAATAAAAATTATATCCATAAGAGATATTTAATTGATAAAGCGGATTATAAGGAATATAAATACCATTTTTACTTTTCACTTGATTTAGCATAAAACCTAAATCCAAAAAACCATAAAATGAAGAATTAAATAAAATATCTGTCCCAATTGTATAAGATTTAACATCATCAGCAGAATAAATATTGAATAAACCTTTTTTAATCCTGTCTTCAAAGTAAGGGTAATTATCAATTTTTTTATAATTAGTCCACAATTTTACTGATAATATATTTTCATAATCATATTTTAATGATGCATACAAATTAATTGGAACTCTCATAAAAATATTGTCTGTGGAATCATTAACCATATAAATATTTTTATTTAATAAATCATTAATAGAATAAAATTCTGTATTTGGTGTAAACTCTGTTTTTAATGTAAAACCATTAAATAATTTCATTTCTGCGGTTGCATAAGGGGATAAGAAATCATTATCATTATTTTTTGAATAAATGACCCCAAAGTTTAAAATAACATTTTTTAAAGAATACAATCTGGAATAAGCATTGAGTTCATAATAACTGTAATTATCCATATTGCTTAAATTATTTTCAAGAAATTGTTTTTTATACAAAACTTTAGTTCCAAGTGAAAATTTAGCAGCTTTTGCTTCGAGATAGCCTGAGCCTGTTAATAATTTTTCTTTTAGAGAATTTTTAATAGTCAATAAATTCGCCTGCAAACTTAATCCTGCATTTATCCATTTGTTATAATTATTCGAAAAAGAAAAATTACCATAAGTTCTAAAATTTTCTCTTAATGAATCCGGGGTGAGTGAACCAAAAAATTTGTATGAATCCCTAAAATATTTTCCGTTTAATTTTATTTCGCTGCCGGGAAGAAAATCTGATTTGGTGCTCACAAATAAATTATTCTCAACATTAATTCCAGACGAATTATACCCCGAATATGGTATATATTCTTTGATATTTGAGCCCCATACATCTGCATGCAGTAAATAATAATTCATTGATTTATTAAGATGAAGTTCCCCAACCGGGTAAGTATATTTTCCTAAACCGATATAAATATTTCCAAAATAAGAGTTGTTCAAATCATCGATTGAAGGGATTATGGGTTTAGGAACGGAAGTTATCAATAATGGCAGTTCCTCAGGAGAATAGCGTGGCATTAGAAAATCTTCTGATACAATTCCAATTAAATCTGCTTTTTTCTTTTCAACAGTTTGAACATCTATTTTTTGTTTCCCGATTATTACAAAATCAGGCAGTTCAATATTTTTTTGTTCTGTTTGTGCAATAAGAATAATGTTTGTGATAAAAATTGTTATAAAAATTTTTTTCATAGTTGTTTTAACTTTTTGTTTGCTTCAATAGCATATTCCCCTTTGGGGTATCTTATAAGAACAGCTCTATACATTTCACGAGCAAGTTTTTTGTCATTTAATTTTACATAACAGTCACCAAGTCTAAGAAGTGATTTTGTATACCACTCATCATAAGCAGAAAAAATTGACCTTACTCTGACAAAAGCAGTAATTGCTTCGTTAATTTTATTTTGATTGAATAATGCCAAACCGTAATAATATTGAGCCTGAGCACCAATGTCATCAATTCTATTTTCTGCAGCTTCCTTTAATAATTGAATTGCATTATCATAATTACCTCTGTTAAGCTCAAGTATTCCTAATTCAACTTTTGATTTTGCAGCAAATATATTGCCTTCATAATAAGTAATTATTTGCTCAAAAGTAGAATAAGCAGCTTTCAGATTATTATCTTTTACCTCAGCTATTCCTCTTAAATACAAAAGTTCAGGGACACGGTTCGAAGTTGGTATTGCTTCAATCAAAGAATTTATAACCTGAATAGCGGATGCGTATTGTTTCTTATTAGAATAAACATTAGCTAATTCAATTGCAGCAGAAATACCAATATCAGATTTTTTAGAAAACTCTAAAACTTTACTAAAGTTCTCAATAGCATCATTTTCCTTTTTAAGATTAGCAAAGCATTTGCCTATCCAGAAATATGCATTTGGAATTAATTCACTCTTAGGATAGTATTGAATAAATTCTTTGTAAGCATTAATTGCATTAGAATAATCATCAAGACTGTAATAAATATCTCCTTTCTTAAAATAAATCTGGTCACTCAATTTTATTCCGGGATTTTCCTTAATGAATTGTTCTATCGAACTAATTGCCAGTGCAGGCTGGTCCTTAGCAATGTATGCATATTGAATTCCATTTACTGCATCAATGATATATTGTGTGTTAGGATATTCTTCCAGCACTTTATTATAAAAAGCAATTGCAGAATCATAATTCCCAATGTTGTAATAAGAATCACCAATTGAATAATAAGCAGTAGGAATTAAATCTGAGCGTGGAAATTTTCTTATTAAATTAAGATAATTGCTAATAGCTGATTGAAAATCACCCTGCTGAAAATAAATCCATCCAATAACATATTGCGATGCATCTGCATATTTTGAATTCGGAAATTTTTTCTGAAGATTAGCAAATTCTCTAATGGCTTCAGTTGTCTTGCCTGCTTTATACAAAGATTGACAATATTGATAATAAGCTTGCTCGTTTTGGAGAAATGATTTATCCCCTGAGAATAAATCTTTATAAATTGCGCTTGCTTTATCAAAATTTTTTAAAGCATAATAACTATCTGCAAGTCTCAATTTAATTTCAATAATATTTTTATCGCTGCGATATTTATTAACATAATCATTGAAAAAATAAACAGCATTGGAAAAATCTTTCAGATTGAAATACGAATATGCTTTTCCTAATGAAGTTTGCTTTTTAATTAATTCATTTGTAGAAGTAATTTTATTATAATGTTTGAGTGCAGCAGCATATTCTTTTCTCGCAAAATAATTTTCTGCCAGATAAAAATTAACTTTATCACTTTCAAAATCGCTGTATTTAGAAAAGAGTTCCTGAAGATACTGCAAAGAAGAACCAAAATTGTTCAGGTAATATTCACTGATAGCCAGTCCAAGTTTAGCTCGATTACTTAATTGAATATCATTTGAAATAAATTTTAAGGCTGAAGAAAAATAATTCCGAGCATCAGAATAATTATTGTTGTTTAATTTCATTTCACCAAGCAAAGTAAATGCTTTTGCTTTTGTTGCAGCATCGCCTCTAATTGTTGCATTAATTAAAGATTTTTCTGCTTCCTGTGATTGATTTGAAGTAAAATAAACAGTTCCCTTGCTTAATTGTGCACGTGCAGCTAAAGAATGTGTAGGATATTTTTCAAGAAACTTTTTATAGATTTCATCAGCAGTTTTTATATCACCTGCATAACGCTTACATTCTCCACTCCAATAAAAAGCGTAAATTGATAGTGAATCAACCTCAGGTTCATATAATTCATTAAAAATATTGAATGCACCTTCGTAATCATTTAATTGAAATTTTGTCCATGCAATGTTATAGGTAATAATTCTTTTTAATTCTTCTGATAATTCATCTCTTGATAATTCAGTCAAAATTGAAAGAGAATTTTGATAATCTTTAATTCTAGAATATGAATTTGCTAAATAATATTTAGCAACAATAATATCTTCAGGAGGTAAATTTTTTATTAATGGATTAGTTAATTCGAGAATAGCACTATCATATTCTTTTAGATTAAAGTAAGAAATTCCTATTCTTAACTGTGCAAATGGAGCAAGTTGACTGTCTTTATAATATGCAAGTAACTGGTCAAAATAATTTACAGCTTCGGCATAGTTGCCAATATTTTCATATAATTGTCCAAAAGAGAAAAGTGTATTTATTATAAACTCATTACTTTCCTTGTTCTCAATTGCTTTCTGAAAATATTCTTCAGCTTCAAGGTATCGTTTTTCGGTTTTATATGCTTCTGCAATCCAATAATAAGCTGAACCTTTGTAAGAAGTTTGTGGATAAGCTTCAATTAAAGTCAGCAATCTCTCTCTGCATTTTCTAAAACTTCCAATTTGAAAATATATTTCGCCCAGTTTGTATAAAGCGCTCTCCCGCAGATTTGAAAAAGAATTTTGGCTGGTGAAAGATTCAAATAATATAGCAGAGGCATCAAATTGTTTTATGTTATAAAGACAATCAGCAGCATAATATTCAGAAAGAATTTGTTTTGTTTCTTCAATATTACTATCTAAAACTAATTTTTCAAATAGCTTATATGCTGTTGCATATTCTTTCTTGTTATAGTATCTCAATGCTTGATTGAACAAATCATCACTATATTCAGCTTTGATTTCAAAAAAAGTTAATACAAATAACAGGTATAGAATAGCTTTTTTCATATTTTTATAAATATACTATTAAATAATTTGATTCAAAAATTCTAATTTTATAAATATACCATTAATTGAAATGAAATCCGGGTAATATTAAAAAGCCCTCTTAACGAGGGCTCAAGTTTATCTAAGAAGCTTTAATTCATACTCTACCAATTTTCTATACTGCGGGTCTTTCTTGGCAAGTTCAAAATTTTCTTTTGCTTTTGTTATATCATTTTTCTGCTTAAATGCCATAGCTTTATAATAATAAGCTGCTCCTTTCAGATTAGTAGTTTTCATGTTTATTACCTGATCTGCAGCTTCAATTGCTTTGTCATAATCACCACTCTCATAATATGTTGTTGCTAATAAAACATAAGCAGCATCGAGCTTATTGTATTTAATTGCTTCATTTAGATTTTCGATTGCTTTCTGATAATTTCCATCTTTTTTATTAGCTTCAGCTAATTTTACATAAGAGCGTGCAATATTTAGCTGAGCTTGTTCTTTTAATGTTTTTTGTTTTGTTAATTGCTCAAACTTTTTAAAACTTTCTACTGCCTCCAGATATTTCCCTTCCTGAAAATAAGTACCGCCCAGACCATTATATGCTATATCAAAATTTGGATTACTTTCAATTGAAGATTTGAAAGCAGCTTCAGCTTCAGCTAATTTATTTTGTTTCTTAAGAGTTACTCCTAATTGATAATATATTCTATAATCTTTTGATGTTTTGAGAGCTTCGTTATATTTTTTAACTGCTTCATCGTAATTGCCAGATTTAAGATATTGATTTCCCTCATTGTATGCTTTAGCTGCTTCGGGGGGCATATCTTGTGCGCTTACAACTGATATCAATAAGAAAGCAAATAAAGAAATAAAGAAGAGTGATTTTTTATTCATTTTAAAGTTTCCTTTTATTTTATGTTGTGCGGAAGGCGGGACTCGAACCCGCACGCCCTTACGGGCACTACCCCCTCAAAGTAGCGTGTATACCAATTTCACCACTTCCGCAAATTTTGTGTTGCAAGATATACTGCATAATAAAAAAATGCAACATCAACTTTTATACACTTATATTTTTCTTACTAATCCTTAGGCATTTTTTTAAAAATCGAATGTGTTAATTCTCTTCTAAACATAAATTCAAAGACTGCGAGTTTTGCAATCTGCTGAGGTTGAAGTATTGAAGAAAGTGATTTGTAATAATTTTCTCTTTCAGAACACACCCTGTTTTCTAAATCTATTAATTTGTTCACCTGTTCTTTATAATAAGCATCGTTTCTTTTTTCTTCATCAAGATTTTTTTTCAAATCCTGAATTATTTTTTCTCTTTCATCAAAAATTAATTTTATTTTCTTTTGATGTTCATTTCGTCGTGCAAAAAATCTGATTGACGTTTCTTCATCCAAATTCAGCAATTCAATCAACTTTGATTTTTCCAGCTGTTCTATTTTCTTTAACATTCTCCTGTCATCAAATCTCTTTTCGAACTTTTGTTCTTGTTCCTGAGCATAACTAAATAAAGAA
>CAZNFW010000008.1:25565-49268 GCA_964572725.1 uncultured Melioribacter sp.
CTACAAAAACTAATATTATTACAAATGTTAATTTTTTCATTGTATCACCTATTGAATATTAAATTTACTTAATTGAACATAAATTTCAGATAAATCTTCATCTGGTAACTTATCTATAACCTGTGACTCTTCAAAAATTGCAGGTAAATATTTATTAATGTATTCTTTAGGAAGATCTAAATCTTCCAGAAAATTTGCATCATAATTTTCTTCATACTGCACAGGGATTATTTGTTCATCTGTAATTTCATCCATATAATTAGAATAATAATTAACCATTTCTTTAGTTATTGACTGCAGATTTTCTTCAAATGTTGGTGAAGAACCTGGATATATAATTAGGATTAATATAAAAATTATTATGACAGGAATAACATACGATAATTTCTTTATAGTCGAAAATTTCTTCTTTATAGAAATTTTTTCATAAACTCTTGGTAATAGTGATGTAAAATATCTTTCCTCAACCTTTACTTTTTCAAATTCCGTGAATTGATTAAGTAAAGAAAGAACGTTCTCATAATCTTTTTTTAATTCATCTGATGATTTTAGTTTATTCTCAAATTCTGCTTTATCTTTCTCGTTCATCATATCTGACAGGTATTTCAATATCAAATCTTTATTCCTGTTCATTTGCATACTCCAATATTTTTTTTAATGCATGGAAATAATTTGCTTTCAGTCCGCCAACACTTTTTCCGGTAATCTTTGATATTTCTTCATAAGAAAGTTGTTCAAAATTTCTAAGTATAAAAACCTGTCTTTGTTTTGGAGGAATCTTTTGTAATATCTTATTTAATTTATCTAATTTTTCTTTATTAATTATATCATCAATTATATCTCTTTTTTCTGCAAGTTCTTTTTCGTTTGCATTTTCAAATGGAAGAAATCTTTTTATTTGATTTCTTTTTATTTGATTCAAGCTTCTTGTTGTTACTATTCTGTAAATCCAGGTAAAAAGAGACGACTTGAAATTAAATGTCTTTAACTTCTTATACAATACAATTAAAACTTCCTGTGTTACTTCATCTGCATCTAAATGGTCACCAAGCATTTGTCTTGCATGCCAATAAATTTTTTTTTGATACTT
Organism: uncultured Melioribacter sp.; assembly: GCA_964572725.1. Classification (GTDB taxonomy): domain Bacteria; phylum Bacteroidota; class Ignavibacteria; order Ignavibacteriales; family Melioribacteraceae; genus Rosettibacter. Next base: position 26,656 of record CAZNFW010000008.1, read on the forward strand.
TTTAACAATTTCATTAAATGCAGATTCATCACCTGCATTAAATTTTCGAACAAGTTCAAAATCGTTATCTAAATTCATTTAGACTCTTTAATTCAAAAGTGTAGACAAATATTTTTTCATTGTGGTTTAAAAATTAACAGACCAAAAATGTTTCTGCCAGAAGTGAAATTAATTAAACCATCAATAAAAAACTGATGTCAAAAAAGCGTCAAATAAAAAAATTAGGAGATTCAACAATGAAAAAAATAACATATCTATCAATCACTTTTATGTTATTGTTTGGAATATCAGCATTTGCTCAGCCGGATTTGTTTGCTGATTTAGATAATAACTTTGATAACGAAGCAATAGAAATTGAAGATGAATTTATCGATAATCCAATTCAAAACGAACAATTCTTTGAAGAGCAGTTGCCAGGAGTTCAAATTCATAAAAGAATAATGCGAGACAGATTGTTTGATAAACTAAATTTATCAGACGAGCAAAAGAAACAGTATAATAGTTTAATGAGCGAACATCAGAAAAAGATGATTGATTTAAGAGCTCAGCTTCAAAAGAACAGACTTGATATCAAAGATATAATGCTTCAAAATAAAATTGATGAAAAAAAATTGCTCGACTTAGTTCAGGCAAACAATAAAATTCTCTCTGAGATGAGAATTGCCTCAATCAACAATTGGCTTGCTATTTATAAAATTCTCAATGACGAACAAAAAGAACTCTGGGCAAAACACTGGGGAAAATTTGCTGGCTATGGTTATGGAAAACATGTAATTATAAAAAACAAAATTTTTGATAAACAAAAAATGAAAGGCTGCCGCTGATACCAAAGCCCCGCTATTGCGGGGTTTTTTTATTCTAAATCTCCCTGAATAGGTCTTATTAAAATTTCCTCTGTGACTAAATTTGATTTTATAGAATAAACATAATAAACAAGTTTAGCTATATCTTCTGGAGACATCATTCGATGAGATTTTTTTTCCAGTACAGAGCTATTCCATATTGGAGTTTTGGTAGCTCCGGGTATTATATTAATTATTCGAATGTTGTTTTCTCTAATTTCTTCTCTTAAAGAATTTGTATAAGCTAAAAGCCCTGCTTTTGAAGCTGAATATGCACTGCTTCCTAAAAATATTTTGTGGGTTACAACAGAAAGTATATTTATAATTGTTCCGCAATTCATTTCTATCATTTTTGGTAATACTTTTTTGATAGAATAAATTGCTCCAAGCAGATTTACTTCAATAATTCTTTTAATCTCTTCGAGAGAATCTTCTTTTGCAGATTTAAAAGATGTAACTCCTGCATTATTAATTAAAGCAGCAATAAAAAATTCTTTTGAAAATTTTTTATAAAAACTTTCGATTGATTTTAAATCTGAAATATCAAGTTCAACTGGGATTACATTGGATTCTTTTTCACCAAGTTCTTTTTTATAATTTTCAATAAGATTTACTCTTCTTGAAGTTGCAATTACAGTTTCATCTTTTCTTGCAAATTCAAGTGTTAATTCTTTCCCGATACCAGAACTTGCACCGGTAATCCAGACAGCTTTTTGAAGTTTATCCATTAAATTCTTTTTTGAGCTATTAAGTTTAGAAATTCAGAACGGGTTCTTGTATCATCAGAAAAAATTCCATGCATTGCACTTGTAGTTGTAATTGAATTTTGTTTTTGAACACCTCTCATCATCATACACATATGATAGGCTTCGATTACAACAGCAACTCCTCGTGGGGCAAGATATTTATCAAGAGTGTCAGCTATTTCCTGTGTCATACGCTCCTGTACCTGAAGTCGTCGTGCAAAAACATCTACTATTCTGGGCAGTTTACTTAACCCAACTATCTTCCCATTTGGGATGTATGCAATATGCACCTTACCAAAAAAAGGAAGAAGATGATGCTCACACATACTATAAAAATCAATATCCTTTACAATTACCATTTCATCATATTTCTCTTCGAATATTGCTCCATTAAGAACATCGTCAATATTTTTTCGATATCCTTGTGTTAAAAATTCATATGCTTTTGCAACTCTATGAGGTGTTTTTAAAAGCCCCGCACGATTAACATCTTCCCCTATTTCAGTAAGAATTGTTCTAATACTTTCTTCAACTATTTCGTGATTCAATTTATTCTCCTCGATATTCTACATAATTATTTTCTGTTTCATACAATTTTATAGAATATAATTTCCCATTGGGAATTTTATCAACCAGTTGATTCCAGATTCCAATTAAAATATTTTCTGCAGTTGGAATCTTATTTTGTAGAAATTCAACATCCAGATTTAAGTTCTTGTGGTCAAGCTTATTTATAACATTTTCTCTAATAATTTTTTTTAATTTACTTAAATCAATTAGATAACCAGTGTCTTTATCAATCTCTCCTGCTACAGTTACTTCAATAGTATAATTATGTCCGTGTCCATTAGGATTACTACACTTCCCATAGATTTTGAAATTTTCTTCGTCGGATAATTCTGGGTTATAAATTCTATGGGAAGCACTAAAGATTTCTCTGCGGGTTACATAAATCATATTTATTTTGATTTTAGTACTTTTAATATTTCTTCTACGTGACCATTAACTTTAACTTTTGGAAAAATATGCATTATAATACCATTTTCATCAATTATAAAAGTAGTTCTTTCTACACCCATATACTTTTTGCCGTATAAAGATTTTTCTTTCCACACACCATATTTCTGAACTACTTCTTTCTTCTCATCACTCAATAAAATAAAAGGCAAATTGTATTTCTCTGCAAATTTTTTGTGTGACTCAACAGAATCCGGACTGATACCTATCACCTGTATTTTTAACTTACTAAAATTAGGGAAATTATCTCTAAAATCACATGCTTCTTTAGTACATCCGCTTGTCATATCTTTAGGATAGAAATAAAGTACCACTTTACTTCCTGAAAAATCTTTTAATGATACTTTTTTACCATTTACATCTGGCAGAGCAAAAACTGGTGCCTTTTTACCAACTGCAACCATATTACACTCATCTTTTATGTTAACTTTTTTAATGTCTCTTTTATTGCATTATAGTTAGGTTCTTCACCAGCATTCTCAAGGATTTCTGCATATTGAACTATTCCATTTTTATCAACAACAAAAGCAGATCTTTTAGAAACCCCTTTTAAGTTGAATTTATCTGGGAGCCATACATCATATAATACACCATATAATTGTGATACTTCCTTATTAAAGTCGCTAAGTAAGGGGAAATTAAATTGATGTTTGTCTACCCATAATTTTTGAGCAAAAGGTCCATCAACACTTATTGCTAAAACTTGCGCATCAAGATTTTCATAATCTTTCATGCTATCTCTTGTTGAACATAATTCTTTTTCGCAAACTGAAGTTCCAACAGCCGGGAAAAACAATAATACAACATTTTTCTTACCTCTAAAATTGGATAAAGTGAAAGCCTCATTATTTGCATTCTTTAAAGTGAAATCAGGTGCTAAATCTCCTACTTTTACTGACATTTTTACCTCCAATTTTATTCGTTAATTTTTCTTCCAATTTTTACTTTTACTTGAAATTCAATTTTGCCTTCTGATGTTATTCTACCACGTTGTTCAATTACTTCGAACCAGGCAACTTTCTTTTCTTTATTTGCTTCTTCAACTACTGATTTAATTGCATCACTGATACTTTCTAATGAAATTCCAACTCTTTCAATTAATTCAAAATTTTTTGACATTTTAATTCTCCTTTAGTAATAAAATTCATTTATGAATTAAAAATAAGTTTCAAACAAAATAACAGCAACCTCTATTTCTGAGTTCATTTTAGGAAATTATTTTTTAGGATAACAAAAAATCTTAATAAAGAATTAAATATTAAAAAATACATTTAAATAAAGACATTAATATTTGCTTTTCAAAAAAATGGTTGATATTTTTATGTAGACTTAATCTAAATTATTTGTAAAATGAACTTAGATTTAAATGCAGCTCACGAAGAATTCAGAAGATACTTAAAAAAAGAGAACCACCGAATTACTCCGGAAAGATTTGAAGTTCTTGATTATGCTCTCGAATACGATGGGCATTTTGGTGCTGACGAACTTTACTTGAAAATGAAGAATAATAACTCGAATATTTCGAGAGCAACGGTTTATAATACGCTCGAGTTGCTTGCAGCTTGCGATTTGCTTGCAAAAAGAAATTTCGGTGAGAATAAAACAAGATATGAAGCAAAATATGGGAAAAAAAGTCACGACCATCTAATATGCACAAATTGCGGCGCAATTAAAGAATTTTCCGAACCTACTATTGAAAAAATTGTAAAAGAAATTTCAGAAAAACTTGGTTTTGAACCTTCAGGACATTCATTTTATATATTTGGCAAATGCAACAATTCAAACTGCAAATTAAGGAAAGATGACAAAAATGACACTTGATAAAGCAAAAAAAGGAAGTAAAGTAACTATACTAAATTTGCCTTCTGGTCAATACAAAGTACAATTTCTTCGTCTCGGAATTACCGAGGGTGATTCTGTTTTGTGTTCTGAACGATTACCGGGAGGTACAATCGTTATTCAAAAAAATAGACAGGAAATTGCCATCGGCAGTGATTTAGCAAAAAAAATTAAAATAATTCTTCAGTAAAAAATTATGAGTTACGAAAATTTTAATAATACTCATTTAGCAGACCAATTAATTGAGAATAAAAAAGTCTCTGAAACATTATTAAAAGAAAAAGTTGTACTTGTTGGAAATCCAAATGTAGGGAAATCATGCATCTTTAATTATTTGAGTGGAATGTATGTTGATGTTTCCAATTTCCCGGGTACTACAATTTCTATTAATAAAAGTTTTTATAAGGGCAAAGAAATTTTTGATACACCAGGGATTTACGGAGTTTCTTCATTTAACGATGAAGAAAGAGTTGCTAAAGAAATAATTCTTTCATCTGACATAGTTTTAAATGTTGTTAATGCACTTCATCTTGAAAGAGATCTTTTTCTTACTCTCCAATTAATCGATATGGGGAAAAGAGTTTCAGTATTGCTAAATTTTTCCGATGAGCTTAAGAAAAGAAAAATTAAAATAAATACAAAACTTTTGTCAGAATTGCTTGGTGTTGAAGTAATTGAAACTTCTGCAATTTCAAAATATGGATTTGATAAAATTGATTATGCAATTCAGAATGCAAGAGTTGGGAAACAACAGCTGGAGTTATATACAGTTCTTCAACAATTAATAGAAAAATCTATACCTCAAGCAGAAGCACTTTTAATTCTCGAAGGTGATGAGGAAACTGCACTTAAGCATAATATAAAAATTGATAACTCAGATTCAAGAGAAAAAATTTATATAAGCAGAAGAAACAGAGTAAATGATATTGTTGATCAGGTTGAACATGAAGATTCAAAAAAAGGAGAAATATTTAATTTAATTGGAAGAATGTCTTTAAATCCTCTAACAGGGATACCAATTCTTTTTGTTATGTTAATTTTAGTTTATTTCTTTGTTGGCGACTTTGTGTCTCAAAGAGTAGTTGATTTTACTGAGAATACGCTCGGAAAAAGATTTTTTGAATATAACTTGAAATCTTTTGTAGCTGATTATTCTAAATGCAAAATAACAGTAGATTTATTAAACGAGGATAACAAAGTTATTGCTTCAAAAAATTTTTATTTCCCTGAGGGGATGAGAAAAAACATTAAGCTCAGAAATGAATTCAAAAATTTATCAAACAATGACTCAGCAGAAATTAATTTTCATTTTTACAATCCAATTCTTAGACTTCTATTTGGGGAATTCGGAGTCATAACAATGACTACAACCTATCTCCTGTTTCTCTTATTCCCGCTTGTTGTTAGTTTTTATTTTGTTATGGCTATATTAGAAGACAGCGGTTATTTACCTCGACTTGCAACCATGCTGGATAGAACATTTAATAGGATTGGATTAAACGGTAAAGCTGTAATTCCAATTATTCTTGGTTTTGGATGCATTACAATGGCAAATATTACAACAAGACTTCTTGGCAGTGAACGTGAAAAATCTATCGTAACTGCAATACTTCAGTTCGTAATTCCTTGTTCTGCACAGTTAGCTGTTATTACAGTTTTATTAAGTGGTGCAGGTTTTACCCCGCTTCTAATTTATGTGTCTGTAATTGGCAGTGTATTAATAATACTTTCGACAATTTTGAATAAACTTCTGCCTGGTGAAAGTTCTCCTTTATTAATTGACCTTCCTATCATGAGAATTCCTAAACTAAATAATATTTTGAAAAAAACTTTTTATAGAAGTTTAGGATTTATGAAAGAAGCTGGTTTCTGGTTTTTTGTTGGTGCATTGGCTGTTGGTTTAATGGAAATTACAGGTTTACTTTTTATATGGCAGGATTTACTTGCTCCTATTACCACACACTGGTTAAAATTACCAAAAGAAGCTGCAAATGCTTTTGTTATGGGAATGGTTAGAAGAGATTTTGGAGCAGCTGGTTTGTTCGATTTAAAACTTACAACGATGCAAATAACTGTTGCAATCATAACTATTACTTTATTTGTTCCGTGCATAGCATCATTTGTTGTTATGCTGAAAGAAAGAGGATTGAAAGAAGGAATTTCAATCTGGATTGGGACTTGGATAACGGCATTTTTAATTGGCGGAATTGTTGCACAAATCATAGTTTAATTTATGAAACAAAAAGACTTGCATAAATATCCTCTTGTATGGCGTAAGGATGATTTCTTTATTAAAATTTATAGTTCAATACCAAATGTTTCTACAGGAATTCTTCTTACTACGAGCAAAACAACTTTTATAATTGACCCGGGTGATGGAATCCTTAGAGATTTAACTCAAGATGTTGGTGCTGAAACAATTCTCAGAGTGTCGGATATTTTTATAAGTCATGGTCATCATGACCATGTTGGAGGTGTATGGTCTCTTTTTACTTATTTGTCTGTTTTAAGAAGAAGACTCTCACTTTCAATTTATTATCCTGAAGGTTGTGTTGAAATAGAAAGCATTTATAAAGCTTTCAAAGAAGTTTATGGCAAAGAGCTTTCTTATGAGATAATTCTTAAACCTATTTTTACTGAAAAACAATTTACAAGAAATTCTGTCAGAATAAAGCCATTTAAAGTTAAACACAGAGAAGTAAGTCCCAATGGTGAGTTCATTGATGTTCCTTCACTTGGATATAAATTTTTTTACGATACTAAAACTATCTGCTATGGAGGAGATACTGCATATTGCGATAATCTTGTTAAAATGGTAAAAGGTTCAGATTTGGCAATTATCGAAGCTGGAGCTTATGATGAATCAACTTCTGAACTTCATATGACTATCGAGCAGGCATCAGAAATTGGAAAAACTGCTAAAGAATTTTTCCTTGTTCATATTCCTCTGTAAATTTGCACATCACTAAATCAGAGATTACCATGAAAAAATGTATTATCATTTTTTTATCAATAATTACCACAATTACATTTGCACAAAAGAAATGGATTGACCATGAAATAACCCCCCGAGATTTGAAAGCTCATCTTTTCTATTTAGCATCCGATGAAATGAAAGGAAGATTTACTGGAAGCAATGAAGAAAGAAAAGCTGGAAATTATATTAAAGAACAGTTCGTTGCATATGGATTAAAACCACTTTTTAATAACTCATATTTTCAGGAATTTCCATTTATTGAAAGAATAGAATTAACCAGCAACAATTCTGTTTTAATTCAAACACCTAATTCTTCAAAAAAATTAATAATCAAAAAAGATTTTATTACTGCTCCATTTTCTGGAAACGGCAAAGCAAAGGCAAATGTTATTTTTGCAGGATATGGAATTTCTGCGCCTGAACTTAATTATGATGATTATGATAAAATAAATATGAATGGAAAAATAGTTATCGTTTTAAGGTCGAATCCAGAGCATGACAGTGCAAAATCTGAATTCGAGAAATATTCTTCTCTTAGATACAAAGCAACAAAAGCGAAGGAGAAAGGGGCAGCTGCAATCATTTTTATAAATCAAAATAAAGATGAAGATGAATTTATTCATCTTCGATATGATGGTGCACCGGGAATTAAAAATTTCTCAGTTGTTCAGATTAAAAGAGAAGTTATTGAAAAAATTTTAGAACAAGAAGGATTAAATCTTTCAGAAATTCAACAACAAATTGACTCGCAAAAAAAACCGCACTCTATCGAATTAAATAATATCACTGTTTCAATCATAACAGAGGTAAAAGAAATCGAAAAGAAAGCAAGAAATGTTGCAGGTTATCTGGAAGGTAACAGTCCGAATCTAAAAAATGAATATTTAATAATCGGTGCACATTATGACCATCTTGGAATTGACCAGTTATTATCTTCCTCGTTATATAAAGGCAAAGATAAACAAATTCACAATGGTGCGGATGATAATGCTTCTGGAACTTCCGGTTTGCTTGAACTTGCTGAAAAATTTAGTTCAATTAAAGATTCACTTAAAAGAAGTGTTATTTTTATAGCTTTTTCTGGTGAAGAATTAGGAATACTTGGCTCTACCTATTTTACTAATAATTTGCCAATACCGAAAGAAAACATTGCTGCAATGTTAAATTTAGACATGGTGGGCAGACTGGATTCTGAAAAAAAGCTTACAGTTATTGGAGCTGGAACATCATCAAAATGGAAAGATTTACTCAATAGAAATAATAAATACAATTTCGTGTTGAACTTAAGTGATGCTGGTTCAGGAGGCAGTGACCATCAAGCATTTCTAAATAAAAATATTCCAGTTCTTTTCTTCTTTACTGGAATACATTCAGATTATCATAAACCTACTGACGATGTCGATAAAATCAATTATGAAGGTCAATCTGAAGTAATAAAATTTGTGTTTGATATTGCAAATGAAATTCAAAATTATGATTCAAAAATAGATTTTGTAAAAGTTGCCGAAACTGTAAATAGAACTTCTGCTCGTTCGAGAGTAACAGCAGGAACAATACCCGAATTTGGTTATAATGGTGAGGGTTATAAAATTTCTGGAGTTACTGAAGGAGGTCCAGCTGAAAAAGCCGGATTAAAAAGCGGTGATGTTATTATAAAATTTGGTTCTAAAAAAATCAGCAATATTTATGATTTCATGTATGCCATTTCAAACTATAAACCGGGTGATAAAGTAAATGTGACAGTTTTACGAGAAAACAAAGAATTCACTTTTGAAGTCGAATTAATCGAAAAGTAAAAGGCTGTCTAAAAAAATTTACATTTATTCTCTGTAATACCAATTAAAATGAATGTTATCAGCGTTTTATATTTTTATTTTACTTTTAGACAGCCTTTAACATATTAAGCATTAACACTTTCGAGCATAAATTTTTCTTTGGAGTAAGATAAAGCTTTTTCTCCAATCTTAAATTTGCTAAATAAATCTTCAAGATTAGAAGTTAACCTTGCAAGATTATTTGCTGCACTTGCAATTTGTCCTGTACTTGCTGTGCTTTGTTCCGTAACACTTGAAATATTTTCGATGTTCTTACTTATTTCATCAGCAGAAATTGATTGTTCTTGACTTGAAGCAACGATATTGTCAATTAAATCGGATACAGCTTTAGCAGACTTATAAATTTCCTGAAGTGTCATATCAATTTCTTCTGTTAATTTCATTCCTTCATAAACAGAAGATTTAGCATTTGCCATCGATTTATCAGCTTCTTTAACTTCTTGTTGAATTGATTTAATTGTTTCGGCAATTTCTTTGGTAGCTTTGGTAGTTCTTTCAGCAAGTTTTCTAACCTCATCAGCAACAACTGCAAAACCTCTTCCCTGTTCACCTGCTCTTGCGGCTTCAATAGCTGCATTCAAAGCAAGCAAATTAGTTTGATTGGCAATATCATCGATTACTTTTGTAATTTCTCCTATCTGATCAGTTTTATTTGTAAGTGAAGCTATAATTTGTGCAGTTTCCTGCGAAGCTTGAACAATCTTATTCATTCCTTCTTTTGTTTCGTAGGTTTTTTCTGTTCCCTGTTTCGCTGCCTGACTTGATTTCTGGGACATCTGTGCTACTTCTGTTATGTTTTTTGACATATCAATTATTGCTCTTGTCATATGCTCGATTGAACGAGATACTTCATTAACCTGAATATTTTGTTCCTGTGCACCTGCAGCCATTTCTTCTGAAGAAGAAGATATTTGTTCTGCCGCACTTGCTGTAGATTGAATTGCTTCTTTAACATTTCCAAGTGCACTTCTTAATTCTATTATCATTTTATTTATCTTCAATCCTAATTCATACAATTCATCATTTTTTAATTCAAGTTCTTCTGTAAAATCACCATTAGCTAACTTTTCAATAATTTCAACAATCGGTTTTATTTGTTCTTTTAAATATTCTTTGTTCTTTTCTTCTACTTCTCTTAAATCTGTAAAGAATACAAAACTACCGTCAATTTCTTTTCTGCTGTTATAAATTGGTCCAGATTGAACAAGCACAGGAATATCATCACCATTTCTGTTTCTTAATAATATTTTTTCACCTTTAATAAAAATTCCTTCAACTGCTCTTCTGCTTACAGAGTCAGTACCAAATACTTCTTTAACTTTCAACTTACCCATAATTTCTTCTGGACTTTTATTAAATCCAACTATATCACAAGCAGCCTGATTAATAAATCTTATAGTTAAATCTTTATCAACTATAAAAAATGCACCATTGACACCAGTTTGAAAACTTGTAGCTCGTGCAATCTCATCTTTAATTTTTCTTATCATAGTTTCAAAAGATAAATAAAGATTTCCTATTTCATCTTTACTGTTTATACTCTTAAGTGCAAAATCATAATTGCCTTTAATTATCTCTTTAGCACCTGCATCTAATAAAACTATTGGGTCAATAATAATTTTTCTTATAACCGGAATCAGCACTAAAATGATAACTGTTGTTATAAAAATAAAAATAAGTGTTTTTGTTTTTGCATCTGATATTGAACTTAGTGTAGCTTGGTTAAATTGTGAAGCCTTTTCGTCGTAAATATTGACAAGTTCTTTTAAGTTCAATTTTGCAGTATCGAATTTTTTCAAAGCTTCGACTGATAAATCATTACATTTTTTTCTCAACTCTATTAACTCTCTATTTTTCTCTTGATCTAAATTTTGCGATTCTAAGTTATCTATCTTTCTTTGTAAATCTATAACTGCTCGATGAGTTTCCTTCCAGCTGTTCCAATCATTTACAAATTTTTGCCATATTTGATTTTCTTTTTCATCTTTCTTTAATGATTCAAAAATTTTCCATGCATCCTCAGCTCTTTTAAAAGCAGCAGGGATGGATTCATAAATAGATTGACGAACTTTTTCGTCTTTTAAATCCTGATTCAATAATCCTCTCTCAGCAGCTAATACAGAAGTTTCTGCTTGATATAGAGTTATAAGTGATTGTACACCTGGTAATATTTCGTAGCCTAAAGTTCTAACAACTACTTCTTCTTGATCCAAATTTCTATATGCCAAATAAGCATTTATACCTGTAATAATAGCAACAATAGCAATTACTATTACTGTTTTGTAAATAATTTTTAAGTCATTAAATTTTTTCAGCATATTACCTCCAATTAGACAAAAAACATTAATTCTATCTTTATTATCGAGAAGGAAAATAATTTTTGAATAGTTTTATAAAAATATTTTAGTCAGGCGAGAAATTAATCCCAGGGATTTCTTTTGTATAAATTATTTAATGGATGCAATTCTTTTTTACCATCAACAAAAACTGCAACCCATTCTGCTAATCTTTTGCCTAATCTTTTACAGGATTCAATTTCTTTTTCCTGTCGTGGTTCGCCAGCTTGAGTTGCTCCATAATGAGCTGTAAATTGCTTTCCAGAATAATCAGTAACACCAAATACTAAGAAGCCATAGTTTATCATAATATTCAAAAGAGTTTGACAGGTTAATTCAGCTCCTCCTCCCCATCCACCTTGAGAACTAAATGCACAACCAATTTTACCATCTAATTTTTGCCAGTATGGAAGTAAATCTTCCCAGAATTTTTTCATTTCAGATGCTACTGTACCAAGATAAGTTGGAGAACCAAGAGCCAGACCATCGCACCAAAGAATATCATCTTTATTTGATTCATAAATTGATTTAAGACGTACTTCAGTATCAGGAACTTCTTTTGCCCCTTCAGCAACAAATTCTGCCATTTTTTTTGTATGTCCTTCATTAGAATAATACAGAACTAAAACCTTGCCCATAGAACTGTTGAAATTTTTGAGATTTAAGAATTTCTTTATGAAAGAGGAAATTTAGTATATCTCATTGAATGAACTTTATTCTGTACAGGAATTTTAACTTCTTTTTTAACATACTTTTCAAATTCATCTCTAAATCTTTGAATCATAAATTTAACCGGCCATGCTGCTGCATCTCCAAGTGCACAAATTGTATTTCCCTCGATATTATTTGCAACGCTGATTAATAAATCAAGATCTTTCGATGTTCCATTACCTTCTGCAATTCTACTAAGAATTTTTTCCATCCATCCAGTTCCTTCACGACAAGGAGTGCACTGTCCACAACTTTCATGGTGATAAAAATGAGTAATTCTCAAAAGTACTTTTAATAAATCTGTATCTTCATCCATAACAATTACTCCTGCTGTGCCGATTGCAGAACCTGCTGCTTTAAGAGATTCTGCATCCATTCTAACACCCTCAATTTGGTCACCTCTTAATGGCGGCATTGAAGTACCACCTGGTATTATGCATTTAATTTTTTTATTTCCTATCACTCCCCCGGCATAATTATAAATTAAATCTGTAAGTAAAATTCCTGTAGGTAACTCATAAACTCCAGGTTTGTTAACATGCCCACTGACTCCATAAAGTAAGGTACCGGGATGTTTTGGTGCTCCAATTTTTGAAAACCATTCCCATCCTTTTGAAATTATAGGTGGAATATTTGTAATAGTTTCAACATTATTAATTGTAGTTGGACAACCCCACAAACCACGCTGGGCTGGAAAAGGCGGTTTTACTCGCGGATAACCTCTCAAACCTTCAATAGAATTCATTAATGAAGATTCTTCGCCGCAAATATAAGCTCCAGCTCCTTTATGAATATAAAGATTGCAAAAAAATTCAGTTCCAAAATTAGATTTCATTTTCTCACCGAGAAAACCTCTTGCATATGCAGTATCAATTGCTTTCTGCATCAACTTAATCCATTTATGATATTCTCCACGAATATAAAGATATGCTGTTTGAGCACCAATAGCATAACAGGTAATAATTGCTCCTTCAATCAATTGAAAAGGATTATATTCAAAAATCTGTCTATCTTTAAATGAACCGGGCTCGCTTTCATCGCCATTTATACATAAATATTTTGGTTTATCAGTAGTTTTTGGCATAAAGCTCCACTTCAAACCTGTTAAGAATGCAGCACCTCCTCTTCCTCTCAATCCAGATTTTTTTACCTGGTCAATAATATCATCAGGTGACTGCGAAAATGCTTTTTTTGCAGCTTCAAATCCGCCATGTGAAAGATAAACTTCTATATTATCTAAATTAGGAATTTCAGGTAGAACTATTCTTTCCATTCTATTACTCATTGATTTGAAAGTGAATTTAATATTTCTTCTACTTTTTCTTTAGTCAAATTTTCATAGTAATCTTCATTTATTGCAATCATAGGTGCATAACCGCAGGCTCCCATACATTCTACTTCTTCTAATGAAAATTTACCATCAGGTGTAACTTCCATATGATTAATCCCAAGTTTACTTTTAATTAAATCCCAGATTTCATATGCACCCCTAAGCATACACGATACATTCGTACAAACCTGAATATGATACTTACCAACAGGTTTAGTATGAAACATTGTATAAAAAGTTACAACACTTAAAACATCTACTTTACCAATACCAAGTACATTTGCGATTTCTTCCATAACCTCGTTAGTAATATAGCCATTCTGTTCCTGTGCTATATAAATTGCAGGCATTACTGCTGCAAGAGATGTTGGATATTTTTTTCTTGCTTCTTCTATTCTTTTAAGATTTTCTTCGGTGAATTTAAAACTCATATTAGACCTTATAGCATTAACTAACAATTTATTTGTCTGCTTCTCCCATTACAGGGTCTAAACTTCCAATAATTGCAATTACATCTGAAATCATAGCACCTTTACAAACTACAGGCAATGCCTGAAGATTGCAAAATGAAGGAGAACGAATTTTTAATTTCCATGGGTGCCCAGTTCCATTGCTAACGATATAAAATCCAAGTTCTCCTTTTGGATTTTCTGCAGAAAAAAATACATCACCTACTGGAGGATTAATACCATAATTAATCAACATAAAATCATGAATTAGTTCTTCCATTTTAGTATAAATTTCTGTTTTATGAGGGAGAACATGTTTAGGAACATTAGCAAGCACTTCTCCCTGTGGCATCTTATCGAGAATCTGATAAAGAATTTTCACACTTTCTCTTACTTCTTCACCTCTTTGATAATATCGAGCTAAACAATCACCTTCTGTTTGAGTAGGAATATTAAAATCAATTTCATTATAGAAAAGATATGGTTTTGCTCTTCGCACATCGTATTCAACACCAGATGCTCGAAGATTAGGACCAGTTACTCCAAGTGCAATAGCTTCCTCTTTAGGCAGAATTCCTACTCCTTCAAGTCGATTTATAAAAATTTTATTCCTTAAAAGTAATTTATCCATTTCATCCAGAGCTGAATAATGCTGGTCAAGAAAATCTCGAACCATTTTTAATGTTACATCATCTGCATCGTTAGCTACTCCGCCAATTCTTGTATAACTTGTAGTAAACCGGGCACCAGCTAATCTATCAAAAATATTTTGAATTTTTTCTCTTTCTCTGAATGTCCACATTACCATTGTAACAGCACCAACATCCATCGCATAAGTACCTATTGCAACCATATGAGCTGCAATACGAGAAAGTTCTGCAACCATCATCCTTATATACTGAGCTCTTTTGGGAGCTTCAATGCCAAGAAGTTTTTCTACTGCTAATACATAAGCAACGTTATTACACATTGTAGCAGTATAATCAAGTCGGTCTGTGTGAGGGATATATTCAATGTAAGACATATCCTCAGCCATTTTTTCGTAGCCTCTGTGCAAATAACCCAATTCTGGAACAACCCCAAGAACTGTTTCGCCGTCAAGTCTTAACACCAATCTTAATACACCGTGAGTGGCAGGGTGTTGAGGGCCCATGTTAATTACCATTTCATTTTCAAGTGCATCATCAATGGTAATGTCTCTGTCCTCGAGTAACTTATTTAATAATTTTTCATCTGAGTAGATATTTTTCTTTTCCATAATAAAGAGTTAATCAATTTTTTCTGGTAATGGTAATGACCCTGGAATGCCTAACACAGGAAAATCTTTTCTAAGAGGATGATATTCAAATCCTTCCGGCATATAAATTCTTCGTAAATCAGGGTGATTAATAAAAATTATTCCATACATATCATAAGTTTCTCTTTCATACCAATTAGCACTTTTCCAAACAGAAGTAACTGATTCGATTTCTGGAGGATTATCATCAATATTAGCTTTAATTCTAAGAGTAAAGTTGTTTTTGTAAGAATAAGCATGATAAACAACAGTAAATCTATTTTTTCTTGTTGCCCAGTCAATTGCAGTTATATCTATGCATGTTTCGAAATGCAGGTTGTTATCTTCTTTTAATAGTTTTGCAAGTTCAACAATTTTTTCTTTTTTAATTGTGATGGATAAATCACCACGAAATTCTTTAATTTCTTCAATTGAGTTGTCAAACTTTTCTTTAACTTTCTGAATAATTAATTCTTTAAATTCCATAATTACTTATCAATATTTTCTAAAAGAGGTTTATCCTGAAAATCTTTTGCTTTTGTTTTAGCAATTTTTTGTTGGATTGTCATAACTGCATTAATTAAATTTTCTGGACGGGGAGGGCAACCAGCTGTATAAACATCTACAGGTAAAAACTGATCAATTCCTTGCACTACATTATATGAACGATACATTCCACCAGAAGAAGTACATGCACCCATTGCAATTACCCATTTTGGTTCAGGCATCTGGTCATAAATTCTCCTTACAACTTGAGCCATTTTATAAGTTACGGTTCCAGCCACAATCATCAAATCACACTGGCGCGGCGTAAAACGCATAACTTCGGAACCAAAACGAGCTAGATCATATTTAGGGTCTGCAGCTGCAATAAGTTCTATTGCACAGCATGAAATTCCCATAGGCATGGGCCAAACAGAACTTTTTCTTGCCCATGCAATAACTGCATCTAAAGTTGTTGTTATAAAACCATCTCTATTTAATTTAGCTTCTAATCCCATTTTAATCCTCCTTTCATGAGGATATATAAAAATCCTAATTCAAGTACTATTAAAAAGAGAAACATCGGAAAAAATGCAAAAATTCCATATTGATTAAAAAGTGATTTAAATTGAACAGCCCACGGATAAACATAAATAACTTCAATATCAAATATTATGAACAACATTGCAACAAGATAATACTTAACTGAAATTCTTTCGTGAGTTGTTCCAACTGGATTTTTTCCGCTTTCATATGGCATTAATTTAACTTTATTTGGCCGATAAGGTCCAAAAATTCTTGAAGAAAGAATAATAGCTGCGCTTACTATTACAGAGAAAATTAATACAAGTATAATTGGGATATAATCCAATATCATAAACAGATTTTCTACTTTTTTATAAATGAAAAATAACCTAATTCATTTTATTATGCAAAAGCAGATATTAAGAAGTGATATATAATTAAAAATCCCGGCTATGGTTAGAATAACCGGGATAATTTTCAGGCAAGCACTTCAGCTATTTTTTCTATTGCAATGTCTAAATCTTCATAACTAATAACTAAAGGTGGAAGTAATCTTAATACAGTAGTTCCACCGGGCAGAGTAACGATTCCTTTCTTTAATAATTCAACAATAACTGGCTGAGATTTATCTTTTAACTCAATTCCAATCATTAAACCAATTTGACGAATTTCTCTAACTTTTGATAATGAATACTTGCTAAATTTTTCTTTGAAATAATTTCCTTTTTGTTCAGCTTGTTCCCATAATTTATTTTCAATCATAAAGTCAATTGCAGCAATTCCAGCGGCACAGGCAAGAGGATTTCCGCCGAAAGTAGAGCCGTGTTTGCTTTTTTCCATTTTAATTTTGTCTGAACAAAGAACTGCACCCATTGGAAATCCACCCGCTATTGATTTTGCAAGTGTCATAATATCGGCTTCAATATCATAATGTTCTATTGCAAACATTTTTCCAGTTCTGCAAAATCCAGTTTGAATTTCGTCAATTATTAAGATAATGCCTTTTTCATCACATAATTTTCTGACATTCTGAAAAAATTCTTTCTTCCCAATATTAATTCCGCCTTCTCCTTGAACCAATTCGAGTATAATTCCAGCAGTATCATCATCTACTGCTGCAGAGAGTTTTTCAAAATTATTATAAGGAACAAATGTAAAACCAGGCACCAGTGGTTCAAACCCATCACGATATTCAGCTTTGAATGTTGCACTTAAAGCACCCATCGTTCTTCCATGAAAACCTTTCATTGCAGCAATAAATTTTGTTTTCTTTGTTGTAAATCTTGCAAATTTAATTGCCCCTTCAATTGCTTCGGTTCCTGAATTTGTCAGAAATGCTTTTTTGAAATTTTTTGGAGCAATACTGAAAAGTTTTTCAAGGAATAAAGCTTTTTTGTCATTGTAAAAAGTATTTGGACATGTTATAAGTGTAGAAGCCTGTTTTGAAATTGCTTCTGCAACTTTATCGTTGCAATGTCCAACATTCGCAACGCTAATACCAGCTGCCAAATCTATATATTCATTTCCCTGATCGTCCCAGAGACGTGCACCTTTACCTTTTACAAAAACAACATCTCTCATTGGATAAACTTCAATTTCATATTGCTGCTGAAGTGTTTTGTAATCAGTCATTTAAAACCTCATTTCTTATGAAATAATTGTTCCTTTTCCATTTAAAGCATCTATAACAGGATGCTCTGTTCGTCCATCTGAAATTATAACTGTAGTATTACCTGTTTCAAATAATTTTCTAAGTGCTAAAATTTTTCTTTTCATTCTACCTTCAACTTTTTGCTCCATTGCTTCAAGTTCTTCTTTTGACATTTTAGCAACTAATGATGCTTTATTATTTTTGTCAAGTAAAAATCCTGGAGCTTCTATTAAAGAAATAATTTTCTCGGCATTAAATTCACTTTGTAAAAGTGCTACTATATCGTCATTTTCCGAATTAATTGCAAAATTATTTTCATCAATTAACGGAACGCATAAAACCGGAGTATAACCATTATCAAGCAGTAAATTTAGTAAATGTTTATTGACAGATTTTGGTTTTCCAGAAAAATCTCTCAATAAAAGAGTTTTACCGCCTTCTCGAACTTTAATACCACTGTTTCTTTTCCCAACAATAACTTTTCCATCAAGTCCGGATAATCCTACCGCATTAATTCCATGCTGTTGACATAGTTCTACAATTCTCTTGTTCTTAAGTCCTGCATAAGTCATCATCATTAAATCTATTGTTTCTTCGTTGCTTAAAACAGAATCATATCCAGATAGTGAAGTAACCACTTTTTTCTGATAATTTAATTTTTGTGCAATCTCGTCTCTTAAAGCATTAGCACCATGAACTATAATAAATTTTTCATTAATAGCTGCAAGATCAGAAATTATTCCCTTTAGATTAATTTCTTTTCCGCCGCCAATTTTAATTAAATACATTTGAACTCCATAAATGAATTATTTGGAATAGATTGCCAGTTATCTTCGTTAATAAATCTGTCAGAGCAAATAAGAATCAAATCATCTGTAATTTTTTTGTGCATTGTAAAATAATTTTCATCTTCATTAAAGAAAGAATAAAGATAAGCATTTTTTTTATCTGCAATTATAAAATTCATCGCCCGGACATAAGAAGATTTTTTAATAATAATATCAGTTGCTTTTTGAATTGCATCTTTAATGCTACCTTTATCAAATCTTTTTATGTAATTAAAAATTTTTTCTGCACCAATTCGTCCTTCTTCTTTTATTCTAACACCCCGGAGTTCACCATTAAAAATGAAAATGTAATTATCGTCATAAAAAGGCATATTGTTTTCTAAGATAATTCCTTCATCACGAAAAGCGCTTCGTGCATGTGCTATTAATCTTTTTGTTGAACCAAAATTTAATAAATCATCTTCCCAGATTGGTTTTATATTTTTGTAAAAATTCCATTTATTGTTTTGCCAGTATGCACAACCCCATCCATGGCCCTGATATTCCTTGCTGTTTCTTGATATTTCAGCAAACTTCAAAAGATAATCTTTTGCATCAAATTCGTATTTGGAATTTACATACAGCAGTCTGCACATTTTAACTCCACTACAAAACAGTTATAACTTTATTACGATAAATCAATTTTGATTAGCAATATCAAGTAAATCAAATCAGAAAAAAAATTAAATTGGATGAAGTCCTGGGAATTCAAGGCCAGTTTTTTCATCAAAACCAAACATGATATTAAATGCCTGAACTGCCTGACCTGCAGCTCCTTTCATCAAATTATCAATTGCACTTATAACAACGAGTCGATTTGAAAATTCATCTTTTTTAAATCCTATATCACAGTAATTTGTACCAATTAATAGTTTTGGTTCGGGATATCTATAAATTCCTTCACTTTCTTTCACAATACGAATAAATGGTTCATTACCATAAGCTTCGCGATAAATTTTCCATATATCTTTTTCAGTCAAATTTTCTTTTAAGAATACATGGCAAGTAGCAAGTAAACCTCTAACGATATCAATAGCGGTTGCCGAGAAGTGAACCTGAATTTTTTTACCGAAAGATAATTCCTGTAAAATTTCTGCAGTATGTCTGTGTTGAGTCGGCATATAAGATCTAACAACTCCGCTTCTTTCAGGATGATGGGAACCTTCATTAATTTTGTTTCCGCCTTCACTTGAACCGACTTTTACTTCAATAACAGTTCTGTCTTCTTCAACAAGTCCATTTTTATATAAAGGATATAATCCAAGAATACTTGCTGTAGCATTGCATCCCGCACTTGAAATAAAATTAGATTTTTTCATCTCCTCGCGATGAAGTTCTGGTATTCCATAAACAAATTCGTTTAATAAATCGGGACGTGCATGTTTGTGACCATACCATTTTTCATATTCAGAAGAATCTTTTAATCTAAAATCTGCACTCAAATCAATTATTCTCGGAGCAATTTTTTTGAATGTATCAATTTTATTTTGAGAACTATTATGAGGAAGACAGAGAAATAACAAATCACATTCTTCAAGTTCATTAATGGAATTAAATTTCAGAGTAGTGACTTTTCTTAAATTTGGATGAATTTTATGAACAAATTTTCCTGTATTGCTTTCTGAAGTAACTTGTTTTATTTCAACAAAAGGATGAAATAATAATAATCTAAGAAGTTCGCCTCCAGTATAACCTGAAGCACCTACTATGGATACTTTAATCTTTTCCATTTATTTCTCCTCTGCAACTCTCAGGATATATTCAACCATTTTTTTAGGAATATTAACACCAGTAGTAATTATACTGTTTTTATATTCCATTGTGTAATTAACTTCATTAACTAAATAACCATTTTCAGTTTCAAAGATATCGATAGCAACAATTCCTCCGCCAACAGCTTTTGCAGCTCGCAAAGAAATATCACGCAGTTCATCAGTAACAGGACAATTAGAAGCAATGCCACCGCGAGCAGTGTTTGTAATCCAATGAGGTGAAGTTCTATAAATTGCAGCAATACATTCGTCGCCAACCACAAAGCTTCGAATGTCTCTACCTTTTTTTTCAACATATTTTTGAATATAGAAAATTGAATGATGATAAGAACCCAAAATTGTTTTATGTTCAAGAACAGCTTCGGCTGCATCGCGGTCATTTATTTTTGAAAGCAATCTACCCCATGAACCAACAGCGGGTTTAAGAACTACGGGGTATCCCATTTCTTCAATGGCTTTTAGAGCTGATTCTTCTGTAAATGCAATTCTAACTTCGGGTTGAGGAACATTATGTTCAGCAAGAGCAACAGAAGTAAGTAATTTATCACCACAGATAGTCGCAACTTGATAAGTATTTACACATTTAATTCCTGCTGCTTCGAATAGTCTTAAGCTATGGAGTGCTCGTGAGTGATTAATACATCTTTCAACAACAACATCTAAATCAAAATGGTCTTTACCAAGATTAAATGTTATTTCACGGTCATCAATCATAACTAATTCAACGCCTTTAATTGCGTTGAACTCATCAATTAGAAATTTTTCATCTTTTCTTATCAATGAATGAAGTAATCCGATTTTCATTTTTAATACTCTCCCTAATTAAATAAAAAAGAGCTGAAATTTTTCAGCGTTTATAGGTTAGATGATGTTTGACTGCATCTACGATGTGTCTAAGTTCGGCGAGATCAACTGTGCGTCCTTTCTGACCAACAGATTTTACTTCCTTCAAAATATCATATTGTGTTTGTTCATCAAGTTCAGTTTCGCCAATTAAATTTAATGCATATCTAAGAGATGCAATTCCCGACATATGGTCTAAAGCAAAACTTCTTTCTCTGCCAACAACAGCAGGATTTAAGCTTTCATAATGCATTGGGTTAATAGAAGCAGCATGAGTATGAACTCCTGCACAGTGAGTAAATGCATTCATACCAGTAATAGGAAAATTTGCAGGTATTGGAATTCCAGAATGTTTGCTGACTAAATCATATAATTCAATAAGTTTTGGAAGATTCCAGCGATTTTCTCCAAAATCTACTGTCAGAACAACAAGCAACTGAGCTAAATCAACTAAACCTGCTCTTTCACCCAGACCAAGAGTTGTAGCATCAATAATGTCGGCTCCAGCACGATAAGCATCGAGTGCGTTTGCGAGTGCCAATCCTCTATCATTATGGCAATGCACTGCTACTTTAGGATTCAAATTTCTCTTATTAAATTCCTCTTTCAATCTTGAAATATAATCATACATGCTTCTCTTGCCTGGTATCATGTAGCCTGTAGTATCAGCCACACTAATAATATCTGCACCTGCTTCAATTGCTGCAGTAGCAGCTTTCACAACATTTTCAAATTGTGATCTTACAGTATCTTCGGGAGTATATCGAATTAATAAATCAGGTTTTTGACTTTTAGCATATTTAATTATATCAGTAATTTGCTTAATTGCACTGTCGAGGTCTTTCTTAAAAACAGTATTTAATCTTTCATCAGAGACACAATAAAAAACGCCAATAAAGCTCACTCCGCATTCAAGAGCCATATCAATATCTTGTTGTAATGATCTTGAGTGAGCACCTACAATAGCTTTATAATTTTTTTGAGCAATAGATTTTACTGCTTCATGAATTTCAGGTGTAACCATTGGATGCCCGGCTTCAATAATGTCAATTCCAATTTCGTCGAGCAAATTTGCTATTGCAAGCTTGATGTGTTTATCAAAATAAACACCGGGGGTTTGTTCCCCTTCTCTTAAAGTTGAATCTAAAACCCAG
>CAZNFW010000008.1:49310-80219 GCA_964572725.1 uncultured Melioribacter sp.
TTAATGTTGGAGGGTTAAGAGAAACAACTTCAAGTTCAGTTCCACAATCGGGACATTCAAGCAATTCTCCTACTACTGTCCCTTCCTTTAATTCAATCACTGCACCACAAACAGGGCATTCTGCTTTCATATTACTCCAAAAATTTTTTTGCGAAGATAAAAAATATTTTGCGGCTTTGCAATAAAAACAGCTATCCAGAAAAATATTTTTTAAGTTTATGCATAACAATGCATAATTATAAATTAAAATATCACCTAATTTTTACTCTGCAGTAAGTCTCTTAATAATTTCTACAGAATCAATACCTTCTGCCTGTGCAGAAAAATTCGGAATTATACGATGACGTAATACAGGGATTAGAAATGTTCTGACATCGTCGATTGTAGGAGTAAATCTTCCTTCCATAACAGCTTTTGTTTTGGCAGCAAGTATTAAATATTGAGATGCACGAGGTCCTGCACCCCAGCTTATCCAATCTTTAATAAATTTATTTGTTCCATCTACTGGACGTGTTGATTTAACAAATTTAACCGCGTATTCAATAACATTATCTGCTACAGGCACTCTTGTAATAAAATCCTGAAAGAAAATTATATCTTCAGCATTAAGTATTTTATTTAAATCCGGTTTATAGTCACTTGTAGTTTGTTTTATAATTTTAATTTCTTCATCAAATGCAGGATAATCAAGCCAGAGATTGAACATAAATCTATCGAGTTGTGCTTCTGGTAATGGATAAGTTCCTTCCTGTTCAATAGGATTTTGTGTAGCAAGCACAAAAAATGGTTCTTCAAGTTTATAAGTAACACCTGCTGCAGTAACTTTATGTTCCTGCATTGCTTCGAGTAATGCAGACTGAGTTTTGGGAGGAGTTCGATTTATTTCATCTGCAAGAATAATATTTGCAAAAATTGGTCCTTTTATAAATCTGAAATCTCTCTTTTTTGTTATTGAATCTTCTTCAATAATTTCTGTGCCTGTAATATCACTTGGCATTAAATCAGGAGTGAATTGAATACGGCTGAATTTTAAGTCGAGCACTTCCGAAAGAGTTTTAATTAAAAGAGTTTTTGCCAGACCGGGAACACCAACCAAAAGGCAATGCCCTCTTGATAATAAACTTACAATCAAATTATTAATAATTTCTTCCTGACCGACAATAACTTTTGAAATCTCCTTTTTTATTTCTTTAACAGCTTCTGAAAGCTTTTCAACTATTTCTATGTCATTTATATTTTTATTAATCACTTTATTCCTTTTGATTTATTTATAATCTAATTTCCCAATAAATTTTTTCTTTAATTTCATCCAGCCAGTTTTTATAAAGTTTTTGTTTCTTATAATATTCTGCAAGTTTTTTTATTTCATTATAATCAAGGTCAAGATTTGCTTTATGCTGTGGAATTCTCCTAATTAGTTTGACAATGTGATATCCATAAGTATTTCTGTCTAGTTCCATTCTTTTGGGAAAACTTATATCTCCTTCTTTCATTTTATAAATCTGGTCAACTATAGATTTATCGAGCTGATTAGCTTCAAATGTACCAAGAACACCCCCAAATTTTGCGCTCTCTTTATCATCACTATATTTTTTTGCGTAATATTCAAAAGTATTTTTACCAGAAATTATACTGTCTCTTATTTCATTTAAAAATTCTATTGCACTTAAATCTGATTCATTATCAGACTTCAATTTAATTAATATATGTCGTGTATGAATAGATTCACCTCTTCTTTCTAGCATCTGAATTATATGAAAGCCAACTGGAGATTCAATAATTCCAGATAATTGATTAGGAGCAAGTGAAAATGCAGCTGCTTCAAATTCAGGGTAGAAAACGCCACGCTTTACAAATCCAAGGTCACCCCCCTGTGCAGCACTGCCCGGGTCATCAGAATATTTTTTAGCAAGCTCTGCAAAGTCTGCTCCTTTTTTTAATGAATCAAGAAGAGTTTTTGCAAGTTCTAATGCTTTTTTTCTTGCTCTTTCACCTGTTCTTGGATTCTGAAAGATATGTGCTATTTCATATTTTTCTGGCACGATGCCAAGTGAATCTTTATACATTTCAAAAAAATCTTCTACTTCTTTGCGTGAAACCTGTACATCTCCAAATTTTTTTTGCTGTAACATTTGAGCCATAAGATTTTTTCTAGTATCATCTCTTAAAACACGTTTTATTTTTTCAACAGGCATTCCATAAATCTGTTCTAATTTTTCCTGTGAACCATATTGCTGAATAAAATAATTAATTTGATAATCAAGCTGACTTTTAACCTGATCATCTGAAACAACAATTGAATCAAGTTCAGCCTGAGCATATAAAAGTTTTTCTTCAATCATCTGCATTAAAACATTTCGAAGCATATTGGAATCAGGTGCAGATATATTCCTTTGAGCTGCTTCATAATTTGCTCGAAAATCTAACTCAGACTTTAAAATTATTTCATTGTCTACTACAGCAACAATTTTATCCAGCACCTGAGCAAATGCTGATGTGTAAATCAATAATGCCAAAAAAATTTTTTTCATATTTATTGCCTTTTTATTTCTACATCATAATCAGAAATTAATTCTTCAATGTAATTCTGAATAAACTCCTTATTTTTTACAACCTGATATCTTTCTTTTACCTTTTCTTTTATTACTTCAAAAGGTGGAATTATTTCTTTGTCGAATTTTTCTACGAGTTGAAAAACAGCAAATTTATTTTTTTCTACTTCAAGCACCACGCTAATTTCACGCGGCAACATAAATGAAATTATTCTTGCTAAACTTGCTGGTTGTAATTGATAACCATAATACAAATTGTCTGTCTTCGTACTTACAACTGAAGGTGTATTATTAAATGCATTTAATGCTTTATCCCATCCGCTTTCTATTAAAATTGATCTAAATTTTACAGCATCATCAAAATTATTAAAATAAATAATATTAATGCGATATAAATCATCAAGAAGGCGAAAATCATCTTTTAATAATTCATAATAATCTCGTAGTTCTGCTTCATCCGGTGAAATCATATTTTCAGATAATATTTTATTAATAAGAAACGCTGCTGCCAATTCTTTTTTTGACCTTTCCAGAATTGAATTAAATTCTTTATCCTTGATTATTCCTTCTTCAACAGCTTTTTGATACAAAACTTCCCTTTCTATCCATTCATTAATAAATTGTTCTCTCAGTTTTGCATTATTTGACTTTTCGCCAAGTGCAGTGGTTAATTCGTCTTCTGTAAGCACAGCATCTTTAATTCTTACAATTTCATTTGATTTCTTTACTTCCTTTGAACATCCAAAGAAAACAAGAAGAAAAAAGAAAATAAAAAATACTTTATTGCTTAAATGCTTTGACAAGTTCATCATAATAGTATTTTGGGTTATACAATTTTTTTAATTTATTAATATATGATTCTTCAAGGCGTTTACTTTCTTGTTCTTGTAAAATTCCCATTATTTCATTTCGAACCTCAGCAAATGTTTTAATTCGTGAAGGTTCTCTTTTGGTCAATTTTACAATTACCCAGTTATTTCCATTTTTGAATGGCTCTGATATATCGCCTATATTTTTAAGTTTATTTGCTTCATCAGCTAGACTATTATTCCCTACTTCAACCAGTTCATTCTTTGACTGATTTCTTGCAGATGATTTTTTTAAATACTTTGTCATTAATGAATCAAAATCTACCCCGCTTTTTGCTTCGTTATAAATTACATTTGCCAGAGAATCAGAATCAACTCTTATTTCTTTAAATGCAACTCTGTCTTTCCATCTAAAGTTTTCTTTATTCTTTTCATAATAATTCATAGCCATTATACTATCAACTTTAACTTTTGACCATACTTCTTCTTCAAGTATCTTAAATAAATAAATTCCGTTTTCATAATCTTTAATTAAAGAAGCAAATTCAGGATTAACTTTATCGTATTGCATTGCTTTATCTCTAATTAATAATTCTCCAGCATAATCTTCAATTGCTTCTTTCAACATATCAGCATTTAATTTTCTAAAAATGTAATCACCCTTGCCTTTCATATAATTGAATAAAGAATCGCACAATATTTTATTTTTATTCAGTTCAAAAATTACTCCCATACCCAACTCATAATGTATAACACTATTAGAATAGTCATTAATGTTCTTTAATGAATCGGAGTATGAAAGAATTCTGTCAAATAAATCATTTTTAATTTCCAGATTTGCCTGTTTAATCAAATTTCGTTTTAAATTCATTAAATCTTTTTTATAACGAATATTCCTATATGTTTTTTCTAATTCATCTTTACTTTCTTCAAAACTTGGGATTGGTTTTTCTTCTGTCAATTTAATTATGTGATAACCATATGATGTTTTAACAATTGGAGAAATTTCTCCAACTTTTAATTTGAATGCAGCATATTCAAATTCTGGTACCATGCGATGACGCTGAAAATATCCTAAATCCCCATTTTTTTTGGCACTATATTTATCATCAGAATATTCTTTAGCAAGTTCACCAAAATCTGCACCCTCCTGAATTTTCTTTTGTACTTCTAAAATTTTTTGATATGCTTTTAATGTATCGACATTACCGAGAGAATCTTTTGAACTTGCAAGAATGTGTTGAGCACGAATCATGTGCCTTCTTGGTATTTTTGCAATAACTTTGATGATATGATAAGCAAAGTTTGATTTTAATAACTGCGGGTATATTTTACCGGGTTCAGTATAATAAATTGCATCTTCAATTTCCGGGATAGTAATTTCTCCAGCTGTAACAAATCCAATGTCACCACCTCTTTCTTTAGAGTATGTGTCTTTAGAATATTCTTTTGCAAGTTTTTCAAAATCTTCTCCATTGTTAATTCTTTTAATTAATTCATTTCCAAATTCGATTGTTTGTTGTTCGTTCATTGAAGAATCTGGTCTTAGCATTATATGAGCTACTTGATATTCATATTTTCTTCTTTCATAAAGTTGTTTAATTCCGGGTTTAATTAATTCATCATTAAGATAAAATGTAGTTCCAATATTAATTTTATAATCATTCAATTCTTTTTGCATATCTTCATCTGAATAATAACCTCTCACAAATGCATCACGGAGTTTCATTCTGTAATTAACATAAAGGTCTAAAAATTTTTTATAATTACTTATTGAATCCTTTTTAGCATTCTCAATATTGCCGGAATTTTTAGCATATGCTTTTTCAAACTCGTCCATGTAGATTTTATTTTTTCCAAATTCTGCTACAACAATTTTGGAATGTTCTACAGCACAAGATGTAAAAAAGAAAATTACAGCAGGCATCAATAAAAACACTTTTTTAATATGCATAGCTAAAATCCTCCACAATAATTTTATTTTAGTTGTTTTAATATTCACATACACAAAAAAGTTTCTTTCATTCTAAAAATTTATTTTGAGTTTAATACCCCCAAAATATTTCAATAATGAAAAAGGATAATTTTTATAACAACATGAAGTTTCAAAAACACTAATTAAATTATACAGGAAATGGTTTGGTATTTCTTTCCCAGAAAACACCATATTCTAATCCTTGTATTTTTTTATCTTTTTCTGCAAGATAAAGTCTTTTTTCTGCCAGTGCAGCAAAATATTTGTCTATCTCGATACCCACATAATTTCTTTCTAATTTTTTTGCAACAACTGAAGTAGTACCTGAACCTAAAAAAGGGTCAAGCACAATATCATTTTTATTTGTGCTTGCTAAAATAAGTTTTGCAATTAACTTTTCCGGCTTTTGAGTTGGATGAATTGTATTTTCAGGCATTGACCAGAAAGGTACCGAAATGTCTGTCCAGATATTTGAAGGATGTGTTAATCTATAATTTCCTTCAGAAGAATTAAGCCAGTCTTTTGGGTATCCATTCTCATCTTTATAAGGAGCAATAACTTTCTTCATTAATTTAACAGAATCGACATTGAATGTATATTTATTAGAAACAGTGCAAAACCAGATATCTTCTGAACTATTTTTCCAGTTGGATTTTGAACCCCTTCCCTTTTCTCTTTCCCATGTAATTCGGTTTCGAATTATAAAATGTTTTTCTAAAGCTAAAGGAATTGAAATCGAAGTATGCCAGTCACCGCAAAAATAAATTGTCGCAGTTGGTTTTAATGTACGCTTCAATTTTACTATAAACTGTTCAATCCAGTTTGAATAATCCAATATTGATTGTTCCTTAAACTTAAGCGTGTTAAAAGATTTATTAAGATTATATGGTGGATCAACAAAAAGTAAATCAACAAAAGAGTCTGGAAGAAAATCCAGAACAGTGAATAAATCCTGACAAATTGTTTTATTCAATATATCTTTTACTTCAGTTTTATGTTTTAGTTGAATTAAATTCTTTGAATATTTTTTTAATTCATAATCAGATAAAAAGATTGTTCTGTTTCTGGGTGCAACTTTTTTATTCTTCATAAATGAAAATTTAGATTAGTTCAAAGAGAAAACAAATCACCTTGCAAGCGTGCCAGGCTTAACCGAACTATCTATTTCAATTATTTTTACTTTTCCTTCTTCGTCAGCATCAACAGCAAGTATCATTCCCTGTGAGTCCAGTCCAAATAATTTTGCTGGTTTTAAGTTGGCAACAATCAAAACATTTTTCCCAATTAATTCTACTGGTTGATAACTTTTTGCTATCCCAGCTACAACCTGTCTCTTCTCGTCACCTAATTCGAGTTGAAGTTTAAGAAGTTTATCACTTTTCTTAACCTTTTCTGCTCCTATAATTTTTGCTACCTTTAGTTTTATTCGTTTAAATTCATCTATAGTAATTTCTTCATCTTTCTGAGTATCCATTTCAACAGTGCCAAGTTTATTAATTTGTTCATCTATAATTTTATCTTCAATCTTATTGAATAAAATTTCAGGAGGATTAAGTTTATGACCTGCTCTTAAATTCAATTTTCCGGATTCAAGCCAGTCACATTTTTCTGAATTAAGCATATTAAATACTTTTGAAGAAGTAAAAGGAATAACCGGTTCGAACAATTCAGCAAGGGTATAAATAGTATTAAGGCAGATGTTAATAGTTGTTCCGCATCTTTCCTTATTTTGCTTTATTGTTTTCCATGGTTCAGAATCATTAAAGTATTTATTTGCAGCTCTTGCAAGATTCATCATTTCGAAGACAGCATCTTTGATTTTAAAATGTTCAATAAGATTTCCAACTTTTTGAGGATAGGTTTTCAAAAGCTCAATCATGTTCTCATCAATTGGTTCTAATGTCCCAAGTTCTGGAACTTTGCCTTCAAAGTGTTTGAATGCAAAGGTAAAAGTTCTGTTAATAAAATTACCAAGAATATCAGCAAGTTCACCATTATTTCTTGCTTGAAATTCTTTCCAGTAAAAATCTGTATCTTTATTTTCAGGAAGATTAGCAGCCAGAGTATAGCGGAGCGGGTCAGGATGAAATATCTCGAGAAAATCAATTACATCAATACCCCATCCACGTGACTTAGAAAATTTTTTCCCTTCAAAATTTAAAAATTCATTTGCAGGTACATTTTGAGGCAAAATATATTTGTCGTTATTAAAATCATTCCATGCCATTAACATTGCAGGAAATATAATTGTATGAAATACAACATTGTCTTTACCAATAAATGCTATATACTTTGTATTTGGATCCTGCCAGTATCTTCTCCATAGTTCAGGGTCATTTCTTTTTTCGGAAAGGTCTTTTGTTGCAGAAATATAACCAAGAACAGCTTCGAACCAGACATACAAAACTTTTCCTTCCGCATCTGGAAGAGGAACCTTTATTCCCCAGTCCAAATCTCTTGTTACAGCTCTATCCTTTAATCCTTCACTAAACCAGCCTTTACAATATTGAAGTACATTATCTTTCCATCCATATTTTTTATTCATTTCATCAATATATTTTTCAAGACGTTCTTGATATTTGCCTAATGGGAAATACCAATGAGAAGTTTCTTTTAGAACAGGGGTTTCACCGCTGATTTTGCTTTTAGGATTTTTTAGTTCTGATGGTTCATAAAGCGAACCACATTTTTCGCATTCATCGCTTCTTGCTTCTTCGTATCCGCAACGCGGACAAGTGCCTTCAACATATCTGTCTGGCAAAAACATTTTAACTTTTTCATCATAAAACTGCATTGATTTTTTTTCTATTAACAATCCATTATCATAATAACACTTAAAAAATTCCTGCCCTGTTTTATGATGTATTGGAAGACTTGTTCTTGAATAAATGTCGAAACTCATTCCAAATTGTTCAAATGCTTTTTTATTGAGTTCGTGATATCTGTCAATAATAACTTTTGGATGAACTTTTTCTTTATCTGCTGTAATTGTTATTGGTACGCCGTGTTCATCAGAACCGCAAATATAAATTACATCATCTCCATTAAGTCTTTTGTATCTAACATAAATATCAGCAGGTAAATAAGCTCCGCTTAAATGTCCAAGATGAATATTGCCATTTGCATAGGGCAGAGCTGATGTAACAAGTACTTTTTCTTTAGCCAAGGTTTACTCACTTTTTATTAATAATTGCCAACAAATATAAGAAAATTCTAAATTGGAATACTTAATTGTTTTTCATAAAAAACGAAATTAATGGAGGATGACCCAAAAGTAATATTTTTTATAAATGTTGCCGCTAATTACAGGAATCTTGCCTGCAGCAAGCAGGTTTAACGAATTTTTTTGTTGAAAGTTACTTTTTAGTCATCCCCAAATACAGAAATAATTTATATTAATTAGAAAAGAATTTTAATATTTTTTGTATAAAAAAATTTCCATAAAATGAGGGATAATTAGATGAGAAAACTAATGTCCACGATTATATTTGCATTAGTAGATATTGTTTGTTTTGTTCAGGGGGGTGTAATTTTATTTTATGCTTTGCTTCATTTTCAATATAAAGTTGAAATAGCAAGAGGCGAAGGTTTTACTACTTCAGAGTTGCAAAATGTTCCCGTTGCAATTGGTGGATTTTATTATTACTCAGAATCTTATATCAAAATTGCATTAATTGGTATTGCATTAATAATAACTGGCTTTTTAATGCGAAGCTGGAGAAAAAGTTTTGAGTAATTTAATTAAGTAATGTTCCTTTAAGCATAATGTGAGCAACAGTAAAATAAATTATAATGCCAGTTACATCAACAAGAGTAGCAACAAAAGGTGCTGAAGAAGTTGCAGGGTCAAAACCAAGTTTTTTAAGAATAAATGGAAGCATTGAACCCATAAGACTTCCCCAGCAAACTACTCCGATTAGAGCAGTTGCTACAGTCATGCCTATTAAAAGCCAATTTTCTCCATAAACACCACTAACAAACTGCCATAGAGAAATTCTTAAAAATCCTATTACTGCCAATATTACACCAAGCAATAAACCTGTTAATATTTCTCTTCTAAATACATAGAACCAGTCTTTAAGGGATAATTCATTAAGTGCAAGAGAGCGAATAATCAATGTTGAAGCCTGCGAACCAGAGTTACCCCCACTTGAAATAATCAGCGGAACGAATAAAGCAAGCACTACTGCCTGACTAATTTCATTTTCAAAATAACCCATTGCAGTTGCTGTAAACATTTCACTAATGAATAAAATACTGAGCCATCCAGCTCTCTTTTTTATCATTTGAAAAATTGATGTATGAGGATAAGGTTCTTCGAAAGCTTGAACAGCTGCAATCTTTTGAATGTCTTCTGTTGTTTCTTCTTCTGCTATATCGAGTACATCGTCAACAGTTACAATTCCAACTAATATTCCAGAACTATCTGTAACAGGTAAAGCAACTCTGTCATACTTTTTGAAAATTTCTATTGCAGATTCCTGATCATCGTATACTTTTAATGAAACAAAATTTCCATCCATCAACTCACTAATTTTAGTATCTGGTGATGCAAGCAATATATCTCTAATTCTGATGTCGTCAATAAGTTTACCAGATTCATCAACTACAAAAAGAATATTCAAAGTTTCTTTATCCTGACCATATTTCCGAATATAATCAAGCGTTTCCTGAACTGTCCAATATTCTTTAATTGCAATATAGTCAGGCGTCATTAATCGCCCGATGCTGTTTTCAGGATATCCTAATAATTGCTGAGCAATTTTTCTTTCTTCAAATGACAGATAGTTTAATAATTGTTTAACAACATTTGGAGGCATTTCTTCAAACAAAGCAGTACGGTCGTCTGGCGACATTTCATTCAGCAATTCTGAAATTTTTTCGTGACCCATTGAGTGTATAAGTTCTATCTGAGTGTCATAATCCAGATATTCAAATACATCAGCGGCTAATTCTTTTGGAAGCAGTCGAAAAAGTAAAACTCTTTCATCTTCATTGAGTGTTAAAATCAAATCTGCTATATCTGTTGGTGTCCAGTCAATTAAAATTTCTTTAAGGTCAAGGAATTGTTTGTTTTGTATAAGTTCTTTTATTTCTGGGCTGATTAGCATACTCAGCATCAGGCACCTCCTTTTTGAAGGATCATTAAAAGGATTGATTAATTTAGGTTAGCAAATTTACTATATAAAATTGAATTCGCAATTAATTTAATCGAAAATTTTTTATGGAATATTTATTCCCCTCGCTGTTATATGAATGAAAAATTTTCTTAAAACAGCTTATAATTTCATAGCCATTTACAAATTCAATTCTCTTCTCATCAGTTCAAATGCTTCTTCGTACTCATGAGGTTTATAATCAAGTTCTACCATTGCTTTTAAAATTATCAATCCTGATTTTAAGGGACGAGGGGCAGTTTGATTCAATTCTTTTGTTAAAACTGGTTTAATCAATTTCTTATTTAAATCAAAGTAATCAGCTATTCTTAAAGTAAAGTCATATCTTGAAATAATTTCTTTACCAGCAATATTGTAAATCCCTTCTTTCTTAAATAAAATAATTTTATGAATTGCATCAACAAGGTCATCCACATATGTAGGATTGTTATATTGGTCAGTTACAATTTTTATTTCTTCACCTGCTCGAAGAGAATTAATAACCCATTTAACAAAATCAGGCCTGCCATATTTTGCCGGTCCATATAAAACATTTGTTCTAATAATTGTGTATCGAACCCCGCTTGTTCTTATTGAATTTTCGCTTGCTAATTTAGTTCTTCCGTAATAACTGATTGGGCATGGTTTATCATTTTCAGAGTAAGGTCCTTTTTTACCATCGAAAATATAATCAGTAGAAATATGAATCATGTGAGCATCAATTGTCCATGCATAAAGAGCAATATTTTCAACTCCATTAACATTTACTTTCCATGCTAATTCTCTTTCTTGCTCTGCTTTATCAACATTTGTATAAGCAGCAGCATTAATAATAAAGTCAGGGAAAAAATCTAAGATAAGTTTTCTTACACTATTTTTATGAGTAATATCCACACTTTTATATTCTACACCGGGTATAAAAGATTCTGGTTCTGCTGAGGTACACATTAATTCATAATTATTTGCATTTAAAAAATATTCAGTAAGTCTCTGCCCGAGCATTCCATTTGACCCGATAATTAGAATTCTAGTTTTAATTAAATTACCATTTAACATATTCACACAGCAATTCTTCAATATTGTTTGACGAAACTGATTTGGCAGCTATTTTATTTGCAGTATTTAAAGAAATTAATAAGTCATTTGTATTAAGATATGTATAAAAAAAGACCGAGCCAAAAATATCACCACAGCCTATTTTATTTTTTACTTCAACTTTTTCTGCTGCAACACTCAAATTTTTAATTTTTTCTTTATCTAAAAAGAAAGCATCAGCACCATTATTCCCTTTTGTTAGAATTAAAATCTGGGGACCATATTTAAAAATATTTTCAATAATTACTTTTTCTTCATCATAATTAAAAATGGTTTTCAATTCATTTTCATTACATTGAATGATATCAACATTTGAAAGCCAATATTCAACATCGGGAATTGTTCTGAACCCTCGTTTCAAATTTTCATCTACTCCGCGAGATAATGTGTGAACATCAAAGTAGATTAAACCTTTAAAATTCCTGCGTATATTTTTTAATTGTTCAATAGTAATATCAAAGCCGGTTATCATATTAATTAAAATTCCATCAAACAATGACCAATCAGTAATTTTTTCAATTGGCAAAGTTGAAGAAATGTTTATATAAAATTCGTCGCGTTCTTTTTGTTCATAAATTTTTAGGAATACCTCAGGCATATTATCAAGATTGATTAAGAAGTCAGGCGAACATTTTGAATATAATTTTTCAAAATATTTTAATGCGTTATTATTAATGCCGGTTAATAAGAATATATTATCATCTTTATTTTTCACACATAACATTCCCGATACTGAATAATAAATTCCGCCGGGTTTTATTATTTCTCTGCCGGAAATTTCAATATGGTCAATAATAGAATGTCCAATTAATAAAATATTCATATTAAAATTGATATATTATGAACCAAAGATTATTTGTTTGATGTTTAATTCAAAAATAAATAAGATTGAACAAAAAAGGCTAAATAAAATATGAAAATTGGAATTACATGTTATCCAACTTATGGTGGAAGTGGAGTAGTAGCAACAGAACTTGGACTTGCGCTTGCTTCTTTAGGTCACCAAGTTCATTTTATCAGTTATGCAATTCCACACAGATTAACTCGCTTTGTTGAAAATGTTTTTTTCCATGAAGTTGAAATAGCCAGCTATCCATTGTTTGAACATTCATTATATGGTTTATCATTAACAAGTAAAATGCTCGAAGTTATAGAATATGAACAACTGGATTTGATGCATGTTCATTATGCAATTCCTCATGCAGTCAGTGCATACCTTGCAAAGCAGATTAGGAAAAAAGTTAATAAAGATATAAAGTTCATAACTACACTTCATGGAACCGATATTACACTTATGGGTCTTGAACCTTCATTTATGCCTCTTGTAAAATTCAGCATCGAAGAAAGTGATGGTGTAACTGCTGTATCAAGATTTTTGAAGGAAAAAACATTGATTAATTTTAATGTCAATAAAGAAATTGAAGTTATATATAATTTCATAGACACAGAAAAATATAAACCAAATGATAATAAACCATATCGTGAAAGATTAGCTTCACATGGAGAAAAAATTTTAATTCATACTTCAAATTTTAGAGCAGTAAAAAGAGTTCCCGATACAATAAGAATACTTCATAAAGTAAAAAAAGAATTACCAGCTAAATTGGTTCTTGTTGGTGATGGACCTGAGAGGTCGGAATGTGAACGACTGGCAAGAGAATTAGATTTACAAAAAGATGTAATTTTTCTTGGCAAGCAGGATGCATTGCCAGAGATTTTAACCGCTGCCGATATTTTTCTAATGCCATCACAGTCAGAAAGTTTTGGATTATCTGCACTTGAAGCAATGGCATGCGGAATTCCTGTTGTTAGCTCCTCAGTCGGTGGTTTACCTGAATTAGTAATACACAATGAAACAGGTTACATAGCAGAAATTGGGGATATTGAACGTATGTCTAAATATGTTATTGATTTGTTAACTAATGAAAAGAAGTATAAAATATTTTCAAAAAATTCCAGAGAGAGAGCAGTAAAATATTTCGACAAAAATTTAATTGTTCCAAAATATATTGAGTACTATGAAAAAATCCTGAATTCACAGTAGCCAAAACATTCAGATACAGAATTAATAACAAAGAAAGTTTACTGCTCTTTTAAACCACTTTTTTTATATACCGACAGGTTTTCTACCGATGCTGTAATAAATAAATCTGAGATCAATCATTTTATTTATGTCAAAAATATTTCTGCCGTCAAAAATTATTTTTGATTTAAGCAAAGATACTATTTTATCAAAGTCAGGATTTCTAAATTCATTCCATTCAGTTAATATTAAAAGAGCATCAGCATTCTCTAATGCTTTATATTGTTCATCTACATATTCCAGAATATTACCAAGATAAAATTTTGCGTTATCAATAGCTGCCGGGTCATAAGCTTTTACTTTTGCTCCAAGTTCAACCAGTTTTTTTATTATAACAATAGAAGGAGCTTCCCGCATATCATCAGTATTTGGTTTGAATGCCAGTCCCCAAACACCAAAGGTTTTTCCTTTTATATCATTATTAAAATGTTTAAGAATTTTATCAACAAGAATAAGTTTTTGACTGTTGTTGACTTCGTCAACAACTTTTAAAATTTTTATTGGAGATCCTTTTTCTTGAGAAGTTTTTATCAATGCTTTCACATCTTTTGGAAAACATGAGCCTCCATAACCTATACCAGGAAAAAGAAATCTTTTCCCAATTCTTGAATCGGCACCCATAGCTTTACGAACTAAATCGACATTAGCGCCAACAGCTTCGCAGAAATTTGCAATTTCATTCATAAAAGTAATTCTCATAGCTAAATATGAATTGGCAGCATATTTTGTTACTTCTGCACTCTCGGGATCCATATCATAAATTGGATTTCCTTGACGAACAAATGGTTCATAAAGTTCGTGAAGTTTTTCAAAAACTTTTTGACTTCTCGCTCCAATTACAATTCTATCAGGTTTCATAAAATCTTCTACTGCAAAACCTTCTCGCAGAAATTCTGGATTTGAAGCTACTTCAAAATTTTTAATTCCATAGTTTTGTAAAATTTTTGTTACTTGGTCAGAAGTTCCAACTGGAACAGTGCTTTTATTAACAATAATTTTAAAATCAGAAGTATTTGCTTCTTTCAATATTTTGCCTATTTCATTTGCAACACCAAAAACATATTTCAAATCTGCCGAGCCATCATCATCTTGAGGAGTAGGAAGACACAAAAAAATAATTTCTGATTCGAGAACAGCTTTTTTTAAGTCATCTGTAAATATTAATCTTTGTTTTTCAATATTTCGATGAAATAAAATTTCTAAACCCGGTTCATAAATTGGGACAATTTTGTTTTTAAGCTTTTTTAACTTTTCTTGATTGTTATCAACGCAAATTACCCTGTTTCCCATTTCTGCAAAACATGTCCCGCTTACCAATCCAACATAGCCCGTTCCAATAACTGAAAGTTCCATTAGTTTTCCCTCAATTTTTACTATTGTTTTTATTTATCAAAATTAAATAAGAAATCTTTGTCTATATCTTTAAATTTTTTTAATGACAAATCTTTTTGCGAAACAATTGGATGTTCAACATTCCAGTTAATATTCAAATCAGAATCATTAAATAAAATTCCTCTTTCAAATTCTTTATTGTAGAATTGAGTACATTTATAACAAAAAATTGCTTCTTCAGAGAGAACAGAAAACCCATGTGCAAAACCGGGAGGTATCCATAATAGATATTTATTTTCTTCACTTAATTCACAGGATAAATATTTACCAAAAGTAGGAGAACCAAAACGAATATCTACTGCAACATCTAAAACTTTTCCTTTAATTACATAGCACAATTTACCTTGAGCAAATTCACCAATCTGATAATGAAGCCCTCGTATAGTTCCTTTTATTGATTTTGAAATATTATCCTGAACAAAATTATAATTAATTCCTAATTCTGAATATTTTTTTTGATTAAATGATTCAAAGAAAAAACCTCTTTCATCGAAATAAACATCAGGGATAATTATTAATAAACCATCGATAGAAGTTTTCTTTACTGTCAATTTACCCTCTCAAAATTTTGGATTTAAGTGCCAGCGCCATGCAGATTCAAGAATTTCTTCTATAGAAAATTTAGGCAACCATCCTAAAACTTCCTTTGCTTTTTTATTATCCGCAACAAGAATTGCCGGGTCACCTTCTCTTCTTGATGTAATTTCATATGGTATTTTTCTTTTAGTAATCTCTTCTGATTTTTTTATTATCTCAAGAACTGAGTTTCCCTTTCCGGTACCAAGATTAATTATGGTCGATTCATTTCCAGAATTTAAATATTCCAGAGCTTTTAAGTGTGCATCTGCTAAATCCATTACATGGATATAATCACGAATACATGTTCCATCCTGAGTATCATAATCTTTGCCGTAAACAAACAGCTTTTCTCTTTTTTGCAGTGCAGTATAAAGAACAAGAGGGATTAAATGAGTTTCTGGATTATGGCTTTCTCCAATTTCACCGCTTAAATGTGCACCTGCTGCATTGAAATATCTCAATGCTATATATTTTAATCCATAAGCTGCATCAAAATCTTTGAGCATTGTTTCAATCATAAGTTTTGTATTTGCATAAGGATTAATAGGCTTTGATGATTCTTTTTCCGAAATAGGAATCATCAATGGATTTCCATAAATTGAACATGTTGAAGAGAATACAAATTTTTTAATATTAGATTGAACAGCAGCTTTAATTAGATTGTAACTTCCAACAACATTATTCAAATAATAAAGTTCTGGATTCTTAACTGATTCACCAACATAAGCCAGAGCAGCAAAGTGAACTACAGCATCAGGATTATGTTTTTTTATTATGTCGAATAATTTTTCATATTCAAGTAAATCGACAATTTCAAGCGGAACACCATGAGGCAAAGCTTCTTTATGTCCGCGAATTAAATTATCTACAACAATTGGTTCATGATTATATTCACATAATAATTTTACAAAATGAGAACCAATATAACCTGCGCCGCCTGTAACAAGTATTTTCATAAATCATCTACATTTTTTTTGTAAAAATACGAAATAAAACTTTTGTAAATAAAACAATTGTAAGAAATATCTTATATATTGTATTAAGTAATAATTCATTGTGTACATCAAATCGGTTGATAAAAATTTCATAACTAATAATGGTAGAACAAGTTATGAAAATTAACGATTTTGCGTAGTCGTTAAAGAGGAAAACAACAAAGCTTTCAAAAAAATTTTATTGAACATACCAAGTTATAGCATTAATTTGCATAATAAAAATTAGAGGGATATAAAATGGCAAAGCTTCCCAAGAGATTCGAAAGATTCCTGAAAGAATTTCCAGAAATTTCAGTTGCATATGAAAATTTAGGAGCAGCTGTACATGAAGCCGGACCACTTGATGAGAAAACAAGAATACTAATTAAATTAGCAATATCAATTGGTGCAAGAATGGAAGGGGCAGTTCATGCTCAGGTTCGTAAAGCATTAAAATCAAAAATTAAGAAAGAAGAAATTCGTCAAGTTGCAATTCTTGCAATTCCTACAATTGGCTTTCCAGCTGCAATGGCAGCATTAAGTTGGATTGATGATTTATTAGACAAAAAGGGAGGTAAATAATTATTGGAAGAAACAATACTTCGTTTTCATTATAAACTTTACATTGACACAAAAAGATTTACCGCACTATGGGCATTCAGCGAAGCTGTTCTGGGTGGTATGCTCGCTATATTGAAAGTTCCATTTTCTGGAATGCTTTTAAGTGGTGCAGCAACAATTTTTATTTCATTAATTGGCAGATATTCAGAAAATAAATCAGAGATTCTTCGTTCCACTCTGCTTGTAATTCTTGTTAAAGCAGTTGTAAGTCCTTATAGTTCTTTTAGTTCTTACTTTGCTGTTATATTACAGGGATTAATGGGTTACATATTCTTTAAGTATATAAAAAATATTAAACTAAGCAGTATTCTTCTTGGATTTTTCTCAGAAACATTTTCTGCTGTACAACGAGTTCTTGTATTAACAATACTTTTTGGATTTACTTTCTGGGAAGCCATTGATTCTTTCACTCATTTTATTTTTAATCAAATTGGTGTAGAAAAATATCTTTATCCATTCAGCTTGAGCATTTTTTTAATCATGTTCTACATAATTATCCACATGATAGCAGGTATTTATATTGGGTCAAAAGTAGTAAAAATTCCAGAATGGATAGAAAGCAAAACCGATTTAGTTTATCCTCTTTATTCATCTTTTTATTATAAGATGGATGCTTTCAAATTAAATATGAAAAAGAAGAAAAAAAGATGGTGGAAAAAACCCAGTGGTATAATAATTATCTCTTTTTCAATTCTATTTATGATTTTATCATTCTATTCCAAAGAACTTGGACCAAGCAAAGCAATAGAAATTCTTATGATGTTAATTCGCTCTGTACTTATAACATTTATCTGGTTTGTATTTGTTTCACCTTTTATTGAAAGAAGATTCAGCAAATTCCTCGAGAAAAATAAATTCAATCATGCACCAGAGATTAATAAAATTATTGTTTTGTTCCCGAGCATAAAAAGACTTATCAATTATGCTTGGTTTATGTCACAGGGTTATCTTGGAATTTTTAGATTAATAAAATTTTTCTCTGACGCAACCGCTTTATTACTTTCAGCTGAGATTGATGAAGAACAGGATTTATATCATAACTGGATTGAATAAAACCGGCAAAACTACAAGATTAATGAGCTGGGTCTTTAAACAAAATAACATTGATGGAATTCTACAACCTGAAGTAGATGGAAAAAGATTTTTGTACCATATCTCAACAAAAACATTAAAATTATTAGAAAGTGAAAATGAAATTGACTCTATTAAAATTGGTCAATATAATTTCAGTAAAAATGCATTTAAATGGGCAAATAAAAAATTAATAGAGTCTTTACAAAAAAATTATGAATGGATTGTTGTGGATGAATTAGGTCCTTTAGAATTAAGCGGTGAAGGATTGCATGAATCTATTACATTTTTACTAAATAATTCTGATAAACAAAAACTAATTTTTGTTATAAGAGAAAAAATTTTGGAAGAAGCATTAAAGTTTTATAACATATCTGATTATGAAATTTTTAATAAAGAAATTTTTGTTCAAACGTAAATTTAACTTATCTTAAAATTTCTTCCTGCATTCATAAAAGCTTGAATATTTTCTATGGGTACTTCCTGCGGCAAATCACATCCTGTGCTTAAAATAAAATTTGGATATGGCTCCATCTTAATCAGCAAATCTTTAACTTCATTTTTTACATCATCGGGTTTGCCATTCAATATTTTACCAGTTGGGCAAATATTCCCTATCACAATCACATTGTCAGGAATCATATTTATTGCTTTGGCTAAATCCACCCCGGCTTCTTCTGAATCGAGACTTAGAGCATCAACATCTGCTTCGCACATTTTTTCAATTAAATGCATTGAATTACCACAAATATGATAAACAACTGCTATTGATGTATCTTCACACAATTTGCTAATTCTTTTCACATATTTTTTTGAAAAATTGTTAAATGCGTCTGGACTTAACATAACAGCACTTGGTTCTAAAACACAAATAATTTGTGCGCCAGCTGAAATCAATAGTTTTACATAATCAAGAATTTTTTCTATTACAACTTCACAAACTTCCGAAAGAAATTCTGGATTATTAATTGAATAAACTGCTGCATTTGTTGCCCCTAATAAAAGTCCAGCTAAAGTGTAAGGACCTGTTACATAAGCGCCCCGTAAAATTTCTTTAGGCAGATAAATGTTCATCAACTTTACCGTTTCTACATAACCCAATAATCTTGTGTCGTATCTAATGTCAATATCTTTTATCTTTTCTAAATCATCAATTGTAAAATCTTCGGTAATAACCGTAGCAGATTCATTAACTGGAAAAACAGTATACCTTCCTAAAGCATTAGCTTCAACAGATAAATCCATTAATGGGAAAACAGCATCTGGACTAAAAGTATCAACATTAGCTTTAATTACTTTGAAATGTTCATAGTAATTTTGTTGAGCAAGTTTAATTGTTGAGTTT
This sequence comes from uncultured Melioribacter sp., assembly GCA_964572725.1. GTDB lineage: Bacteria > Bacteroidota > Ignavibacteria > Ignavibacteriales > Melioribacteraceae > Rosettibacter. The sequence goes on from CAZNFW010000008.1 coordinate 68,963, forward strand.
ACCAATTTAAGACCCGGGAAACCAACAAGAGGTGCAACAAGCCTTCGCTTATTTTGATTTGCAAGTTTTAAAGCACGAAGTAAAAGTTTTTCTTCTTTTTGAATTATTGGAGTCCACATAACATAATGACTAATTTTATCTGATGGTATTTATACATATTGTTTACCTATTTAAAAATTATCGAATGTAAAAAGTTATTTCTTCTTTTTGGTATCATTTGATATTATTTCATATAGGCCATTTTCTTTGCATCAGTAAAATTATCAGTAATAATTTTATAAATATAAATTCCTGAAGTTAACCCATCGGCATCAAAAACAAACTCGTGATAACCTGCTGGAATTTGTTTGTTAATTATTGTTTTTATTTCTCTGCCTGTAATATCATAAATTTTCAATGTAACAAAATCACTTTGAGGCAAATAAAAACTAATTATTGTTGATGGATTAAACGGATTCGGAAAATTTTGTAATAGCTGATATTCATTTGGTAATGTAATGCTAATTTCCTCAACAGAAGTAATTAAATCTTTTCCATCACCAACAATTTCAATTTCAGAAAGATTATTAGTTCCAACTCCTACTTGATTTAACATATAAAGATGATTGTCACATTGACCGCCGGAAGGTAAATCTAATTTAGATTTAGAAGGGTCGCGTCCCATTACATAAGCACCAACACTGTCAGTTGCTACACAATCTTTTCCAGCAATTAAAACATTATATTCAGCTGGTTGAAAAGTAGGATTCCATACACCTTCGCCGCCAATTGCATTTTTAATTCCGTCAATAAGAGAAAGATGGATTGGTCGAGCTAACAGCAAATCACAAATTGATTTTGGCAGATGAGTATTCGAAGGTCCGCCTTCTTGATGTAAAGCACCTCTTCTTGAACTATCATTTGGCAAAGTATAAAGTTGTTTAGGAACAATTCCAACATGATTTTTTATTGCACCTGTATAACCTGCTTCGTAATGATGTTTTAATTTTGGAATTGAAACAAATAAATCTACTTCGTCAAGAATTCTGTTGAACTTGAATGAACTATAAAAAAATTTATCACTGCCAACAGATTTTTCAATAAAGTCTGAATAAGGCTCTGGTTTATTTAAGTCAACAAAATTAACTCCAAGATTATTTTGAATCTCTTTATAACCAAAATTATTAAATGATGCATCATCCCATAAAGCTTCTACTATAAAAATATCTTTTGGATTTACACCACTGTCAATTATTAATTCTAAAGCTGCACGCATAACTTCCGGATGAGTCCACATTGTATCTCTTATATCTTTTCCTTTTAATTTTGAACTGAAAGCTGAACCAGAGCCGCCAGTAAGATTTATTTTAACTGCAACTTTCTTTCCATTATTAAATAAGTCATTTATTCCGCCAATCTGTTCAAATAAATATTGAACTTTTTGTTTGACGTAACTTCTATCATAATTATTTGCTTTAGTTATAGCAACTTTAGTTTTGAATTCATAGAGTGAATGTGCGAACAATTTTTTTGGAGAAATATATGGCGCAAGCATCAATCCAGTCGATGCAATACCAATTGATTTAATAAAATCTCTTCTGGTATAACCTTTTTGATTTTTCATTTTAATCCTCTTTTTTACTTAATAATTTTCAATCACATAAAAGGCATTATGCCTTCGACTTTTATTTTCCATTTTCCATTTTTTGGAAAACCAGGCGCTGTAATTTTCGGTGAACCATTCCAGCCTGCTGCCATCATTGCAACTGCAGTTAATAAACCTCCATTGCCAGGTAAATAAATTGGTAATCTTTCCTCTTGATAATTATGACCATTAATTAAATAAGTATTCTTTTTAACATTCATTAATAAAGCATCAACAGCTAATTCAGGTTCTCCAATTCTTGCTGCTGTCATTGCAATCATTGGATAATCCCAGCCCCATGTTTTTTCCCAATTCCATGATTCTAAAACTTTTTTCAGTGTATTGCGCATTATTTCTTTATCTATATTTTCATTCGGAATCATCCCAAAGGCACCCAACAATGTTGGATGGTCATTTCTGTGAAATTCATCTTCAAAAGTATTCATTGCATTTTCTGTGTTTTGATATAAACCATTTTTTATAGGCAGTTTTGATAAATTCTTAATTACATGTTCCCAATTTTCATTTTTGCCAAGTCCCAATCGCACTCTCCATTGTTGAGCTGTCTTTAATGCAAATAACGAATATGATAATTCAAAAGCTGGATTAATTGTTTCTTTTGGTTTATAAATTTCTTGTGCTGGAATTAATGGCGGACCTAAAACATACCTTTTATTTTTTTCATCCCATTTAGAAAATGATGCAAGAAAATCTGCAACTTTAAATACAAGCTCTTTATATTTATGAAGTATAGAATCATTTCTGAAATATCTATACAATAATTCTGAAAAATAAATTAAATGAGGCTGCTGCCAGATTAAAAACACACCAACTTTAGAAGGACTTTCCATTCCATCAATTGAAACCATTTTTGGAAATCTTGCACCATTGAATCCCTGAGCCTTTGCATATTTTTCTGCAGATGATAGAATTTTCAAAAACCAATTCATTTTTTCTTCAAGAAATTCTGGTTTGCCCCACAATACAAAATGAACAAGATGCCACCAGCTCATTTCGAGATGAAATTTCCCATACCAGCTGTTTATTGTTAAACCAGTCTCTTGCGGCGGATATTTTCCTCCGCATTGAATTGCAGTTAAATATCTTGATAATATAATTCTTCGTTCAAGTTCAAAAGCTCTTGAATCAGTGCATTCAGAAAAATCAATTGCTCCACCCGTCATCCAGAAATTTTTCCAGTAACTTTTCGATTTGCTTAATGTTTCACCTACATTCGGCAATCCTTTTTCCGGAAAGTCATTTGAAAATAAAACAGAAAATTCAAAATTTTTTGTTGAGCCAATATCAAGTAAAAAAGTGTGTTTTGATTTTTGAATTAACTTTGCATTATCATTCCAATTAATTGATACAAAATATACTGTTGAATCCAGAGTTCTCTTTATTATAACATGATTGAAATTAGAAAATATTGTTTCTGAAAAATGTTTTTCTTCACTTTTCCAGTCTGATGCATTTTTGCCCCATTGAGTTGAACCATAAGGAAATTTTATTTCAACAGCTGTTCTTTTTTCTTTCAATAACTCTGAATTAATTTTAAAAGCAATTAAATCTAATTCGGGATGACATGCGGTTTCAACGAATACTTTCTTGTTATCTATTTCAAATGAACTTTTGATTATTCCTTCCCATATATCTAATTCCTGATAAATATTTTTTATATCTGATAATTTAATTTCAGAATCTTCCATTGAATTGCTTTTATGAAAATTATCTTTTCTAAAAAACTTAAAGCCAATTCTTGCAAGGTTTAATCTATGTGGATTTGCTCTTAAATATTCACCAGCTTGTGAATTTTGTTTTGATGCAAAAGGAATTTCTCTCCCATTCCATTTGTAATATTCATAAGTATCTTCCAGTTTATAATTAGAATGGTTTGGTATTGAATGCCAGCCCCATTCGGATTGAGTGCATAATGGAATTCCATTTTCATAAAACTCTGAAAATGTTTGCAATCCAGTAACATCAACTGTAAATGCAAACTTGCCATTCCCAACTGTAAACGGAGAAAGTGAATCTGCTTTTGTTATTACCGGAATATGTCGATGCACAAGAGCATATCTGTCAATTTTTTCTGATTGACTTTTTGTTTCTGCCAATGTGAATAAAATAAATAATAATATGACAGTATGTTTAATCATAAAAATTATTTAATTAAAATCATTTTTTTAGTTTCAGAAAATTTATTGTCAGCTGATAGCTGATAAAAATAAATTCCGCTTGATAAATTTTTAGCAGATAGTGGGACTTGATAAGTATCAGCATTTTGATATTCACTTATGAGTGTTTGAACTTTTCGCCCCAATTCATCATATAAAATTAATTTAACAAAAGCTGGTTCTACTAACGAGTATGAAATAATAGTTCCATTGTTAAAAGGATTAGGATAATTATAATTAAGTTGGAAAGATTTTGAATTAGTCTTTTCTTCTTTCACATCAGTATAAATATTTTTAACGCGATAAACAGCTGAACCAGAAGTAACAAACAGTGTTCTTCCATCTTCACCAAAGCAGCAATTAGTAGTTTGTCCAGGAATTCTAATTGTATCAACAAAAGAACCATCAGAATTAAAAACCCAAATTCCAAGCGGACCTGCTTCAAATATAAAACCATACTTATCTACCTTCATCCCATCAGCATAGCCTAAAGGCTGCATGTATGCTAATTTCTTTTTATTAACAATTGTCGAATCATCAATTACATCCCATACATAAATATTTCTTGCTTCTGAATCACTTACATATAACTTTTTTTCATCTGGCGAAAAGGCAATTCCATTTGGTCTATACAAAGTTTTATCAAGCAAATAAAGTTTGCCTTCGGTTGTAATACTATAAATTCCATAAAACCTTAATTCTTCTTGGCTTGCATTAATACCATAAGGCGGGTCTGTAAAGAAAATAGTTCCATTTGAGTTTACTGCTAAATCATTTGGACTGTTTAATCTTTTCCCATTGTAATGAGTTGCAAGTGGAGTTAATGTTCCATCATTTTCTAATCTCGCCAACTGTCTTAATCCATGTTGAGCAAGCAAAAGATTTCCATTCTTATCTAAAGCTAATCCATTAGAATTTCCAGATGGTTTAAGGAATACAGAAACCCCGGAATCTGGTATCCATTTATAAATTGTATTTGCAGGAATATCACTGAATAATAAAGCTCCATCCTTCCAGACGGGTCCTTCCACAAATTGAAAACCATCAGCAATTTTTTCAACCGTTATGCCTTTTGTATTAATGCTTTGACTAAGTAACGGACGAACTAAAAAAAATGATGTTATTAAAAATAAACTTATTAATCTCATAATATTTTTTTACTCTCCACATTTGTAGTTTAATTAACGAATTAAAATCATTTTCTTTATTGCATTGAATTCTGCATCTACATTTAATTTATAAAAATAGATACCGCTTGATAAATTATTTGCATTAAAAATAATTTCATATTTCCCTGCATTCTGATATTGATTTACCAGAGTTGAAATTTCTCTTCCAAGCATATCATAAACTTTTAATGTTACAAAGCCTGCCTTTGATAATTCATAAGTTATTTTTGTAGCTGGATTAAATGGATTTGGATAATTTTGATATAATACAAAATCTTTCGGTATAAAATTATTTTCTTTAATATCAGCTGTTCCTGTTGTATTAACTTTTACATAACTTATTCCATCATACCATGTTCTTGTAATATCACCTGTTAATGTGTTTGATGTTCCTGTACGAACTGAATTGTCATCAACATAAACAAAAAATTTAAGATTATCTTTTAGTTCAATTCTTCCAAGATAAGCTTGATAAAGAAAGTAATTTTCTTTGTTTGTAATTATGGGAACATCATAATCATTTTCATCAACAGATTGAGCAGAAATATGTCGATATGTTTGCATATTATCTAATGAAAGACCTGCTTTAATTCTCCAGTCTGCTGAAGGATTAGCCCAGAAGTTTACCCAGACATCATATAGACCATTTTCAGAAACTAAAACCTGAGTTTTTAGAACAGGAGCATTTTCACCTCTAATTTCTGATGAAGTAAAAATTGTATTATTATTTCCGTATTCTGTTCTAAGATGCCATTTATTATCACTACTACCGGGATTAGAATCAGGACCTGTAACTGCTAATGAAGAACCATCTTCATAATAAGTATTATCGAGCGAAGCATCCAGATAAGTTTTTTTAAAAATCTTTTCTTTTTTGTTTTCAATTAATCCAACAACAGCAGCATCATAACTTTGAGCTGAAGTATATGTACCACGACACCACAACAATGCAACATTATCTTCATTCCATTTCGGAACAATTGGACGAATATTATCACGAGTTGAATTTTGTGTTATTGGAGTCCATAGCCAACTTACACCATTATCATTAGTTACACCTTTAAATATTTCTCGAACATTTAATTTAATTGTTGTGTCACGCGGGTCATATGGTGTTGAAATATAAATTGTATTGGGGTTGTCAGGAGATAATGCACCTAATCCAACATAATCAGCTTCAGATGAATAAAATTTTAAACCTGCTTTAGTCAAAAAGGTATAAGACCACTTTCGACCATCAAATCGACAATAAATAAAAGCATGTTCAGGATTTACATTATTATCTGGATAACCAAAACTTTCATATTGATTCATTCTTGTAGTAATAATTGCTGCTATTGTTCCATCTTGATATCTTACAAGATCTGACTGCCAGCAGCGATAAAATGTATTGTTACCAATTTTTGTCCCGTTGCTAAATACTTTTGTAAAATGCCAGTAAGCAGGAATAAATGTAGTATCGTAAATATCATCATCAACTAAAATTCCATATGAGTCATATGCCTTGCCATTTTTTATATAACCATGATAAATGCTTGTAAGTGTATCTCTTGGATGCTGCTCTGTAAAAATAAAATCAATTCGGTCAATTCCATTACTCCAATATTTATAATAACCTTTGTTATAAGAATTACTCGAATTAGTAGTTAATTGACCGCCAAAAGTCCATGTATCGCCGTAATCATCAGACACAATAAAATTCGGACTGCGATGATTTGCTCTCGAAAAATTATACATTCTATTTTCTGCAGAAAGATAATAAAGATTGTTATAAGCAATTGTATAATCTGTTCCTCCGGGTCTTTTAGTCCAATCATAAACCTGTTCAGGTGTCAATAATACACCATCAAAAATTCTGTATCGATTATTATATCTATCATAATGATCAGAATACATTGTAATATATTTTCCATCAGGACGAATTAAAAAAGCAGGTGCATTGTGGTCATCGTTGCTTAATTTTGCAAGTTCATATTTTTTCATCAATCGAGTTTTAAGGTCAACAATAACTGCTTCATTTAATCCGCTTCTTGATTGCCCTCCAAAACCATTTGTATTTGCAGAGCTGCCAAGAATTAATTTTTCTTTTATTGTATCAACTACACATCTTTCATCCTGAAACCAGCACCAGAGACCATTATCATTAAATTGAATTAAATTACCATTGACAATATCTTTTCTAACTTGAGCCAATAAAGTGCTTAAAAAAATTATTGGCAATAAACTGATAATAATAAATTTGAGTATGTTTTTTTTCATAATACACACAAAATATTTTTTGAATAATTAATTCATAAGAATAAATTAATTAAAAAATCAGCTGAACTTTATTCTCATCTGTAATTATGATTTTCTAAAAATCTTTTATTCATTTTCATTCCATGAATTATTCTTAACAGTTTCAATAAAAGTAAGTAAATTATCTGTAGATACCCCGGGAGGCATTCCACCACCGCAGGATAAAATTACTCTCGAACGATCTTTAAGAGAATTAATTAATTCTTTTGTTGTTTTTACAATTTCTTCCTGAGTTCCATTTGCAAGTACATCTCTTGGAGGTATATTACCAACAAGCGTAATTTTATTTTGAGTTAATTCTTTTAATTCATTCAAAGAAATATCAAAACCCATGTTAAAAAGATTTATACCCATTTCATTCAGATAAGGTGCAGATACTTTGCAAGGTGCATCATTATGAAGAAATTTAACAGATACATTCTCGCTGAATAGTTCTTTGAAATAAGGCAGGCCAAATTCCTTAAATTCATTTTCTCCCATAAAGCCAATAATATCATCGAGCAAGAAAATTCCATCAATTGATGGGAAAGTATTCATTTGCAAATGAAGCCAATCTTTTAAGAAATCAGAAACTTTTCTCAAGAGTAAATGAATTTTATCCGGATTTATCATCATTGCAGTTAAAAATTCTGTAGTTCCCATTAAAAAGCTTGCAATATTGAGAGGTCCGCGAGCAACCGCAAAGCGTATTTTGTGTCCAGAATCTTCAATTCTTGGATGCATTAGTTTCAATCTGTTTAACATAAATGGCAGCAAGCCATCAGTTTCAGGATTTGGTTTTTCAATGTTATCAATTTCATCGATAGAATTAATTATTTTATAAGCGAAAGGAAATTCATCAGGCGGGAAATTACATCTTGCTCCAAATGCTGATGGTTCTGTACACATTCCAAATTCTGACCAGAATCCGGGTAAAAAAATTACATCTGGGAAATTATTAATTGCTTTTAAATTTGCTTTGAACCAGAGTTCTTCACTCGAAAAATATTCGATTATCTTAATTCCATACCAATTGGGTAGCCATGGACTATCAATAATAAATGCAATTGGGAGCGGATCAAAAATTTCTCCGTTGATTACTCTTTTTAATTTTTCCCATTGTTGGTCTGTCATATTTTACTCCTATTGATTTTTTTATTTCATTTATTCATTATATCTGTTGTCAAATATTCATGAAAGATTCATCAGCAGCCTTTTTCGAAGTTCAACATAACTTAATTATTTCTCACGCTTGGAATAACAATTCTAATTTTTTTGTCATTCTGAGATATCCCGATAAAATTGGGATACCTTAGAATCTAAAATACTAGAGATTCTTCACTTGCGTTCAGAATGGAAGAAAGAAAAAAATATCATTTTTGTGCTTACCATAAAGTATTTTTTTATAAGTACTGCAGCTAATTACACGAATTCTATCAAACTAATTTATTGAATATTACTTTTTGATTAACCCGGAAAAATCTTACATATATTTTCAAAGAACTTAATTTGTATATCAATTTTATTAATCATCTTATAAAATTTTCTTTTAAGACTTATCCGAACTTTAGTAAGACACTAAAAATTTTTTTTCTTTGTTCTCATTTTAATTCTATAAGTACAATCTTTTACACCACATTTATCACACATATATTCTTTCCATTTCACATTTTTTCCAATTCCAATAATTCCACTAATTGATTTTATAGGAATCATCAAAGAAGATTCAGTTAATTTTATTCCACAGAAATTTTCCGGTAAAAGAGAAAAAAGTTTTTTTTGTTCTGATACCGACCAATTGCAATAACCAGGACTATAACGATTTGTAATATTCATTCCAAATGCATTAAATTTTTTTTGAATAAAATCGTGCAATAAATCTGTTGCACACTCAACTGCTTCGGATGCAATAATATCTGCGATGTAACTATGCAGCAGTTCACCTTTTTGATTTAATTCTTTTATCCAGTTTTCAATTTCTGAACCTATTGTTGAAACAAAGACTGCTGCTTTTTCAATATTTCTTAATTGACTCGCAATAATCTTATCGATATTAAAATGAGTATCTCTAATTATCAAAGTGTTTTTCAAAATTTTAAGATTATCAAACTTGTCTGAAGAGTGGAATACTTTGTACCCTGCAGATATATTTAATTTATTATAAACAATTTTTAATAAATCGTTAATTATAGATTCAATGTGTTCCTGCAATGAATTGTATCCAATTACATCAGTAATTTTCTTTTCGTCAATATTGATTAAATTGGAATCAACCAATACTAAAAAAGTATTTTTATCAATTTCTTTTTCAGATATCATCACAAATTCTTTATAACATTAACGAAAGCAGCAATATGCTCAGGAGTGGTACCGCAGCATCCGCCAATTATATTAGCCCCGCTTTCGATTAACAAATTTAATTTTGATGCCATATACTCTGGCGTTTCAAGAAATAATGTTTGACCATCTTTATAAAATGGTTTACCTGCATTTGCATGAACAAGAATTGGCGTTGTTTTATCAACGCTCCTAATTTCTTTAACAATCTCAATCATCTGGTCGAAACCGTTGCCGCAGTTAGCACCAATAATGTCGGCCCCTGCTTCTTTTATTTGAATTGCCATTTGAGCAGGTGTAATGCCCATCATCGTTCTATAATCTCCCTGAAGGGTTTTTTCAAATGTAAAAGTACAGGCAACATTAATGCTCGAAAATTCTTTTGCTGCTCTTACTGCAATTTTAGCTTCTTCAAGATCAGACATTGTTTCTATACACAAAGCATCAACCCCGCCGTCTTTTAATGCTTTTACCTGAAGTGCAAATCCTTCAAACATTTCTTCTTCAGAAATTTCTCCCATCATCAAAAATTTTCCTGTTGGACCAATTGAACCTAAAACAAAGTGGTTATCGCCTGCAGCTTCTCTTGAAATTTCTGCTGCTGCTCTGTTTAATTCATATGTTCGATTTTCCAGATTATAATGCTTTAACTTAGTTGGATTCCCTCCAAAGCTGTTCGTTAAAATTATATCAGAACCAGCTTCAATATAACTTTTTGCAATCGAATAAATTGTTTCTTTGTGAGTTATATTCCACAGTTCAGGGCATTCACCAGGTTGAAGCCCTTTGCTTTGAAGAAGTGTTCCCCATGCTCCATCTGAAATTAAAATTTTTCCTTTAGAGATAACATCAATTAATGAATTCATAAATTTATTTCCTTTGGCAATTTTTTTTGTGCAGAGTTTCTTATACTATTACTTTGAAATATTTTTTTCATTATCACTCTTACTTCCCTATATTACTTTTTTTACTGTCATTCTGAGGAGGGGTTGACTAAAAAGTAACATTCAACTTCTAAATCCGTGAAAATCTGTTTAAATCTGTGTTTTCTGTGTTCTATTTTTTAAAAAACCTTACTTTTTAGACAACCCCGACGAAGAATCTAAAATTACTCTTTGCTTACGCTCAGAGTGACACCCATTTAAATGATTCTTCACATAATAAAAAATCATTGTTAGAATAAGATTGTTATTTTTCTCTATGTTCATAATAATATTTCTTCTTGCTTCACTTTGAAATATTTTTTTTAATATTATTCTTACTTACTTACATTACTTTTTCATTGTCATTCTGTGTCCTTGACGAAGTCGGGGACGAAGAATCTATTTACATCTTATCAAAGAGATTCTTCCCTGCTTGCAGCAGGCAAGATTTGCTTCGCTCATTCAGAATGACAATTGTATAAAAATTCTTCAAGCCGATAAATCGAGACAACGAAAAATCTTTATGTATTTTTATTTAAGAGATTCTTAATATCAAAGAAATTTTATTTCTTTACAAATGAAATTCTTTAACATATAAATAAGAATAAAAGAGCAAATTTTTTAATTAACTCTCAAACTTTCAAGAAATTCAACAGCACTTTGAGGATTAGGACCATAAGCATCGGCACCCATTTTTTCAGCTGCTTCATAAGTTAATGGAGCTCCGCCAACAATTATTTTTACATCTGG
>CAZNFW010000009.1:0-74618 GCA_964572725.1 uncultured Melioribacter sp.
ACATCGGCTTCACTGAAAATCTTCAGAGAAGATTATTTGAACACTACAATGGTCTCGTTAAGTCTACTAAAAATCGCCGCCCTCTACAACTTGTCTTTCTCGAAGAATTTACTTCTAAAAAAGATGCTATGAAAAGAGAAAAATTTCTTAAGTCTGGTCATGGCAGAGAATTCCTCAATTCATTATTAAAGTAATCTTTAACTCTAATTCGGTCTAAGGCGAGGGTCTGCAACCCGCCATTTGGCGGGCGAATCCGACCGCCGCCTCCAAATCTTTTTTCGTCCCTATGTTTTATGTCTACGTATTAAAAAGCCTTAAAGATAATAAACGTTACATCGGCTTCACTGAAAATCTTCAGAGAAGATTATTTGAACACTACAATGGTCTTGTTAAGTCTACTAAAAATCGCCGCCCTCTACAACTTGTCTTTTTCGAAAAATTTACTTCTAAAAAAGATGCTATGAAAAGAGAAAAATTTCTTAAATCAAGTTTTGGAAAGTTTGTTTGTGGTTTACTAATCCTTATGTAAATATTTGAATACTTGTTAACAGTTCTCTAAATAGTAGTTATAGTTATAATGCCTTCTGAAAATGATTTCAATTACTCTTTAATATCTTCTCATTAATTATATCTAAATAATGTTCTACTTTTTCTCGTTGTTCATTTGTTAATTTCAATTTTTCTAATTCATTTAAATCAGCTGCTGCTTCATTAAATAACTGAAGCTCTATCAAAAGATTTACAAAAAACAATCTATCATCAATCCTTGTTTTTGTTTCAGGATATTTTCTATAAGTTTCTTTTGCTAGTAATATTGCTGATTCTCTATATCCATTTATTGCAAGTTGTTTTGCACCATTTAATTTTTTTATACCTAAATCACTCACTACACTTTTAGAAGGAAAAATATTAGATACTTTTTCACCATAGACTGCTGTGTTTCTTCTTGCATTATTTTCATTAAAGTTTGGGACATTTCTAATTTCTTCCATTGCTAATGCTAATAGTAATTCGTTTAATGAAATTCTTTTAATATTATTAATACTTAATGCTGAATTGCTTTGAAGAACAAATCTATTCCCATTGTTATTTAGTTGAACTAATGATTTTTCTCCTGTAGAAATTAAATCTGTTCCTTTTAGTATCTGTCCCACTTTTACTTTAGTCCACTCTTCACTAAAGCCAATTAATGCAAAAACATTTCCATTAACTTTTTCAACAACAAATGATTGAGCATACATTGAAAATGTCAAAGAGATAATAATTAAAAAAATCTTTTTCATGTTCACCTCCTAATAAATATCAATTATAGTAACTTTACCATTTGATAAACCATATTCCTCGATAGCTTCTTTATAAAATTTTTCTGCTGCAATATTCCATGCGGTATTAAAATCTTGCAAACAAGTTGTTTCTACGGGAATCCAGACCTCATCTTTTCCATCAATATTTTTTCGAATAACAACTTTTGCATCATTGTTTGTAATTAAATTAATATCCGATGGATTAAGAGTTGTATTAATCAATAAATTAACATGACTTACTCCATCAGGATTTTTATAGTCAACAAATGCTGTTTGAATTCCTATGCTTTCGAGTAGTGAAGCAAAACATACACTCAAATCATCACAATCTCCTCCTTTTAGTTTTATAGTCTCACTTGGAAATTGAACATGTTCTACGCTGGCACGAGGGTCGGCTACATAATTCATTTCTTTTATAAAATTTTCAAAAAGAATTTTTATTTGATTGAATATTAATAGCTCGGGAGCAACAGAATCTAAATATTTCTTATAAGATTGAAAAAGATTTTTTGAATAATTACTTGAAAATTCAAAATCATTTCTTACAAAGTATGAAAGATTAGAAACATCTCCATCCCAGCTATTTCTATCATTTATTAAAACTGGTTTTTGAATTTTATCATCAGGTTCTAAATCATCAACGCTTACAAAAAATTCCGCTTGTGATATTTCTCTTTTTGTAATTGAAGAGTTATTTATAAAAATATAAAATGGAACTTCTGCTGTATCATAAGGAAGAATTTTAATATCAGGAGAATAAATTATATCTTCATTTACTTTTTTGATTAAACAGGATGGTCTAATCTCAAGAATTTTGTCGGTAAGGTTAACAACTTTACCAATTGCGAATGGTTTGTGCATAAAAATATCATAAAGTGTAGGATAAATATCGTTTTTAATATCAATATCGATTAGTTTTACTTGTTTTTCTTTTGTTAAGCTCAAAGCAAAATTAAGAGTTAAAAATAATTTATCATTGCTGTAAGAATTATTTGTGATGCTATGAATTCCATTTTTTATCATATTATCAATGGGTCGCACTTTACTTCTATTAGAAAAATATTTCACACCGCTTAATGTTATGCTGAAAAAATTAGTTGAATAATTTATTGAAGGCATTAATCCTGCAAAAAATGGTTCCTGATATCTGTCATGAAAAATTAAACTGCCAATTGTGAAAAATCCTTTTAAAAATTTAGTAGAATAATTAAATTCTGCATAAAAAGAATTTGATGTTTCATATGCTAATGTCATAGTGAACTGATTGATTGGGGATAAAAAGAGTTCAGCTGTTAATCCTTTATCTCTTTTTAAAGCATAAAGGTCTGTCAAATAATTTTGAGCAGATTCTTGTGATAAAAATAAATTATTTGTAAAAATTGTTATAAAAAAATCAGGATGCGGGAATAATGTTAAGCCTATATTACCAGCCCAAAAATTACTTTGAGTAATTTCATTTTTTATAGAGATGTAATTAACAGAATCAGTATAAAACAATACTGGTTTCTCTTCGGTAAACACTTGAGAAAAATATCGTAAAGAAAATCCGATGGTAAAATATCTGGACAAATTGAATGCATATCCCAAACCAAATTTTTCTTCATAATTTAGTTTTGTTTTTAATTGAGCAACACTGTCTGGAAGTTGAATATCCATTCCACTTCTGATTACAAATTGTTGATATATGCCAGGTGAATATCTAATATAAAAGTAATGTGAATTAATTTTTTTGGAAAATGAAATTGAATAAAGATTATTATTTAAACTGCCATCGTAAATTCCACTAAATGTTGTGATAAGCTCAATATCTTTTGTATAATTAAAATTAGATATATTACTTTCAAAACTGTTCAAACGAAAATGTGAATTATTTTTTGAATAAATATTTCCAAAATAATCTAAAGAAATCTGACAATAAACAGATTTAGCATATAATAAACTTAATATCATAATTAAAATTGCAGCTTTATGGTATTTCAATTTTAATATTATGAATGCTTTGAGCAATAATATATGTATCATCAAGAATATTGTTATTTATTTGTTTTTCATATTTTCTTACAAAACTTATAATTAAAGATTTATTTTGAGCTGTAATAATATTTTCCAGAACACTGAATGGTAGTTTAATTTTCCCGTTTTCATTACCTTTTATTTTCAACAAGGGTTCAGCATCAGTTGAGCCTTGTCTCAACCTTGCAATTATTATTTCAACATTATCTTCTGATTTATTATTCCACTTCAGAATAAAATTCAGATTTTTTCTTAACCGAGTTCCTTCCAAACTTACTTTGCCAATAATTTCTGGCGGGGTTAATACATCAAATTGCGTGAAAGAATTTCTATCGATAATAACTTTCACATTTACTTTTGAAGAATATGGGAAATTATGCATATGTTCATTTTGCATCATCCTTTGTTTAATAAAGTATTTCATTCCTAAGATTGTATCCTTAACCATCATTTTATCAACATAACGAATAACATTTGGAATTTGGAATGCTTCATAATTATTAAATTTTACTGAAGAAATATTCTTCGATTTATAACCAATCAATTTGCCATTTTTAATTTTTATTGGCTTTGATTTATCATTAAATATCGCATAATAATATCCTTCGCTTTGAACAATGCCATAATTTGTATTTCTTACACCAGTTATATTTATAATTGTGCTTTTACTCAAAAATAGATTAAATACACCTGTAGTATCATAACCAGTGGAATTCAGATTTGCGTCATTATCGTTTAGTGCTGGTTCAATTTGTATATTACTTTCTGATTTGTCAAAAACTAATTCAGTTGGTGAAGGTTCACTACAGGAAATAATAAAAATTATAATGCTGCAAAACAAAAATATTTTTCTCATCTTCTTCATATTATTTGTTAAAAGGCGGAAATAAAATTCCGCCTTTATTATTTAATTGCGTAAGGTATACCCCATGTTTTTTCTTCTACAGGAAAATCTGTATCTGTTACAGATTTATCTGGCAATAAATTAATTACTGCATGTATAAATCCCGGATGCAGATGAGTCAACCAGGTTTTTTCATATGTTCTGATGTAATATGTTCCATCAAATTGAGTATCCTTTAACTCAAATTTTTCTTTTGTTCGATACATACCTGCACCAGTTATTGCACCATGTGTAATGGTAACAAAGTCAGGTTTTTCGTAAATACTTTTAACTTCCAGAGTTATAGTAACTGGTTGTTTTTTACCAAAAAATGGCATTAAATCATTCATTTTGACTTTTATTCTATCATTATGCATTTGCCTGTTGTTTATTAAAGTATCAATTCCAGCTGCATATCCTCTTCTTCCAAAATCAAAGAAAAATTCATTTGGAGAAGTAATTGTCACAGATTTACCATCTAGTGTTGTTAATGTCAACTTAGTAATTTCAATATTATTTGTTTCTGTTCCACCTTCAGGGAGTGATGAACCAATGACTTTCCAATCTACAAGGTTATCTCCAGTGCTGTCAACTTTTGCATATTTAATTAATCGAGTAATAACCGAAGTAAATGGTTTTTTAACTAAAGTATCAGGAATAAGACGGTTATCATTAAAAGTCCCAATAATAATTAATTCACCTTCAAATTTTAGTGTTAATTTACCAATAGCTGTATCAGCTCCGTATTCAATTTGTAAATCACGGTCAACAAGTTTAACTACCTGACCAATCTTAACTGGATAAAGCGTTTTGCCTAATTGACCTGCAAGGCTCATTGCTTGTTCTTCATTATAATTTGGAACGAAAGAATTTAATATCTCGTCAGAATAAGTAATTTTTTCTAAAGCAGATTTTATCGCCGATGCAGAGTCAGGTTCGGTTATAAAATTTTTATCTTCACATGCAATAATTAGTGTAAGAATTAAAATTAAAGATAAAAAACTAAGTGATGACTTTAACAGCTTCATATTTCCTCCATTTTTAATTGATGTAATAAATGGAGTTTCATTTTCTATGCCAGGTTAATTTCCTAAAAAAATATCAATTTTTGCATATTTTATTTTATTAAAATGCCTGGAAAATATTTCCAAATGCCTGGAAAAATTATATTTAGTCATTTAAATCTTTGATAAAATGTTTAATAATTTCATCCAGATAAGAATGATACTTAACAGGTAAATTTTTGTATTTGGATGCAAATTTAATTTTAATTGATGGGAAATCATGATTTTTAATAGTCATTAAATCTTTTCTAATATTTTCCAGATAAGTAGAAACTTTTGACTTTACTTTTTCTAAAACATCCTTATCATCGCTTTGAGCTATTAATTTGACTGCTTCCTCAAGATTAAAATTTGCATTGACATAAACTTTAAAAAATATTCCTCTAAAATTTTCAGATACTATTGTTCTGCTTAAATTGCCTAACTCTTTCGCAGTTTGAACTATCGACGAATGAGAAAATTTTTTCTCTCTTAAAGTATTCAGAATAATGTTTTCAAAATCAGATTTTTCAATATTGTGATACTCTTCAGGTAAATCTTTCAATGTGATGATGTTTCTATTTTCTGATTTTGCAAATATTACCATTCTTTTTATAACTGATTCCAGTTCTCTTACATTTCCTTTCCATTCATTACGAATCAAACTTTCCATTACAGCTTTTGAAATTCTTAGTAAATTGTCTTCTCGTTGAACAAAGTAATTAGCCAGCACTTCAATATCTTCTTTCCTTTCTCTTAATGGTGGAATGTTAATTCTTATAACATTCAAGCGATAAAAAAGGTCTTCTCTAAATTTTTTTTGTTTAACTAATTCATCTATATTTTTATTAGTGGCAGCAATTATTCTCACATCGGCATGTTTAGTTTCTGAAGAACCAACACTTTCAAAATCTCCAAATTGAATAACTCTTAAAAGTTTAGCTTGAAAATTTTCATTGGTTTCAGCAATTTCATCAAGAAAAATTGTGCCGCCATCTGCAATTTCAAATCTTCCTTTTTTATCCTGATATGCATTCGTAAAAGCCCCTTTAACATGACCAAATAATTCACTCTCAAGCAACGATTCAGTTAATGCTGCACAATTTACTGCTACAAATTTTTTATTCTTTCTACTGCTCAGATTATGTATTGCTCGAGCTACCAGTTCTTTCCCGCTTCCGCTTTCGCCAAGTATTAAAACTGTTGCATCAGATGGTGCTATTTTTTCAATCATTCTGACAATTTTTTCCATCTCTTTACTTGCATAAACAATGCCTTCAAAAATTTTTGTTTCTTTCGCAGGATAATCTACTTCATCATCATTATATTTTTTAAGTAATTTAATTTCTTCTTTGAGTTTATTTATTTTATTAATCAATTGAGCATCCGAATCATCTTGAAGTTTTTCTTTTTCTTTTTGCAGTTCCAACAATAATTGTTCTTTATTTTTCAATGCAAATCTTAATGCAGCAATTTCTTTTGATGTTTCATCAAGCACCGTTTTGCTTCTTATGAAATAAAATATTCCTTCTGTTATGAATAAAAATAATGCGGGAATTAAGACAAGTGCATAATCATTTTCTATAAAAAAATAATTGAATAAAATATATGAGAATAAAAGAAAAATTATAAATGCCATAAATTCAGTCTTTACTTGAAATATCTTTAAATTTATTTGAGAAGAAATAATGAAAATCAAAATAAATACTACAGAGATGAAAACAGCTTTCTGATAAATTAACATTCGTTCTGTTAATATGTTATCAAGCACAATTGCATGAAAACCAACACCTGGTAACTCTTCATCATAAAATGTCGAAATTGTTTTAGCAACTGTTGGATCGCTGACTCCAATTAGCACAATTTTATTATTAAAATTTTCGGAAAAATTTTTTTCACTCTCTGCTAATCTGAAAAATTCAATTAAAGAATATGATTTGAAATTTTTCCATGATGTATAAAAATTAACTTTTATCAAATCTTTTTCTTTAAAATATTTTTCGCCTGCAAGCTGATAAGCAAATGCTTTTTCTCTTTTATTATTTATTGAAATTTCTGATGGCACATAAATTCCTTCTTTAACTATGTAATTTAAATGTCCTGATAATAATTGAGGCAAATCAATTTTAGGTTGAGAATAAATTAAAGTATCTCTATCATAAAATTCACCCGTTTTACTTTGATTAGTAACTATTGACGAAAGTACTACTTTGCCTGATTTTAACAACTCTTCTTTTAACAAATTATGATAAATTGACTGAGCCGCCATATTACTAGAGAGTAAAATTTCTATACCAATTTTTTTTACATTGAATTTAGTTAGTTTATTAATTAACAATGCATAATAACTGCGTTTAAGCGGCCATCCGCCCAATCTTTCTATATCGTTATTATTAATATGAATAATTACAATCGAACTATCAGTGTTCTTTTTCACACTTAATAACCTCATGAAATTTTCTATTTGATAATTAATATTATCTTTTAATGAATTGAATAATAATATAAAAATCACTCCTGATATTAGAGCAAGTAGTCTGATGCGTTTTTCATAAAAAAGAATTTTTTGAATCTTTTCCATAATAAATATAACTTTTCATATATAAGTACATTTAATTTACAAAAAATAAACTAAAGGTATTGTTATGAAACTAACAATTAATGGATTATCAGTTAATACATTTGGTAAACCTGAAAATAAGTCAATTATTTTTATTCATGGATTTCCTTATGATTATACAATGTGGCAGAACCAGATTAATGCACTTAAAGAGAATTATTACTGCATAGCTTATGATGTACGAGGTTTAGGAGAAAGTTATGTGGGCGATGGACAATACACAATGGAATTTTATGTTGAAGATTTATTTTCAATAATCGAAGAATTAAAATTACAGAAGCCTGTATTATGCGGTTTGTCGATGGGTGGTTACATTGCTTTAAGAGCAGTTGAAAGAAATCAGGATTTGTTTGGTGCTTTAATATTATGCGATACAAGACCTGAAGCAGATGATAATGCCGGAAAACTAAAACGCTCTTTTAATATCAAAATGATTAATACGGAAGGTCTAAAAAAATTTGTTGATTATTTTGTTCCTACTTGCTTAGCAGATGAAACTATTGAAGAACAAAAAGAATTATTTTCATCAATTTTAAATAAATCTTATCAACACAATCCTATTGGTGTTAAAGGAGCAATAATAGCTATTATGAGCAGAACAGATACATCCTCTTTCTTAACACAAATAAAAATCCCAACATTAATTTTATGCGGTTCATTTGATAAACTTACTCCGCCACAGGTTATGCGTTCTATGTCTGAAAAAATTCCTGATTCTGAATTTGCAATAATTCCAAGAGCAGGTCATCTTTCACCACTTGAAAATCCGAATGTTGCAAACGATTTGATAAAAGGCTTTTTGAAAAGAAAGTTGTAATGATCTCTAATAATTTTTAATTACAAATAAAAAGTGAATCAACCAATTAGTAAAATTTCACATCATAGCTTTTTAATGTTCCATTTTCATAAATAAATTTTGCACTAAAAAATTTATCTTGAAATAGCCATGGGATAAAAATTTTATCACCTTCCCATAAATTTAGTTCTAAAAGTTTATCATTTGGTATCCACTTAAGATTTCCTTCGTGTGAATCAATTAATTTTCCTTCAAATTCTCTTGCTGTAAAAAGAAAAACATACCAATCTTTTTTTCCATCGAACATCGGGAAAGTTATAAATCCATGAAGTTTAGGATTTTTAATTAATAAGCCTGACTCTTCTTTAACTTCTCTGATTACACATTCTTCCGGTGTTTCACCGTGTTCAAATTTTCCGCCAAGTCCATTCCATTTCCCTTCATGAACATCGTTTTCTTTCTTTACTCTATGCAGCATTAAAGTTTTGTCTTTATCTATAACATAACACAAAGTTGCTAATTGCATAGTTCGTCCTGAAATTTTTGATTTGTTATTTAAGAAATTGTTTCAGCAAGAATAGCAGAAATTTCATCGAGTTCATCAAGGAACCATTTTACTTTATCTGGATTTGCTCTTTTGCTGTCTCTTACAAGTGCCAGCCATAATTTACATTCATTAGCAAATTTAAGAGATGCGATAGTGTAATTGTTCAAATCTTTTTTTGTTGTTGCAGCAGTAGCTTCAATGTAATTACTTATTACACTTGTGCCGCTGCTGAAAAGTTCATCTCCAATTCTTTGAGAAACATTGTCCTTAGGCAGCTGGTCAATAAACTCAATTAGTTTCAAAGTAAAAAAATAAAGTCGTTTTCTAAATTCCCCTTTTGAAAATTCCTGAGCCAATATTTCCTCACTTTATTTCAGCTTAATCCAAGATAAGCATTTTTCAATAAATAATTTTTTACATAATCGTTAACACCATTTTGAACATCCATAATAGGTGTTTTATAACCATGAAACCTTAATTTATTCAAATTAGCTTGTGTAAAATATTGATACTTATTCTTAATTTCATCCGGCATATCAATAAATTCTATTTGAACAGGTTTTTCCAATGCATTAAATATTGCGGTAACCAGTTCTATCCATGTTTGCGCTTTTCCTGTACCGACGTTAAAAATTCCATTAATATTATGATGTTGTAAAAAATACAATGTTATATCAACTGCATCTTTCACATAAATAAAATCTCTCTTTTGTTCACCATCTTTATAATCCGGGTGATATGATTTAAATAATTTTACTTTTCCTGTTTCTTTAATTTGTTCAAAAGCTTTATGAACAACACTTCTCATATCTCCTTTGTGATATTCATTTGGACCATAAACATTAAAATATTTTAGTCCAACAACTTTTTCTAACAATCCATTTCTTTTAAGCCACAAATCAAAAATATGTTTTGAATATCCATACATATTAAGTGGTCTTAATTTTTCGAGTTCACTTTCGCTGTCGTTATACCCATTAGAACCGTCGCCATAAGTTGCCGCAGATGATGCATAAATAAATCTAATTCCTTTTCTTACACAATAAAGCACAAGGTCTTTAGAATATTGATAATTATTATTCATTAAATAATCAGCATTTTTTTCTGTTGTTGATGAGCAAGCACCCATATGTATTACAGCTGAAATTTCAAACGGAACAGAATCACTTCGAATCATTTCAATAAAAACATTTTTATGATAAAAATCTTCGAACTTTAGCCCATTTAGGTTTTTCCACTTATCATCGCAGCCAAGTTCATCAACTATTATGATTTTATCTTTATTCCATTGATTTAATTTCCATACTATAGCGCTACCAATAAATCCTGCGCCGCCAGTAACTACTATCATAAAACTTCTCATTTATTTATTATATTTGAACGAAAATTAATCAATATCATTGATTAATAAAAATAAAGTGAGTTAATGCAGAACTATAAATTAAGAAAGGACTTTATGAACAAATTTGATTTAATTAAAAAAATATTGAATGAAAGAATTATGGTTCTTGATGGTGCTATGGGAACCATGATTCAAAAATATAAATTAACCGAAACTGATTTCCGAGGAAATAGATTTGCTAATCACCCAGTTGATTTAAAAGGAAATAATGATATACTAGTTTTAACTCAACCAGAAATAATTAAAGAAATTCATTATAAATATTTAGAAGCAGGTGCAGACATTATTGAAACCAACACTTTTAATGCTACTTCAATTTCTCAAGCTGATTATAATACAACACAATTAATTTATGAACTTAATTTTGAAGCAGCTCGAATTGCAAAAGAAGCAGCAAGTGAATTTTCGAATAAAACACCAGATAAACCTAGATTTGTAGCAGGAGCTCTCGGTCCTACAAATAAAACATTATCAATTTCTCCTGATGTAAACGACCCTGCTTATCGTGCAGTAACTTTTGATGAAGTTAAAGATGCATACAAAGAACAGGTTAAAGGATTAATTGACGGTGGTGCTGACCTTCTTCTGCTTGAAACGATATTTGATACTCTTAATGCTAAAGCAGCTTTGTTTGGAATTATGGAATTATGTGATGAATTAAATATTCAGATTCCAATTATGATTTCAGGTACTATTGTTGATATGAGCGGTAGAACTTTATCAGGTCAAACTACTGAAGCATTCTGGATTTCAATTTCTCACACAAAAAATTTATTGAGTGTGGGATTAAATTGTTCACTTGGTCCTGTTCAGATGAGACCTTTCATTTCTGAACTATCTCAAATAGCAAATGTCTTTGTAAGTTTATATCCTAATGCTGGGCTGCCTAATGAATTTGGAGAATACGATGAATCTCCAGAATCAATGTTAAAAGTTCTAGAAGAATTTGCAAAAGAAGGACTTTATAATATCGTAGGAGGATGCTGTGGAACCACACCTGAACATATAAAGGCTTTTGCAGAAATTGCAAAAAAGTATCCCCCGCGAAAAATTCCAGAAGTAGAACCTTATCTAAGATTAAGCGGATTAGAACCACTTGTATTTCGTCCAGAAACAAATTTTGTAAATATAGGAGAACGCACAAATGTTACAGGTTCAAGAAAGTTTGCAAGATTAATAAAAGAAAACAAATACGAAGAAGCACTTTCAGTTGCTAGAGAACAGGTTGAAAATGGAGCTCAAATGCTCGATGTAAATATGGACGAAGCAATGATTAATTCAGAAGAAGCAATGACAAAGTTCTTAAAATATATTGCATCAGAACCTGATATTGCAAAAGTTCCAATAATGATTGATTCTTCAAAATGGAGTGTGATTGAAGCAGGCTTAAAATGTCTTCAGGGTAAAGGTGTTGTTAATTCAATTTCATTAAAAGAAGGCGAAGAAGTTTTTAAAGAACGAGCAAAAAAAATTTTAAGATATGGTGCTGCTGTAATTGTAATGGCTTTTGATGAAGAAGGTCAGGCAGATACATTTGAAAGAAAAATTAACATATGTAAAAGAGCATACAAAATTCTAACAGAAGAAGTTGGCTTCCCGCCGCAGGATATAATATTTGACCCAAATATTTTTGCTATCGCAACCGGCATCGAAGAACATAATCAATATGCAATTAATTTTATAGAAGCAACAAGATGGATTAAAAAAAATCTGCCCCTCTGCAAAGTGAGCGGAGGCGTAAGCAATATTTCATTTTCTTTCAGGGGAAATGATGTAATAAGAGAAGCAATTCATTCTGCATTTCTTTATCATGCAATCGAAGCTGGTATGGACATGGGAATTGTTAATGCTGGTCAATTAATTGTTTATGAAGAAATTCCAAAAGATTTATTAGAACGAGTTGAAGATGTATTATTTAACAGAAGACCTGATGCCACTGAAAGATTAATTGAATATGCAAATTCTGTAACTAAAGATTCAAAAAAAGAAATCATTAATGATACCTGGAGAAATTCTTCTGTTGAAGAGAGATTGAAACATTCTATAATAAACGGTATTGTAGACTTCATTGAAACTGATATTGAAGAAGCAAGAAAAAAATATTCTAATCCCCTCGAAATTATTGAAGGACCTCTTATGGAGGGAATGGACATAGTTGGTGATTTATTTGGCTCTGGTAAAATGTTTCTTCCTCAGGTTGTTAAAAGTGCAAGAGTAATGAAAAAAGCTGTTTCAATCTTAATCCCATACATTGAACAAAGTAGAATTAATTCAGCTGAAGATAATACTTCCGGCACAATATTATTAGCAACTGTAAAAGGTGACGTTCATGATATCGGAAAAAATATTGTTGGAGTGGTTCTCAGCTGCAATAATTATAATGTTATAGATTTAGGAGTAATGGTTCCGTCAGATAAAATTTTATCCACTGCTGTAGAGAAAAATGTTGATATTATCGGACTGAGCGGATTAATTACTCCTTCTCTTGACGAAATGGTTCATGTTGCAAAAGAAATGGAAAGAATGGGTTTAAAAATTCCATTGTTAATTGGTGGTGCAACCACATCAAGAATTCATACAGCAGTTAAAATTGCTCCAAATTATTCAAATCCTACAATTCATGTTCTTGATGCATCTCGAAGTGTTGGCGTAGTTAGTAATTTATTAAACAAAGAAACAAGAGATAAATTTATAGAAGAAATCAAAAATGAATACGAAAGATTACGAGAAGCTCACAGCAAAAAACAAATCGAAAAAGAATTTCTTACAATTGAACAAGCAAGAAAAAATAAACTTATGCTGGACTGGAAAAATTATAAAGTAAAAAAACCAAATAAATCAGGAATTACTGTTTTCAAAAATTACCCGTTAAGTGAAATAAAAAATTATATCGATTGGACACCTTTCTTTCAGGTATGGGAACTCAAAGGCCGTTATCCAAAAATTTTTGAAAATCCAGATTATGGAAATGAAGCCAAAAAAATTTTTGACGATGCCAACAAACTTCTGAATAAAATAATTTCTGAAAATTTATTAACTGCTAATGGAATTGTTGGTCTGTTCCCGGCTAATTCATTAGATGATGATATTGAAATTTACACAGATGATTCAAGAACTGGAATCCTTGCTATACTTCACACATTAAGGCAGCAAACAATAAAATCACAGGGCATTCCAAATATTGCACTTGCAGATTTTATTGCACCAAAAGAAACTAAGGTTAAAGATTATATTGGAGCTTTTGCAGTTACTGCAGGAATTGGAATTGAAAATTTAATTGAACAATTTACAAATGAACACGATGAATATAATGTAATCATGGTTAAAGCATTAGCAGACAGACTTGCAGAAGCTTTTGCTGAATTATTGCACGAAAAAGTTCGTAAAGAATTATGGGGCTATTCACCTGATGAAAAATTTTCGAATGAAGATTTAATTAAAGAAAAATATCAGGGCATTCGTCCCGCACCGGGTTATCCAGCTCAACCTGACCATACAGAAAAAATTACTATCTGGAAAATTCTTAATGTAGAAGAAAATATTCAGATAAAATTAACAGATAGTTTAGCAATGTACCCGGCATCTTCAGTATGCGGTTTATATATAGCACATCCTGATGCAAAATATTTCAATGTTGGAAAAATTGGTAAAGATCAGGTTTACGATTATCATAAACGAAAAGGAATTAGTTTGAAAGAAGCTGAAAAATGGCTGCGCCCAATTTTAAATTATTCTGAATCCGATGAGTAAAATCGAGGTAATAATGAAATTCAAAAATGAACTCGAAAAATTATTCCAAAATTGGTCTCACCAAAAAGTTAATTCATTTACTGAAATTACTGGTTCAGGTTCCAATAGAAAATATTATAGAATTACTGGAGAAAGTAAAACTGCAATTGGTGTATATAATAAAAATAAAAAAGAGAACAGAGCTTTTATTTATCTAACAAAACATTTTGCAAATCATAATTTAAATGTTCCCAGAATATTATCTTCAAAATTAAGTTCTGACGTCTACATGCTTGAAGACCTTGGTGATATTACTTTATTCTTTTACCTTAACTCTAAACTTACTCAAAATAAATTTACTGATGATGTTATAGTTTATTATAAAAAAGCAGTTGAAGAACTCCCGAAATTTCAAATTAGAGGTCGTATTAATTTAGATTTTTCTATTTGCTATCCGCGCCCAGCTTTTGATGAGCAATCTATAATGTGGGATTTAAATTATTTCAAATATTACTTTGCAAAAGCATTTGAAATTTATTTTGATGAACAAAAACTTGAAAATGATTTTCACACATTAACTAAATTTCTTTTATCAGCTGATTCAAATTATTTTATGTACCGCGACTTTAATTCACGCAACATAATGATTAAGAATAATGAACTTTACTTTATTGATTATCAAGGAGGCAGAAAAGGAGCTCTTCAGTATGATATTGCTTCTTTACTTTATGATTCAAAAGCAAACATTCCTCTAAATCTTCGCGAAGAATTACTTGATTACTATTTAAATTCCGTAAATAAAATTAAAAAAATCAACAACAGAGAATTTCTTAAATATTATGATGCATTTGTTCTAATCAGACTTTTACAAATGCTTGGTGCTTATGGTTACCGCGGTTTGTTTGAAGGCAAATCCCATTTCATTCAAAGTATTCCTTATGCAATGAAAAATGTTGAATATCTTTTGAATAAGATTAAAACAAAAATAAAAGTTTCAGAATTATTTTCAGTTTTGAATCAATTAATAAAATTAAAAGAAATAAAAAATTTTGAATGGGAAAAATTCAATAAACTTACTGTTCGAATAAATAGTTTTTCATACAAAGAAAAAATTCCAGTAGATGCTTCTGGAAACGGCGGCGGATATGTTTTTGACTGCCGTGCAGTTCCAAATCCGGGGAAATTAGAAGAGTTTAAAAATCTTAATGGTAAAGACAAAGCAGTAAAAAATTTTCTCGATTCAATGCCGGAAGCACAGAAGTTTTTGTCTAATGTAATTAATATAGTATCTCAATCGGTTGAGAATTATATTTCAAGAGACTGGAAAGATTTAATGATAAATTTTGGATGTACAGGTGGTCAGCATCGCTCGGTTTATTTTGCAGAAAAATTAGCAGAATATCTTAGAACAAAATATGATATTCTAGTAAAGGTAAATCACATTCAGCTTTCGAAAAATAAAAATAATTAATTCATGAAAGCATTTATACTTGCAGCTGGACTTGGAACAAGATTAAGACCTTTAACAGATTCAACACCTAAAGCATTGATTAAACTAAATGGAATCCCATTACTTGAATTCATAATTAAAAGATTAATCAAGTTTGGTTTTAATGAAATTATTATCAACGTTCATCATCTTGCAGAACAAATAATTGATTTTTTAGGAAAGAATAAATTTGATGCGGATATTTTTATTTCAGATGAAAGAAATTTACTGCTCGATACAGGAGGAGGATTAAAAAAAGCATCATTTTTTTTTGACGATGGATTCCCCTTTCTCATTCACAATGTAGATATTATAAGTGATATTAACTTAACAGATTTTTATGAATATCATAAAAAACAAAATTCAATTGCTACAATTGCAGTTCAAAAAAGAAACTCGTCAAGATACTTCCTTTTCGATAACGAAAATAACTTATGCGGTTGGAAAAATTCTAAAACTTCAGAAACTAAAATAATTCGCACTTCATCAAGCCCATTTACTGAATACGCATTTAGTGGAATTCATGCTGTCAATCCCGATATTTTCAAATATTTCCCGAGTGATGATGTTTTTTCAATAATTGATTTTTATCTTGCAGTTGCAATAGAAAAAAGAATTACATTTTATGACCACAGCAGAAACTTTTTTTTCGACCTTGGTAAAAAAGAAAATATAAAGCTAGCAGAAAAATTTTTATCATCATCAAACTTTCTAAAGGAGTTATAATGAAGAAAAGATTATTACTTTTATTCATTTTTATTTTTTCACTGTTAAATGCACAAGGCACCGAATGGATAAAAGAAAATTACACAAAGAAAGAATACAGAATACCTATGCGCGATGGGATTAAACTTTTTACTGCAGTTTACATACCAAAAGACACTACAAAAAATTATCCTATCTTAATGGTAAGAACTCCTTACAGTGTTTCCCCTTACGGAGAGGATAATTACCCGCAAACTCTTGGACCAAATGAAGATTTTGCAAAAGATGGATATATTTTTGTTTATCAAGATGTTCGCGGAAAATTTATGAGCGAAGGTGAATATGTAAATATGCGTCCTTACATCCCGAATAAAAAAAGTAATAATGATGTAGATGAATCAACAGATGCTTATGATACAATCGATTGGTTAATCAAAAATATTAAACACAATAATGGGAATGTGGGAATCTGGGGAATTTCTTATCCGGGATTTTATGCTGCTATGAGCTTAATTGATTCTCATCCTGCATTAAAAGCTGTATCGCCTCAGGCTCCGATTGCAGATTGGTTTATTGGCGACGATATGCATCATAATGGTGCTTTGACTTTGTCAATGTCGTTTAACTTTTTCAAAACATTTGACCAGCCCAGAGAAAGTTTAACAACAAAATGGAAAACAATTGAGCCTTATGATTCTCCTGATATGTATAATTTTTTTCTGAAAATTGGACCTATTAAAAATATAAATGAAAAATTTTTCCATAATAAACTTCCTTTCTGGAATTCTATTCTTCAACATGGAACCTATGATGAATTCTGGAAAAGCAGAAATAATCTTCCACACTTCAGAAATGTCAAACCAGCTGTTCTAATTGTTGGTGGATGGTATGATTCTGAAGATTTGTATGGACCTTTGAACATTTATAAATCTATCGAAGAAAAAAATCCTTTTAACAAATGTCATTTAATAATGGGACCTTGGAGTCATGGTGGATGGGCAAGAAGCAATGGTAATTTCTTTGGTGATTTTTCATTTCCAGAAAATACAAGCGAATATTACAACAAAAATATTCTAATGCCTTTCTTTAAATATTATCTTAAAAACGAAGGAGAATTAAATTTACTAGAAGTAATAACATATAGAACTGGAATAAATGAATGGAAATTTTATAACGAGTGGATACCAAAAAATTCTGAAACAAAATTTTTGTATCTAACACCAAAAGGAAAATTAAGTTTTGAAAAACCATCAAACAAAAAAATTCTATTTGATGAATTTATTAGTGACCCAAATAAACCTGTTCCATACACATCTAAATTTTATGATTCAAAACAAATGTATTTAAGAACATATATGAGCGAAGACCAAAGATTTGCAGCTTCAAGACCTGATGTGTTAGTTTATGAATCAGAACCATTGGAAGAAAATGTTACTATTGCTGGTCCAATTTATGCAGATTTATATGTATCAACAACCGGAACTGATGCCGATTGGATTGTAAAGATAATTGATGTGTATCCAGACGGTGAAGAAAATCCTGAACCAAATCCAAATAATGTAGAATACGGCGGTTATCAAAGATTAATTCGATATGAAATTATGAGAGGAAAATTTAGAAACAGCTATGAAAAGCCTGAACCATTTATACCAAATAAAATTACAGAAGTAAAAATTAAATTAAATGATATTGACCATACATTTCTTAAAGGTCATAAAATAAT
Organism: uncultured Melioribacter sp.; assembly: GCA_964572725.1. GTDB lineage: Bacteria > Bacteroidota > Ignavibacteria > Ignavibacteriales > Melioribacteraceae > Rosettibacter. The sequence continues at coordinate 18,255 of CAZNFW010000009.1, forward strand.
GGTTCAAATACAAAGCAGCTTTTTCCCGTTCTTTGATCGCAACCCACAAAAATTTGTTAATATTTATTCTGCAGATGAAAAAGATTTTCAGAAAGCTATACATAAAGTTTATTTTTCAAAAGATTATCCTTCACACATAAAATTTAATATTATAAATTAATCTCATCGGAGGTTCTTATGTTGAAAAAAATAGTGTTATTATTTTCATTTATAATTTTATCATTTGCTTCTACGAAAGCACAAACTATTGCTATTGGTCCGCAATTAGGATATCACAAATCAGAAGATGCAGAAGGTTCATTGTTAATTGGTACAATGGGAAGAATTTATCTTGCAAATAGCTTGGCTCTCGAAGCTTCAATTAATTATAGAAGTGAAGATTATGAAAATGGCGCTGTGAAAACCAAAATGTATCCTGTTATGGTTAGTGGATTATTATACTTTTTCCCTTTACTTTATGGAACTGTAGGTGCAGGTTGGTATAACACAAAAATTGATTATTCAAGTACACTCAATTCATTGGGATTTAAAGATGAAACAAAAAGCGAATTTGGTTATCATCTTGGAATAGGCGCAGAACTGGGTCTTGGTAATTTAATTTTAACAGGTGATGTTCGATATGTTTTTCTTAATTTGAAATTGGACAGATTACCCGGAGTAAAAGAATTAAAAAATAATTTTTATGTTATAACAGCTGGTGTTTTATTTGAATTATAATTTCTTATTTTACTATCAGGAAATACATTTTAGGAGTAATTATGATTTTTGATCAACTAAAAAATGCTCATCTTTATTTCCCACTTGGAAAAAGAATTCAAACTGCATTTGAATATCTGCAGAATAATGACTTAATTTCTCTCGAACCAGGCAAATATGAAATAGACAACGAGAATATTTATGCTGTCGTTCAAAATTATGATACAAAACCAATTACTGCAGGTAAATGGGAAGCACACAAAAAATATATTGATATTCAATATATTGTTTCTGGCAAAGAAAAGATGGGCTATTCTAATCCTGCAAAAATGATTGTAATTGAAGAATATAATTCTGAAAAAGATGTAATGTTTCTAAAAGGTAACGGAAATTTTTTGATTGCAGAAGAAGGTTATTTTGCTTTATTCTTCCCTACTGATGTTCACATGCCCGGTATAGCAGTAAACTTATCTATACCTGTTAAAAAGGTTGTTGTTAAAGTTAAAGTAGAAACAGAAGAAACATCACAAGAATCAACTAATTTTGAATCACAAACCTGATTAAATTATTAGGGAGTGACTAAAAGTAAAAAAATTATCTTTGAAAATTTGTTAACCTTACTTTTATGTCACTCCCAGTTACTTATGTTCATTATTGTTCTTAAAATCTTCCAGATTTAAAATTTGAGAACATAATTTTAAGTCGTCCGATTCATTTGAAGCAATAACAATTAGATTTTCTTCTCCTTCTTTCGAAATTATTTCATAAACTTTCTCTTTCCCAAAATTATCAAGATTCGAAGTAGGTTCATCAAGAATAATTAATTTAGGTTTATGCAGCAAAGCAAAAATAAATTTCAATCTTTGTTTCATTCCGGATGAATAACCGCGAACTAAATCATTTTTTCTATCAAATAAATTTAATTGCGAAAGAAGAAAATCAGAATAATCTTTATTGAATTTAATTCCGCGAATTTTTGAAAAATAAATTAAATTCTCTTCTGCTGAAAATTCATCATAAAGAAAAAGATAAGGAGAAACAAATCCAATATAATTATGAAGTTCTTCGTTAACTAAAATTTTATCTTTGCATTTATGAGTTACTTTGCCGCGTGTAGGAGAAATTAAGTTGGCAATAATTTTTACAAATGTTGATTTACCAGAACCATTTGGACCGGCAACACCATAAATATTTTTTGATTTAAAGGAAGCACTGATTCCATTGAAAACAAGTCTTCTTCCAAAATACTTAACAAGATTTTCTATTTGTAATGAATATTCAGTCATTATAAATAACAAATTTTCCCTTTTTAATATTATCACCAGAGTTTACTACATAAAAATAAACTCCAGTTGTTAATTTTTTCATTTCATTATCTCGTACATTCCATTTTATAACAGTTTTATCTGATGAATAAATTTTATGTTCACCTGAATAAATTAAATCCATATCCACTGAATAAACATACAAATTTGTATAACCAGATTTAGTCCTTTCTGCAGGAAAATAAATATATTCATCGGTAGAATATCTGAATGGTTGTGGAAAAGCATAGTCAACTTCTTCTGTAATTATTTGTCCATCATTAATTAGTTTGTTATTCAAAACATTTGATTCAGTCAAAAGAAAAGAATAATCACATTCAATTCTGGAAAAATAATTATCAATAATATGTTTGTAACCTGTTCCACCTTGATTAGCAAGAATATATTTTAATAATAACTTACTGGCAGGATTACTAATGCCCTGATTAATATCTGAATTCGAAATTATTGAAACAAAAGTATCTGGAACTGATTTGGAATTGTCAATAAATGCAAGATAATTTGTAGAAACTGGTTCAGATGAAATATCTATTGAAGATGAAGGCGGAGTAAAATTAAGAGTCATAGAAGTTTTTATCAAAGGATAATTTTCTGCTTCCTTAAAATATTTATTTGGGATTGCCCTATAATTTGTGAAAAAAATCCATTGTCCAAACAAAGCAAATTCATTTTTAAAAGATGAACCATATTCAGCAATAGCATCAGCTATAGCATTAAGTGCTCTTTCATCGGGCATAAATTCCCAGATTCTTTTAATTATATCAAATCCAAAACGTTCTTTCAAAAAGATATTCCAGATTGCAAGATTATAACCATCATTATAAGGAAATGCTCTTTGAGGATTTCTAAAAAATGATGGCATATAAGCATAGTAATCATTAATGCTATCAAAAACAAATTCTTCCATTGCTGTAGAAGTAATTTCATGATAAAACTGGTCTTCATTTCTATAAACATAATTACCAACCTGAATTGCATGATGAAGTTCATGTGCTACAGAGACTTTTGCTCCATCAATTCCTTTTGTGTAAGTATCAGAATAATCATTATCAATCACAGTGTAGCTTGTATATTTTTCGTTGCCTATAGGAGTTTCAATTTCAGTGTATCCGTACAAGCCGCCGGAAAGATTCTGAATATAAATATCATATTTATCATCTCCGCCTGCTCCAAAATCAGCTGGGGGTGGCGGATAATTCAAAATATTTACCTCATAATTATAAGCGGAATCTGCTGCAAGAGCTAATTCTTTCAAATCATATTTTGGTGAATGGTTGCCTGTCTTATTAAAATGTATTCTAATTTTACCAGAAGGTGTGACAATGCTTGTATCTGTAGCTGGTCTTGTTGCTAATTGAATTATTTTAATTCTTTCTTTTATTGTGAATTGATTGATATTTAATTTCACTGAATTTACAATTCCAAAACCGCATTTTGTATGCTGACTATCCGAATTAGCAACTACAAATTTTCTGTCACTTTGTATTCCCTTGATATATAAAAATTCAGAATAAAGAGAATCAAGGTTTTGTGCAATCAATATATTGACTAATATCAGATTTATTGCAATAAAAAGTTTTTTCATTATCGAATATTTTTAAACCTAATTAGATTATTTGATGAGTCTGTATAAACAATCATATCACTATTATTTCTTAACTGAATTGCAATATAACTATTGATGTTTTTGTATTCAAAAACATTATCAATTTTATATGTTAAAAAGTCTTTAGCAAATGAAATTCTTTTCATTATTCCCTTAATCTTATCATACAACAAAAAATTATTTGTACCATCATCAGATTCGTAAAAATTAAGATAATCTTTCGAATGCGAAAAATCATTGAGCGTAATTGTTCTAAAATGACCTTTGAAAAAAACCGTTAAATATGTTTTATTGCTGTCGCTGATCAAACCAACAACAGGTTTTTCAATATTATTTTGACTGTTAAAACTTTGTATTTCTGCAGAGTAATATTGAGATTTATCGAGTACTGTTGCAAAAATATTTACAGGGCTTCCAGCTTTTTTATCATATAAAGATTTGTTGAGATAGAAAACATTATTAAATCTTGTAAAGAAATAAATTTCTTTATTTACACTATAAGAAAGTGTAGCATCTTCAACATTACGAGAAATTTCTTGAAGACCTGATTTGACATACCTGAAATCCCTAAATTCAAAAGATTCAATAAAAAGAATGCCATCTTTTTTTGACAGAGCAAAAATTATCTGCTGGTTGTTTTGATTGGCACTAATAATTTTCAGTTCTAAAATATTTCCTTGTGCATATAAAATTCTTCTTGAGGTTTCATTTCTTTCAAAATTTATTTTTATTATTTCAATTACAGAATTATCAGTTGAATAAAAATAAAATGTTCTGCTTGTTTCGTCTGTTTCTTCAACAAATACTTTTTTATATGAATTAGATAGTGGAATTTTATAATATCTTTCAAAATAATTTCCTCTTCCTCCAAGCAGAACATTTAAGCTCAATTCTTCTTCATCCAGAAAAAACAATCCTCGCATTGTTTGATACATATAACTAAAACTTCCTATAGTTCCTGATTTTGATTGAATGGAAACTGCTAAATCATTATTGAGAGAAATAACTTTGTCAATTAAATAAACTTTTCCATATTGGTCTAAAACTACAAGTTTTCTTCCGCCACGGTCTACATACCCTTCAAAATCAATAATACCTTTTCTCTTTAAATAAAGAACAGGATAATAAAAAATTTCTGTATTCATTGCATAAATAATGTAAAGACTTCCAGAATCTCTGTTGATAAAAGCAATATCGTTATAACCATCCGCATTAAAATCAAAGATTATATATTTATCAGGATAAACAGGCGTATTGATAAAAATTTTTCTATTGAAAGAAGAAACAGAATCCCCTTTAAGAATTACGAATTGATTTCCATCAACAAACATCAAATCATTAAATCCATCTGAATTCACATCAGCAGCTTTCAACTGTTTAATATCAGTAAAAACATTTAATATTCTGCTTTCCTTAAAATCTCCAGCTCTATTATTGTAAAAAAAGATTATGGAATTAGTAAACAAATCAACTGCAGCAATATCATTAAAACCATCATAATCAAGGTCAATAAATGATGCATAAGAAAAGATTCTGCTGGTATTAATTTTCTTTTCGGTCAAAAATTTTCTTGATTCATTAAAAATTGATAATCCTTCATAAGCACTGCCATAAATTAATATTTCAGAATTTCCATCATTATCTATGTCCTGCAAATCAAAATCAGAAGCAAATCCTCCCAATTTCACTTTTGAATTAATGAACATATTTCCAGAAGAAGAAAAAGAACAAATTCCAAGTAAGCGCTCTTTTCTTGAAAAGAAAACATACTTTTTTGCAGCTCTGGTTTGTGAGCTTTTTAGTTTTAAATCATGTAGAAAAAAATTAGAAAATCTTTCTGATGGGTTTGAAAATTTTTCTTTAGACCAGAGTTGAACACTATAATTTTTGCTTTGGTTTGAAAATGTAATTAAATCACGCCATCCATCATTATTTACATCTACAGCAAAAATATTTGTAGCACTGGTTTTTGTAGAAAATTCACGAAATCTGCAAAAACCATTTAAAGGAATTTGAGCATAAATATTAAGTGAAATAAATAAAAATAATAAGGCAACTTTACCCTGCATTAAGTCTCTTTTGTCTTCTTTGCAGTGCTTCTTCAAATCTTCTTTTTTCATCTTCAGTTTCTGGAATAATTTCAAAAGTTTCTACTGGTTTACCATTTTCATCAACACTTACAAATGTTAAGAAAGCAGAATTAGTATGAACTCGTGTGCCCTCTGTGTGCGATTCTGCATAAACTTCTACTTCTACTTCCATTGAAGTTCTAAATGCTCGATTAACTCGTGCAGTTATGGTTACAACATTTCCAACTTTAATTGGGTGATGAAAATCAATTTTATCTACCGAAGCAGTTACACAAACTCGTTGAGAATGTTTTGATGCCGCAAGTGCTGCACAAATATCAATCCACTGCATTAATTGTCCACCAAGCAAATTTCCAAGCTGATTTGTATGATTAGGCAGTACAAGCTCTGTCATTGTAACAATGGATTCTTTTACACTTTTACTTTTTCTCTGTTGTGAGTTCATTTTGTTTGTTGGTTAATTCTGTTTCTAACTTTCTTATTTCATCAGCATTTACATCATTTGGATATCTGCTTAAAAAAATACTTATATCTGCAAGTGCATCATTTATTAATCCCTTTCTAATTTCTACTTTAATTTTATTATACAATGCCATTGGAGCATATTTTGTATCATGATATGTTTCAAAAACCTGTTGGTAATATTTCATTGCTGCTCTGTCATATTCCATTTTTTCATAAATCATTGCACTTTGAAAATCTTTCTGAGCAAGCTTATCATTTAATTCTTTTATTTTTCTTTCAGCTTCTTCTACTTTTGGATTTGATGGAAAAATATCAATAAATGCTTGAAATTCTTCAATTGCTTTTTTTGTATAAGATTGGTCAAGCTGATATGGCGGTGATAATTTATAATAAGATTCAGCCAGCATAAATTGAGCATCAGGCACATAAGGACTTGTAGCATAATTTTGAATCAACTTGCTAAATTCATAAGCTGCGAGCAAATATTGTTCTTTTTTGAAATATGTCATACCGAGATAATATTGAGCATCATCATTAATTGTGCTGCCAGTAAATTGCATTAATATATTCTGGAACTCAATTACAGCTTGTTCATAATCTTCTTTGTTATAAAGTTCTAAAGCATACTTAAAATATTCTTCTGCATTAAACTTAGAAGTATCAACAGTTCCAGAACATGCTACGATTAAAAAAACTGTAATAGAAATATAAAATATTTTTCTTATCAAGATATCTCCGAATTTTAAATTGATTCAACAGTAAAGATAATTAAATCATTTATGCTAAAAAAATCAGAAAGATTATTTGCTTCTTACTGTAAAAAATAGAATTACTGTTGATATTAAAACACCAACAATTATTACAGGTTGAATTAAATTTTTTAATACTGGCAGTTCGGGAATTTTTCCCTGAGTAAATTTCAAGTTACTGTTCTCGAGTGATTCTAAATCATTGTATTTAATTGTATCTGAATAATTATAATAAAATTTATGCGGCTTTTTTGATTTATTAATAAAAATTGCTGAGCCACTTATAGAAATTTCTCTAATCAGTTCGTCATCACTAAAAAAATTTATTTGATTAATATTCTTATATCTAACATTAACATCGGTTAATACATAAATTAAATTAAATTCAGAAGACTCTTTCAATAAATTAAATCCATTACTTAAAAATGAATTTATAATGTATGGCTTTAATTGTTCGTATGAAGAGGGTAAAATAATATCAAGATTAATTGCATCATCATTTTTATTCAACAAAGAATCTATACTTTTTACAGAACGATTAATTAATTGATAACATATTTCAAGATTTGTTTGAGAAATCAATACTGAATAATTAATAAAAAAAAATCCTAACAGCGTCAGATATTTTATTTTCATTAAAGTACGATTTAATTATATAAAATAATCAAGATTAATTTATACAAAAAACTTACATTTATCTTCTACCGCTCGCAATTTCTTTGAGTCTTGCAATTCTTTCTTCAACTGGCGGGTGAGTAGAAAACAATTTAACAAAAGATTTTCCGCTCAAAGGATTTACAATAAACATGTGTGCAGACGAAGCACCAGCATTAGGCATTGGAATCATTTCATTTGCCTGAGATAATTTATTCAGTGCAGAAGCCAAACCAAGAGGTTTTCCAGAAATTAATGCGCCGCCTTCATCCGCCATAAACTCACGCGAACGTGAAATTGCAAGCTGAATCAGCATAGCAGCAATTGGTGCAATTATAATTAAAGCTAATTCATAAAAAATGTTGCCATTATCCCTGTCATCTCTGCTGCTTCCTCCAAACATTGCAGCCCATCCTGCCATACGAGCAATAAATGTTATTGTTCCAACCAGTGTTGCAGCTATCGTGCTTACAAGAATATCTCTGTTTTTTATATGTGTTAATTCATGAGCAATAACACCTTCAAGTTCATCACTATTTAAAATTCTCATTATGCTTGTTGTTACAGCTACTGCTCCATTTTGCGGATTGCGGCCTGTTGCAAACGCATTTGGAGTGGGGCTGTCAATCACATAAACTTTCGGCATAGGCAATCCAGCTTTTGATGAGAGTTTTTCTACTATATTAAATAACTCTGGAAATTCACTTCTTGTAACTTCCTGTGCTCTGTACATTGCTAATACAATTTTATCGGAAAACCAGTACGAACCAAAGTTTAATGCGAGTGAAATTATAAATGCAATCATCATTCCTGATTGACCGCCAACTAAATTTCCAACTAAAATAAATAATACCATCATTGCGGTCATTAAAATTACAGTTTTTACACTGTTCATATCGTCTCCTATTTTATATAATAAAATTTGCTTTATCTAACAGAATTAGATTTCTTATTGTTCCGCAGGATTCAAAAAGTTTACAATCACCTTGCCTTTATAAATGAATATCTTTAAAATCGTGCATCAAAAATAGAGAATTATGACAAAAGCAAAAATAATATTTGTATTTCTTTTAACAACAACTATTTCTTTCTCACAAAGCGTTTATAAATTCTTAGAACTTGATTTAAGTCCCCGCGCTGCTGCACTTGCAGGAAGTTTTGTTGCCAACAACGATGACCCAAATGTTGTCTTTTATAATCCTGCTGGAATAAATTATTTAGAAAATAATCAATCCTCATTTTCATTTTTGAAACATCTTATGGATATTAATTCTGCCTCATTTGTCTATACAAAAGAATTTGAAAATATCGGGAAATTTAGTGCTGCTGTCAAATACATTAATTATGGTAATTTTACAAAGGCTGACCCTTTTGGATTAAAACTTGGTCATTTTGGAGCTGGTGATGCTGCATTATTAATCGGTTACGGAAATCATCTTGATAAAAATTTTTACTATGGAATTAACCTAAAATTTATTTACTCTGGAATTGACAATTATTCTTCTACTGCAGCTGCCGTTGACTTAGGATTGCATTATGAAATTCCAGAACATTTGTGGAATTTTGGTTTTTCAATTTTGAATCTCGGCACTCAGTTAAATTCTTATTTTAACACGAAAGAAGATTTACCATTAGACATTAGACTTGGATTCTCCAAACGACTTGCAAGAGTACCTTTAAGATTCTACTGGTCTTTTAATAATCTTAATGAAAAACAGGACAACTTTTTTTCTCGTTTCAAGCAAATAACATTTGGAAGTGAAATACAACTTGGGCAGAGTTTTAAACTGCGCATTGGTTACGACAGCGAAAAAAGAAGAGAACTAAAAATTGGCACAACAGCTGGTTTAGCAGGATTTAATATTGGTTTTGGATTCAAAGCTTCGAGTTATAATATTGATTATGCATATTCTTCGTTAGGTTCAATTGGGTCACTTCACAGATTTGGAATAACAACAAAATTATAATTTCCTATTTTCTGTACGGGACTTTTAGATACATTCTTGCAAGTTCATGGGAATTATTTCTATCTCTCATTTTAAGCACTTCATTATAATACTTAATTGCTTTTTCTCTCTGTCCCTTCTGGTCATACAACATTGCAAGATATAGAACTGTATTAATTAAAAATCCAGATTCAGTTTTTTTATCAATTTCTCTTGAAAGTTTTTCACATATTTCAAAATAATATATTGCAGAATCTATTTTTTCACTTATTTTATAATCCATTCCGAGATAATAACTTGCCTCTCGTTTGAATCGCTTGTTATAACCCGGATAACCTTTCTCACATTTTTTATATATATCTCTAAAAATTTTTGCTGCAGTTCTGTAATCATTTTCTTTAACAAAAGTTAAACCATAATATTTTTGAAAGTTAGGATTATTTGGAAAATCTGAAAGAAGAAGTCTACCCCATTTTCGTGCTTCATCCATATCATCTTCAAATTGAAAATTAAGTGTCATTAAAAAATATCTTGATTCTATTCTTGCATATCTTCCATTCCATGCAACATTTTCAAGTTCTTTTAATCCTCTTTTCTTATCACCTTGAGGGAAAAAAATCATGAAAGGTTTAACAGCTGGATATCTTTGTGGAATTACCTCAGCATAATAATGATAAATACCAAAACCAAGTTGAACATCTACATTTTTGGGGTCTGCTTTATATGCTCTGTAAACAAGGTCTAAACCCTCTTTTCCATCCAGAGCAGCTTTAATCCAGTTTTCACGAATTCCAAGTAATCTACCTCTAAAACCTATAGAGCCGCCTTTGAAAAAGATAGCATCAATATTTTTTGGATTTTTATCAAGTATTTTATCGCACATATCAATTACTTCTTGCAACTGGTCATAAAATTTTTGGTCTAAGCTTTCATCTTCTAAATCAAGCAATATACGCCACCATGTAATCATAGCTTTGAAAAATTTTCCCGAGGGATGATTTGGGTATTCTTTAATTACAATATCAAATGTCTTTTCTGCTTTATCGAATTCAATACCATAAATTTGATTTACCCCTGCTTTGACTAAAGAATCGTGGCGAACCCAATCATAATTTTGAGCATAAATTAATGAGGCTAAAAAAAAGAGAAGGCAAATTTTAGTTTTCATACATCTATAAAAATTGTGCAATCATTCAACAATTAAATATGCAATAGGTTCTAAATTTACTTTCGTTTTGGTCTGTATAAATCTGTAGCATGACCATAATATAATTCAGCAGCAAACATTAATGTTTCGGATAACGTTGGATGTGGATGAATTGTCAATTCCAAATCTTTTACAGTAGCACCCATTTCAATTGCAAGAGTGCCTTCAGCAATCATATCGCCAGCACCAACACCAACAATAGCTACACCAATAATTCTTTCTGTTTCAGGTTCAATTATTAATTTTGTTAAGCCGTCATTTCTATCGAGAGTAGCAGCCCTGCCGCTTGCACCCCATGGAAATTTTGCAACTTCATATTTAATGCCTTTTTGCTGAGCTTCTGTTTCTGTAATTCCTGTCCATGCAATTTCTGGGTCTGTAAAAACTACTGCTGGAATTGCATTTGGTTCGAATACAACTTTATGACCAAGTATTGCTTCAACAGCAGTGCGGCCTTCTGCTGCTGCTTTATGAGCAAGCATCGGATTGCCTATTACATCTCCTATTGCATAGATATTCGGGTCATCTGTTTTTAATTGTTTATCAACAATTATAAAACCTCTTTCATTTACTTTGACTTTAGTATTTTCCAATCCAAATCCTGATGTTACAGGCTTTCTTCCAATCGATATTAAAACTTTATCAAAAGTCATTTCAACTTTATCTACATTTTTGCCTTCGAGCTTAACTTTTATTCCTTCTTCAGTTTCTTTCATATCAACAACTTTTGTTTCAAGATAAATTGAATCTAATTTTGTTTTAATTCTTTTTTCAAGAACTGCAACCAAATCTCTGTCGGCACCAGGCAAAAGTCCGGGCATCATTTCAACAACTGTCACTTTACTTCCAAGCGTTGCATAAACCGTGCTTAATTCCAGTCCAATATAGCCTCCGCCAATTACAAGAAGTTTTTCGGGAATATCATTCAATTCTAAAGCTGCAGTAGAATCCATTATTCTTTTTGAATTTGTCAAAACACCGGGAATAGAAGCAGGTACTGAACCTGTTGCAATAATTGCTTTCTCAAATACAACCTCTTCAACAGTACCATCATTTTTTGCAACTATTAAAGTATTCGAGTTAACAAATGAAGCTTTACCATTAATGTAATTTACTTTTCGTTGTTTTGAAAGCTGTCCAAGTCCGCCTGTTAATTTATTTACAACACTATTTTTAAAATCACGAATTTTGTTGATATCAATTTTAGGTTTACCAAATTCAACTCCCCACTTTTTAGCTTCTTCAGCTTCATTAATTAATTTTGCCACATGAAGCAAAGCTTTTGAAGGAATACAACCTCGATAAAGACACACCCCGCCGGGATTTTTTTCCATATCTATTAGTGTTACTTGTATTCCTAAATCTGCGGCTAAAAATGCAGCGGCATATCCGCCGGGTCCAGCTCCAATTACCGCTAATTGTGTATTTGTTGGCATATTTTTAATCTCTTTTGTTATTCAATATACAAATATAATTGAATCAGTTTACTTAATAATATTCTGTTTTTAATTCTTTCTTTAAGAAAAAAATTTTGATAAAATTATTTTCTGAAATAATCATCATTTTTAGAAATAAATATGTAATTAATAATCATCCTTCAAGAAAAATTAAGAATGGATTTTCAAGAGCACTAATAATCCATCTCAAGAATCTAATTGCATCAGCTCCATCTATAATTCTGTGGTCATATGATAATGAAAGAGGTAACATTAATCTTGGCTTAAATTCCCCATCTAAATAAACCGGTTCAATAACTGATTTAGATACACCAAGAATTGCAACTTCTGGTGTGTTAACAATTGGAGTGAAATAAGTCCCGCCAATTCCACCAAGATTAGAAATTGTAAAGCATCCTCCCTGCATTTCTTCGAGAGATAATTTTTTATCACGAGCTTTTCTGGATATTTCCGTAAGCTCCACACTCAGCTGTGTAATATTTTTCTTATCCACATCTTTAATCACTGGAACAAGCAAACCTTTTTCTGTATCGACAGCTATTCCAATGTTAATATATTTTTTGTAAATAATTTCGTTTTTTTCCATATCAACACTTGAGTTGAATTGAGGGAATATTTTAAGAGCTGATGACACAACTTTAAGTAAAATTGCAGTTACAGTTAACTTACCCCCAGCAGTTTCAACTTTGTTGCTGTACTGTTTTCTAAATTTTTCTACTTCAGTAATATCAGCTTTGTCAAATTGAGTAACATGCGGGACTGAATTCCATGCATAAGAAAGGTGCTCTGCAGTTTTACGGCGTACATTACTCATTGGCACTCTTTCAATCTCGCCCCACTTAGAAAAATCTGGTAAAGGTTCTTTAGAAATTCCAATCTGTGCACCAACTATTCCCCCTTTTTGAATTTGTTCATTTAATAATTTCGCATAAGCTTTAACATCATCAATTGTAATTCTTCCTTTTGGGCCACTTCCTCTGACCTGCGTTATATCAATTCCAATTTCACGGGCAAATCTTCTTACTGAGGGAGCAGCAGGAACAATTGTTTTTACAATATCTTTTGGAATATCTATAACCTGTGGTATATGAGTATGTTCTTTTATTGTCTCTTTATTTTCAGAAGGCAATGTACTCGTTTCAATTTGTGTCTGTTTATTTTCAACTTCAGAAGGTAAATAAGCTGTTTGAGAAACTGATTGTATTTGTTCAACAGCAGGTTCTGATTCAACCTTCTCTGATTTATCGGCTTTTGGTTTATCCTCTTCAGACACCTCTACAGATATTAGAGGTTCACCAACCTTAGCTTTAGTTCCTTCTTTAACATGAACTTTTGTGATTATTCCGCTTACCTCAGAGGGTACTTCTATTGTTGCTTTGTCAGTTTCGATTTCTACAATTATCTGGTCAACTTCAACTTTATCACCTTCTTTAACAAGAACTTTTATAATATCTGCAGAACTAATATTTTCTCCAAGATGAGGAAGTTTAAAATCTACTATCATTTTCTATTTCCAATTTTGTTAGAAAATTTTATGATTTTGCCGGATTAGGTTTATCCGGATTAATTCCCAATTCTTTTTGAGCTTTTTTAACTGTATCAAGTTTAATTTTATTTTCTTTATATAAAGAATATAAAGTTGCATAAACAATATGCTTGGCATCTACTTCAAAAAAGTCTCTTAGAGCAGCTCTGCTGTCACTTCTTCCAAATCCGTAAGTTCCAAGAGAATGAAGCGGACCCGGCAGCCATCTAGCCATTGCATCTTTTATAATCTGAACATAATCAGAAGCAGCAACGAATACTCCTGTTTCTCCTTTTGTAATTTCAGAAATATAAGGCACTTTTGGCTTGTCTGGATGAAACATATTCCATCTTTCTATTTCTTGAGCATTAAGATGAAGATTTTTATAACTTGTTACACTCCAAATGTCTGTAGAAACTTTATAATTATTTTCCAGAATTTCTGCTGCTTTAATTACTTCATTTAGAATTGTGCCGCTACCAAGTAAATGAGCTTTCAATTTTGTGTCTTTCAAATTGCTTGCCTTAAATTTATACATACCTTTCAAAATACCTTCTTTAACATTTCCCGGCATAGCTGGTTGAACATAATTTTCATTCATTATTGTTATATAGTAAAATATATCTTCCTGCTTTTCATACATTCTATAAATACCATCACGAATAATAACGGCAAGTTCATAAGCAAAAGCAGGATCATAAGCCAGAAGATTTGGTACTGGATAAGCAAGAAGATGGCTGTGTCCATCCTGATGTTGCAAACCTTCACCAGCAAGAGTTGTTCTTCCTGCAGTAGCTCCAAGCAAAAATCCTTTACATCTCATATCACCTGCAGCCCAGATTAAGTCGCCAACTCTTTGAAAACCAAACATAGAATAGAATGAAAAGAATGGGATAGTGTTAATTCCATGGACTGAATAAGCAGTACCAGCAGCAATGAAAGAAGATATAGCGCCGGCTTCAGTGATTCCTTCTTCAAGAATCTGACCATTTTTTGCTTCTTTGTAATAAAGGAGTGTATCTTTATCAACAGGTTCATACAGCTGACCAACATGAGAATAAATTCCAACCTGTCTAAATAATGCTTCCATTCCAAATGTTCTTGCTTCATCTGGAACAATAGGAACAATTAAATGACCTATTTCTTTATCTTTCAATAATTTTGATAAAATTCTAACATACACCATAGTTGTTGAAACTTCGTGTCCATCTGAACCTTTATAAAACTCTTCAAATAATTCTTCAGATGGTGCTTTCAAAGGTGATGCTTTTATAACTCTTTTAGGAATATATCCGCCAAGAGCTTTTCTTCTTTCTTTTAAGTATTGAATTTCTGGAGAATCCTCTGGTGGACGATAAAAAGGTGCATTAGCAACTTCTTCGTCACTAATTGGAATTGAAAATCTTGTTCTAAATTCTCTTAATTCTTCTTCATTTAATTTTTTCTGCTGATGAGTTATATTTTTTCCTTCACCAGCTTCGCCGAGTCCATAACCTTTAACAGTCTTTGCAAGAATTACAGTAGGAGCATCTTTGTGTTCTACAGCAGCTTTATAGGCGGCATAAACTTTTTCGGGGTCGTGTCCGCCGCGTTTCATTTTTTCTAATTGTTCATCAGTATAATGTTCAACTAATTTTAATAATTCAGGATATTTGCCAAAGAAATGTTCTCTAATATATTTACCATCTCTTGTAACATAATTTTGAGATTCACCATCAATTGATTCGTTCATTCTTTTTACAAGCAGACCAGTTTTATCTGCTTCTAAAAGAGGATCCCAATCACTTCCCCAGACTACTTTAATAACATTCCATCCAGCTCCTCGGAAAATTGCTTCGAGTTCTTGAATTATATTTCCATTTCCTCTAACTGGTCCATCAAGTCTTTGAAGATTACAATTGATAACAAAAATCAGATTATCTAATTTTTCTCGAGCTGCAAGTGTTATTGCTCCTAGTGTTTCGGGTTCATCTGTTTCACCATCACCAATAAAAGCCCAAACTTTCTGGTCGCTTGGTTTTTTCAATCCTCTATCTTCTAAATATCTAATAAACCTTGCTCTATAAATTGCCTGAATAGGACCCAAACCCATTGAAACTGTAGGAAATTCCCAGAAATCCGGCATAAGCCATGGATGAGGATAAGAAGATAATCCTCCTCCAGGTTGTAATTCTCGTCTAAAATTTTCGAGTTGTTCTTTTGTTAATCTTCCTTCAAGAAATGCTCGTGCATAAACACCGGGCGCAGCATGTCCCTGAAAATAAATTATATCACCTTCATGATTTCCATCTTTGCCTCTGAAAAAATGATTAAAACCGACTTCATATAAAGTAGCAAGAGAAGCAAAAGTTGATATATGTCCCCCAATACCCGGTTCAATTTTGTTTGCTCTTACAACCATAGCCATAGCATTCCAGCGAACCAGATTCTTAATCCGCCTTTCAATTTCTCTTCCACCAGGAAATGGAGGCTGTTTTTCTTTTGGTATTGTATTAATATGAGGAGTGTTTGCTGTAAAAGGAATTTCAACACCTTTTTGATGTGCATATGTATCAAGGTTATGCAAAAGTTCTTTAACTTTTTCGGGCCCTTCAGTTTGTAATACATATTCTAAGGATTCAAGCCATTCTCTTAATTCAATGTCATCAATTTGAGTATTACTTAAATTATTTTCGTTCATATATTATCTCCCAATTTTCAATAATTATTTTCTTACTAATTTTATAAAATTAACACAGTCATCTAAGTTTTAGTTCACTTAAAAATATTCGTAAATTATTTAGAAATATAGTATAAAATATTATCTTTAATCAATTCCATCATCTGGTTCAGTATGAATCATAACTTTTACATTTTTAATTTTTTTAACAATTGCTTCTTCAACTTTATGAGAAATTTCATGTGCCCGGTCAATTGTCATTGATTTATCGACATGTATATTTATATCAACAAATTTGTAAGGACCAGATTCTCTTACTTTTATATCATGCGATATTAATACTTCAGGAATTTCATTAACAATAGATTCTATTTCTTCTTTTAAGCCTGATGGTGCTTTATCAATTAAAGCATCAAAAGATTTTTTACCAAGTCTATAACTAATACTTATCACAATAAATGAGACTATCAAACCTGCAATTGCATCTGCATAATAAAAATTAAATTCAGCACAAATCAACCCAATCAAAACCACTACTGAACTCCAAATATCAGTTGAAAAGTGCAGCGCATCTGCCTCTAAGGCTTGACTATCATATTCTTTGGCGGCTTTATAAAGAGCTCTTGAGCGAGTTAAATCTATTATAACTGCAGTTATAATTACAACATATGCCCAAAAATTAACTTCAATTTCTAAATCTTTTGTTATTAATCTGCGAACTGCTTCATAAATAATCCACAGACTGGTAATAAACAACAATATTGTTTCAATTAATGCAGAATAATTTTCGATTTTACCATGACCATAATTGTGTCCCTCATCCGGTGGTTTATCTGAATACTTAACTGCGAAAAATGTTATGCCAGTAGCTAGTAAATCCAGACCAGAATGCAATGCCTCTGACAAAATTCCAAGACTTCCTGTAATAATTCCAATAATAAATTTGAAAGTCGTTAAAGCTGCTGCAGCAATCATTGATACAAAAGCAACTTTTCTTTTTTTACTTATGTTATTTAATTGCTCTGTCATTATTAATTTCTTTACAACTTTACAAAAAAAGTAATAATTAATACAACAAATAAAAACAAAATAAAAATTATTAAAATACTTGACTTATTATCTTATTAAGAATATATTTGCATCAAAATTAGTCAAAAAGAAAATGAAAAAGAATAATAATTGTTGTTGTATGTGCTTAATTTTGTTAATTCAATCTGTGAAGGCAAGGTAGAATATAACTATTTATAAATTACAAAAAAGCCCTTCACAGATAGAAGGGCTTTTTTGTTATAATTAACTAAATAAAAACAGGAAGGGTCTAAAAATGAATAGGGTAATTAAGAAGAAGTTTAGAAACTTTATAAGGTTGAATACTTCAACCAGATTCAGTTCCAGTTTATCTTTAAATCAAAATTACAATTTCGAAAACCAAACAAATACCTTCCTCTGTACCAACCAGATGTGCTGTTGTTGTTAATTCTTTTCTAAAAATTCTTTTAAAATAACTCTTTAATAATCTTCAGTCTTTTTTCAGGCTGTTTAATATCTATTACTATAAATAAAAAGATTAAAATACATGCACGAGAAATCTTATAGAAGTTTAATTAAATCAATTACTTGGAGAATAACTGGAAGTTTAGATACAACCATAATTTCATATTTATTGACTGGAGATATTAAAGTAGCCATATCAATCGGTGGAATAGAAATATTTACAAAAATAATTCTTTACTATATACACGAAAGATTATGGAATAAAATAAACTTCGGCAAAGAGAAAAAATCTGAACCTGAATATCATATATGAGGAAAATCATGATAACAATTGAAAAATTAAAAGCAAAAATAAAATCCAAAGATGCTTTTGAAGTACTAAGAATAATTTCGGAATCTTTTAAAAACAAAGCGGTATTTTCTACAAGTTTAAGCATAGAAGACCAGGTTATACTTCACATGTTATATCTGCTTAAATCAAAAATAAAAATATTTACACTCGATACAGGCAGATTACCTAACGAAACATACAATTTAATTGAAAGGACAAGAGAACAATATGGAATACAAATTCAAATTTATTTTCCCAATTACCGCTCTGTTGAAAAGATGGTAAGAGAACATGGAATAAATTTATTTTACAATAGCATTGAAGAAAGAAAAAAATGCTGTTACATAAGAAAAATTGAACCATTAAAAAGAGCGTTAAGAAAAAAAGAAGTATGGATAACAGGCTTAAGAAGAGAACAATCAATAACACGACAAAATATTGATTTAATTGAATATGATAACAATTTCAAAATAATAAAAATCAATCCATTATATGATTGGACTGAAGCAGAGGTGTGGGATTACATAAGAAAAAATAATATTCCATACAACAGTCTTTATGATAAAAACTACAAAAGTATTGGTTGTGCACCATGTACAAGACCAGTAATGTCGGGTGAAGATATAAGAGCCGGCAGATGGTGGTGGGAACACCCGGAAACAAAAGAATGTGGTTTACATATTAAACAATGAAGGAGAGACTATGGATCACTTAGATAAATTAGAAGCTCAAAGCATTTACATATTTCGTGAGGCTTATCGTGAATTTAAACATCTGGCTATGTTATGGTCTATTGGAAAAGACAGTACGGTTTTATTACATCTTGCTCGTAAAGCATTTTTTGGTCATGTACCCTTCCCTTTAATTCACATTGATACTTCTTTCAAAATACCTGAAATGATTCAATACAGAAATAAACTTGCCAGAGAATTAAAACTAAAATTAATTGTTGGTCAAAACAGAGAAGCATTAAAAACCAAACAAACTTTTCCAGATGGTAATGTTGATAGAATTACCTGCTGCAGACTTCTGAAAACCGAAGCATTAAAAAATACATTATCAGGACAATTCACAAGATACCGTTATGACTACGATTTAGATATGTTAGTTGAAGATTCCAACAAAGAAGCTTTTACAGGTGTAATTGTGGGTGTGCGAGCAGACGAAGAAGGTAGCCGTTCTAAAGAAAGATATTTTTCTCCACGAGATAAAAACAGTGATTGGGATATAGGCGATCAACCGCCTGAACTCTGGAATCAATTTAAAACTGACTTTGCACCAAAAACTCATGTTAGAATTCATCCATTACTTGACTGGACAGAGTTAAATATCTGGGAATATATTTATAGAGAAAATATTCCTGTTGTTCCACTTTATTTTGATAATGGAAATGGAAAAAGATATAGGTCGCTTGGATGCTATCCATGCACATTTCCAATAGAATCAACAGCAAAAAATGTTAAAGAAATTATTGAAGAACTAAAAAGCGGCAAACTTGCAAATATTGCAGAAAGATCTGGCCGGGCTCAGGATAAAGACGGTGGTGGAACTCTTGAAGAGTTACGAAGAGAAGGTTATATGTAATTAATAACAATTAAAGGGAAATTTTATGAGAGAAAGAATGAACATAGTAGTTGTTGGTCATGTTGATCACGGTAAAAGCACTTTAATTGGCAGATTATTAGCAGATACTAATTCTTTACCAGAAGGTAAATTAGAACAAGTTAAAAGAACATGCGAGTTTAACTCTAAACCATTTGAATATGCTTTTCTTCTTGATGCTTTAGTTGACGAGCAGGCACAAGGAATTACTATCGATACTGCAAGAATATTTTTCAAAACTCAAAAAAGAGAATATATAATTATTGATGCACCCGGGCACATTGAATTCTTAAAAAATATGATTAGCGGTGCTGCACGTGCAGAAGCTGCTGTTTTATTAATTGATGCAAGCGAAGGTATTGCAGAAAATTCTAAAAGACATGCATTTATGCTCTCTCTACTTGGAATAAATCAAATAGTAGTGGCAGTCAATAAAATGGATCTTGTAGACTTTAGTGAAAATATCTTTCAAAAAATTAAAAACGATTATTCAGAATTCCTTAATACTATTGGTATAAAGCCAATAGAATTTGTTCCAGTATCTGCATTTTATGGTCATAATTTAATTTCTCGCTCGGGATTAATGAGCTGGTATAAAGGGAAGACAATTCTTGAACTTATTGATTCATTTATAAAAGAAAAAGTAGATGAAGAAAAAAGTTTTAGAATGTTTGTACAAGGAGTTTACAAATTTACTGAAAATGGTGATAATAGAAGAATAATAGCAGGTACTATAAATTCCGGAACCATTAATGTTGGTGATGAAATAATTTTTCTGCCATCAGGCAAAAAGACTTTAGTAAAAACAATAGAAATATTTGGAAAAGATTCTCCTCAATTTGCAGTAGCAGAGCAGGCAATTGGTTTGACTCTTACAACACAAATTTATGTCAGACCCGGCGATTTAATTTGCAGAACAGATCAACAACTTCCATTTACAACTAATCGTTTCAAAGCCAACATTTTCTGGATGGGCAAAAACAATCTTAGCATTCATAAAAAATATAAATTAAAAATTGGTACAAATAAAGTTGGTTTAAATATTGAAAAAATAGAATCTGTAATGGACGCTTCTACTCTAGAAATTTCAAATGATAGAGAGTTTGTGCATCGTCATGAAGTTGCTAAAATAATTTTTAGAACAGATAAACCTATAAGTTTTGATTTATTCAGTTACATAAAAACTACAGGAAGATTTGTTATTGTTGACGAATATGATATAGCAGGCGGAGGAATTATAATTGAGGCATTGGAAGAAAAAGATGTTATTGCTATACCCGATTATGCTGAGTTTGAAAAAGAACTATATCAACTGATAAAAAAATATTTCCCGCACTGGGAAATAAAACCTATTTATTAATATTATGAAAGATATAATATGAATAATGAAATAAAATATAAAATAAATTCATTGCCGGTTTTATTACGAAATCCTAAAATATTGTTAATTGGCGGTGGCAATGTAGCTTTGCAAAAAGCAAAAGTCCTGTTAGAAAACAATATCGACTTCTTTTTAATAGCTGAAAAAATTTTACAGGAATTAAAAATTTATGGAATCCCATTTATACAAAAAAAATTTGAAAAGAATGATGCAGATAATTTCAATATTATTATTAATGCTACAGGAAGTAATGAAGTATCCGACATAATAAAAGAGATAAAAAAAGAAAGATTTGTTTTAGTTAATACGGTTGATGTCCCTGAAGAATGTGACTTTTATTTTTCTTCTCTTCTAATCTACAAAAATCTTAAAATTGCTGTTTCAAGCGATGGTGCAAGTCCAACTTTAACTCAAATAGTAAGAGATAAAATTAAACAAATTCTTCCGGCTAAACTTGGAGAACTTGCAGAAAAAAAACTTTACGAAAGAATTCATTCTAAAATAAATATTGAAGATACAAAAGAAGAAACCATTGCATTATTTGGAAAAGTTTATATCATTGGATGTGGTATAGGCGGAATAGATTTCTTAACTCTTCGTGCATATAAAACTCTGCAAAATCTCGATATTGCATTTTATGACCATCTAATTGATGAAGAAATTTTAAACTTGCTTCCACGAAAAGCAAAAAAAGTTTATGTAGGTAAATGCAAAGGAAAGCATTATTTATCACAAGATGAAATAAATAATTTATTATTAGATTTTGCAAAAAAAGGAATGAAAGTCGGAAGACTAAAAAACGGCGACCCATTTATATTTGGCAGAGGTGCTGAAGAGGCAGAATTTTTAATTAAACATAACATAGATGTTGAAATTATTCCAGGATTATCATCATCACTTACTGCTCCACTTGCTGCAGGAATTCCTCCTACATGCAGGGGTCTCTCTTCGTCTGTTTCAATTGTAACGGCACACTTAAATGGATGTGCATTCAATAATTCATGGATTGATTTATTAAAAAGAAAAAATCATACAACAATTGTTCTTATGGGTTTAACTCAGGCAGAAAATATTCTTAAATATTCTATCGATGCTGAGGTAGATAAAAAATTACCAACTGCTATTGTTTCAAATGCAGGTAGAACAAATCAAAAAGTTATAACAGGCGAATTGCAGGATTTAATTGAAATGTCTAAAGAAGCAGAATCACCAGCAATAATAATTTTTGGCGATGTTGTAAATTATACTCACATACTGCCTCATTTAGTTAATCAATTTAATGAACATGCTTATAATTTTATAAACAAGTGAAAGGATATAAAAATGGAACAGGTAAAAATTTGGGAACAAATAGATATAAATAGCGGCTTTGATGTTTATGCTGAAATTGATGAATACGAAAACATCATAAATAAACTTAAAAATAATGAAATTCACCCAGAAAGATTCAAGGGGTATCGTCTTACATTTGGAACTTATGGAGTAAGACATCAAAGTGAAGGCATTCACATGCAGCGAATTAAAATACCAAGCGGATTTATCCTTACTGAACAAATGAGACAAATTGCATCAATTATTGATAAATATGTTGGCTCTCAGCATGCTCACCTTACTACACGACAGGATATTCAACTTCACTTTGTAAAAATAGATGACATTCCAACAATATTAAGAATGCTTGCGGATGTTGGCATAACAACAAAAGAAGCCTGCGGCAACAGTGTAAGAAATATTACTTCATCTTACTTAAGCGGATTAAATCCATATGAATATTTTGATGTTGTACCATATGCAATATTCTGCACAAGATATTTTTTGCGTCATCCTCTTTCATCAACACTGCCAAGAAAATTTAAAATTGCTTTTTCTGAAAGCGAGGAAGATTTAGCTTATTCAAGAATACACGATATAGGATGCATTGCTCAAATAAAAACTAACGGCAAAGATGAACATGGCTTTAAAGTTTATGTTGGCGGCGGACTTGGCTCTGTTCCAATGACTGCATATCCGCTATTTGATTTTGTACCTGTTTCAGAATTTTATGCTTTAGCTGAATCAATACTGAGAGTATTTCATAAATACGGAACAGAAGAAAGAAAAAACAGAAACAGAGCAAGAATGAAATTTTTGATTGCAAGAATTGGTTTTGAACAATTCAAAGAATTAGTTATTGCTGAATTTAATTCATTGAAAAATTTTAGAAATATCAGCGATGAACTAAAAAATTATATATCGAATTTCCCTTTACCTGCAGCAACAAAAAATGGAAGAGAAGATGGACCTGTAAATTCAAAACGAATTAAAACACCACTCTACGATAATCTTAATTTTGAAAACGATCCATTATGGCAAAAATTTTTAAATAAATATTTAATTAAACAAAAACAAAATGGTTATTATTCATTAATGATAAAACCGCCGCTTGGCAACTTATATTCTGAACAGTTAAGAACCATCGCAAACTTTATTGATTCCTATGGTGCTGGTTATGCAAGGATTACTCCTACTCAAAAATTATTAATACCATGGATTGAAGAAAAATTTTTGAAAGATGCATTTCATTTTCTTAAAGAAAATAAATTTATTGGAACAACAACAGAAGCTATGCGCGAAATTGTTTCCTGCCCAGGTGCTTATTCGTGCAGACTTGCAGTTACACATCCATATAATTTTGCAGAACATATTGGCAACAATGTAGAAGAACTTGATGGAATTAGAATTCATATTTCCGGATGCCCAAATTCTTGCGGTCAACATCATATTGGCGACCTTGGATTTTTTGGTGCTTCATTAAAAGTTAATGGAAAACTTTCACCACACTATGTTGTGCTGGTTGGTGGAAATGTTTTTAATCAAAGAGATAGAATTGGTCAGGTCATCGGGAAAATTCCAGCTGCAAATGCACATTTATTTGTAAAAGATGTTATTCAAATATGGAAAGAAAAAAGATTAAGCGGAGAAAAATTCTATGAATTTGTCGATAGAATTGGAATTAATGAAATCAGAAAATTATTAATCAAAAATTCCATTGTTGAGAAAGAAAATTATGAATATTTCCGTGAACCCGGTATTGAAGAGGAATTTAAGATGGAAGCTGAATCACGAGGTGAATGTGCTGGAAGTCTGCTTGATATTATGGCAATTAATCTATATGATTCAATAAGAAATATTTACGAAGCAAATGATGATATAACAGCAGAAAATTGGTCAGAAGTTAAAACAAAGTGCTTGGATTCATTACTGAAATGTGCAAAGATGTATGTATTTTTAGAAGGAATTGAACCACAAGATGAAGAAGAAATTTTAAAAGAATTTGTCGAAAAAATTGCTCCAAAAAATTGGTTGTGTAACGATTGGTCTGATATTAAAGAAAAATATTTTATTTGGAAATATTCACCAGACAATAAAGAAGTTGCTTTAGAAATTTATAATTATGCAGAAGAATTTGTAAAAGATTGTGATAAATCATACTTAAGATTATTACCAAATCTTAAAATAATGCAATGTGCAAAAGTTATGGAGGAAGAAAATGACTGAACTTAAAGCAGATGAAACATTAGACTTAAAAGGCGTTGCATGCCCTTTTAATTATGTTAAAACAAAATTAAAATTAGAAACTATGCAGCAAGGTCAAATTCTTGAAGTAATTCTAGATGATGGAGAACCCATTAAAAATGTTCCTCTTTCTTTAAAACAGGACGGGCATATAATTCTTTCTCAAGAAAAATTTAGTGAACGATTCTGGAAAATTTTTGTTAAAAAATAAAACCCGAGTAAAAAATGAAAATAGCTGAAGATATTACAAAGCTGATAGGAAATACTCCTCTTGTTAAGATTAACAAAATTACAAAAGATGCTTATGCAACTGTAGTTGCAAAATTAGAATCTTTTAATCCATGTGCATCTGTAAAAGATAGAATTGGCGTTGCAATGATAGAAGATGCCGAGCATAAAGGTTTAATTAACGGTAACACAGTAATTGTAGAACCTACTTCAGGAAATACAGGGGTTGCTTTGGCATTTGCAGCGGCGGCCAAAGGCTACAAAGTAATTATAACTATGCCAGAATCTATGAGCGAAGAGAGAGTAAAACTTTTAGAACTATTTGGCGCAGAAGTAATTTTAACTCCGGCAGAAAAAGGAATGCAGGGTTCAATCGAAAAAGCTGAAGAGATATTAAAGAATACCAAAAACGCCTTTATGCCTTATCAATTTAAAAATCCTGCTAATCCTGAAATTCATAGAAAAACTACTGCAGAAGAAATCTGGAACGATACAGAAGGTAATATAGACATTTTTGTTGCTGGAGTTGGAACTGGTGGTACTATTACTGGTGTTTCTGAAGTATTAAAACAAAGAAAACCAGAACTAAAAACCATAGCTGTAGAACCTTATAGTTCACCAGTTTTATCTGGCGGTAAACCCGGACCACATATGATTCAAGGAATTGGTGCTGGTTTTATTCCTGATGTATTAAATGTTAATATTATCGATGAAATAATTAAAGTAAGAAACGAAGATGCTCTAAGTATGGCAAAGCGAATTATAAAAGAAGAAGGCATTCTAGTTGGAATTTCAAGTGGTGCTGCAATGTTTGCTGCATTAGAAGTTGCTAAAAGAAAAGAAAATAAAGATAAACTAATTATTGTCATTTTCCCCGATACAGGTGAAAGATATTTGTCAATTTCATTTTTCATATCATAAAAGGAGGTAAGATGGAATTAACTATTAACGGAAAAAAAGAAATTATTGATAAAGAAAAATTATCAATAAGTGAACTTCTAAAAATTAAAAATGTAGAAATGCCTCAAATGGTCTCAGTAGAATTAAACGGAGAAATTATTGATAGAGAAAACTATGATACAGTCGAACTAAAAGATTCTGATGTAATTGAATTTTTATACTTTATGGGTGGTGGCTCAAATGGAATTTGAAACTAAAGCAATACATTCTGAATTTGAAAAAGAAGAGAAATTTGGTGCAACAGCTGTACCAATTTATCAAACAGCTGCATTTAATTACAACACTGCCGAAGAATTAAAAGATGTATTTGAAGGAAAAAAATTTGGCTATGTTTATTCAAGAATTTCGAATCCTACAATTACTGCATTTGAACTAAGAATAAATTCGCTTGAAGAAGGTATTGGTGCAGTAGCTACATCTTCTGGTATGGCTGCAATTGCAACTGTAATATTTACTTTAACCGAACAGGGAGATGAAATTATATCTTCTGATTGTCTTTTTGGCGGTACTTATTTGTTCTTCAAAGATATTATGAACAAATACGGTGTTAAAATTCATTACAAAAATATAAACGATATTGATTCGTGGAAACAATTAATCAACAATAAAACAAGACTAATTTTCTTTGAATCAATAAGTAATCCAAAACTCGAGATTCCCGATATTCAAAAAATTTCTGAAGTGGCAAAAGAATATAAAATACCAATTGTAGTTGATAACACAATTTCAACCCCATATTTGTGGCGGGCAAAAAATTTTGGTGCAGATATTATTGTTCATTCAGCTACAAAATATATTACAGGAAATGGAACTGCTGTTGGAGGAGTTGTAATTGATACAGGAACTTATAACTGGAAAAATTCTAATGTCAGACAAATTAAAGAATTATCTTTGAAAGCTGGGAACTATGCTTTTCTATCTGCGGCAAGATCAAAAATTTATCAAAATTTTGGATTTGCACCATCTCCTTTTAATGCTTTTCTTCACTTACTGGGTTTAGAAACTTTATCATTGAGAATGGAAAAACATAGTTATAACGCACTTAGATTAGCTGAATATCTTGATAACCATAATAAAGTCAAAAGTGTTAATTATCCCGGATTGAGTAAAAATAAATTCTATGAAATCGGTAAAAAATTATTTCAAAATAATTTTAGTGGAATTTTAACTTTTACACTTAATTCTAAAGAAGAATGTTTTAAGTTCATTAATAATTTAAAGCTTGCAAAAAATCTAGCTAATATTGGTGATACAAGAACGCTTGTTATTCATCCAGATTCAACAATTTATATTAATTGTTCCCATGAAGAAAAAAAATTGGCAGGAGTTACAAGTGAATTAATTAGAGTTTCTGTTGGTCTTGAAAACATAAATGATATAATAAAAGATTTTGAACAATCATTAGAAAAAATTTAAGGGAATTAATTATGAATTTTACAGAAGAACAAATTTACAGATACAGCAGAAATATTATATTAAAAGAAGTTGGTGGTGAAGGCCAAAAAAAATTACTTGAAGCAAAAGTGCTTGTAATTGGAGCAGGTGGCTTAGGCTCACCTATTTTATTATATCTTGCAGCGGCTGGTGTTGGTACGCTTGGCATAGTTGACAGTGATGTAGTCGATTTAAGCAATTTACAGCGACAAATAATTCACTTCACGCCGGATATAAATAAACCAAAAGTTGATTCAGCAAAAGCAAAAATAGAACAACTTAATCCAGATGTTAAAATCATTACTTACAATGAAAGACTAACTTCAAAAAATATCAAAGAAATAATAAGTAATTATGATTTTATAATTGATGGAACTGACAATTTCCCAACAAAATTTCTTGTTAATGATGCATGTGTAATGTTAAAGAAAGCTTATTCACACGCTGGAATATTGAGATTTGATGGTCAAACGTTTACTTACACACCAGGAAATATGTGCTATAGATGCATTTTTAAAGAACCACCTCCAAAAGGTGTTGTTCCAACTTGCAGCGAAGCAGGAATTTTAGGAGCTGTTGCTGGAGTTATTGGTTCAATACAAGCAGTTGAAGCATTAAAATATATTCTCAATAAAGATGATTTGCTTACAAATAGACTATTAACTTTTAATGCGTTAAACTCAAGTTTTCGAGAAATTAAATTAAAGAAAAATGAAAACTGCATTGTGTGCGGCAAAAATCCAACTATTACAGAATTACAGGATTATGAGCAGCCGGTTTGTGAACTAAAATTATAAGGAGAATTGTTATGCCTGAAAAAAAGAAAATATCGATTGTTCTTTTCAGCGGTGATTTTGACAAAGCAATTGCGGCGTTTACAATTGCCTCTGGTGCTGCAGCTGTTAATTACGAAGTTAATTTGTTCTTTACTTTCTGGGGTTTAAATGTCATTAAAAAAAATAAATTTAGAAGTGCAATTGGTAAAGGATTTCTTGCACGCACTTTTAATTTCTTAATGGGCAGCTTTAAAAATTTACCATTAAGCAGACTTAACTTTGCAGGCATCAGTCCAAAATTAATGACTGGATTAATGAAAAAAAGAAATGTTGCTACTCTCGAAGAATTAGTTAATGCAGCAATTCAATTAAATGTAAATTTATATGCCTGCGAAATGTCAATTAATATTCTTGGGCTTAAAAAAGAAGATTTTATTCCAGAAGTTAAAGAAATTCTTGGTATTGCTAAATTTTTAAATATTTCAGAAGGAGGTGAAATTTTATTCATATGAAAACAGTAAAATTAGACATAACAAAAGAACATTGCCCCATGACATTTGTAAAAACAAAACTCGAACTCGAAAAATTAAACAAAGGCGATATACTTGAAGTACTATTAAAAGAAGGCGAACCTCTTGAAAATGTACCAAAGACTGTAACAGAACAAGGCAACAAAGTTCTTGATATTAAAAAAATTCAAAATGATACTTATCTTGTAATTATTGAGCGGGGATAAATATGTTTAATCTTCCAAAAGACATTTATAATAAAATAATTGATCATTCAAAAGAAGATTATCCTATTGAAGCCTGCGGTTACCTTGTAGGGAATGATGATACTGTATTCGATATAATTAAAATGACAAATATTGATAAATCAAATGAACATTTTACGTTTGACCCCAAAGAACAATTTAAAGCTGTAAAATATGCCAGAGAAAAAAATGGAAGTTTAATAGCTGTATATCATTCTCATCCTAATTCTCCAGCAAGAATGTCAAAAGAAGATATCAGATTTGCAAACGATACTTCAATAAAATACTTAATTTATTCTGTTTCAGAAAACCAATTAAAATGTTTTTCAATAGACAAAGAAAAAAATGTAACTGAAGTGCCAATTAATTTAATATGATTTGTTTAACATCACTTTAATAAAAATTTACTTGATAAATTTAATTCATAAATTTATTATTGCTTCAAAATTTATATAAGCAATGAATATTAGCACACAAAATATTGTAGTTAAGCATCTCAATGAACAGTTCGATTTAAAGATTAATCCTCTCAGCATAAAAAACATTAATGAAATTAGAAAAGAACAGGATTATAATTCTTTTCTCAAAAATTTATCACTTGACAAAAAATTTAAAATTATTTCTGAAGAAAATGAAAACAAAAACTCAAAACAAAACGATATCAGATTTCAGGAAGGTGTTCCAGTTGCAAATACAATAGAAAGCAGCAAAATATTTAATGAAACAAGAAAGGTATTTAATAAAAAATCAAGACAATATAATTTCAAACAGTATTACGAAGTAGAACCAGAAAAAATTTTTGAATCTAAAAACGAGAAGGGATTTTACATAATCATTGATGGAATGCTAATCGAACCAGATTCTCGCAAAGAAGAATTAAGTTATATTCAAAAAAGAATTAATAAAATCTACAACATAAAAAAAGCAAAAGACCCCGGTACTCTGGTTAATGTAATTGCTTAATCGTTATTATACCCTCTCTTTTTATAAAGTTTAGCGCCATAAATTCTTTGATTTCCAATTTGATTTACAATATAATGTTTTTCAGGTTTTCCATTTACTTCGAGGATTTCATAACCAACTACCCCACGTTTTATTAATTCACTTAACATTTTTATAAATTCTTCTTTTTCTTTGTCATTCAGGTCATCAATATCAAGTCTATTTGAGCGGCCAAGATTTAGAAATTTATCAAGTTTATCAAATACTTTAGCGGTATTAGAAATTTCTGCAGTATCTTTTAACTTGTTGTTATCAATATCTTTCATTTCATATTTAATTTGATTAAAAAGAGAGCTTAGAAAAAAATGTTCATTTTTTACGGGTTCCATAAGAAACTCTTTTTTTAATAATTATCGAAAATTTTATTAATATTTTGAATTGAATATTTTGATACAAATCAAGTAGTTTAGGTATATAAAGTTAATCATCAACATAAAATCCAATATCGAGAGTAGTAAAAAATGTTAATCATCATACTTTAGCTAAGTGGTCAATAAGAGAATTGTTAATAAGTATTTCGATTGCATTACTAAAGCTGAGATTAGCAATTAAAAAATATTTCAAATATTCTTAAGGAATTAGATTCTTACAATTAAATTAACCACACATTGTATGTTTACATTCAGTTATAATTTTTAATTCCTTCATTAGGTATTCAAATAAATAATCTCTTAATTAAAATTTGATTAAACAGTATCATAAATTATCAATCTCTTTTTATCTCGACAAGTTCACATTTTTTATTTTTCATGCACCAACAAATATTTTATGCTATTATTTTAGTAATAGATGGGATTTTTCTATACTGGATCATCACAATGAATATTTTCAGATATTTCAAAAATTATTAATTGCTGTGCTTTTTACCTGCAGATCTTTTAATATCAGGAACAGAGCATTAAACTATCATTTTTCTTAAGAAGAAATATTTTTAATTTTATAAATAATTTTATTTAAAAAACAAAATTTTGTTAAGAGTGAATCATGAATAAAATTCTCTTTAAGAAACAACTTTCAAAAGACGTATTTCTTATGAAACTTCATGCACCACTAATTGCAGAAGAAAGATTAGCAGGACAATTCATTATTCTCCAAGTCGACGAAGATTATGGAGAAAGGATCCCACTTACTATAGCAGATGCCAATATTGAAGAAGGTTCAATAACAATAATTTTTCAGGTTGTTGGGAAAACCACAAAACAACTTTCGTTGCTCAATAAAGGAGATAATATACCTACACTTGTTGGTCCATTAGGAAAACCTACTCATATCGAAAATTTTGGCACTGTAGTTTGCGTTGGCGGTGGAATCGGAGTTGCACCTTTGCATCCTATTGCTCAATCATTGAAGAAGGCTAATAATCATGTTATAGCAATTATCGGTGCACGCACAAAAGAATTAATTATTCTTGAAGAAGAAATGAAAGCTATAGCTGATGAATTTATCATTTGCACAGACGACGGAAGTTATGGAAGAAAAGCACTTGTTACCGAACCGTTAAAAGAAATTTGTGAGCGAGTACCTAAGCCAAATATGGTAATTGCAATTGGTCCGCCAATCATGATGAAATTTTGCTCTGAAACTACCCGGCCATATGGTATTTTAACCCAAGTTTCATTAAACACAATAATGGTAGATGGTACTGGAATGTGTGGAGGCTGCAGAGTAAATGTTGGCAATGAAGTAAAATTCGTTTGTGTCGATGGTCCTGAATTTGACGGTCACAAAGTGGATTTTAATAATATGATAGCAAGATTGAACACGTATAAAGATATTGAAAGACAATCTTATAATTGTTTTCTTCAAAAATTAATTGAAGCTAAGGAGACGAAATAATGCATTATGAAACTCCCAAACAACTACATGAAAAAGCAAAACAGATTATTGCCGAATATATTTCCAAAATAGATGACCTAAAGCCAAAAGACAGATTAAAAATTCCACCACAAGAAATGCCAGTACAAGATCCAAAAATTAGAATTCACAATCTTAACGAAGTAGCACTTGGCTATACTTATGAACAGGCCCGCCTGGAAGCAATGAGATGTTTACAATGTGTAAAAAAAAGCTGTGTAGAAGACTGCCCAGTTAGAATAGATATTCCAAGATTTATTAATCATATTGCTCACGGTGAACTTGAACAAGCCGTTAGGGTAATAAAAGAAACTTCATTATTGCCGGCTATTTGTGGAAGAGTTTGCCCTCAGGAAACACAATGCCAAAAAAATTGTGCTGTTGGGAAAGCTCTTAAAGATGTAAATAAATCTGTTTCTATTGGAAGATTAGAAAGATTCGCTGCCGATTGGGAAAGAAGCACAGGAAGGATTTCTATTCCAGAAATTAAACCATCGACTGGGAAAAAAGTAGCTGTTGTTGGCAGTGGTCCTGCAGGACTTGTAGTTGCTGCCGACTGTAGAAGAGAAGGACATCATGTTACAATTTTTGAAGCCTTTCATAAACTTGGCGGAGTTCTTCGCTACGGAATACCAGAATTTAGATTACCAAATGATATTATTGATAATGAAATCCAAACTTTAACTGCAATGGGAGTTGAATTTAGAACTAACTTTGTTGTTGGCAAAACTCGTAAACTAAAAGATTTAATTGAAAAAGATGGCTACAACGCAGTTTTCATTGGAGTTGGAGCAGGCTTACCTATTTTTATGGGTATTGAAGGTGAAAATTTAGTTGGTGTCTTTTCTGCAAATGAATATTTAACAAGGGCAAACTTAATGAGAGCATTTGATAAAGAAAATGCAGACACCCCAATTTATCCATCAAAAAATGTTGCCGTTCTTGGTGGCGGGAACGTTGCAATGGATGCAGCAAGAATGGCAAAAAGACTAGGAGCAGAAAATGTTTATGTTGTTTACCGCAGAACTGAAGTCGAAATGCCAGCAAGAAAAGAAGAAATTGCTCATGCAAAAGAAGAAGGAATTCAATTTTTATTTTTGCAAAATGCAAAAAGAATCTTAGGAACCGAAGACGGTAGAGTAAAACAAATGGAATGTGTCCGATATGAACTTGGTGAACCAGATTCATCGGGAAGAAGAAGACCAATTGAAATCAAAGGCAGCGAATTCTTGATTGATGTTGATACTGTAATCGTTGCAATTGGTAATGGTAGTAATCCTTTATTAACTCAATCGACACCAGGTTTACAATTAAATAAATGGGGAAATATAATAGTTGATGAAAATCAAAAAACTTCATTGGATAGAGTATTTGCTGGTGGTGATATTGTTTTAGGTGCAGCAACTGTTATCCTTGCAATGGGAGAAGGAAGAAGAGCAGCAGCTTCAATCAATAAAATGCTTGCTGAAGAAATGGAAAGAGAAAATAATCCAAATTAATTCTCAATGGAAAAAGAGATAATTTTTACATATAGAAAAATTACAAAATAATTCAAAAATAGAATTAAAATTAAAAACATATTTTTATCCTGGCTTTTTATATTTTCAAAAGTTTTCTAAATAAATTTCCCTTAGAAAAATTTCTGCAACTATTTCATCCCGTCAGGATTTCATTTAATAGATTTTGTGAATTTTAATTTTCTAATTCATCAACAATAGATTAAAATAAGATTAGACTTTTATGAAACATATTTTAGAATGATAGAGCCATAGCTAATCATCACAAATGTTTATTTGAAAATTCAATTGATATTTTCTTCCAAAAGATTGGTTATGCCATAGTGCATAATTCTGGTTTATTTTATTTCTCTGTTTATTCTCTAATTTCTAATTCAAGGAGTTTTTAGATTAAAGGGGTTTAGCATTTTATTTTTTGCTTACAATTTTCCATTGAATACACTGTTTAAAAAATCAACTACTATTATAACAACTTTTTTCTGCCACGGATGAAACAACCAAAATGTGTGTGGAGTGTTTTCGATGGTATGAACCTCCGAATAGATATTTAATTTACTCATCTTTTCAATTGCTTCGTCTCTTCCGGCATGAAATCTTGGAATAGAACTATTAATAAAAAGGATTGGCGGAGTATTTTTATTTATGTAATTTAATGGTGAAGCTTCAACCCACAATTCAGGTTTTTCTTTATAAGTAAATCCAAGCCATTGCTTAGCAGCCGATGGTTTTGATGGAATTGTATCTTTTCCGCTTTCAGACGGGGTTGTCATATCCAGTACACCATCTATATCAATTATAGCACTTACTTTTGTAGAAATATTTTTTTTATCTGGTTCAAATTTTTTAACACCTGTAGTAACACCAGCTAAAGCTGCAAGATGACCACCTGCAGATTGTCCCATTAAAACAATTTTATTTGTATCAATGCTGTATTTAGCAGCATTTTCTTTTATCCATAAAACTGCATGTTTAATATCAAGGACTGCCACAGGATACAATGCTTCTGTTGAAAGTCTATATTCGATTGTAGCAGTAACAAAATTTTTTGATGCTAAATTTGAAGCTAATGACCATTCCATTTCTTTATGACCTGAACGCCAGCCGCCGCCATGAATTATAATTATACATGGAAATTTTCGATTTATTTTTTTTGGTAAAAACAAATCAAGATGTAATTGTCTTGCCCCGTCTTTATAATAAACTAAATTTTTGATTTGTTTTACATTCTTGTTAATTGTTGCAGGTTTAGCAAAAGTATAATTATTTTTTATTTTTTCATACGCTGAATAAGTTGTAAATGAAGTATCTTTTTCAATTTGTGCTAATGAAAGTGATTTAAATAAAAACAAAAGCAATAATAATTTTTTCATTTTAACTACCTCTTAAAATAAAATTTAAGGGCTGTCCCAAATTGATTAAAAAATTTGAACAGCCCTGAAATACAATTTTTCTACAATGATATAGTCTGATTCTATTTTAATAAAATCATTTTTTTAGTTAAAACAAAATCTTCAGTAACTAATCTATAAAAATAAACACCGCTTGCTAATGAAGAAGCATTAAATTGAACTTTATAATAACCTGCTTCTTGTTTTTGGTCAACTAAAGTTTTTACTGCCTGTCCCAGAACATTATAAATTACCAATTTAACTTTAGCTGCTTTTGGCAAGGAATAATTTATAGTAGTTGTTGGATTAAAGGGATTGGGATAATTTTGTGAAAGTGAATAATTACTTGGCAATTCATATTTGTTTGCTTCTTCATCTTTTACAGAAGTAATTATATCTGGCATCCAGTCGTATCCAAAATTTGGATTTGTATTTTTAGAAAAAATATTTTGAAGAGTATATTCTTTTGCTTCGTCATCTGTTAATTGTCTTGATATAGATGTCAATCTTTTGGAAATATCAGAGCCAGGTCCATAACATTTATATTCAGCATAGAGAGCAGGTGTAACATTCCAAGTAGACCACCCAGCAGGATTAAGAGATGCAGGTTCATAGCAATTAATAAATACAGTTCTTGGTTTTGCCTGCCAAGGTCTGCCAAGTACAAAAGAAGTAATAGGTCTGCCGTCGAATCCAATTGAATCAGCTGTAATTTTAGAATCTCTGAACACATAACCAAATTTTGATTCTGCATCTGTACTTGCAGCTGTAAGTGTTCCGCCTTCTCGATTAATATGAATTTCACAGGAATCAAACACAACAATGTCTCTTCCAAAAATAAAATCTACCGAACCTTCTATATAACAATTTTTCATATAAATTCTTCCAGCACCTCTGCCTCCCCATGTATAATAAGTATCTTGATAACCAAGTAATTTGCAATTGAAATATTGCTGTCTGTCCCCGTTTACTCTTAATGCAACAGCCTGTTCGCTGCTTCCATGTGTTCCATCATTCTTAATTGTATTTTGAAAAGTAATATTAATTGCAGTAAAATCATCTGCATCAATTGCTACACTGTATGAATTAGAAGTGCCTAAATTATTCTTGCCAGCATAATCATCATAAGTAAGTATTGTACTATCTCTGTCTTCACCTTTTAAGATTACATTAGTTTTAGTAGAAGGCAAAAGTAATTTTTCGTAGTAAACTCCTTTTTTAACATAAATTGTATATGGTCCTGTGTAATAATCCGGCACATCGTTAAATGCCGCCTGGACAGATGTGTAATCTCCGGTTCCATCTTTTGCTACTACTTTTGTAACTGGAGGAGCCATCTGCTGAGTAGTGAATGAAATTTCCTGACCATAACCTGTACCTTTACTATTAGTTGCATAAGCACGAACATAGTAAGTTGTATTCGGTTCTAATGGATAAAGAATGCTTGTAAATTTACCAAGTCCTTTACCATTTTCAGTTTTTGAATCGTTAATAGTTGGATTTCCAGTTTTATTCCAGCAGACACCTCTTGCAATTACAGTATCACCGCCCCAGCTTAAAACTTCGCCGCCGCTTACAGCAGTTTTTGCCAATATACTTGAAACTGAAGTTGTAGTTACTGTTGGAACTGTTAAAGAATCAAGTGTAGTAAATTCAATTTGTTCACCATACGAAACTCCCGCATCATTAACTGCGTAAGCTCGAACATAATATTTTGTTCCCGGAGTTAAATTTTTCATAATACTCTTAAATGAGCCAGAACCGCTTCCATCAATTGTTTTATTATCTGAGATGGTAGGATTTCCAGTAGTATTCCAACAAACTCCTCTTTGTGTAACTATTGCACCACCATCAGAAGGAATGTTACCACCACTTGTTGCAAATGTTGTTGAAATGTCAGTTACAGGACTCGTTACTACAGTTGGTGGGTCTGCTGTAACACCCAATACATTTCCAATTATTTGAACACTATCAACAGCAATTAATTTAGCCCAGCCTTCTGCTTTAGTATTGTGCGGATAAATTCTCAAGTAAAATGCTTCACCTGTGTTAATTGTTTCTTCTAATTTCTTTCCAAATTTATCAACTTTATTTCCTACCAGTGCTGTATCTGGAATTAATAATGTTTTTGTTGAAAATGTTGAATCTTTAGAATAATAAACAGCAGCTCTTAAATTACTTGAAAACCATCCTCCCATATACAAAGAAATCGAATCAACATATAATGTTCCACCAAATTTTGGTTTTGCTGTATATTGAAAATAAAGCGTATCAGTCGGATTAGGTTCAGCATACCATGTTTTGGAAACAGTTTGAACAGCACCACATTTTAAGTTATTTCCTTTTGTATCTGGCAGTTGTGTTGTTCCATAAAATTTCATCGCAGGACTATATTTAACAGGTTCAGCCAAGATTGGTCCAGTTGTTACAAATTCTTCTCCTGTTTCATAAGGCCATAATACTTTTGATGCAACAGGGCTGCCTTCAACTTCACCTGCAATTACAATATTCTGGAGACACAAATATTTTCCAGTAGAAACAGATGAACTTTCGTGCCATGGATAAAATCTCAAGTAAAAAGTTTCACCAGATTTCACAACAATATTCTGGTCAAATTCAAAATGTTCTAATGCATTTGGATTTAAGTAATTATGACCGGTTTGGTCGCTTGTTTGATAATTCAATTTAATTGCATTACTAAAATCTGCTTTTGTAGAAATCCATACATTAGCTTTAAATGTACTAGAACTTTTTGCACCGATATCAAAAGAAATTTTATTTACATAAAGAGTATAACCTGATTTTGGAGAAACTGAAAATTGAACAAACACAGTATCAATCTGGTCTGTCAAACCTGCTGGCCAAGTATTGTTTGTGCCAGCCATTCTAATTCGTTGACTATTATTTGGTCCAGTGTATTGATTAATTTCAGTATTCTTAAAATATTCATCCTGAGCTGTTATTTGTCCAGTTGTAATAACCGAAAATCCAGTTCCTCCATCAGCAGGATTAGTCAAAGGCCAGCTTGCAGATGCTTGATATGTTTTTCCTTTTGTTGTTCCCCAAATTTTTACATCCTGAATATAAAGATATTTTGATGTTGAAGGTGAACTTTCATACCAGGGATAAATTCTAACAAAAAGTGTATCGCCATCATTCACCTGAGCATTAATTGCAAATACATAAAGTGAATCATTATTGTTACCAAGTTTAATAGGATTAGCATTCAATTTTGCAGCATTATTAAATGAAGAATTTAATGAATACCAAACATTTACTCTCATGTAACTTGTTCCGCCGCCGCCAAGCCACATAGAAATAGAATCTGCATGAAAACTATAACCTGACTTTGGCATTAAAGCAAATTGAACATATCGCGAATCAACTTGAGCCGTTTCATTTCCCCATGAAATTGGATTAGTTCCATCATGGGGCCACCATCTTTGATTCGTACCGAGAGGTCCAGCATTAGTTCCTGAATAACTTCTTACAACAAAGTTTGGACTACCAATTTGTTTGAAACCAATTAAATTACCTTGTACTACAGAAACGTTTTGACTATCTGGCGGAACACATTTCCACTCGACGTAAGCTTTGTTTTGTGAATAAAGATAATTTGTTAGTATAAAAAGTATCAACAATAACAAAATTTTTTTCATGGTGCCTCCATTTATTGAATAATAATTTTTTTCGGAATTGGTATGATATTGTAATTAAATCTATTATAGATTTTTAGAAATCAGAATAAAATTTCTATAAGCTGAGTAGTTTTTCGATAGGCTGCGATATTAAAATGTTAAGCTGCAGATTTTAAAATGTATTTCCGAATAACCTTTGAAAATTTTCTTTATAAGTTCTGCTCATTTTTAATTTAGTTCCATCTTTAAGAAACAATTCATAATCACCATGTTCATTCGATTTTAATTTTTCTACTCTCTCAATATTAACAATTGAAGAGCGGTGAATCCTTACAAAAACATAGGGGTTTAATTTATTTTCAAGAGAACTTAATGAATCATGCAGAAGAAATTTTTCGTCCTTTACATGAAGATAAACATAATCCCCCTGTGCTTCTATCCAGTCAATTTCCGAAACAGGAATAATTTTAATAATGTTTTTGTTTTTAACGGAAATCCTGTTTAAATATTTGTTATCCTCAATACTTTTTTCTTTATCTGAAACTAAATTAAGATATTCATCTGCGAGAGCTTTGAGTTTTTCAGAATATATTTTTAACCTACGATTTTCTATTTCACTTATTGCAAAATTAATTGCTTTCTTTAAACGATTTTTATCAATTGGTTTTAATAAATAATCAACAGCATGAAATTCAAAAGCTTTAAGAGCATATTTGTCATAAGCAGTTACAAAAATTATTATTGGAATATTATCATGATTAAGATTTTTAAGAACTTCGAAACCGTTCATTCCCGGCATCTGAATGTCAAGAAAAACTAAATCAGGGGAAAGTTCATTAATTTTTTCTACAGCTTCAAAACCCGAACTGCATTCTGCAACAATTGTAATTTCCTTATAATCTTTTAATCGGATTTTTAAACCTTCTCTTGCATGAGGTTCATCATCAACAATTATGGTGTTTATTTTCAAATTATCACCTGATTATTTTTTTATGTATTCAAAACAATAGTATAACAATTACCATTTTCAATTATATAAGTGTGATTGTCTTTCATAAAATTACGAAGCTGTATAATTTCATCATATTTTATATCACCATTCAAAAAAATATTAAGAATAACAATTAATTTATTATTTGTTTCATTAGCAGTTAATTCCATGATAATATCTTTACTGATTATATTTAATAAATTTTTTACTATAAACAAAAGTGAAAAAGATTGAAGTGTAAATCCATCAATTGAATTGTTTATTCTTTTTCTCAATTCTAATTTTTTATTAGATATAATTCTTTCAACTGACAAATATTTTTCTACAATTTCAATTTCATCAATAAGAGATGTAAAATTATTTTCATTATAGAGAGACATTCGCAAAAAATCACTAATCGCTGTAAGCAGGCTGTCAGCTTCACTTGTTTTCCCTTCTTTCACTAATTCAGCAATTTTTTCTAAAGATTTATAAAGAAATGATGGATTAATTTTACTTTTGAGTTCCTGCAGTTTTGTAAAAGATAATTTTTCTTTTAATTGATAACTCATTAACTCATTTTCTTTTAATTGATTTTTATATTTAATCAAATAAAAAACAAGGTAAAATAAAATTATCATTACAACATCGAGCCATACAAGCGGGTTATTAAACATATATTGATAAAAGCTGTTATAACTTCTTCTAATTAGAAACAAATTTTCAAAAGCATAAAAAAGAAGCTGATGCATTACAATCAAAGAAAAAATTATCAGAACATTTTTCGTT
Source organism: uncultured Melioribacter sp. (assembly GCA_964572725.1). Taxonomy (GTDB): domain Bacteria; phylum Bacteroidota; class Ignavibacteria; order Ignavibacteriales; family Melioribacteraceae; genus Rosettibacter. The sequence continues at coordinate 58,307 of CAZNFW010000009.1, forward strand.
ACTTCTAACAAAACATTTTTCTTTTGAGTGTTTACAAGAATTAAAATAATTAATGCAATTACTATGAAATACCAGTTGTAAATCAATTTAGTAAACAATAAAAGTAAAAAGGGATTTATTGTTTTGTGATAAATAAAATAGGTCTGCAATGAATTTACCAAACCTACAAAGCTGAGAACAACAAAAAGAGAAATAAATAATTTGAGGTCTATTATTTTTTTAAATTGCAGCAACACTTCACACTAAACTTAATTTTAATTTTTTAGTAAAGGTATTTTCATCATAACTTTTAAGCCGCCGAGTTTTGATTTCATTAATTCAAAATCGTATTTGTTTTCGTAATAATACTCAAGCTGATTTTTAATAATTTTTAATCCCAAGCCTTTTTCAGTTTTATTATCATCAAGCCCTTTTCCATTATCTTCAACAGAAATTATTAGATAATTATTCTCATCAGTAATATTTATTTGAATAATTCCATTTTCAGGATTTTTTGCAATTCCATGACGAATAGAGTTCTCTACAAGCGGCTGAAGAATAAAATTTGGAATTAACATATTTTCAGTATTTATATTAATATGTGTTTCAACGGAAAGTTTTTCGCCAAATCTTAATTTTTCTATTTCAAGATAATTTTTTACGAATTCTAATTCTTCTCTAATTAGAATAAGTGTGTTATTATTTTCCTTAAATGACCGTGAAAGCAATTCTTTAATTCTATTAATCAAACTTAATGTTGTCTCTCTGTCATTCTTCAATATCAAAGTTGAAAGAGTATTAAATGTATTGAATAAAAAATGCGGATGAATTTGACTTCTCAAAATATTTATTTGTGTTTCGGTTATGCTGTTATTTAACTGGGATAACTTTATTTCCTCTTTTTTATTTTCTTCTAAGTTTTCTACAATATAGATACCTGCCTCTATGATAAAATAGATCACAATATCAACCCAAAGCCACTGGTTTCGAAGAATTCTTCTATAAATTAATGTTCTAATATCGAGATAATCAAGAACAAGATTTATAACAACTGCAGATAAAATTTGATGGATGCTGACAAGTATTATAGGAGCAACAAAATAAAGAGCAAAGTAATCAAGAAATTTATTTTTACTATATTTTTTTACAACCAAAAAAATCAGCGGTGCAATAAAAAACCAGTAGAGCCAATAAAAAATATTAAAAGGAATATGCCAAAGTAAACTGTAATGCTGATTTGAATTTTGTTCAATTATAAAATAATGTTGAAGTGCAACTGCAAGAGAAATAAATACCAAAACAACAAAAAGTATTAACTGTAAATGATAATAACTACTTTTCTTATTAAAATAAATATTCTTAAAAGAAAATGAATGCATTATAAATTTTTAATTAAGTATTTCTCAATTAATTCAAAAATAATATAAGTTGATTTTGCAACATTCCATTTTGAAGTATTCACTATTACTAAATTTAATGCAGGTATTACAATTAAAAATTGTCCACCCCATCCTGCTGCAAGATATGAATTATATTTTCCAAATTTTCGTGTGTGCCAGTGATAACCATAACCGCCAATTTGAGGAAAGCCGTCAAAATATTTTTTTGTAGATTTTTCAATCCAATGTTTGCTTACAATTTGTTTATTATTCCATCTGCCTTCGTTAAGCATCATTAATCCAATTTTTGCGAGGTCTTTAGGTCTAAGCCACAGTTCAGAATTTCCTTTTTCATTTCCATCTGCAGCTTTTTCCCATTTTATATTTTTAATTTCAAGCGGCAAAAATAAATTTTGATTTGCAAATTCCAGCAAATTCATTTGTGAACAATTTTTTATAATTCCAGCCAACAGATGTGATAAGCCGCTGTTATAATTCCATGTTTCTCCTGGTTTATATTTTAATGGAACATTATTAATCAAATATTGATTTGGATTTTTGCTTTTATCCCATCCAGTTCGCCATTTCCCGCCAAAATTATTCCAGTCAAAACCTGCGCTCATTGTTAACAGATGACGTATTGTAATTTCTTTTTTCTTTTCATCTGAAACATTATCAAAGAGTTCTGGCATTATCTCAATTAATTTTTGATTTTCGTTTTTTATCATTCCTTTGTCGATTGCAATACCAATTAAAAGTGATGTTATGCTTTTAGTAACGGATTTAAGATTGGCAAGTTTCGTTTCATTAAAACCATTATAATATTTTTCAAAAAGAAGTCTATTGTTTTTGTATATCAATAAACTATTTGTTACAGGATTTGTTTTGTTATAATTAGTTAATAAAGAATCTGCTTTTATAATATTTTGCATAAGTTTTCCATCATTTTGCTGAGTGCTCTTTTTGGTTTCAGTAAACTGGATATAAAAAAATAAAATTATTATGAAAAAGAAATTGAACATATTATTTACCAGTTGCCCATTTTCTTATTTTATCCTTTTTAATAAAATCCATTTTTGAATCTGGATGTAAAAAAGTATAAACAGGTAGTGGCATATCACCTTTTTCTATTTCTTCCAATATTTCTTCTTTTAGCTTGAGTTTCTTTGCTTCATCATATTTACCCCACTCGGAGAAATTAAGTTTTGCTCTTCCTTCCTTTACATCATCAACTATTAAATAAGAAACAGGTGCTATGTAACTATACCATGGCCACTTAGTTTCATTTGAATGACAATCATAGCAAGAGGTTCTTAGAATATTCTTTAAATCATCTGTAACCACAATTTCTGCTGTAACTGGTGGATTAGTTTTTGGTTCCTGAGCAAATTGAAGACCAATTAAAAATCCTGCAAGTAATCCAAAAAAACTTTTGAATATTTTTTTTATCATAATTATTTCCTCCTTATAGAAAAAAATTTAGACTTAATAGATAAAACTTCTCTCTGTTATTACACTACTAAAATTCAAAAACTTTTTTTATTCAACATAATTCATAATTATTAATTAATTGCTCCCACTGTTTCTGAAGAAATTACGTTTGTCATTTCTTTACATAGTTCAATCAGGAATTCAAGAATTTTTTCTGGTTCATCTGAGTTATTTATAATCTCAAGTTTTAATGTTTCATTTTGCTGGACAAATTTTACAGACTTATAATAATTGTCATTAATAAAGTTCAATAAAGGAATAAATTTATTTTGATAAAAATCTTCCCGATTTCCTTTAGGTAAAATAATAATAGATTTTTTTCTTTGAATAATAATTCTTTCGAGCAAAGCAAAAGATGCATAAAAACGAAGCGACGCAACAAGTATTAATCTATCAACCACTTTAGGTAATTTGCCAAATCTATCAATCATTTCTTCTTTTATTTCTACTGCTTCATCAATTTTCAACATTGAAAATAATGCACTGTAAAAACTAAGTCTATCTGACTGGTCTGGCATATAATCTTGAGGTATGCCAATTTCAAAGAAAGTATCGATTGTTGGTTCAGACCTTTCAATTTGTTTTGGCAAATCTTTAAATATTTCTTTGAATTCACTTTGACGAAGTTCTTCTACAGCTTCATCAACCATCTTCAAATATAAATCAAAACCAACAGAATCAATAAAACCACTCTGTTCTGTGCCAAGCAGATTACCTGCACCTCGAATTTCTAAATCGCGCATTGAAATATTAAATCCTTCTCCAAGGTCAGTATATTCTTCAATTGCCTGAAGTCTTTTAATAGCTTTTTTTGTAATCATATCAAGCGAAGGCACAAGAAGATATGCATAAGCTTGTTTATCACTTCTTCCAACTCTTCCACGAAGCTGATGAAGTTCTGCAAGTCCAAATCTATCTGCACGATTAATTATTATAGTATTAACACTTGGGATATCAATGCCTGATTCAATTATTTTTGTTGAGACAAGAACATCAAATCGTTTATTTAGAAAATCATGAATTACTTTTTCTAGTTGTGATGCTTTCATCTGACCGTGCGCAATTCCAATTTTAACTTCTGGAACATGCTTTTGAATATAATTTGCAATTTTTTCTATTGATTGAATTCTATCATGAATAAAGTAAACCTGTCCTCCTCGATTGACTTCAAATAAAATCCATTGACGAATTTTAGATATATCAAATAAATCTACTTTGGTATAAATTGGCTGACGGTTCGGAGGCGGAGTTGCAATAATTGATAAATCACGAGCTCCCAACAAGGAAAGATTTAATGTTCTTGGAATTGGAGTTGCAGTTAAAGTCAATGTATCCACATTTGCTTTGAAAGAACGAAGCCTTTCTTTTGCCATAACACCGAATCGATGTTCTTCATCAATAATTAGAAGTCCTAAATCTTTGAATTGAACATCATTTGATAATAATCGATGAGTCCCAATTATAATATCAATTTCACCTTTAGCAAGTTTTTCAATTATTTCTTTTTGTTCTTTTTGAGAACGAAATCTTGAAAGCATCTCAATTCTAACAGGAAATTGTGCCAGTCTGTCCTTAAAAGTATTATAATGCTGCTCTGCAAGAATTGTAGTTGGGACAAGAAGTGCTACCTGCTTGCTGTCGTTAACTGCTTTGAATGCAGCACGGACAGCAATTTCTGTTTTACCAAAACCAACATCTCCGCAAACAAGTCTATCCATTGGATTTTCGCTTTCCATATCATTTTTTACTTCTTCTGTTACACGCGTCTGGTCAGGTGTATCCTCGTAAAAGAATGAAGCTTCAAGCTCTTTTTGCCATATTGTATCGGGACTAAAAGCAAATCCTTTTGTTAATTTTCTTTTCGCATATAATGTAATTAATTCTCTTGCAGCATCTTTAATTTTTGATTTAACTTTTTTCTTTGTTCTTGTCCACTCGCCGCTTCCAAGTTTTGTGAGTTTTGGTTGAACATTATCTTTAGAAGAAAACTTTTTTACAAGAGATAGATAATTGAGATTTACATAGACAACATCACCATCTGCATACAAGATTTTAATTGATTCCTGTTCAACATCACCAATTTTAATTGTTTCAAGTCCTGCATACTGACCAATGCCATAAACTTCATGAACAACAAAATCCCCTTTTTTTATAGATGCAAAATCTTTAGTTCGGGATTTTTTAGATTTTATTTTGCTTGAAATTTTTGTGCGATACGGCTTGTTAAAAATTTGATAATCTGTTAAAACTACAATCTTATCATTTCTTGAAATAAATCCTGCTTTTATCGGAAATGATATGATTTTGATTTTACCTTCTTCAATAAAATTAGCAAATCCCTTATCAAATTCTGTTATTAACTCACTTAATCTATTACATTGGAGTTCATTCTCCGCAGTAATAATTATTTTATTTTCTTTATCTAAATAATTCTTAAGTATCGTAAAGAGAAGTTCAAAATTTGAGTTTATAGGCGGCGGTTCTGATAAATCCAGATTTAATTTATTATCATAAATATTTAGTGTATCTTCAATTATCCAGCGTGCATTTTCATTAAATAAACTTTCCAGATAAATTTCTTTTTTTTCACTTTCATTCTTAATTGTATCAATAATTTTTTCTTGTGAATCTGCCAATTTACTTTCAAATAATTCTTCAATTAACTCTTCATCGAGTTCGTTATCAATTACATTTCGAACAGGTTCTTTATTAGTTGAATTACTGGTTAATTCTTTTAACTTGAAATCTGCTGCAAATACAACTGGATTGTTCAGGTAAGAAAAAATATTCTCTGTAAAAATTAATGTATCATTTAATAATGGAGCCAGTGTAACAAAGTCAACTTTTACAGTTGAACGCTGACTTTCAGGGTCAAAATGACGAATGGATTCAATAAAATCGCCATCAAATTCAAGACGGCAAGGAAGCTTTTCGCTGTAAGACCAGAAATCAATAATCGAACCTCTTACTGCATAATCTCCCTGCTTGTCTACAAACTTATCCTGATTATAATTTAAGAGATTGAGATACTCAATAACTTCGTTATAAGAAATATTACTACCAGTTGTAATATGAGTAATATTATCTTTAAAGGATTTATTTGAAGGAAATTTTTGGTACAACAATTCATAAACAGAAATCAGAATAAAACTTTCTCGTGTTGATAAATCTGTTAATTTTTCCTGAACAGATTCTATATCAAAATCATCAATTACAATAATTTTATCACTCAAGCCAAACAAGTCGAGTTCAACTTTAGTTTCGTTTAATGTTTGTAAATCTTCACACAAAAGAAGAATTTGTTTTTCTTTGTTGAATAAATGTGAAACAAAAAGATTACGAGACGAACCAGCAAAATTCGATATGAAAAGTTGTGCTTTTGGATTTAATTCAATTATCTTTTTTTTCAGCGATTCAAAAAATGTGAACGAGCTTTCAAATGTTTCATAAACTGATTTCATACAATCCATCATAAATTTTAAAATATATATAATTTCATCTCCTCTAATGATGAGGGTGAATTAAAATAATGAACACCAACAAAATTTTTTATTTGCTGGTGTTCACAAAAATTTACTTTGTAAAATTATGCAGAAAAAAATTAACAATTATTGTTTTGTAAATTCCATAATTACACGCATATTTCCCATCCCAGCAATACCAAGTCCACTTAAATCCATTTGTGATGTAATTCTAAGTTTATTACCAGAAAATTCATAATCCAATGTTTGGGTTTCTCCAGAACTGCTTTTTATGGTAATTTTTCCGTTAGAAACACTCCATGTTCCTGTCTCTGTATTTGTACCTTCCGAGTCTATAAAGGTTATTTCAAATGTGTGGTCACTTTTTATTTTCAATGTTACACTAACGCCTGCCTGCTCTGGCGTAATTTCCATATTTCCATAATCAGGTAAAATAATTTTTGTTAATACCCAAGTTCCTACCATATCATTTTCAGGACTTACTGGATTATCATCTTTATTACATGCAGTAGCAAATATTATTAATGTTATTATAAATGATACTAAAATTTTTTTTCTAATCATTATTCACCTCATTTAATTAGTTAATTATAATTTTGAAAGATGAGAAAATTTCATCTTCCTTGGTTTTACAAGTCTTTCAAAATCTTCATAACTCATTTGAATTAATTCGACATGGGTCCCGGCATTGAATGCAATTTCTTTGTCTTCGGATAAAGACTCATCAACATAAACTTCCATATTATAAAGATTACCAAAAGGCGGCATAGCACCTACTTCACATTCAGGAAACTTATCTAAAAATTCCTGTTCATTAGCAAGCCGCACATTTTCATAACCAAGAGCATTTTTAAGCAATTCAAAATCAACTTTATGGGTAGCAGGAAGAACAAGCATTGCCATCTTGCCATTAATTTTAATTAATACTGTCTTTGCCAGATTCTTCCCTTTAATATGAGCCGAAGCTGCAATTTCTTGAGAAGTATAGGCAAGTGAATGTCTGATAGTTACATACTTTACATTATTTTGATCCAGAAACTCTTTTAATTTCTTTGAAGGCATCGCCCCTCCTTAATAATTTATTAACTAATTCTGAACATAAACAATTTCAATCATAAATTGTCAACAACATTACCACATTTTATCAAGAGAATTAATATTCAAATGAGGCTAATGAAAATTAGCAACAATAATTAATGAATTCAATTATAATCTCGGATTTAAAAAATTTTTATTTATCAATTTTTTATTCTTTTTATTTTTTCCATATCTTAGTGTTTAAATATTTCTTCTTAATAAATGGACTATTTCTTAGGGATAGACGGCGGCGGGACAAAAACTAAATGTGTTTGCATCAACAATAATCTTGAAATAATATTTGAACTTGAGGGAGGTCCTTCAAACCCATTGGTTATAGGTTATAAAAATTCTGCATCTCTTTTACTTTATTTAATTGAGAAAGCTATTAAGAAATATGAAATTTTACACTGTACACTGGGAATATCAGGATGTGGAAGAAAAGAAAATTCAGAATATTTAAGTAAAGAAATAATTAAAAAGTCTAAAGAGAAAAAAATTAAACTGCCTGATTTCTATGTAACAAGTGATATAGAAATTGCACACGAAGGCGCTTTCAACGGTAAAGAAGGAACAATTTTAATTATTGGAACAGGCTCAATATTATTTTCAAAAAACAAGAATGGAGAAACATTTATTGCTGGCGGTTATGGTAGATTAATTGGCGACGAAGGAAGCGGATATTCAATTGGAAAAAAAGGATTGCAAGCGGCTTCAAAAAGTTTTGATGGAAGATTCAGTAAAACAATTTTGACTGATATCCTAAAAGAAAAATTTTTAATAAAAACTCGCGACGAACTCATAAAAAGTATTTACAGCAATAAATTAGAAATACAATATTTTGCACCTTATGTAATTCAAGCTGCAAGTAAAAAAGACAGAATTGCACAATCAATAATTGAAGAAGAGTCAGATGAAATTATTCTTCTTATTAAATCTGCAACAAAATTTCTTGGGGATAACTTCAAGCTCTGTTTAATTGGAAATTTATTGTGTGAGAATAATTTTTACTCAAAAACAATTAAAGAAAAGATTAAAGAGACTTTCAATAGAATAAAAATTTTAAAACCAAAATATCCCCCTGAAATTGGTGCAGCATTATTATCTAAAAAAACATATTATAAAAAGAAGAATGAAAAATGATTATTAAAAAATCCCACAATAAAAAAATTTCGAAAATTAAAAGTCCATGGTTCTGGGTTCCAACTTTATATTTTTCAGAAGGGCTTCCATATGTTATAGTAATTACTGTTTCTGTAATAATGTATAAACGACTCGGCATTTCAAACGCTGATATTGCTCTTTATACAAGCTGGCTTTATCTGCCATGGGTAATCAAACCTTTATGGAGCCCTTTTGTTGATATATTCAAAACTAAACGGTTCTGGATACTTTCAATGCAGTTACTGATAGGAGCAGGATTAGCTGGCGTTGCCTTAACAATCCCCGTCCCTGATTTTTTTCAATTCACTTTAGCATTTTTCTGGTTAATCGCATTCAGTTCTGCTACACATGATATATCAGCAGATGGCTTTTATATGCTGTCACTTTCAGAAAGTCAACAGTCTTTTTTTGTTGGAATTAGAAGTACCTTTTATCGAATAGCCATGATTGCTGGTCAGGGGTTACTTGTCATTCTTGCAGGTTACTTAGAATCCACATTAACTGTTGCACCTGCAGAGGTTAAATTAATTGCTTCTCCAGAAAAATTTTTCGAAAATACAATTCAAATTGATTCATCAAAAGTTTTGCCTGTTGAAGGCAATTTGAAAATTATTGCCAGACCTTCAATTCTTGAAATAAGCACTCATCCTCAAACAAAAGAAACTGTAAATTTCTATGTAAACTTTGCACAAAAGTTTAATATAATAAATGGATTCACAAAAGAAAGATTATCTTTTCCTGATACAACAAATTTACATGAATTAGTTGGGAACATCGGATTAATTTCTTTTCATCTTTCAAAGAAACCTGATAAGGATAAGAATTATAATATTACTCTCGACTTTGCCAATGGTTCTTCTAATTTTTCAATATTAGCAGGCAAGTCAATAACTTTCAACTCAAACAACTGGAATAAATTAGCTTATGCAGTTGTTCAAATTGACCCTTCAGTTCAAAAAAAATCTGAAGCAGTCTTAAAAATTCAATCAGGAAAAATTCCAATTGCGTGGATAATTCCTTTTGCTCTTTTAGCAATACTTTTCTTTGTATTCTTTATCTATCACAATTTTATATTACCTCATCCAGCATCCGATAAATCTATACTTCAGGAAAGAAGGTCATCTGTTATAAAAGAATTTTTCAGAGCATTCTTTAGATTTTTTGAAAAAGAAAAAATTCTCTTGATTATTGGTTTTCTGTTGTTATATCGTCTTGGTGAGGCTCAATTAATTAAATTAGTATCCCCATTCATGCTCGATTCCCGTGATACTGGTGGTCTTGGTTTATCAACGGCAGATGTTGGTTTTATTTATGGAACTATAGGAATAATTGCATTAATTGTTGGTGGAATTTTAGGAGGATTTTTAATTTCAAAAAAGGGATTAAAATCAATGTTAATGCCAATGCTCATTGCATTAAATGTTCCTGATTTATTATATGTATTCCTTGCTTATACACAACCAACAAATTTATTTATAATCAATGCTTGTGTTGCTATTGAGCAATTTGGATATGGTTTTGGTTTTACCGCTTATATGATGTTTATGATTTATATTTCAGAAGGTGAATACAAAACTTCTCACTATGCAATTGCTACGGGATTTATGGCATTGGGAATGATGATACCCGGAATGTTCAGCGGCATGATTCAAGAAGCAATAGGATACAAATACTTTTTTATTTGGGTTTGTATTGCAACTATACCTTCATTCATTTTAGCCAAATATATTCATGTTGAACCATCCTTTGGGAAAAGAAATAATAAAACTAATTAAAACATACAACACAAAGAATTCGTCTTATGTTTATAAATTTTTGGAGAATGTTAAGTGCAAAATGAAAAAGTAATTGAAGTTAATGGATTAACTAAAAAATTTGGAAATTTAATTGCAGTAGATAATCTTGAGCTTAATGTTTTTCGTGGTGATGTTTTTGGATTCTTGGGACCTAATGGAGCAGGCAAAAGCACAACTATAAGAATGCTTCTTTCTCTCATCAAACCCACATCAGGAACCATAAAAATTTTTGGACTTCCGCTTAAATCCAATCGCAGAGAAATTCTTAAAAAAGTTGGTGCAATTGTAGAAAAACCTGATTTCTATTTATATCTATCTGCTTATAAAAATCTTGAAATACTTGGTAAAATTAGTGGAGCTGATATTTCTAAGAAGAAAATTATGGAAATGCTCGAACTGGTTGGTCTTGCATCTCGATACAAAAGCAAAGTCAAAACATTTTCACATGGGATGAAACAACGACTTGGAATAGCGCAGGCACTTTTGCATGACCCCGAATTAATAATTCTTGACGAACCCACTACAGGTTTAGATCCTCAGGGCATGAAAGAAATTCGTGATTTAATTGTTTATTTGAGTAAATCTAAAGGCAAAACTATTTTTCTTTCTTCTCATATTCTAAGAGAAGTTGAACTCATAGCTACACGAATGATTATAATTAATAAAGGAAAAACATTAGTCGAAGGCAGCGTCGAAGATTTACTAAACTCGAACAAAGTTAATGTAACTGTTGAAGTTGATGATATTGAAAAAGCTCTAAATGTAATAAATCTTACCACATGGAAAGATAATATTAAATCAAAAGAAAAAAATTTAATAACGTTTGAAATGAACAATCATGAAATTGCAGCTCTTAACAAATATCTTGTTGAAAACAATGTTAATGTAAGTGCTGTCATTCCAATTCGCTCCCTCGAAGATTATTTTCTGAAAATTACGGAAGGAAGCGAAAAATGAAAACGCTAATTTATATCGAGCTTTTGAAAATATTTAAAAAGTGGAGAACATATATTGGATTTATTGCAATCGGTGTTTTAATTCCCATCATACAACTTGCACTTTATTTTACTGGTGATGATTATCTAAAAGTTATAACTCGCAGTCTTCAAGATTCGTTTTTAATGATTGGGAATCTTTTCAATGGTTATCTTATAGCAAATTTGATTCTCTCTTCATTATTCATTCACATTCCATTTTTGATTGTTCTTGTAGGCGGAGATATTTTAGCCGGCGAAGCTACTGCTGGAACTTACAGAATGCTGCTTACACGCCCTGTTTCCCGTTTACAAATTGTTACATCAAAATATATTGCAGGAATAATCTATGTTATATCACTAATTGTATGGCTTGCCTTCTTGAGCTTAGGTGTAAGTGTTTTAATTTTTGGAACAGGTGAATTAATTTCCTTCAGAGGTGAAATTGTAATTTTCGCATCAAATGATGTTCTCTGGAGATTTGGTTGTGCTTATTTATTTGCTGTTCTAAGTATGATAACTGTTTTTTCTCTTTCATTCTTTTTCTCATCTTTAGTTGAAAATGCAATAGGACCGATTGTTGCAACTATGGCAGTAATTATCGTTTTGTTTGTTTTGTCTGCCCTGCCAATTGATCTTCTTAATGAAATACAACCATATTTTTTCACAACTCATATGCCGCAATGGGAAGGATTTTTTCATTACAATGTAGATTATAATATTATCCTTCATTCAGCAATTATATTAGCAATTTACTCTGCAGTATTGTTTTTATTAACTTCTTACATTTTTATAAAGAAAGATATATTAAGCTGAGGAATTCGATGAGAAACTTAATTTTTATCATTTCGCTTTTTATACTATCATCAAATTATGGGCAGCAAAAAGACCCATTAAAAATCTTAAATGCTGTCAAAGAAAGATTTGAATTAATTCGTGATTATGAAGTAGATGCAGAAATTAAGTTTGATATTACTTCAGTGAAAATGCCGGATTCGAAAATTAAAATCTACTTTAAGCAGCCGGATAAATTCAAAATTCAATCCGAAGGTTTTGTAATGCTGCCTAAACAAGGATTAAACTTTTCACCTTCTCAATTAATGAAAGGTGATTTTACTGCAATTTATGCTCGCTCCGAAATTTTAAATAATAAAAAGTGTGATATTATTAAAATTATTCCAAATTCTGATACGACAGATGTAATATTATCCACATTGTGGATTGATTCATTTGAAAATGTAATTAGAAAAATTGAAACTACAACAAAAAAATCCGGAACCATTAGAATAGAATTAACATATGAAAAAGAAAATCTTGGCTTGCCATCAAAAATAAAATTTAATTTTGGAGACATGGAAGCCCCGAGAACTAATATTCCAGAACAGCAAAAGGAAAAAGAAAATATTAATCGAAGATTAAGACAACCATTGAGCGGTGTTGTAACAATAACTTATTCAAATTATAGAATAAATAAAGGTTTATCTGATAGTATTTTTAATCAGGCAGAAACTAAGAGGAATTAACAATAATTTTATCTATTGGTAATCTTTTCAAATTATCATACAGATTTTTCAAATAATTTATAACCCACAATGATGTACAATAAATTTGCTTATCAAATTCTTTATCAAGTATTGATTTTCTATTTAATAGAATGATTATTTTTTATTAGACCCAACAATATTCTTCTGCAACTTTATTGCCAATAATCTGATTTTCAACATTAAAATCAGAAAGCTTGATACTAAATTTTCCACGTACTCCTAATAAATCTCCTGGTGCTCTTTTTCTTGTGTCCTCGTTTTCATCCAAGTAGGTTGCTTCAACATTTGCACTAATCTCTTTAGTAACTCCATGCATTGTAAAATTACCAATTACTTTGAAAGAAAGTTTATTATCGGCAATTTGCTTAACATCTGAGACAGATTTAATATCAAAAATTATATCAGGGTATTTTTCTGCATCAAGCCAATTTTTACTTCTCAAATGTTTGTTCCGAAGTTCAATGCCGGTATTTATTGAAGCGACTTTAACAACTATTTTGCCTCTTAAAGTCTTCGCAAAATTTGCCACATCAAATGTAACAGACCCTGAGATACCATTTGCTGTTCCCGTTATATCTTCCAAAGGAGTTGTGCTAAAAAAAGTTGCTTGATTTCTTCCGTTTTCGTCCTCAAAGTTGAAGGTTTGAATTCCAATTGCTTTTACTTTGAAACCCTGTGCGTTTATAATAAAATTTATAAAGAATAAAAGCGATAAAATGAAATAATTTTTCATGCCTTACCCTAATTGTTGTTGATGGCATAACAGTAAGCAAAAGTATAAAGTTCAGTAGAAAAAAATGGATAAGAGTAATATTCCAACTGTAATTATTTAAATTATTTTCATTAATTACGATAATAAGACAAGAAAAATTAAATTTCGTCTGTCCCTATTAATCAAATTAAAGATAGAGGTAATGATGCAATATAATTTACTTTTTATTGATGATGATAATTTGAAAGATACTATTGCTCCGATTTTCAATGGACATAATTGTTTTTTTGCAAATAACCTTAACGAAGCTCTTTCAATATTAAAAAATATTAATATAGATGCTTGTTTGGTAAATTATAAAATCAAACAAACAGCATTTACAGAAATTTTATCAAGGATAAAGAAAAACCATCCAAAAGTTATTCGAATAATTTTTTCTGATAAAAATCACGAAGAAATTCCTATAAAATCTTTCAACTTAGCCCATCAATATTTAGCAATTTCTGATAGCAATGAATCGTTTAAAGAAAAAATTGAAACTCCACTTATACTTAAAAATTTGATTCAAAATGAAGATACAATCAAAAAACTAAATAGTGATGATGGAATTCCTGCTTTACCAGAATTATATTACAAAATTGAAAAAGAAATATTCTCCCCTGATGTATCAATTCATCGAATAATAAATTTGATATCGAAAGATATTGCATTAATTTCTAAAATATTTCAACTGGCAAATTCTGCTTACTTTGGAGTGGCAGCCAAAATAACTGATATTTATCAAGCAGTGAATTTATTAGGCTTGAATGTAATTAAATCCATAGTATTATATACAAAAGTATTTTCTCACTTAGAAAAAAATTCTGAGTTAAAAAATATAATTGAATCTATCTGGAATCATAGTTTAGTGGTAAGCAATATTTCCCACAAACTTGCTTCACATTTTACAGGAAAAAGAGAAAAAGCTGAAGAAGCCTATATTGCTGGAATATTACATGATATAGGAAAAGTTATCATTTTAAATATGATAAATCAAAATCCATCTTTTATTAAACAAGAAACAAATAATGTTTATTTAGATGATGAAGCAGCAAAAAATGTTTATGGAGCAACTCACTCTGTAATTGGGGCTTATGCTTTAGCTTTGTGGGGTTTTCCTAAGAAAATAGTCGATGCTGTTTTACTGCATCACTCAACTCCAATTATGGAAGAAGTATTGTCAACTGCTACGATAATACAAATAAGCCACAAACTGGCAAATATTGAAGGCATTGATTCGATTATATATGATACTATTTATTCATATGAATATCTTATTGAACTGCTGAATTGTTATGAAGAAAAAAACATGAATTAGTTTTTTGAATTTTTTTTCTTCCCAAAAAAATAAATTAATAATCCACCCGTTACTATACTGAAAAAACTCAATAATAGACTTAAATCAAGTCCCCATACAAATTTATCCACCCATTTTCTTTCTGTCCATCCGAATAATTCATCTTTTGTTTCAATCATTACTTGCGTTTTTGTAAAAATTTCTCCACCATTAACAATCCATAAAACAAATGAAATAATTATGAAAGACAAAGAAATAATCAATACTATTTTTTGTTTTTTATTCATAATACTCACCAAATATTTTACCTCTAAACAAAAAGATTTATTTATAAATTCACTAAATTGAATCTGTAAAATAAATGACTTAATTTTTCATAAAGAATTTAAATTAAAGAATTACTAATCAGGGGAAAATTATGAAAATTCACGAATTTCAAGCCAAAGAATTATTAAAAAAATTTGAGGTGCCAATTCAGGACGGCATAGCAATAAAAAATATTTCTGAATTTGATGCTGCAATAGCTCAGCTTCAATCTCGAGGTATAAATCAATTTGTTGTAAAATCACAAATTCATGCAGGTGGAAGAGGAAAAGGAAAAATCTATAATCCAAATAATAAAGAGGAATTAATCTTAGAAGGCGGAGTAAAATTTACTACATCTGTTGAGAAGGCAAAAGAATATGCCTCAAAGATGTTGGGAAATCTTTTAGTTACTCATCAAACTGGTCCAGAAGGCAGAATTGTAAAAACAATTTTTATTGCCGAGGGTCTAGATTATAAAAAAGAACTTTACTTGGGAATATTACTCGATCGCAGTGTTTCACAAAATGTAATTATGGCATCAACCGAGGGAGGAGTTGAAATTGAAAAAGTAGCAGAAGAAACTCCGGAAAAAATCCTAAAAGTTTGGATTGATCCAGCTGTAGGATTGCAGCCTTATCAAGCAAGAGAACTTGCTTTTGGACTTCAACTCAATGGAACAGCATTTAAGAATTTTATTCCTTTTTTAATGAAATTATATAAAGCTTATGAAGAAACAGACGCTTCACTCCTAGAAATAAATCCATTAATTATTACAAATGATGACCGTATAGTTGCACTCGATGCTAAAATGAATTTTGATGATAACGCACTTTATCGTCACCCAGAAATTGCAGCATATCGGGATTTAGATGAAGAAGAACCACTCGAAATTGAAGCATCAAAATACAATCTTAATTATATCAAACTTGACGGAAATGTAGGATGCATGGTAAATGGTGCAGGGCTTGCAATGGCAACAATGGATATAATAAAACTTTATGGCGGAGAACCAGCAAATTTTTTGGATGTAGGTGGCGGGGCAAATTTGGAAGCCGTTACAAATGCTTTTCGT
>CAZNFW010000010.1:0-29325 GCA_964572725.1 uncultured Melioribacter sp.
TAATAAAAAAGATATTAATAGCCGAAATAATAATTTTAAAATTTTACAGATTCTTTGATGAATGTATAAAAGTCCTAAGAGCAATTGATTGTTAACAATCGAAATACTTTTTGTTATCAAAATATCTAATTGGTTATAAAAAATATTTTCTTGCAAATTATATTTATTATTTTCTTATTGTATTCATTAATTGATACGGACTTATTAATCATGATTAAAAAATACTTCCAGTTCGAAAAATACAATACTGATTTAAAGACAGAATTAATTGCAGGACTAACAACATTCTTAGCATCAATGTATATTATTGTTGTTAATCCTTCTATACTGTCACAAGCAGGAATGCCATTTGAAGGGGTTCTCACAGCAACAATTCTGGTTAGTGCTTTCAGCAGCATAATGATGTGAATCTATGCATAAAATCCTATCTTAATTGCTCCTGGTATGGGGATTAATGCTTTCTTTGCTTACTCAGTGGTATCAGGAATGGGTGTAAAATGGGAAGTCGCACTTGGAACGGTATTCTGGTCAGGCATAATTTTTTTGATTCTATCCATTCTGAACATTTGAACATTAATTTTAAAATCAATTCCAAAACAAATTAGATTTGGTATTTCGGCTGGTATAGGATTGTTTATAACATTCATAGGTTTTGTTAATGCTAAATTTATTGTAGGCAATCCTGCAACAATTATTGGTATTGGCAAATTAGACGCAGCGATAATTACTTTTCTAATTGGTTTAATTATAACTTCTATTTTAGTAATAAAAAAAGTTAAAGGAGCTTTAATTTTAGGAATTGTGATTACAACTTTTCTTTCTATTCCAGTAGGAAGAATTTATGGTGATGCTTTTGCAAGTTTTGGTACATCAACTTTAGTTTCATGGAAAGGTTTATTTGCTAACCCAGAGCTCAGTCTTGCATTTAAGCTTAATTTGGTTGAATCCTTAAAATTTTCTTTGTTCCCTGTAATCTTCGCTTTTTTATTTACAGATATGTTTGATTCAATTGCAACTTTTATTGGAGTAGCAGAAGCAGGAAACTTACTGGATGAAAATGGCGAACCATTAAGAATAAAAGAGTCATTAATTGTTGATGCATTCTCTACAACAATTTCTGGATTACTTGGAACAAGTTCGGGAACAAGTTACATTGAATCAGCTGCAGGAGTTGAAGAAGGCGGGAAAACTGGTTTTACTGCAGTAGTTGCTGGTCTACTATTTTTACCTTTTATGTTTTTCTCACCCATAATTTCTATAGTTCCACCAATTGCAACTGCACCAGCATTAATTCTTGTTGGTGTATTTATGATGAAACCAATTACAAAAATAAACTGGAATAATTTTGATGATTCTATTCCAGCTTTCCTCGGAATGATTTTAATTCCATTAACTAATTCAATTACTCAGGGAATAATATGGAGTTTTATTTCATGGATTTTAATAAAAATTTTTACAGGGAAAAAAGAAGATGTAAGTTTAATGTTAATTATAATTGATTTGTTTGCAATCTTAGCACTTATTGTATAAGTAAACTTAATAACTGAAAAATTGTTTCACTAATTTATGCCAAGAAGTAAATAGCCATTATCAACTTTAATAAATCTAAAATTGGTTTTTAATTTCTCTTCCCCGCTGATAAATGTTACTTCTGCATTGTAAATAACAATATTATTTTCCTTCGAAATTGTAATTTTGCCTGTTTCGTAATTTGAACTTATATCTAAAAGTGCGGATATTTTTTTACAAATTCTTTTCACTTGATTCAATTCATCTTTATTTGATGCATCGAAAGAAGTTTTGTATTCCCTACTTTTATCTTCACCGGTGTAAGCAATTATACTGGCTGCTTTTTCAAATGATTTTTCTTTACTGTAATTTAAAAGTTTTGTAAGTGATTCTTTAATTATTTTTTCATCTGAGTTTTGTGCATAAATTGACGAACAACTCATCAGAATTAACGAAACGAATATTATATACAAAAATTTTCTCATTTATTTCCTCTCAATTAATTGAATGCAGTTATTGAACATTATAAAAAAATTTAAGTTTCTTTTAGAAAGTAAAATGTTTTATTTGTTCTCCTTTAGCACCAATTTCTGTCATTGCTTCAATGCCGATATCAAGATGAACGTCTGTATAAAGCTGTGTTACAAGTTTATCAGATTCTTCTGTTTTAATTCCTTCGGGAAACATTGGTAAATCGGATACAAGCAATAAAGCTCCACGAGCAATTTGATTTGCATAACCAACAATAAACAAAGTAGCAGTTTCCATATCGATTCCAATAACTCCAATTCTTTTCAGATATTGTTTAAAATTTTCATCCCATTCCCACAATCTTCTGTTTGTTGTATAAACAACACCAGTTCGATATTCCATATTTCTTGCAACAATTTTATCTGAAACAAACTTATGAAGTTTGAATGAAGGCAGTGCAGGAACTTCTGGCGGCAGATAATCATTACTTGTTCCTTCTCCTCTTATAGCAGCTATTGGAAGAATGAAATTTCCAATTTCTGTAGATTGTTTCAGCCCGCCGCATTTCCCTAAAAACAAAACACCTTTGGGATTTCTTGCAACTAATAAATCCATTATTGTGGCTGCATTAGCAGAACCAATTCCAAAATTTACAATTGTAAGACCATTATTGTTGGTTGCTGTTTGCATTGGTCTTCCTATGCCTTTAATATCACAATTAAATCTTTCTGCAAATTTTATTATGTAATTATAAAAATTTGTCAACAGCAGATAATCACCAAATTCATCTATTTTAGTTCCAGTGTATCTTGGCAGCCAGTTTTTTGCAATTTGTAGTTTAGTTTTCATAACTACTTTTACCTCTTCTAATTTTTTCATCATAAAATTTTTCTAACCATACTACAAAATAGGAAAAAAGCATACCAAGCAGCGAACCAATTACTGCACCGCCTAAAATATCAGAAGGATAATGAACTCCAACATAAGGTCTTGAAAAAGCAATTAGAGATGCTGTGATAATTAAAATCAATTTATATTTGGGAAATAATTTACCGAAATAAACTGCAGCTGCAAAATTATTAACTGCATGAGATGAAGGAAATGAAAACGAGCCTGTGCATCCTACAAGCAGATTAACATCATCAAGCACATTGCAAGGTCTAATTCTCCCAAATAAATTTTTTAGAAATACACTGCTTAATTGGTCTGAAACTACTATTAAGAATATAAGAATAAGTGCAGAAATTCTTCCTCTTTTCCCGCCTTTAATAATTAGAATTAAATACAATATTAAATAAGCAATAAACCAATTTTTCACATCGGTTATAAAAACAAAAAATTTATCGAACAATGGATTTGAAAGTGTATGATTAATAAAGTAAAATAATCCTATGTCTATTTGATAAAAGAAATCACCCATAAGCAGAATTTATAAACTAAAGAATAAGCTTTTCAATTTTTTGGTTGAATTTTATTTATTTATTAAATTGTTTAGAGATTAAAAAATATTTTATATCTGAAAGTTCAAAATAATTAAAAAAATTCAAGAAGTTTGTAATTAAACTTAATTAAAAATATCGAAAAAGTTCATTTTGAAATAAAATAAGTGGGTAAATCAATTACAACACGACCATCATCTAAAACTCTTGAGTTAAGAGTTCAAGAGTTTATTAAGCAGGAAAACAAAAAGCAGTTACTACCTCCCTTCAGGTCGTTAGCCACTTTTACTGCTGCTGCAGGAATTGTTGCTTTGATATTCGAAGTTATTTACTTCACAGAGCATAGTATTCAGCTATACATTTCTCGTGTAACATCAGTTTTAGTTGCTTTTATTTTATTAGCACTATCAAACACAAAATTTGGGAAAAATCATCCTGCCGTTCTCGTTCACATTTTATTGCTTTCTATTGTTATTTCATTTGGAGTGATGATATATCTCGAACCTCAAACACTCGTTTTTAATTCTCATATAATCAGTTTAATAATCTTTACTGCTGCATTATTCTTAAGCTGGGAAGTTAAAGATCAGATAATTGTAGCAGTTTATTACAACATTGTTTTTGTAACTTCAATATTGTTCAGCAATCCTTCTATTACTTCTGTTCCAAATATGCTCGAATCAATTATTCTGGTGTTGATAATAAGTGTAATGGCTATTGTAGCAAGTTATATCAATTATAGACTAAGACACGAAGCACTTCTAAAAAGCTACGAAGTTGCTTTATCTGAAAAAAAATTTAGGAATATATTCGAAAACTCAACTGAGGGAGTTTTTCAAATTCTGCCGGCAGGGAAATTTACTGCTGTTAATCCAGCTTTTGTAAAAATTCTTGGATATTCAAGTGATGATGATGTTTACAAATTAAATTTCATTGATAATTTATTTAAAAGAAAAGCTGATTGGGAATTACTTCACAAATTACTGGAAAAACAAGGAAGAGTCAGAAACTATAGAGTTCAATTCTTAAAAAAAGATGGTTCTGAAATAACAGTGAGAATAAACATAAGAATTAGTTTTGATGAAGAAGATAATATTACTTACTACGAAGGAAGCATTCAGGATATTACTCAACAGGTTCAAGCTGAAAATGAAAGACAAAAAGCTCTTGAAGCATTAAGGCAGGAAAAACTCAAATCCGATTTAGCAGCTCAAAAAGCTCAGCAAGAAAGCAATTATAAAACAAAATTTCTTGCCAGTATGAGTCACGAAGTTCGAACACCAATGAATTCTGTTATGGGCTTTTTGACACTGATTGAAAATGATTTATTCGAAAGCAAAGAAGAATTAAAAGCATTTGCAAGAGATGCAAGACTTGCTGCTGAATCGCTCCTTGACATAATAAATAACATTCTTGATATATCCAAGATAGAAGCCGGCAAAATGGAGCTCGATATTGTAGAATTTGATATAAGAGATGAAATTCATAAAGTCTATTCGATTATGGGACAAACTGCTCGTCAGAAAGGAATTGAACTCGAAGAAGAAGTTGATACCGAAATACCAGAAAAAATTTATGGAGATCCAACAAGGTATAGACAGATAGTTTTAAATCTTGTCGGAAATGCAATAAAATTCACAAACGAAGGAAAAGTAAAGATTACTGTAAAACAAATATCAAGAACAATTAACACAGTAGAAATTTTAACTTCGGTAGAAGATACAGGTCAGGGCATACCTACCGAGAAGATTCCTATGCTATTTGAACCTTATGTTCAGATAAAAAGCAAAAAAGATAAAAAGGAAGGTTCCGGTTTAGGTCTTGTAATTGCAAAAGAATTTGTTAAGCTTATGGGCGGTGATATTAAAGTAGAAAGCAAACTTGGCATTGGAAGCAAATTTTATTTTAACGCATTCTTTAAACTTCAGCCAGTTGAAAAAACTGAAGGACAAATTCTGGAAATCCCCCAAAAATCTGAATCAGAGAAACAAAAAATTGAAACACTCGAAAAACAACAGGAAGCAAAACAATCAAGAAAAAAATTATTGCTTGTTGAAGATAATCCAATAAGTCAAAATTTAGAGTGTAAAATTTTACGGGAAGTAGGTTATGAAGTAGAAGCCGTTTCAAATGGAAATGATGCAATTGATGCTGTTAAAACAGGCAAGTTTGATTTAGTATTAATGGATATCGAAATGACTGATATGGACGGCATTACCGCTACAAAAAAAATCAGAGAAATTCCGGGACATATTGGAAAAATTCCAATAATAGCTGTTACTGCTCATTCAAGCATGAAAGACAGAGAAAAATGCCTTGCTGCTGGAATGAATGATTATATTGCTAAACCAATAAATATACATTTTCTTAAGCTCACAATAGACCAATGGCTGAATAGACCATACAGAGATTAGTCACAGCCTTCTATGATAAAGATTCTCATTAATGCTAATTCGGTGGTATGAATAATCTCATCATCTTTTTTTATATTTAAGAGCACAAATTGAAAGGGATCACAATGGAATTTTATCCTACAATATTAACTATACATATAATTTTTGCTGGGGGATGGATTATCAGTTTTATTTCTGATTTATATTTGAAATCAAATATAACTAAAAACAAAGGATTAGAATACGAAAAAAATTTAATCAGGCTTTATCTTAAGTTATCAAACTTGACTGGAATGATAAGTGCTTCTGGAATTTTAATTACTGGAATTTTTCTTGTTCTAATAAATCCTGCTTATACATTTTTTCAAATGACATCAAATCACTGGCTTACAACCAAACAAATACTTATGTTAATTTTACTGCTTATAATATTTCTTTACATAATTCCTTCAGCAAAAAAATTAAAAAATGCATTAGGAGAATCACTGAGTAATCATAATCCAATAAATGAAGAAGGATACAATTACCTCAATAAAATTTTTAGACTAAACCTTATTATTAACTTAATTGTGATTATAAATTTTTTACTTGCATTAACTCACAGATTTATTAATTAAATTATGAAGAAAATTTTAATTTTAGGTTCAACAGGCTCAATTGGCAAGAATGCACTTGAAATCATAAGAAACTTCAAAGATGAATTTTCTGTTGCGGGTTTAACTGTTAACGACAATATCGATTTGCTTGAAGAACAAATTAATGAATTTAATCCATCTTCTGTTGTAGTTAAAAACAAAGAGAAAGCAAGAGAACTTAAAAAACGTGCTGGCAATAAATGCAGAATAATTGAAGGTGAAGAAGGACTTTTAGAAATCACTAAAGAAGGAGATTATGATATTCTTCTTTCGGCTATAGTTGGTTTTGCTGGACTAAAACCAACAATTGAAGCAATCAAAAAAAACAAAAGAATAGCTCTTGCCAATAAAGAAACGCTTGTGGTAGCGGGTGAAATCATCATACAACTTTTAAAAGAATTTAATTCTGAAATAATTCCTGTAGATTCTGAACATAGTGCAATATTTCAATGTTTGATAGGAGAAGAAAAGAAAGATATAAACAAAATCATATTAACAGCTTCAGGCGGACCGTTTTTAAATAAAAGCAAAGAAGAATTTTGTAATGTTACAATTGAGGAAGCATTGAGTCATCCCAATTGGAAAATGGGAAACAAAATAACAATTGACTCTGCAACAATGATGAACAAAGGACTCGAAGTAATCGAAGCTTTCTGGCTGTTTGGACTCTCTAAAAATCAAATTGATGTTGCCATACATCCTCAGTCAATAATTCATTCAATGGTTGAATTTAAGGATGGTTCAATAAAAGCTCAGCTGAGTCTTCCTGATATGAAACTACCTATACTTTATGCTCTTTCTTATCCAAAAAGATTTAATTATTCGCATGTATTAACCGATATAAAAAAAATTGGACAACTTACGTTTTTTGAGCCTGATTTTGATAAATTTGTATGTCTGAAATTAGCATATGATGTAATCGAAGAAGGAGGAACAGCTCCCTGTATTTTGAATGCAGCAAACGAAGTTGCAGTAGAAAAATTTTTGAAAGGAAAAATTAAATTTTCTCAAATTCCGGATTTAATAAAAGAAGCACTCGATACAATAAATAATCATAGCAAAGTAACATTAGAAAATATTTTTAAAGTAGATATAAAAACAAGAGAGTATTTAAATAAAAAATATAATTAAGAGAAAAACATAATGGATTATATAATTTATTTTATTATAACAATTGCAATACTTGTATTCATTCATGAGTTCGGTCATTTTGCTGCAGCGAAGTTATCTAAAATGCGTGTTGATATTTTTGCTATTGGTTTTGGGAAACGACTTCTCGGATGGAATAAATTAAACGGGTTTTCTTTTGGTGATTTACCAGCTGATTGGGATGGACAGGGAAATACCGATTACAGAATCTGTTTATTCCCGCTTGGCGGTTATGTTAAAATTGCCGGGATGATTGATGAAAGTCTCGATACTAAATTCATTCAAAGTGAACCGCAGCCGTACGAGTTCAGGTCAAAATCAACCATACAAAAACTTTTTGTTATCAGTGCCGGCGTTATCATGAATTTAATTCTCACTCTAGCAATTTTCTGGGGAATTAATTATTTCATCGGTAAGCAGGTTTTTAAATCCACAACCATAAGCAAAATCGAAAAAGGCAGTATTGCAGAGAAAGTCGGCTTTCAATCTTATGATAAAATACTTTCAGTAAACAATAAGCCTGTAAAAAACTGGGATGATGTAGTTGAAAATATATTCACTCCTGATAATCAAAATATTTATGTAAAAGTATTAAGAAATAGTGATACTGTTACTTTCAATTTTTCAAGTAAAGTTTTAACAGAAAATACACAAAATGGATTCTTTATTTTTCCATATCCTACTCAACCTTATATTCAAGATGTAATGAAAAATTCTCCAGCAGAAGAAGCTGGCATTAAACCGGGCGATATCTTTTTATCAATTGATGGAATAAAAGTTCAGGACCGCGAACAAGTTGTTCAAATCATTTCTTCAAACAAAGAAAGAAACTTAGAAATTGTAATTCTAAGAAATAATGATACAATAAAAACAATTGTTAATCCCGGCATTGAAGGAAAAATTGGAATAGCAATAAGTGACGTTTATACAGGAGAATTTGAATATAAAACTTATGGTGTAATCTCTGCATTTACACACAGTGTTGCCAATATTGGCAATTATACTGTTTTAACTCTCAGCATGCTTAAAAAAGTTATTACCGGGAAAATTCCTTTTAATCAGGCATTTGGAGGACCGGTTAAAATTGCACAATATGCTGCTAAATCTGCTGATTCAGGTACAATTTCATTTCTCTATTTTCTTGCTATGCTTAGTTTGAGTCTTGCAATTATTAATATTCTTCCATTCCCGGCACTTGATGGCGGACATTTTATAATAATTTTCCTTGAAGGAATTTTTAGAAGAGAACTTCCATTAAAAGTTAAAATTGCAATACAGAATGCAGGATTTATAATTTTACTTTTACTTATGGCTTTCATTATTTATAATGATTTAATAAGTCTTTGATTTACTTGTTCTTTTGTACTTCCGCGCTTCTGAAAATTTAAGTCACATCAATAAACCCAACATGCCAAAAGCATGGCCCAAGCGGGATAATTAAGTTTTCAGAAGCAGGCTACTACCAGTCTTATAAAAATTTATGTTTACTCACTTTTTTGTTCATAAAATAAACAGGAGGATAAATGAAAAGAACAACTCTTCTTTTATTATTCTATTTAGTTGTTAATCAATCAAGCACATACTCACAAGAAAAAGAATATAAATTAAACGATGTTGTTGTAACAGCTTATAGAACACCCGTTGAATATTTAAGATTGTCACGTTCTGTGACAATTTTAGATTATGAGGATATAAAAAATTTACCTGTTAATAATATCCAGGATTTACTTCAATACATAAATACGATTGATTTAAAAGTGCGGGGCACGGAAGGAATCCAGGCAGATGCTGGAATTAGAGGAGGAACTTTTGAACAAACATTAATAATGATTGATGGAGTTAAATTAATTGATCCACAAACAGGTCATCACAATTTAAATTTGCCAATTTCACTTGAGAATGTAGAACGAATTGAAGTTTTAAAAGGACAGGGCTCCAGAACTTTTGGTGCAAATGCATTTGGAGGTGCAATAAACATTATTACTAAAAAATCAAAAGAAAAGAGTTTTTCAATTTCTGCACTTGGCGGTGAAAATGGATTATACGACATTAACTTATCTTCTTCTTATCCAATCAGCATAACAGGAAATAATTTTACTTTTTCAAAAAAGAAATCAAATGGATACAGAGAAAATACTAATTTTGATATAACATCATTTTCAATTGGACAAAATTTAAAAATCAATAAAAATCCTATTAATCTTTTCTTTGGCTACGTTGATAAAAAATTTGGTGCATATAATTTTTATTCCGATCGCTTTCCAAATCAATGGGAACACACAACAACAAAAATTTTCAGTTCTTCTGCTGAATTTGGAAATGAAAAAATTAATTTATCTCCAAAAATTTTCTGGAGAAGAAATGATGATGATTATATACTCGATAAAACTCGTCCTGATTGGTATCACAATATTCATAAAACTTATTCTTACGGATTTGAAATTCAAGCATCAGTTAAATCTTCTTATGGTATAACAAGTATCGGCAGTGAATTAACAAAAGATGAAATAAAAAGTTCTAATCTGGGTTCACATCAAAGAAGTAAAGGAGGATTTTTTCTTGAACATTTAAATGATTCTTATAAAAATTTTACAGCTTCTGCAGGAATATTTATTTACAATTATTCAAGCATAGGCTGGAAAGTATGGCACGGTGCAGATGTATCTTATAAAATTTCTAATATGTCAAAAGTTTTTGCTTCCTACGGAAAAGCATTTAGAATACCAACATTTACAGAACTTTATTACACAAGTCCCGCTAATATGGGAAATCCAGAATTAAAGCATGAAGAAACAACAAATTATGAAATTG
Source organism: uncultured Melioribacter sp. (assembly GCA_964572725.1). GTDB lineage: Bacteria > Bacteroidota > Ignavibacteria > Ignavibacteriales > Melioribacteraceae > Rosettibacter. The sequence goes on from CAZNFW010000010.1 coordinate 10,408, forward strand.
GATTTTCATCATTTCATAAAATCTTTTTGGTTGATTTGAGCCTTTTTATGAAAGATGGCAAAAATATTATTGACTGGGGAAGAATTTCCAAAGATGAACCATGGAAAGTTGAAAACATTGCTGAAGTAAAAACTTATGGAACCGAAATTAATCTGCAACTTTTACCTCAAAAAATTGACAATAGAATACCAATAAAAAAAGCTGAAATTAATTATACTTATTTAACCATGAATAGAACAACAGGAAAATATGAATCAAAATATCTCTTGGATTATTTGCAGCATCAACTTATACTAAATATAAATCATGAACTGCCATTTAGCTTTGAACAGAACTGGTTTTTCAGATATGAAAAAAGAATAAACTTTAATTCTTACTTAATTGTCGATTCACAAATCAGCACTCACATAAATAAGTTTTATATTTTTATCCGAGCAACTAATTTATTCAACAAAGAATATTCTGATTTTGCTGGACTTCCACTGCCCGGCAGATGGATAAGTTCTGGTATTAAATATCAAATTTTATAAACAACAAAATGGGGTAAACAAAATTTATAGTTTACCCCATTTAATTCTAAACTCAAGGAATAATATAATAACTTATTCCAGCACCAAATCTTAAATTGTTAGCACTTTTGCTAATGTTATTACGTAAAATAATTGAATAAGAAACAAATGGTTCGAAAGCAATTTCCTTACTCAAAAAATAATTTAATCCACCCGTGAAATAAATTTGCGTTCTATCAAAATTACTTTGAAAGACTTTTTGATAGTCTACGCCTGCTCCTATAAATGGAATAAACTTTTTAGCATTAAAATAATAACGGAAAAAGGAACCAATCGAAAAATGTTTGTAGTATGATTTTTCAATAATATTTTCTGTTTCATATTTTAATTCATAATACGAAAAGCCAACCTTGCCAGAAATCAAAATATTATCTGTAATAAAATATCCTATTGATGGAGCAATAGATAAATTAAATATTTTTTCACTTGATTTTTCGTAATCATAATTTGAATAGCTGATATCAATATTTCCACCCAAAGTATAAATATTTCTTTTAAGAGGATTCTGACAGAATAATGTTGTGGAAAATATAACTGAGATTAATATGAAAAATAATTTTGAAAAGTTCATGATTTTTCCCTCATATTCTTGAAATTGAAGTTATTATTATTGTGCAGGAATTATTTTCCCCTCAAATTTGACTTCAACTTACCAAAATTAAAACTTTTTGCAATGATTTTTAAATAACATTTATATAATGATTTATTTGCGGCTTCTGATCAGGCAGATGTAAAATTGAAATAACATCTATTCTGCATGACTGGTCGTAAATATTTTTTTGATAAATGTAAGCTTCTGCAGTTTTTCTGATTTGATTTTTCTTATTCTTTGTAATTGAATCTTCGGGATATCCATATTCGAGTGATTTTCTGTATTTAACTTCGATAAAAACAATAATGTCACCGTCTTTCGCAATTATATCAATCTCACCATGTCCATATTGATAATTTCTTTCTAAAATTTGATAACCAAGCTCTGAGATAAATTTGCATGCAATTTCTTCGCCTTCTTTCCCGGTTTTTCTTTTATTTTTCATTCTTTCAAATAATATTCTTTAAAAAAGATCTTCTATGAAATGGCGTAATGCCATAATTTTTTATTGCTTGAATGTGTGACTTTGTTGGATAACCTTTATTTCTTTCCCACAAATATGCTGGATATTCAAGAGCTGCTTCCCTCATAATTCTGTCTCGAGTAACTTTTGCTAAAATTGATGCTGCTGCAATTGAAAATGATTTTGAATCACCTTTTACAATGGTTTTTATCATACTATCATCAAATGAAAAAGATTTGTTGCCGTCAATTAATACTAAATGTGGTTTAACTGTAAGATTTTCTACAGCATTTTTCATTGCTTTAAGAGTTGCCTGCAAAATATTTATTTCATCTATTTCGTTATGATTAATAATACCAACAGCATAGCTTATACAATTATGAATTATCCATTCATAAAGATTTTCTCTAATTTTTTCAGAAAGTTTTTTTGAATCATTAATTTGAGGATGAAAAACATTTTTATCAAAAATTACAGCTGCAGCTACAACGGGACCTGCAATAGGTCCTCTTCCTGCTTCGTCAACGCCGGCAATGTGTTTAATTTTTTTTGTTATAAATGAATTATCAAATACTTTGAGCGAATTATAATGCATTGACATTCGAACTAATTTTATTTCAAAAAGTAATTGAAAATTATTAAGAAAAAAAATCATGGAATTAAAATATCAGAACCCGCTGATTAAACCAAAATGAATTTTTCCCTGAGAAAAAGAATCACCTTTTGCAAGAGCAAAACTTACACTTAATATTCCTATTCCTGTTTCTACATTTATTCCAAATCCATAACCCACTTTATATTCTCCTGAAGCATTATTATTAAAATTATTGCGTGAAATATAGCCAGTATCAAAAAACAAAAAAGTATAAGTTTTATTTGAGAGCAGCAATCTGTATTCAATATTCGACCATAAAATGCGTGTGCCTGAAAATTGTTTTTCCCGATATCCGCGTAATGAATTTGCTCCTCCGAGTAAATATAAATCGCTGATTTCAATATATGAACCTTTCAATTGTCGTGCATGCACTTTTAATGCTGCAACTTGATTTGAAAATAATTCTTTAAAAAACTCAAAATCAATTTCTAATCTTTGAAGGTTTAATTCAGTCTTTGTTTCATCTGTAAAGAATTCTTTTGGTCCATTAATTTTTTTAATTGAATACTTGTAAGCATTACTAAACAAAATTCCTTTGGTAGTTGAGTAATAATCATCTCTTGTATCAATCTTAAAATTTATACCTGTAGTGATTGATGAAGAATTAAATACGGTAAAAACTTTATCTTTCCTTTCAATCGGAATAGTTAATTGCGAATTAAACAAAATGGATGCTGAAATTTCAGAAGCTGCTAAATATTCCAATGTGCCTTCATAATTCCGCTGGATGTATGTTGAATCCTGAATTCTCTGAAACATGCTTCCTGATAAATTAAAGGGATAATTAAAAATCCATGGTTCAGAATATTTAAGTTCAAGTTCCTGTGTATTTCGATTTTCTCTTTGCCACCTTATCAAAGCGTTTCTTCCTGTCCCAAATAAATTTCTAAATCCAAGATTGATATAACCTGTAAAGTAGCCTCTTTCTTTACCGCTGGAGGGAATATATCCAATTATTCCATCAAAATTGTTTGTAACTTTTTCTTTTACTGATATTTTCAAAACCCCTTCATTTTTATTATTGATAAAAAAAGCTGGAGCTTCTATTTGTTCAAAAAAATTTAGCCTGTTTAATTTTGCAGGAATATCATCAATTTTTTTTTGATTATACTCATCACCAAAATTTAATCCGAGCTCTCTAAGTATAACTTTATCCTTTGTTTTATTATTCCCTTCAATTTCGATGCGGTTTATAATTCCTTTAATTCCTTTATCAATATTCAAAAATATATCAGCATAATTTTTTTTTGATATGGAATCAGAATAAAAATAAACTGAATTTATTTTTACTGATGCAAATGGATAACCGTTGTTTTCATAATAATCAAGAACATTGCTGATTGCATTTTCAAAAAGTTCTTTTGAAAATACTTGCCAGAATAATGGTGAAAAAATTTTTGATAAATAAGCCGAATCTTTAGCATCACAGTTAAACTTAATATTTGATATAAATGCGGGATTATTTTCCTTAATGTTGATTAGTAAATTTATCTTTGATGAATCAACATTCTGCAATATAGTTATCACATCGGCAAAATAATAACCCTGTTCTTGAAGAGCAGCTAAAATATTTTTCTTAATGGAATCTTCAAAGCCCTCGAATATTTTTGCCCCTTTTGAAATGCCTGCCCATCTTAAATAATCTTTTTCAGAATATACATTGTTTCCATGAATTTCTATAGAATTTATAATTTGTGCAAAAATTGTTTGGTAAAAGAAAAAACAAAAAATAATCTGTATTCTAATACTTTGGCGTGTCATCGATAATTTTCATTTTCTTGCCTACTGGTTCAATAACAATATCGAATAAATATTTTTCATATTCATGTTTAGCAACATTACAGGTTTCTAATTTTGCTGCGTTGGCAATTCCAAGAGAAGTAGCAATTTTAACAAAATCATCAAAGACCAATGAATTTTCCATGCCATAAGCTATTCCAGCAGTAAAAGCATCACCGCTTCCTGTAGAATCTATAGAATCAACTAATGGAAAAGAAATTTTATAAATAAAGTCGAATTTAGAAGCGAAAAAATAATTTGCACCATCGGTGAGAAAACCAAGTTTAATTCCTTTTGCATAAAGATTTTTTAAGTAATTAATTTTTTCTTCATCACTATGCAATTTTATTGAAAGAGATTCTTCTACTTCAGAAACATTATTATGAACAACCGTAGGCGATGCATTTAAGCAATCATTTAAATGTTCGCCATAAGTATCAAGGATTGAAATTTTATCATATTTGTTTGCAAGTTCAATTCCGTATTTGAAAACAGAATTTGTTTCAGCGCAGGGTGAGCTTCCAGAAAACACCACAATAGAACAATTTTGAATCATTCTTTCAAGTTTATTTTTGAATTCATTAACTTCTTCGCTGGATATTTTACTGTTGAAACCAAAAAATGTTGTTATTCTCTTTGTATCATTTTCAATAATAATATCTGCAATTCGAGTTTCTGATTTTATCGATTGAATTGAAAAATTAATTTTTTCTTCTGCCAAAATTGACCTTAAAATCTTTCCATTATTTCCGCCTAAAAAAGTTAGAGCAGAATTTTGAACTCCAAGAAAATTTAATTGCCTGCTAACATTTATTCCTTTGCCGCCAGCAGCATATTTTTCATCAATGCATCTATTGTTTTTGCCCAGTTGAACAGAATGAAAAAATAATCTTCTTTCGAGCAATGGATTAAGTGTTACTGTCAGAATCATCTTAAGATATTTTTTGTTAAAAACAAGAATTTATTCAGGGTCTATAACCAGGCCAGCGGCTGTAGTCTGGATTTATTAATCTATAATCACCAAAGCCTGTCTGGTCAACAAATATAAATGAGCGATTTAATTCATAATAATCCCAGATTTCGTATGGTCTTGAATTAGGTTCAAGCGGATGACGCTCAACATAACTTGGAGGACCGAATGTTATATAAATCATCCCCATATCCGAACGCCAGCCTTCGCGTCCCCATCCTTTGAAATTTTTATTTGCATATTCCACTCTTCTATAATATTCAATCAGGATAGGATTTTCATCCATCTTGGGATTAGGTTTTCTTTTTTCCCAGAATGCAAGAAAGCGCTCTAATTTTTCTTCGTATGTTTTTCCTTCTTTAATAAAACTTAATTCATTGGGACTCGCAATATAAATCATCTGTTCTATGGCTTTATCTATATCATCAATTGATTGAGGCAATCCAGTAATTATTGAATGCAATTTTTTTTCTGTATAAGTAAGATTATTATTTTCTATATCTTTTAGATTTATTGTGCATTTATAATCTCCTAATTTAAAATTGGTATTTTCAAAAGTATAAAATATTGGATTAGTGCCCTGTTTAATTTTATATGGTTCTTCCTGTTTAATTGAGGAATTATTTTTCAAGTCTTCGAGTATGTATTCAAGAACAATGTCTCTATCTGTATTAGAATAAATCTCAAAATAAATTGGCAAATTTCTAGTTCTGTTTGTTACAGTTTTAGAAACATTTGGAACAATTTTTTCTCCCGCTGTATCTTTTACAACTTCGGTAACAAAAATAATATCACTCAAACTAATAGAATCTGAAATGGGATTGACTTTGATGTTAAAATCCAATGAATAACTTTTACGTGAATCATTATCTTCGAGTATGCATTTAAGAAAATATTCTCCCGGTACAAAATCGAAGGTTTTATAAGAAAGATTAAAATTATTTTTTGAAATTGTATTTTCAAAATTATCAGTGCTTACTTTTTCCTTCCAGATTCTTTCGAATAATATATTTTTTTTGTCTTTATCATAAAATATTAATGATAAATTATAACTTGCATTAAAATTATTGTCCTGTTTAACAAATTGAATACTGGTGTATGGAACCTGAATAAACACATCCAGGCGGGTTTTAGCTGGTGTTGAATCTATATAATTAGCAAAATCAACAAAGAATGCTTGCTGCTTAAACTGGCTTACTCCACTCGAAGATTCAACTTGAGCATACAAATAGCCGCTAATTAAAATCATAAAAAAAATAATTCTTTTCATTTTATTAATCCTTACTTACACTTTAATTTACCAAATAAATCATACTCGTTGCAATCATAAATTTCAGCACTATAAAATTTACCAGTTTGAATATGATTTTTATTTTTTTGTATATAAACTTCACCATCTACTTCGGGTGCATCTCTTTCAGTTCTTGCTATATAAAATTCATTTTCTTTATCATCAATTATTACTTTTAATTCTCTGCCTATTAATTCTTTATTTTTATTTAATGATATTTCTTTTTGAATTTCCATCAATATTGCCTTACGTTCCTCTTTGACTTCTGGTGGAATTGGATCACCAAGTTTATAGCTTGCAGTATTTTCTTCCATTGAATATGTAAATACACCAAATCTTTCGAACTTTATATCTTGAACAAAATTACAAAGTTCCTCAAAATCTTCTTCTGTTTCCTCTGGATAACCTACAATAAAAGTAGTTCTAAGAGTTAAATCCGGAATTTTGCTCCTTAGTTTATTAATTAATTCAATAGTTCTCTTTTTTGTTATTCCTCTTCTCATAGATTTTAGAACATTATCTGAAATATGCTGGAGCGGGAGATCAATATATTTACAAACTTTTGGATTTGATGAAATTGTTTCTATTAAATCTTCTGGAAAATGCGACGGATAAGCATACATAATTCTAATCCATTCAATTCCATCAATCAATGAAAGCTTATTTACTAATTCAGAAATATTTCTTTTGCTGTAAATATCTTTTCCATAATCTGTTGTATCCTGTCCAATTAAAATTAATTCCTTTACTCCTTGTTCAGAAAGAAATTGAGCTTCTTTAATTAAATCTTCCATATGTCTTGACTTATGTTTGCCGCGCATCAGCGGAATAGCACAAAAAGAACATGGATGGTCGCATCCTTCAGAAATTTTTAAATAAGCAAAATGTCTGGGGGTTGTTAATAATCTCTCTCCAAGTAATTCATATTTAAGATTTCCTCCAAATTCTCTCAATACACCTTCATAAGCTTCCGTTCCAAAGAATGAATCAACTTCAGGTATTTCGTTCCTTAATTCCCTCGCATATCTTTCTGAAAGGCATCCAATAACAACAACTTTTTTAATTTTGCCTTCTTTCTTTAATTCTACTGCTTCGAGTATTGTGTTTATTGATTCTTCTTTTGCTGCTTCAATGAAACCGCATGTATTTATAATTAATGCATCAGCTTCTTCTAAATTTTTTGTTAGTTCTATATGATTCAGTTTTAACTGATTCATCAATCTTTCAGAGTCTACAGTATTTTTTGAACATCCAAGTGTTATAACTGAAACTTTATTTCTTTTCTTCATAAACCTGTTTCTTTTTTGCACAAAGATAAATAATTAATCCTGCTTGCAGAAATGATGAGATTACAAAATAATACATTATTTACTGTACATTTTTTCTTTCACTATTTATTTAAAATCTTCATTACTATATTTATGACAAGAAAAATTCATTATTGAGTTTATGGATAATCCAGAAATTAGCATAGGTATATTAAGCAGCAAAGAAATTCGATTTGATTTATACGGAGAATTTTTTGAGAATTCAACAAATAAAAAATTTAGTGGCAATTATACAGCAATTTTAGATAACGAAAAAATCATTTTGAATCAGAATTCAAAAGAAATTTTTTCTTCGACAGAAATTATACTTACACCTAAAGACATAGAAGAAGAATCTTTTGTTCTTCATGATGTTATTATAGGCAAACAATTTCACTGGGAAAGAAAAGAAAAACAAAGATTTCGAGGATCTCTGAAAATAATAATTGATGAAAATAATTTAACTGCTGTAAATATTATTCCTCTTGATGATTATCTTGTAAGTGTAATTTCATCCGAAATGAGTTCAAATTGTTCTTTTGAATTATTGAAAGCTCATGCAATTGTTTCAAGAAGCTGGGTATTAGCACAATTAGAAAAAACAAAAAATTTTTCTTCAATAAATGAATTAATTACTGAAGATGAAATAATTAGATGGTATCACCGAAACAACCATACAAAATTTGATTTCTGTGCTGATGACCATTGTCAAAGGTATCAGGGCATAACAAAAATACTCAATGAAAAAGCTTATGAAGCAGTTGATATGACACGCGGTTTAGTTTTAATGTATGACAATAAAATATGTGATACTCGTTATTCAAAATGCTGCGGAGGAATTACTGAATCATACGAAAATGTCTGGGAACCTGTAAAATATCATTATCTTGTTCCTGTCCTCGATTATAAATTTGAATTCGAAGGTCTCGATTACGATTTAACCAAAGAAGAAAATTTTGAACAATGGTTAAAATCTTCTCCTCATGCTTTTTGCAATACCACCAATAAAAAAATTCTTTCTCAGATTCTAAATCAATTTGATATACAAGAAAATATTTCTTCTGAACAAAACTATTACAGATGGAAAGTTGAATATTCACAGGATGAAATTTCTGAAATTATAAAATCAAAAAGCGGAATTGATTTTGGAAATATTGTTGATTTAATTCCAGTTGAAAGAGGTTATTCGGGAAGAATTATTAGATTAAAAATAGTTGGCACAAAAAAAACTTTAACCATCGGAAAAGAACTTGAAATTAGAAAAACATTATCAAAAACTCATCTTTACAGTTCTGCATTCATTGTTAAAAAAGAAAACATCGTTGAGAATATCCCATCAAAATTTATTTTATATGGTTGCGGGTGGGGACATGGAGTAGGATTGTGTCAGATTGGTGCCGCAGTTATGGGAGAAATGGGTTATTTGTTCGATGAAATTCTTCTTCATTACTACAAAGGTGCTAAAATTCATAAAATTTACTGATGAAAATACTTAAGACATGTTTATCAAAAAGCTGGGGTGGTCTGGAAATGTTTGCTCTCCAGACAGTTAAAGAATTACTAAAAAAAAATATTAATGCAGAACTCTTATGTTATCCAGATTCAAAAATTCATAAAGAAGCAGTTAATGAAGGAATTATTACTCACACATCAAAATTTACAGGTTACTTCCATCCTTATGAAACTATTAAGACTGCTGCATTTCTTAAAAATAATAACTACGATATTATTCATTGCGGTGCTTCAAAAGATTTATGGTTAATTGTTCCTGCTCTGAAATTATCTAGTATTAACGCACCTTTAATTCTTTCCAAACAGATGGGTTCGTACATAATTAAAAAAGATTTCTTTCATAAAATTATTTACAAAAGGGTAACTTATGCTCTCGCAATAAGTAATATCATTGCAAAAAATTTAATTGACACAACACCGCTTCCAAAAGAAAAAATTCTGCTGCTTCATAATGCAATTGACACAAACAAATTTAATCCAGAAACAGTTGACAGAATGAGTGTAAGAAAGGAATTTATGATAAAAGATGATGAGATTTTAATAGGAATGATAGCAAGATTTAGTCCGGGCAAAGGTCACGAAGAATTTTTATTTGCTGCAAATGAATTGACTAAAAAGTATGACAATATAAAATTCATGATTGTGGGCGAAGCAAGCAAAGGTGAAGAAGAATATGAAAAAGAAATTAAAAGTCTATCTAAAAATCTCGGTTTGACAAATAAAATTATTTTTACAGGTTTCAGAAAAGATACACCAGAAGTTTTAGCTGCAATGGATATTTTTGTTTTCCCATCTCATGCTGAAGCATTTGGTATTGCACTCGCAGAAGCTTTGAGTATGGGAAAACCTTCTGTGTGTTCAAATTCAGATGGAGTTTTAGACATTGCAGTTGATGGAATTACTTCTCTGCTTTTTGAAAAACAAAACTGGAAAAACCTTTCAGAAAAGATTGAAACATTAATTCTTAATCCGGATTTAAGAAGTAAATTTGGAACCGCAGCAAGAAAAAGAGCAGTTGAATTTTTTGACTTAAATGTATTTTCAGATAAACTCATAAATATTTATGAAAAAGCGTTACAAGAAAGGAGATAATAATTTAGAACATGACTTTTCTTAATCCAGCAGTACTATTTGGTTTGATTGCAGCTTCTATTCCGATTATTCTTCACTTTTTGAATTTAAGAAAATTAAAAAAAGTTGAGTTCAGCACTTTAATTTTTTTAAAACAGCTTCAAAAATCAAAAATCAGAAAAATCAAGATTAAGCAGTGGCTGCTGCTCTTGCTGAGAATACTGATTATTACTTTTATTGTTTTTGCTTTTGCACGACCTACAATTAAAAATATTTCATTTGCTTATAAATCTGCAAACACTACAGCAGTTATTTTAATTGATAACACATTCAGCATGTCAGCAGTTACTGGTTCTGGTTCATATTTCAACAAATCCAAACAAATAGCTAAAAACTTAATTAACAATTTCAATACAAATGACGAAATTGCCATTCTTCCTCTTGTAAATAACAATGAAGAAATAAAAGCTTATACTAATTTTGATTTTGTAAGAAAAATAATTGATAATCTTCAAATATCTTATCAAACAAATACGCTTAACAATGGAATAGTTAAAGCCGCTAAATTTTTTTATGAATCAAAAAATCTCAATAAAGAACTTTATATAATAACAGATTTGCAAAAGGGAAGAATTTATAACTCAAAAAAAGAATTATTAAACTTATCTGAACTGCTAAAAAATGTTAATGTTTATTTAATAGATGTCCATAGTAAAGAAGTAAAAAATCTTGGGATAGAAGAATTCAAAGTCAACAATCAGATATTTGAAAAGAATAAAACAATAAGCTTTTCTGCAGTTGTAAAAAATTACTCAAACTCGTCTGTTAATAATTTTATTGCATCATTATTTATTAATGGAAAAAGAAGTGCACAGCAAAGCTTATCATTAAATCCTCACGAATCACAATTAATAAACTTTGAAACTAATTTAAGCGATGCAGGTTTAATTGAAGCCGCAGTTGAACTTGAAGACGATGATATTAATTATGATAATAAATTTTTTACATGCTTCTTCGTTCCAGACAAAATCAAAATTCTCATACTTACAGATAATAATTCCGACAACAGATTTATCAGTCTTGCTTTGTCCAGTCAAAACGGAAATAATTTTATTACTGAAAAAGATTTATCACTAATTTCTTCTATTAGACTTGAAGATTTCGACGCTGTATTTATTATTGGCTCAGATAAAATTAATGACAAAGACAAACTTAAAAATTATATAGAAAGCGGCGGCAATGCAATTTTAATGCCGGGTTCTAATAGTTCAATAAATTCTTTCCAGAATTTGTTAAAGTACCTTGAGATTGGAAATTTAATTTCATTCAAAGGCAAACTTAATTCACAGGAAATCTCAACTCAATTCGAAAAGGTTGATTTACAACATCCATTGTTTGAAGATTTGTTCGAAGACAAATCAATAACTAAAATTGAATCTCCTGATATTTATTATTACGCTCAGATTATGCCCGATATTAAAGGCAAACCAATTATAAGCCTGTATGATAAGTCTGTTTTTTTGGGTGAGTACAAAATTGGTTCCGGCAAAATATTGCTTTTCAATATTTCGCCAGTTTTAAGCTGGAGTAATTTCCCTGTTAAATCTTTATTTGCACCGCTGATTAATAAAATTGTTTTTTATTTATCTTCTAAAACAAAAAGTCAGCAAAATATTTTTGCTGGGGATGAATTAACAGTGAATATACAAAACCTCAAAAATAATTTTGTAAAAGTTGTTCGACCGGATAATTCAAATGAAATTATTAATACAGATTCTCTTATCAACAAAAATTATCTTAATTATCTAAATACTGATTTAAATGGTATTTACAAATTTTACACTGATAATAAATTGATTGATTATTTTTCTGTAAATCACAATCCAAAAGAATCTTCATCGGATTACGAGACTTCTAATGATTTTGAAAATTACCTTAAAGAAATTTCATTTAAGGGAAATTTCATCAATCTGCATCCAGAAGAAGATTATATGAGAATAATTTATCAATCAAGATTTGGAATAGAACTCTGGAAATATTTTTTAATTGCAGCATTAATTTTATCAATCTTTGAAATGTTTCTGTCAAAAAGTTCTAAAAAAGATATGGCAAAAAACTGAATTGATTTAGATAGTAAATGATTTATAATTTAAAATGGTAAAAAAATTAAAAAATGATAGAAGTAAAAAGAAAAGAAAGAGAAAGAGCAATATTAATTGCATTATCAACAGGAGAATATTCAGAAGAACAGATTGAAGAACATCTTGACGAATTAGAGTTGCTTGCAGATACAGCAGGTGCAGATACAGTATTCAAAATAATGCAGGAAAGATCAAAACCCGACCCAGCATTTTTTATTGGCAGAGGCAAAGCAGAAGAAATAGCACAATTAATTGAACCCAACGATATTCAATTAATCATTTTTGATGACGATTTAACTCCTTCACAAGTTAGAAATCTCGAAAAATTATTTGGAAGAAAAATTCTCGACCGCAGCGGATTGATACTCGATATTTTTGCATCACATGCTAAAACTCGAGAAGCAAAAACTCAGGTTGAACTCGCTCAGCTCCAATACATGCTTCCCAGATTAACGAGAGCTTGGACTCACCTTTCAAAACAATACGGTGGAATTGGAACTAAAGGTCCCGGTGAAAAACAAATAGAAACGGACAGAAGATTAATCAGAACAAGAATCAGCAAGCTAAAAGAATACCTTGAAAAAATTGAATACCAGCAGGAAATAAAAAGTTCTTCTCACAAAAAATTTATTACCGCCGTTATTGTTGGATATACAAATGCCGGGAAATCAACACTATTAAACAGACTCACTCATGCAAATGTGCTTGCAGAAGATAAACTATTTGCTACTCTCGATTCTACTACCCGTGCATGCATACTTGACAAAAACAAAAAAATTCTTTTGAGTGATACTGTAGGATTCATTCGAAAACTTCCTCATCATCTTATTGCTTCTTTCAAAAGTACTCTAAATGTTGTAAAAGAAGCAGATATTATTCTTCATTTAATTGATATAACAAATCCATATTTCGAAGAACACATAAAAGTAGTTGAAAACACTTTAGAACAATTAAACTGCGGGAAAAAAATTCAGATAAAAATTTTTAACAAGATTGACATTCTCAATAAAAGAGAATTGCTTGATTCAATAAATCACAGATATCCAAACAGCTTATTCATTTCAGCTGAAAGAGGAATTGGAATAAGTAATCTCAAAGAACTTCTTCTTAAATATTATGAAAAAAACTTTGAAGAGTATCAACTAAAATTAAAACATCATCAATCGAAAAAAATTTCGCTTATCTATGAACTTACCGAAGTTCTTGAATCAATTTACAAAGATGATTATGTATTGCTTAAATACCGCGCAAGTAAACCAGTTCAAAGCAGAATATTAAAATTGGTTCATCAAAACTAATTATTTATTTTATTGAATAATAAAAATCATTTTAGAATTTATGTATCTATCTCCCAAAGAAAATTTCTTTTCAATTTTTCTTATATCTATTAATGAATTCACCCTTCCAAATAAAAACAAACAAGAGAACCAATATGAAATTAATAATTGATGGAAACTCACTTACTCTAAAAAGTATAGAAAAATTTTTATCTAATAACCTCACAATTGAATTATCAAAAGATGCAAAAAAGAAAATTTCAAAAGCCAGTTCGCTTGTTGATAAATGGGTTAGTGAAGGGAAAATAATTTACGGAGTTACAACAGGTTTTGGTGATTTTTCTAATGTGCGGATTGATAAAAAAGACATTGAAAAACTTCAGGAAAATTTGATTATAAGTCACACTGCTGGAGTTGGAGAAAATTTGCCGCCTCATATAGTTAAACTAATGATGCTGCTTAGAGCAAATGCGCTTGCGGGTGGTTACTCAGGAATTAAACTTAATACACTTCAACTGTTAATTGATTTAATTAACAAAAATATTTTGCCTGTAATTCCATCACAAGGTTCAGTTGGTTCGAGCGGAGATTTAGCTCCTTTAGCTCATCTTGTTTTAGCAATGATAGGGAAAGGAAAAGTTCAGATAATTAAAAACATATTCGATGAAACATCTATAACAAAAGCAAAAATTATATCTTCTAAAGCTGCATTAAAAAAATTTGGTTTAGAGCCTGCTCGTCTTACAGCTAAAGAAGGTTTAGCTTTAATTAATGGCACACAAATGATGGCGGCTTTCGGTTCATATATTTGTATTGAAGCATTGAAATTAATTAAACTGGCAGATATTGTCGCTGCTTTATCTCACGAAGCACTGCGTGCTACGGATGATGCATTCAATCTAAAACTTCATAAATTAAGACCATACAAGGGACAATTAACAGTTGCCGAAAACCTTCTTAAACTTTTAAGAAACAGTGAGATTAGAAAATCACACAAACTAAATGACCCAAGAGTTCAAGATGCTTATTCATTAAGATGTATACCACAAATTCATGGTGCTGTAAGAGACACCATTGATTTTGTCTGCTCCCAAATTGAAATTGAAATTAATTCAGTTACAGATAATCCAATTATTTTTTATGAAGATAAAGATTACATAAGCGGAGGAAATTTTCATGGTGAGCCATTAGCTCTTCCTCTTGACTATATGGCAATTGCTCTTTCGGAACTTGCAAATATTTCAGAAAGAAGAATTGATAGATTGTTAAACGGTTCTTCTGAAATGCTGCCAAAATTTCTTACAAATAATGGAGGCATAAACTCAGGATACATGATGCTTCAATATACTGCTGCCTCACTGGTATCAGAAAATAAAGTTCTTTCACACCCTGCAAGTGTTGATTCTATTCCAACTTCTGCAAACAAAGAAGATATAAATTCAATGGGTTCAATATCTGCAAGGAAATGTTATCAGGTATTAAAAAATACTCAAACCGTTATTGCACTTGAATTATTAGCTGCAGCACAAGCGTTAGAATTTTTAAAACCTCTAAAATGCGGTGAAGGGACAAATATTGCTTATCAAACAATTCGTAAATTTATTCCCCCATTAAAAGATGATAGAATAATCAAGGAAGATATTGATAAAATAATTGAACTGATTAAAACAAATATAATTTTATCTGAGGTTGAAAAATATATCAATATAAAATAAGGAATTACTCCTTAGATTTTTAGTTAGCCCTCAATAAAAAATATATGCCGCAAAGTCTAACTTCTTTGCGGCTTTAAGTTTAATTCTTCTTTCTAAATTCTTCCATGAATGTAACTAATGTTTCAACACCTTTTTTGGGGAAAGCATTATAAATTGATGCACGTATTCCGCCCACGCTTCTGTGTCCCTTTAAGCCGTCTAAATCTCTTTTCTTTGCTTCTTCAATAAATTTTTTTTCTAATTCTTCATTTGGCAATCTAAATGTTACATTCATTAATGAACGGTCTTCTGGAACTTTTACTGTACCTTTGTAAAATCCTTCGCTTGAATCAATAACATCATAAAGAATTTTGGCTTTTTCAACATTTCGTTTATACATTTCATCCAGACCGCCCATGTTTAATAACCACTTGAATACCAATCCAGCAATATAAATTCCAAAAGTTGAAGGAGTATTATATAATGAATTATTTTCAACATGAACTTTATAATTCAAGTAAGTATGAAGACTATCCGATGACCTTTCAAGCAAATCTCTTCTAATAATTACAAGAGTAACACCTGCAGGGCCGATATTCTTTTGAGCACCAGCATATATTAATCCGTATTTATTTACATCAATTTTCTTATGAAGTATATCTGAAGATGCATCACATACTAATGGAACATTTCCAACTTCCGGTTCAGTTTTCCATTGAGTTCCATAAATTGTGTTGTTCGAAGTAAAATGAACATATGAAGCATCGGGATCAAGTTTTAATTCGGATTGCAGCGGAAGACGAGTAAAATTTTCTTCTTCTGTTGATGCAGCAATATTAACAGTTCCAACTCTTTTAGCTTCTTTCACTGCTTTTTTAGCCCATGAACCAGTAACGATATAATCAGCTTTATTTTTGGGTGGCATTAAGTTTAAAGGCACCATTGAGAATTGCAGTGTAGCTCCTCCCTGAAGAAAAAGAACAGCATAATTGTCATTAATATCAAGAAGTTTTCTTAAATCAGCTTCTGCTTCTTTAATAATCTGGTCAAAAATTTTTCCGCGATGGCTCATTTCCATTACACTCATTCCACATCCTTTATAAGAAAATAAATCTTTCTGTGCTTCGAGCAACACTTCTTCAGGTAATACTGCTGGACCAGCACTAAAGTTATAAATTCGCTTTTCCATTTTAGATTCCTTTTTATAGTTAATAATTATTTTATCTGAAACTTTATTAAATCAAATGAACCAGCAAACCATCTCTTAACTTTGGTTCGAACCAAGTTGATTTTGGCGGCATTATTTCGCCGGCATCAGAAATATTCATCAAATCATCTAAAGTTACAGGATACATAGAAAATGCAACCTCTGCTTTGCCGCTGTCAACAAGTTTTACTAATTCATTTGTACCTCTTATTCCACCAATAAAATCAATGTTAGTATCAGTACGAGGATCATTTATTCCAAGTACTGGATGCAAAAGATAATTTTGTAATATGCTTACATCAAGATTATCTGAAACAGTTTTACCTTTTTTTACATTCTCATTTGGTCTTAGCATATACCAGTTTTTGTCAATATACATACAAAATGTTTTTTGTTTATCAGGAACAGGAGTATTAGTTTTTTCAATCAAGAAATTTTCTTCTACTCTTTTAAGAAACTCTTCTTTCTTCATGTTTAATTTATGAACTATCCTGTTATATGGTAATATTTTAAGTTGATTCGAGGGAAAGAGAACTGCGAGGAAATAATTATATTCTTCCTCTCCATTATGATATGGATTCTGTTCTTTTTTAATTTTTTGAACTCTGCTTGCACTTGCAGCCCGATGATGACCATCTGCAATATAAAGGTAATCGACTTTTGCAATTTCATTAATAATATCATTTAAATAATCATCAGGAAGAATCCATATTGTATGCTTAATTCCATCTGCTGCAGTAAAATCGTAAATTGGATTTAATTTTGTTATTACATTATTAATTATTTTATCAACTGATTCAACCGCACGATATGTTAAAAAAACAGGTCCAGTTTGTGCTTCTGTAATTAAAATATGATTTGTTCTGTCATCTTCTTTAACTTTGCGTGTTTTTTCATGTTTTTTAATTATGTCTTTATCATAATCTTCTACAGAAAAAGTTGCAGCAAGACCAACCTGCGAATGATTTCCCATTACAAGTTTATAAATATAAATATGTGGATTATCATCAATCATCAGCGGGGCTTCTGATTTCAATCTCTCAAGATTTTCTTTCGCTTTTTGATATACTTCATTTGAATAAATATCTTCGACATTAGGCAATTCTATTTCCGAACGGGTTACTCTAAGAAAACTTAATGGATTTCCTTTTGCAAGTTCTGCAGCTTCTTCTCTGCTGACTACATCGTAAGGTACACTTGCAATTAGATGAGCAACCTTTTCATTTGGTCTTAATGCTCTAAATGGACGAATAACAGCCATAATTTCTCCAATAATGAAAAATTTATTATGCAAAATAGTATATAAAGGTATTATTGTAAAATAGAAATGAAGTTTAAATAATTATAAATAATTATGCATAATTATGAATAAAGAGTTTCGGTTTTAAAATTTAGATTGGGACATTTTTTCTTCTATCTTATCTTCTGCAACTGCTTTGCCAAGTTTCTTGAGAAGCTCCCCAAGAGTTTTTTGTTCTTGTGCAGTTAAAACAGACATAAGTTGAGTAATGTATTCAGCATGAGAATAAAATATTCTATCAAAAAGTTCTTTCCCTTCTTTTGTTAATTGCACAAGAATAGCTCTTCTATCCTCTTTGCTATGCACTCTTTCTATTAAACCCAATCTCTCAACATTATCAAGAACAAGTGTCATATTACCACCCGTAACCAGCATCTTTTTACAAATTTCTCCAACTTTTAATGGTCCTAAATGCCCGAGTATTTCAATAACTGCAAATTGAGGCTGAGTTAAACCATAACTGCGAATATTTTCTGTAGTTTTTTTATTAAAAGATGAAAATGCTCTTGCAAGTTTAATCCATGTATTTAATGCCAAATCAATCTTTTTCCCGTATCTTTTCTTCATTTTATTTTACTTTAATTATGATATTACTAACCCAAATTAATATTTTAATTTATCTTGTTCAATTCTTTGATTAAGAATAAAATTTCTTCAGTTCATATTTTGTGTTGTAGAATTTTTAATTATAGAGGGGGCTGACTTAAAAGTAATTTTTATTAGTTAGCATAACTGATGGCATTCAATTGACCATTAGTCCAAGCTTTTTGATATTATGTGATATTGCTACTAATCAAAATTCTACATTGACTTTTTCAATGCTCCTGAAATTTAACCTCTTAAATCCTTGATTTTTTATACTTTTCTATATCAATACTCTATTTATTCTATCTGTTTTATCAATTCTTTTATCTTTTCTTAGACTTTCTTCTTATATCTCTTCGTATTAACTGCCCATACATAACTGTATTTATTTGCATTTCGACACGGTGTACACTTGTCATACTCGCGGAAGTCTACCAGTGGGTAGACAGGCTGGTATCCAAAAAATTATTCATATGGTAACACTCTTAAAGTTTAGATGCAAACC
>CAZNFW010000010.1:29425-65068 GCA_964572725.1 uncultured Melioribacter sp.
CTACCGATAGGTAGATTACGCAAATTATCGCTAATATGGGATTCCCTCCTGACTACCGTCAGGTAGGTCTGCGTAGGAATTACATTGTGCCAATATTGTCATACTCGCGATAGCGTGTATTCTTATCCTCCTATTGTTGGGGCAAGGTAAATAGTAACTATTCAACTTCACAATCTATGATAAAAAATTTGCGTTTTCTGTGCTCTTAATTTAAAAAGTCTTACTTTTTAAACACCCTTAGGCAACTAAATTTTGAGATTAACAATTTTTATTATAAATTATAATCAAAGAAAATGGGATAATATTCTTGGAAACCCAGATTAAATATTTTACACCGCAGGAAGCTAGAAAAGCTCTTCCATTAGTTAAAAGAATAGTAAGAGATATTTTAAATACAGCTTACGAAATTCGAATGATAACAGAATTTAACGGCGGTAAATTCGAAGGTAATAGCCAAATATACCTGCTCAAAGAGCAAATCAATAATTATATAAAAGAATTAGAAGAAATTGGATGCTCGTTTAAAGACTGGAATTTTGAAGTAGGACTTGTTGATTTCCCTTCAATAATCAATGATGAAGAAGTTTTTCTCTGCTGGCGCAGTGATGAAGATGATATTAAATTTTATCACGGCATAACCGAAGGTTATATTGGAAGGAAACCCATACCAGAAGAATATTTATAATTTTTGGAAACTGAATCTTTTCTTCATCAATGAACTAACTTAAATTACTTCTGACCTTTTTATTTATGTGATGGTTTGCATTTACACAAAAAGATTTTTACAGAAATTCAATTCTTATTCTCAATTAAGATTTAGTTTCTTCAATTCTATATGAATGAGTTATTTCTACTGCTTTTTGAAGCATTGCTGTAACACTGCAATAAGTCTTTTGAGATAATTCGATTGCACGTTCTACTGCATCTACAGGAATATCTTTTCCATAAAAAACATATTCAAGATGAATTTTAGTAAACACCTGTGGATGTGTTTCCTGAACTTCTGCAGATATATTCATTTCGAACCCATCCAGCTTAACTTTCTTTTTTTGTAAAATCACAGCAACATCACTTCCCGTGCAGCCTCCCAGAGCAATTAACAATAACTCTTTAGGTCTTATTGCTGCATCACTTCCGCCAAATTGTTCCGGTCCATCCATTACAACCCAATGATTTGAATCTGTCTTGCCAATAAATGTAACTCCCTGTATGTGCTTTACAACTGCTTTTTTAGTTGCCATAATCTCTCCCAATAAAAATTTCTTTATGCATATGAGATGAAGTTATTCACAATTAGATTCAAGTAAAATTATAAAATGTTAGCATAGAGTAAAAACGGTTATATTTTTACTTTCTTAAAAGATATAAAATGAGAGATATAATAATACTTAGAATTATTGAAGTAACAATCGGGAAATAAAATGTAAAATTTTTCCCTCTGATTAAAATATCCCCCGGCATTTTACCTATAAATGGAATTTTGTCCCAGAGTGTAATTAATATTCCAAGTACTAAAAATATAATCCCGCCAAGTATTAAAAATTTTCCTAATGTTTGAAATTCGTTCATAGGACATCTAATTTTTGTTAATGAACAAAGTTATAAAAGATAAATTAAACTATCATCCGTTTTCTCCGGCGAGTCTTGCTATTTGAAGCAAATAAAATCTCAATAGTTCTTGATTTTTAGGACTCAACGGCTGGTCTTCAATTTTTATTATTGATTCAACTTCTTTCAATGCACGAATGATATTTATCGGTACTTCTGTCATACCCTGAGAAATAATAGAAAGATATTCAAATGCGGCAGTTAAAAATTGCTGCATATTGTCGTCAAAAGAAGCTGATGTTAATAAACGAGGTGATACTTTTAATTTTTTCGGGGTAAATAATAATTCTTTAACAGGAACATTTGAAGATAATGAATTAAGTGCAATGGCCAATTCAACAAAACTTGCTACCCTTTGAAAGATAGGTTCTTCCAACAACTCCCATATTTTTGCTCTCCATTTAGATATTTCAACCGGAATCATAAGCAATTTTTCAATTTCCCTAATCCATTCCTTATCGATGTTTCCATTAATTTGTTTTAATAAATCATCAAGACTTGTATTGAAAAAGTTTGGCTGGAGCAATATTGCTACATCTGGTCTAAGAGTTGGAAGCAAATCAGGAATAAATTTATCTTTATCAAAAAATTCTGTTACATTAAGGCCATGTCTTCTCAATAATTCTTTCTGAAACATTGGTAAATATTTATAAAGTGAGTCAATATCTTCCCGTAATGCTATTAAAGCAGAATTACCTGCAGGAAATGCTTTTTCAATTTTACCGAGATAAGTTAAGTTAATATCCTGATAAATTCTAAGAGTATGAAGAATTTCATAAACTGACAGATTCGGCAGAATTCTGTCCTGAATTAAATTTTCAGATTCACCTTCGGGAAATTCTTTTTGTGAAAAATTGTTCAAAGCTCTGAACAACCCGGTAGTTAATTGATTAACCCCAAGAATCATAGTTTGTGACTGATTATGAGCAATAGCTCTTAACAGACTTCCATAGCGTGCAAATGGAATAGTGCCGGCAATTCTTTCAAGAATTTTTTGACCAATTAATTCACCTGAACCCTGACCCGGACGAACTGTGGGTCTATCTCTTAATGCTGGTATTGTTCTTCCAATAAAGTAGGAAATGATATGAATACCCACAACATCTTCTTCTCTTCCATAAAGTATCTGACGAAAGTTCTCTGTATAAATTTTCAAAAATTCATCAAAAGTAGAATCTCTTTTGCCTATAGTTAATCTTTCTAACTCCTGCATTCCTCTTGTTTTATATTGCAGTCTTGTTTCTGAAAGCGGCTCGCCTGCTCTTAAAATTTCTTCTCTATAAAATTTTTGAGTTTCTTTAACATGGTATAAAAGTCCAGCTAAATCTTTAATAGATAAATATCTAATTCTTTCAGAAAGATTGCTCTGGAAGGTAAGCAAGTCTTTGCAAGAAAAAACACCCACCAATGGAGTAGAAGCATAATCAGTACTTCTTTTTGTAGAAGCTTCAAGGTATTTTGAAAATCTGTTTGATGTATCTTCAGATTTAATAAATACTGGTTGACCTGCAACATCCGAATAATATCCACCCTGCCGCTGCATTGGTTCACCGCATCCCATTTTAATTCTTATTTTCCCTATCAAATTATGAGATGCAACCCATTTCATCAGTTCAAATTTTGCTTCTCTAAAAAGATTCATACCAGTAGATTGTCCTACTTGTTGACTTAAATCAGAGCCGGCAACAAAAATTTCTGTAATTATTTCTGCAAATCGTTCATGTGTTTCCTGATTCATTCTTCTGCTTTGGTTGGAATATTCCCAAATTTTATTTAAATAATCTTCGATATTTTTTACTGATTCAATATCTTCAAATAAATGAATAATCCAAATGCTTGGGAGCTCAGCTTTGTTATTATCTCTTAAAATTTGTTCACGTCTGGAATACAATTTTCTATCAAGTGAAATTAATGCATCCGGTTTGGTTGTCATGCTAACCTGTATAGCTAAAACCATTCCGGGGTTTCCATATTTGCCCGAAATCTCATTTATTTCATTTATATTGTGAACAGTAGTATCAATAGCAAACTGGTCTTGAGCAGTTATTAATTTTTGATGTATGCGTGGTGTAATAACAATTCTCTTTAAAAGGTCACGATACATTCCAGCTTCAATAAAAAATTCCAGATTATTAATATTTTTTTGAATAACTGGAATAAGAGAATGAAGAGTCTTTCTTAATTTTTTATTTAAAGAAAAATAATATTCAAGAGTATCTCTTCGTTTGCGGCGAAGTTCGAGCATTTTTCTTTCGAGTCTGTCGTTATGCCGCCACATTTTAGTTAACGGGTCTTCAGCAATATGAAGTTTAATGCCAATTTTTCTTAATCTGCTCATCTCAACATTAAAAGGAAGTGTTCCTCTGTATCTTTTCTCAAGTTGATGTGTAAGCAAAGTAATTTCATTTAATAAGTCTGTAAATCGCTTATTGTTAACTGGTAATTTTTCTATTTCCTGAATTAGTGGATTCTCAATTGATACAGAGTTATCATACTTTATAATCATTTCAATAATTTTTGCCTGCCGAGTTACATTTTCAATTATCACAGCAGCAAGGAGACTATGCCCCTGCCCTGATGGACGATTGCTGCCATCCCAATCACCCCAGAAAGAAAGAAAAGCATTATATGGATAATCAGTATACAAGTAGAAGTAATCCTCTGCTGCAATTATAGATTTTAAGTCAAGAAGCAATTCCTGAGGTTCTTCACTAGAAATTATCGATACATTTTTGCCAAAGTATTCTTTTATAATTTCTTCTTTTAATCTCTCAATTAAGTTTGATGAAACATCTTTATTTTTAATCAAATTATCAATCAGCTTCTCAAATAAAATTTCTGCTTTAATTGAATACATTTGTGTTGGATGCACAGTTCTGTCATATAATCGATTCTGGAATGCCTCTTTTCTTCTTTGCAAATCATCTTTATAAAATTCTCTTTCTAAAATTTTTGCGGTTGTTTTTCCATTATTAGAAAAATTAATATTTGCCAGTTCATTAACAATTGTAATTCTATCTTCTAATCTTTTTCTAAATAATTGTAATCGTTCAGGAAGATATTCATTAACAAATCTTTTATGATTTTTTTTAACATCTTCTTCGTTATTCAACATTTTTGCATGTTCATTGTAAATTGGTCTGAGATTTTCTTTTAATTTTTCTTCAACATATTTCCATCCATTAATTCTATCAGATAAATCAAAAACTTTTTTAATTCCTACAGGCTTTACACTAAGTTTTCTTCTATTATAATTAGATGCTTCTTCATCAATCAATCTATTTAAATCAATCAACACACGACGGGTTTTTTTCAAAAGAGTTTCTGCATTATCAGTTCCTCCAAGTGTTAAGCGAAATGTTTTTCTACCAGTGTCGAAACCCTGTTCAGTTCTTGCAAAAGTTGAAAGCGGAACCATTCCTATTCCCTGTCTTGCAAGTCCAGATGCAAGCCAATCAAGTGATAAACCAGCAGGAAGATTTTTAATTATTAATTGCGGATACATACTTCCTGTAGGCGGCTTAATAGTTATACTGTATTTATTTCTTTCTACAGGTAGATTATTTACTGCTTCAAGCAATGCATTGCTTCTTTCAAAAAAGATTTTATTTCTTAATCGATAATATGCATTTATATTTTCAGCTCTGTTTCGATAAAATAAATAGGAAAGAAATATTGCTGCTATATTTGGTTTTATGGCAGAATTAATCTCATTCAATCTGTTAAATATTCTTTTATTTCTGATTTCAGCTACTGATAATCTCGCTCCAGCAAATGAATCTGTTTTTGACATTGAATGAATTGTGATTACATTATCTGCTTGTTCTTTTGTGATATATCCTTCTTTTTCAAGTTCGTCACTTAACTGACGGATTGTTTTTATAATCTTAAATTCATTTGAAGGAATTACATTTTGATACGAAAGGTCATCAATTACAAATATGTTTTTCTCGAGCAACCATTTTAAAAGATTTTTTATATCGTTCTCATTAAATATTTGTCCTGTTGCATTGTGTGGATTATTAAAAACTACTGCTCCATAATTTCTCCAGTTTTTATCCTGATTCAATTTTTCCTGAACTGCATTTTTAATTTCCTCAATATTTAATTGAAAACCTTCTGTAAGAGGAACTACTTTTACTTTTGGAAAGCAATGTTCATATGTCCAGCTTAAATCTGGAATTATCACATCTTCAATTCCACAGTGAAAACCAAGAAGACTTAATGCTGTTCTTGAAGAACCGCTGACTACAATGCAACTATCAAAGTTATACTCAGGGTGATAATTAAGAAAAGCACTCAGGTAACTGTTTATTATTTCATTAAAAAATTCTTTTGAGTCAATATTCTCAATTAAATTATTGAGAAGTTCTTTTGCATCTGTTTCAAAAAATTTATCATACAGAAATAGTCCAGAGAATTTTTTAATGCTGTAATCTATTACAATTTCTTTCTTCAAATACACTTCAATTGCTTTGTTGATAACACTGCTTCTTTTTTCAATTATTTCTTCAACTCTTTCTTCTATCTGTTTAATCTGCTTGTTAAGAATTTCAAAGCCAGAATTTTGCGAAAATGATTTTTCATATTCTGGCTTAACCAAAATTTCATTATTACTTTTTTCTTTATTATAAAATTTAGAATAGTTTTTCAGTAGAAATGCCAATAATTCTATTTCTGTTGAAGAAGGTGTTCCTTTTAATTGAAAATGAATTGTTTCTAAAACTTTAATAAAATCCGAATTGCCAAGAACAAAAGTTAATGAGAGATTTTCAAAATACTTTGATAGAACTTTTGGTGTAATAACTCTAATTACTCTGTTCATCATCTTTGCTTCTCTTGCAAGCGAAAGATGATTTGGAGCATCATTTACTTCAATAAAAAAAAGAGGGAATTGCAAACTTAATTCTCTAAGTGAACGTCGTGTTTGTTCTTTTGTTAATTTGCCAATTAATAGAAAATTTGGTTGTTGAGAAAAATTTTCAATATAAGATTTTAAATCCCCTGCTAAAACAGTTTCATCTTCACCTAATGAATAAAAATTTAGATTTGAGAAATTTTTCAAGTGCTCGGGCAAATTAATTCCAAACAAAAATATATTTGCAGGCAGGCGAATCAGGAAATTTGATAATGAATGAAAAAGGATTCTTAAAGTTTCGCTGATGCCGCCAGAAGCAAGAATAATTTCCCTTTTGCCAGTTTTGTCACCCAAATCATAAGATAGTGGTTCTTGCTGATTTTTTATAAGCCAATCATTAAAAAAATTTATTAAGATGTGCGGTTTAGTCCTGACAAATCCTCCTCTTGGTGAGTAAGGAGCACTTTGCTTAATTAATTCTGCAAAAAATTTTAATTTTTCTTCTTCTTCCTTTTTCCATCCAAATTCACTA
This sequence comes from uncultured Melioribacter sp., assembly GCA_964572725.1. Lineage (GTDB taxonomy): Bacteria > Bacteroidota > Ignavibacteria > Ignavibacteriales > Melioribacteraceae > Rosettibacter. The sequence continues at coordinate 36,424 of CAZNFW010000010.1, forward strand.
ATAATTTCATCAATATTATTAATACCTAAATTTTCTTTCTCGATATCAATTCCCAGAACCAATCGAAGATAAGCAGAGTAAAGACTTTCTTCCTGCACAGGATTGCCAATATGAAAATTTACTCTTTCTTCAGGCGGAACCTGTGATGTAATAGTTACTTCACTGATTTCAGAAACCTTAGCTGCCTTTACCTGCTTAAGCTGAAATATATCAAGAAGACTTTTTTGATTATTCATAAATACTATTCTTTCTGTTTCTTATCTTTTGATTGAACTGGATAATTATTCAAATAGTTTTGAAGAAATTTTTGGAACATTCCAATTAATTCTGTTCCCTGTGCTAAATCATTAGGCGATAATGTAACTACCGTTCTTGCATTCTTTAATGATTGACTTGCTTCTGCTAATCTTGCTGCCTGCGGTGTTAATATCAATAACTCTGGATTATTCTTTAATAATTCTAATTCTTCTTTTTCATACTCAAGCTGCATTTTTTTTCTTTTTAGTTCTTCTGAAACTCTTTTATCTGCAAGTTCGGATTCTTTTTCGAGTTCTACTTTTTTCAAATCATATTTTTTCAATTCAAGCTCATTTTCTAAAAGAGCAATTTTTTCATCAGCTTCGAGTCTGGCTTTAGCTGCAGATATTCTCACTTTTTGATTTAACAATTCAGTTTGTTCAAATATTCTTGCGGATTCCTGTTGACGGATTGCTTCTGCAATTTTTGTGTCTACTATTTCAAATGATTGAATTGAAACTGAAATAACTTCAAGCCCAAACTTTTCTTTACTTATGTTGATTCTGTCAATCAAAAAATTATAAATCTTTTCTGATGATAATTCTTCAATCTCAAATTTTTCTGTAAATTCTCTTACAAGGCTATGAATTACCGTTTCAAGTTCTTTTGTTGCTTTTTGAACTGCAGATTTGTTCCATCCTCCTGTCTTGATTAAAGAATTAATATTTTCCAGTGATAGTGCTACTGCAATAGATAATTTAACTTTTACATCAAGACTGCCTTTTGCGGATGAATCTATACTTAATTGTGATGAATAAATTGTCTTGGGCAAAACAAGACTGAAATGCCGAGGATAAAATCTTCCTTTTCTTAATATAATTTTACCATTCTTTTCTGCAAGAACTAATTCATCAGGTTTACGAATTCTCAATTCATACAACAATAATAAAAGTATTATTATTGCAATTGCTATTATGGTTATCAACATTTTTATCTCCTGTTTATATTTTACTTTTATATTTCATTAATTGTTGAATGTTTATCTACCTTGATTGCAAAGGATTTGCAAGGTATAGAAGGAAAAAAGCAATCAAAATTATAATCCAATGTAATAAATTTTCTAAAATAATGTAATAATTAAAGAAATTTATTAGGTTTTTAATTAATTTTTTCTTATAAACTATGAAATAATCAGATTTTATTTAAATTAATAAAAAAATTATAGAATAATTTTTTATGGATGAAAATAATATACCTGACATATTTGAAGAACCCGAGAACACTCAACAATTCAGAAAAATAAAAAGGTTAGAGCGTTCAGGGAATGATTTTATTATTTCTGGACTTTGTGCCGGATTGGCAAAGTATTACAATGTTGATGCTTCAAAAATAAGATTAATTTGGATGCTCAGTTTAATTATCAGCAGCTGGTTTATTTACATTTATTTTTTAGCATCTCTCATTTTTCCGCTTGAAAAGGAATCGGCAGCATTGAGCGATGAAGAAAAATTTAGAATCAGAAGAAAAAATTCATTTACTGTTTTAAGCGGAATTTTAATTCTTGCAGGTGTTTTATGGTTATTTAAAAGTATAGGATTTATTAACAAAGATGATTTATTGAATCAAAATTCTTTGCTAATCAATTTTATGTATCTAATTATTGGAATTTATTTAATTGATAAAAATTCTGACGAAGAAATTTTGCAAGATTATCAGCAAGTATCAAAAAGCAAAAAAATTCTGTTCGGTGTGTGCAAGAATCTAAGTGATGAAGCCGGTATTGATGTTAATATTATAAGAATATTTTTTATAATTGGAACATTAATAACAGCTGGAACAATTTTATTGCTTTATATTTTTCTAAAATTAATTCAGCCTAAGAGTGAATTGGGATTGACAGATGAAAATGAATTATAAAATACTACTTGGCTTTTCAATTATTGTTTATGGAATCCTGACAATATTAAACGGGAAATTAATTCATATCCCTGCAAAGGCAATAACCGGTTTTGCATTAATACTTTATGGTATACCATCTGTTTACATCTCTTTTAATTATCATAAAAAAAATATGATTGTTCTTTCCTCGGTTGCTTTTTTCATAGGAATATTTTCTGTATTAAATGCTTATTATAAAGTTTATTCATATACGACACTGGTTCTTTTCATCATTTTTGTTTGCAGTGCAGTATTCTTTCTTTTATTCATCGAAGAGACGAAAAAAAAGTATTATCTATATACAAGTTTATTTCTTTTATTAATCTTATATCCTGCAATTTATTTCATTCAAAAAATTGAGAACAGTTATTTTATTTATCACTACTTAAAAATTAGCAACATTATTCTGCCAATAATTTTAATTTTATTGGGTATAAGCTTATTTCTTAAAAGGAATGATTAACTATCTTGCTTTGGGTTGCTGAGGAAAAGTACCTTCAAGATAACTTTGAACTGATGGTGTTGGTGAACCAGAATTTGATTCAATTGTAATTTTCAACATCTCAATATTTTCTTTTGGAATAAATGGAAATGAGGAAATGTGTATATATTCATTACTGCTTGGAGTATAAACTCCCATTGAATATGCAATTCCTTTACTGACTGCCCATAATTGATAACCCTGATTTGGTTGAAGTGGCTTCACATTTTTAAATTGAATTAAACCTTCTTTAACATCAAATGAAAGAAATACCCTCGCACTTGCTTTTTCATTAGGATCTGTGCTTGTTAGATTTACAATCATAACGTCTGTATAATTAAAGAATTCAATAAAAGAAAGATAATTGTTTATAAAATTATTGGTACGGCTCAATTCACTTCTGAAAAGAGTAATATCATGATTTAATTCTTCAATTTGTTTGTTTAATGAATCAATTGAAGAAAAAGAATAATAGCCCAGAACAGAAAATAATATAATTGAAATCAGAAGAGCTAACCATCCAATAATTGCACCACCTGATTTTTCTTTTACTTGCGGCATAGATGGTTGTGGTGTAATATATTGGACAGGCTTTTCGGGAATTACAGAACCGTCATATTTAGTTTTAGTTGCTTTTTCTTCTTTAGTTTCTTTGACGACTGTAGATTTTGTAAGATTAGAAAGTTGAAATGTCGGTTTGTCAGTTTCTTTTTCAGCAGTTTGAAATGTTTTTCCAAGCAAAGTTTTTCTTTTTTCTTCCCTGATTCTCGTTTTAATTTCGTCTTGTAATCCAATTAACCTTTTTGCCACTTCATCTTTAAGAGACTCTTTTGGCTTCTCAATCTCGAGAATAGCTGGAATTAATGACACAATATTTTGCAACTCACCCAATGCACCTTCGGGCAACTCACCTCCGGCGTCTACATAATCTTTGAACTGGATAAAATTTTTTCTATCCATACAGCCAATAGCAAAAGCTGCCATCATTTCGTGAATTGCATCATCCGACATTTCTTTTACTCCCTGGTCAAATTATCTCTGAAATTATGCAATGCATTCATAACTTTACTTCTAACTGTTTCAATTGGTACACTTAATTTATCTGCAATTTCATCAATTGTGTAACCTTCGTAATATGCAAGATGAAGAACATATTTTTGTGTATCTGTAAGTTTTGATAAAGCCCGTTCAATTTTTGGTACCAGACTCATCGCAGTATTCAAATCAAGGCTGTCCATATCATCTGGAAAAGTAGGAATAATAAAATAATCTTCATAATCATCGTCGTAAATTTGAGAAGCTGAAAGTGAATTCCTGCTTCTCCTTAGAGTATCAACTGCTTTATTTCGTGCTAATGTTACAAGCCAGCTGTAAACATTACCATTATTAAAGTTGAATCTGAATGTTTTTCGCCAGACTATAACGAAAACATCTACAAGCACTTTCTCTGCAGTTTCTTCATCGGGTGTTATTTTTTTTATTAAAGTATAAAGAAGGGGCGAATATCTGTCATATAATTCTTCGAGAGCACGCGATTCAAAATTCGCGATCTCTCTCATCAATTCTAAATCCGTTAGTTCTTTAAATCTACTCAATATTTTACACCGTAAAAATATTTATAATCAAAACTATGATTACTAATACAAAATTACAATATATTTATTAAAAACTGCACCATTTTGTATTAACAATCCGAAATAATCTTATATTATTATTACATGATAATTTACATCATCCCATAATCCATTCATTTTTTATTATATTTGTTAACATTAAAAAAATTCTGTGCATTAATCATGACATCAAATGAAATAAGACAACAATTTTTAGATTTCTTTGTTAATAAAGGACACAAACTTGTGCCAAGTGCGCCCGTAGTACCTCATGGCGATCCAACTCTTCTATTTACAAATGCAGGCATGAATCAATTTAAAGATGTATTTCTCGGAATTGGTACAAGAGATTATAAAAGAGCCGTCGACACACAAAAATGTATAAGAGTTTCCGGCAAACATAATGACCTCGAAGAAGTTGGATATGACACATATCACCACACTTTTTTTGAAATGCTTGGCAATTGGTCTTTTGGAGATTATTACAAGAAAGAAGCAATTCAATGGGCATGGGAATTATTAACTGAAGTATGGAAACTACCAAAAGAAAGACTCTGGGCAACTGTATTTAGAACAGATGATGAAGCTTATAATTTATGGAAAGAAGTTACGGATATTAATCCTTCACATATATTGAGATTCGATGAAAAAGATAATTTCTGGGAAATGGGTGAAACCGGTCCATGCGGACCTTGCTCAGAAATTCACATTAATTTAAGTGATGATTATGAAAATCCCGCATGGGTTAATGCAGGAAAACCAGAATGTATTGAAATCTGGAATCTTGTTTTTATTCAGTATAATCGTGATGAAAATGGTATTCTTCACGAACTCCCCGCAAAACACGTCGATACTGGAATGGGCTTCGAAAGAATTACAGCAGTACTTCAGGGAAAAAAATCAAATTATGATACAGATATATTTACTCCTATAATTAATTCAATAGAAAATTTGTCGGGATTAAAATATAATTATTATTTACCAGCTGAAGATAAATCTACGGAAGGTTTAACTAATATTGCAATGAGAGTAATAGCAGACCATATCAGAACTCTCACTTTTGCAATTGCTGATGGAGCTGTGCCAAGCAACGATGGAAGAGGTTATGTGCTTAGAAGATTATTAAGAAGAGCATCAAGATATGGCAGAAAAATAAATCTAAAAGAACCATTTTTATACAAACTCGTAGAAACAGTTGTAAAAAATTTTTCAAATGTTTTCCCTGAAATAAAAGAAAATCAATCTAAGATTGAAAAAATCATAAAAGCTGAAGAAGAAAGTTTTAATTTAACTCTTGATAGAGGTATAGAATTATTTGAAAACTTAATTGGAAAATTGAAAGAGAAAAATCAAAAGGTAATTCCTGGCGAAGAAGTTTTTAAACTGTATGATACTTATGGATTCCCTGTTGATTTAACAAATGTTATGGCAAGAGAAAATGGTTTTACAATTGATGAAACCCGATTTAATCAATTAATGGAAAAACAAAAAGAAAGAGCAAGACAATCAACAAAAGAAAAATTAAGCGGTGCAAATGTAATTATTAATTCAACAGATGATTTTGAAATTTCATCAACCAACCCGACTGAATTTACAGGCTATGATGAACTTAAGTCAGAAGCTGAGGTTATTGGAATTAAAAATGAAAATGGAAAATCCTTTGTCATCTTAAATAAATCACCATTTTATGTTGAATCAGGTGGGCAGATAAGTGACACTGGCAACATTATTATTAACGATACCCATCTTCCTGTTATAAATTTAATAAAAATTAATAATCAGGTTATTCACATAGTTGAAAACGATTCGAAGATAAAAATTAATATCGGGGATAAAGTTATTGCTGCAGTTGAAGAAAAAAGAAGATGGGATATAATGAGAAATCATTCAGCAACTCATTTTCTTCATAAAGCATTGAGAGATATTTTAGGCAGTCATGTTCAGCAGTCAGGTTCTTATGTTGGTCCAGACAGACTTCGTTTCGATTTCAGTCACTTTCAAAAATTAACAGACACTGAAATCGATGCAATTGAGTCTTTAATTAATGAAAAACTAAGAGAAAATTTACCACTTATCCATCACAGGAATATTCCATTTGATGAAGCAAAAAAGATGGGGGCATTAATGTTCTTTGGTGATAAGTACGGCGATAAAGTAAATGTAGTTCAATTTGGAAATTATACAATGGAATTTTGCGGCGGAACTCATGTTAAAAATAGTTCTCAAATAGGCTTATTAAAAATTGTTAGCGAATCATCCATTGCAAGCGGAATAAGAAGAATTGAAGCAGTTACTGGTGCAGGAGTGGAAAAATTTATTAAAGAACAGGAATCAAAAATTAAGCACAAAGAAGAACTTTATGAAAAACTTCTTGAAGAAAAGAAAAAACTTGAAAAAGAATTATCTGAACTAAAGCTTAAAGAAAAGTTAAGTGTAATAGATTCCATAATTAAAAATTCTGTTGATGTAAATGGAATCAAAATTTTAAAAGGAAAAGTTTCTGCAGATAATATGGATGAATTAAAACTAATGGGCGACGAATTAAGAAACAAAGTAAAAAGCGGGATTGGTTTATTAATCTCAGAAATTGATAAAAAAGTTGGAATTGTCTGCATAGTTACAGATGATTTAATTAAAGATAAAAAAATATCTGCAGGAAAAATTGTAGGCGAGGTAGCAAAAATTGTAGGCGGTGGCGGTGGTGGAAGACCTCATCTTGCAACTGCAGGCGGAAAAGATATTAGCAAAATTGATGAAGCATTAAATAACTTTGAAAAAATTATTACAGCTTTATCATAAAAATTAACTTGATAATTACCTCAACGATTTTATTGCCAATTTTTTTTATATTGATTTAGAATAATTCAAACTGCTCTTATGAACGACTACAAAATATTAATTGCCGATGACGACGAAACACTCTGCTACCTGCTCAAAGAAGAACTTGTAAACGAAGGTTACAGCGTGGATGTTGTTTATGATGGAAAAGATGCAATCGAAAATCTAAAAAGAAAACAGTATGATGTTCTGCTTCTTGACCTTGAGATGAGAGAAGTTCATGGAGAAAAAGTACTAAATTTTGTTCAGGAAAATTTCCCCTCAACTCAAGTAATAGTTTTAACAGCAAAATCCGATATTCGAACTGCAATTGACTGCATTAAACAGGGTGCATACGATTTTATTACAAAACCTTATGAATTTGGGCAGCTCTGCGTTACAATTGAAAGAGCCATTGAACATCGTGACTTGATTCTGCGAAATAAAATTCTCAGCTCTAAAGTTCAAGCATCTCAGTCAAACATTATTGGTGAGAGCGACAGCATTAAAGAAGTAATTCGACTTGCAGAAAGAGCTGCTAAATCAGATTCAAATATTTTACTTGAAGGTGAAACCGGAACAGGTAAAGAACTTTTTGCAGAATTCATACACAAAAATTCAAACAGAGCCGATAAACCGTTCGTTGCAATAAATTGTGCTTCTTTGCCTGACCAGCTAATCGAAAGTGAATTATTCGGTTATGAAAAAGGTGCTTTCACTGATGCTAAAACTTCTAAACAGGGGCTTGTTGAAATTGCCAACGGTGGAACTTTATTCCTCGATGAAATTGGGGAATTAAGTTTAAATCTTCAGCCCAAACTTTTAAGATTTCTTGAAAATGGTGAATTCAGAAGAATCGGCGGAATTACTAATTTAAGTTCCTCAGTAAGAGTTATTGGAGCAACAAATAAAAACCTAATGGAAGAAGCAGAAAAGAAAAACTTTAGACGTGACCTTCTTTTTAGATTGAATGTAATTACTCTTAAAATTCCACCCTTACGTGAACGGCAGAACGATGTTCTGCTTTTAGCTGAATACTTTCTTCAAAAGAAATCTCCAATCAGAGCTACAAAAAAATTATCAGAAGAAGCAAAAAAAGAATTAATGAGATACAATTTCCCCGGTAATGTAAGAGAACTTGAACATATGATTGAAAGGGCTATAATTTTTTCTGATAGTGATACTATTTATCCTAAAGACCTTAACATTCCAAAAGATGATTTTGATTTTACGAACTTTGTAAAAGATGATGGAACCATTATGTCTCTCGAAGAAGTTGAAAAAATTCATATTAAGAAAGCTCTCGATGCATTTAACTGGAACAGAGAAAATACAGCACGTGCACTCGGAATAAGTCAGAAAACTTTGTATACAAAAATTATTAAGTATAAACTAAAATAAATGCATACAGAAGATAAAAGTCTTCCATTAAAACATCTTACTCACGATATCAATAACATTCTTACTCGAATTCTAAATAGTGTTGAACTTCTAAAGAAAAAAGTAAATAACTATGATGAAGTAAGTTCAATACTAAACAGTATTGAGAATAGCACTTATATGGTCTCAGAAATTATTGAAGATGTTATTTCGGAAACTATTAACAAAACACCAAGAAAAAAAAGAATAAACATTAATCTTCTAATTAACGACCTCGCAAATACAATTGGAATTCAACTTAAAGAAAAAATTAATTTCGTTTTAAAACTTGAACCTGAACTTAATTTCGTCGAAGGGAAATATTCAGATTTTTACAGGGTAATGTTAAATCTTATTGTCAATGCATCCGAAGCAATTCAAGATAAGGGAACAATTACTATTTCTACTTCAAACATTGAATCAACCAGTACAGATATTGAAGAACTAAAACTTTTTGAAAATCAATCATTTATTCAAATTAAAGTTGCAGATACAGGAATTGGAATTGATTCATCAGCACTTCCTTATATTTTTGATGAAAATTTTTCTACAAAGAGAAAATTGAAAAATCGCGGAATTGGTTTAACCATTGTGGATAAAATTATCAAAAGCTATAGTGGCTCAATCAAAGTAAAAAGCGAAGCAGGCAAAGGAACTGAATTTACTATTGTTCTGCCGGCAGTTAAATCCCGGGAAAAGAAAAATCATAATGGGAAAAAAACAATCTTAATTGCAGAAGATGAAATTATTCTTAGAGAATTATTATCAGAACTACTTGAATCCTATGGCTATAATGTTATAACTGCTTCTGATGGTAAGGATGTTATTTCGAAAATAAATTCTAAACTAATTCCGGATATTTTAATTGTTGACCAAAAAATGCCAGATTTAGATGGAATTACATGCATAAAAAAAGTAAAAGAAATATACGAAGATTTACCTGTTATACTTGCTACCGGTTCACAAAGTGATTTTTTTGAAGACACCAATTTGATGAACATTGTTAATAGAATTATTAACAAACCCTATAACATTGAAGAAATGGTATCAATTATTAGAGAACTTATAGGATGATTAAAAATATTTATGAAAACAATTTTATTGCCCGGAATAACTCATCAAATTAAATTTTTATTTGAAAATTTAAATACAAAATTAGAACAAATATTAGTAATTGGCTCAGGACATGAAAATATCGCCCTTGAAATTGCAAAGCACTATAACACGAAAGTAAGTTTAATTGTAGATGATTACGAATCATTCATAATATCAAGACTTGAATTAGGAAATAATCCCGATATAAATGTGGTTATTATGGAATATGAAAACACAGATTTTAACAATAACCAATTTGATTTAATTTATGCTCAGGCTTCAATTTCTCTAATTAACCGTAACAAAATCATCAAAGAAGTAAAAAGAATTTTAAAACCGGATAGATATTTCTGTGCAGGCGAACTTGTTTCTCTCAAAAAAGATACTCCCAAATTTATGAAAGATATTTTTGATACATCTGGTTTGTTGCCGTTATTTATTGATGATTTAGAAAATTACTACACTGAAAGAAATTTCAAAGTAATAAACAAAATAGATTTGTCTGATACTCTTAAAGATTATTACTCGATTGCAGTTGAAAAATTAAAAATTGCCAGAGAAAAATTAGATGAGAAAGAAAAAGCATATTATAAAAAATTATTAAACAGATTCAGTCATGAATCAAATGTTTATTTAAAATTAGGCGGAAATAAATATCTTGGATTTTTTGCATTAATATTACAAAAGGGTAAAAATTGAAAAAAGGAGATTTAATAGAACTTGAAATTATTGATTATGCCTTCGAAGGAAAAGGAATAGCAAAAATTATAAAAGAAGTGCATTCACAGGAAGAAAGTAATCCAAAAAAATTTGTTGTTTTTGTCGACAGTTCTTATCCCGGAGACAAAATAATTGCGCAATTAACCAAAATCAAAAAAACATATGCTGAAGGTAAGTTAAAACAATTTATCGAAAAATCTCCGTATCGTGTGGAACCCAGATGTAAATATTTTGGAATATGCGGCGGTTGCAAACAACAGGATCTCGATTATAAAATTCAATTAAAATACAAACAGGAACAGGTAATAGATATATTTGAAAAAATTGGTGGATTATCAAACTTCGAAATTAATACAATAATTCCTTCAGAAAATATTTTTTATTACAGAAATAAAATGGAATTTTCGTTTGCTACAAAAAGATGGCTTACAGAAAGTGAGATAGCTTCGATGCAGGAAGTTAAGGACAAAGATTTTGCTCTTGGCTTACACATTCCAAATTTTTTTGATAAGGTTCTTGATATTGATGAATGTTTTCTGCAATCGGAATTAAGCAATAAAATTTTAAACTTTACAAGAAAATTCTTTAAAGAACGCAACACATCAATTTACTCCACACAAACACATTCTGGCTTTTTGAGAAATCTTGTAATACGCCAATCAGCACATACTAACGATATAATGGTAAATCTTGTTACCTCAGAAGAAAATGAAAAATTAATTTTAGAATTTCGAGATGAATTATTAAATAATTTTCCTGAGATAACTGTTTTCGTAAACAACATTAACAAAAAAAAATCGCAGGTTGCTGTTGGTGATTATGAAAAAGTTTATCATGGCTCGGGTTACATTTATGATTTTATAGGAAATTATAAATTCAGAATTAGTGCTAATTCTTTTTTTCAAACAAATACACTCCAAGCTGAAAAACTTTATCAACTTGCAATGAATTTTGCTTCACTAAAGGGCAATGAAATTATATATGATTTATACTCGGGCGCAGGGACAATTCCAATTTTTATTTCAAAAAATGCTAAAGAAATTTATGGATTTGAAAGTGTTTCTTCTGCGGTTGCCGATGCAAATATAAATATCGAAATAAATAATGTTTCTAACTATTATCCATTGTTGTGGGATTTAAATAAATCATTACTGCCTTTTATAAAACAAAAAAAGCTGCCACATCCAGACATTGTAATTGCAGACCCTCCAAGAAATGGGATGAATCCTAAAACTGTAAACGACATTTTGCACTTAAATCCTGAAAAAATAATTTACATAAGCTGCAATCCGGCAACTCAGGCAAGGGACATAAAGCTTTTTTGTAATGAAAAATATAAATTGATAAAAATTCAGCCTGTTGATATGTTTCCTCATACTTATCATATTGAAAATGTAGCTTTGCTTGAAAGAAAATAAACTATCAAAAAAATGAACGAAGAGATAAAAAAAAGAATTGAAAATATTTTCAGAAATTCTAATTCATCAGATGAATTATTCGATGCATTTGACGAAGCAATTAAGCTCAATATAAATGATGTGGAAATTTATAAAGTTTTACTCGCCAATCCAGCTTTATCACTCGACGAAATAAAAATGTATACTGAAAAACTTTTGCGTGAACTTACTGAACACAGATTCCAGATATCAATGTGGACAGCCAAAGTTTTTGAAAATCTTCAGAGTAATTTCGATTATCTTGAAAGCGCAATTAACTATTACATAAAAGCAATTCAAATTAATCCATCTTCACACGAACCTTTATTGGGACTACTTAAACTATACAATTATGATTTAGAACTTCCAACCAATAAAAAAATATTAAATACAATCGAAGAAAATTTGCAGCAGGTAGAAATTAAAAGCAAAGTTTACTTTGCGCTTGCGAACTTATATAAAAAACTTGGCGACCATAAAAATGAAGCTAAATATGCCGCTCTTGGTGAAAAAGCAATGGAGCAGGAAAGAAACAAAGAGTAATCTATTCCTGATATCTTTACAATTTTATTTTCTATTAATAATAGTATCCAATTGTAAAGTAAAAAAATGTTGGACCCCAAACTACAATATTATTAGGCAATGTATTTCTTATATAAAAACTTTTTCCGAATGAAAAATCTGCAGGTCCCACCGGAGTTTGAAATGAAATTGTCCCGCCTATTCCGTGTCGTAAATCCTTAAAACGAATTTCTTCTTTTTGACTCCATATTGAGCCTAAATCGTAGCGGAGACTGATATATGTTGGGAAAAAAAGATTAACTGGTAATTTATATCTATAGCCAAGCGAAGTAAGAAAAATTTGTCTTCCTCGATATTCATATTCTCTCATTCCAAAAAAAGAATTTTGTCCGCCAAGAGAAAATTGTTGACTCAATGGCAATGTTTTATCTGCAAAACCAAAAATTGTTTTGAATATCATCGTGTGATTTTTAATTAAGCTAAAAGTATTTTTATAATCAAAGTAAAATTTTGTATAACCAACATCTCCTCCTAATGCTGCCTGTGCAGTTTCATAAAATGTTCTTACAAGAAATCCTTCTGTTGGAAAAGGATAATCGTTCTGAGAATCAATAAAAAGTGTAAATCTTACACTGGATATCATTGATTTATAAGTTGGAATTGCAAAACTGGATTTATTTTTAATCTGATCCTGCTGAAATCTTGCTTCTATTAGTAAATTACCAAACCTTTGAACCTGAGTTCCAATACCAAAAGAGCCGCCAAAAAATATTTGTCTATATTCCCCAATTTTATTTCGGATAAATCTATTAAATGCTGCAGTTGTATCGTTGGAATAAACATTTACATCATTGAATTCATAAAATGCTCTTATTTTATAAGTTAAATATGTATCGAACACACGGTTTGCTTTATGTTCTAAAACATATGAACGTGTTCTGATTCCGCTTGATAATATTGCCCCGACTTCAGTTCCAGTTCCATTAAAATTTTCATCACGGATATCAACTGACATTTGTGAATAATTTTCATTATCAACTCTAAAACCTACCCGCAAAACACTTGAAGGTTTTTCTATCAACCTTATTCTGATGTCATTTTTCCCTGAATTGTTTTCTGTTAATAATTCAACCTGTTCAAATAAATTTGTGCTGCGAAGATTTGATAAACCTTTTTTTGCATCTTCATATTTAAAATAGTCATTACGCTTTAGGGGAAATTCTCTTGTTACAATTTTTTCATTCGTTTTTTCATTCCCTTCGACAAAAACACTGTTAATTTTTCCTTCATCAATTTTTATTAGAAGTTTATTGGTACTTTCATCGAAATAAACCTTTTCTATCTGTGCAAGAACATAACCTTTCGAGCGATAGAGATGTAAAATTTTAAGAAGTGCTCGAAAGACTGAATCGGGATTAAATGGTTTACCAAGTAAAGGATTTAAAATACCCGTAAAATCTTTTGCAGTAAATATTGAATCTCCTCTTAATTCATAACTTTCTATTTTAGAATTATCAATGGTATGCAAATTAACAAATGTTCTGTCATTTTCTTTTACAATTTCATAGAACAAATCCTTAAATTTTCCTGTGCGCTGCAAGAGATAGAGTTTGTACAATAAATCTTTCTTGCTTATAAAATCAATATGCTTTGTTTTTATTACTGTATCTATTAGAGAAGAATTATCAAGAAAAAAAACATTTGTTAAATATTCATCTTGAAAATGCAGTTTGTTTTTAAACTCTAATTCAAATTTCTTTTCCACATTATCTACAATACTTTTTGCTGCTTCATAGCCTTTAATAATAAGTTGATGCAGGCTGTCGAAATCTGTATTTTTTCTCCCATGCAAATCAGGTTGGATTACAAAATCTGCTTCATCAAGTTGTTGTTCATTTAAGATTTGCATTGGTATACTAACTAACTGGTCTGCTATTACCCAAGGATAATTTAATTCACTTTCCTTATAAAGCGGACTAACTGCATTTGCAGCAATTACAATATCGGCTCCAAGTTTTCGAGTTTCTTTTACTGGGATATTAGCTACAAGCCCTCCATCGACCAGATTATAAGAATCTTTTTTTACTGGAGGTAAAAGAAGTGTAACACTTGAACTTGCCTGTAATGCAAGACCAAGCGGAGGTTCATCAAGAACAATTTCTTTACCCGAAATTAAATCTGTTGCTATTGCTCTAAATTTATAAAGGAGTTCATCAAAATTTTTTTTTGATTTTATTGGTGCACTCAATGCAAGTAAATTTAAATAATTCGCACCGCGCTGCCCTGAGAGTATTGATTTTGGGATTAATGGTTTAAGACCCTGCAGCCTGAATGTCACAACAGCTTTGTCCTGTGTAATTTTCTGGTCGACAAATAATTCATTTCTATTTGTCTGCTCAATTGAGAAAAAATCTCCCCAATTTGTTGAGGCAACAATTGAATCAATTTCATTCAGACTATAACCGGATGAATAAAGACCGCCGATTATACTACCCATACTTGTTCCAACTATAATTTCTACTGGAATATTTTTTTCTTCAAAAGCTTTTAATATTCCAAGTTGAGAAATTGCACGTGCTCCTCCGCCGCTTAATGCAATTCCAATTTTGGGGAGATTATATGGTACTTTTTTTGTCAGACCAAATGGTAAATTTTTATCAATAAGATTTAATCGTAGTGTATCTTTTTGCTGTGCAAATAGTGAAGCAGATAAAGCAATTATTATGAAAAATTCATATGCCTTTTTCACATCAGTTTTAAACCAAAATTTATTTTCTTTTATGAACCGCTTTCTTTTGTGCTTGAGCTTGCTTTTCTGCTGCTTCCATCATACGAGCCATAAATCCTTTCTTTTTCTTTGGATCTGCTACAGGCACAAGTTCAACATCATCCTTTCTTTTATTTATATAATATTGCTGAGCAATCGAGAACAGATTGAACATAAAATAATAAAGATTCAATCCTGATGGAAATCCCATAAACATTAATGTAAACATTATAGGCATAATGTAAACAAGAGCTTTTTGAGATGGGTCTTTAACACTTTGCTTTTGCTGAATGAACATTGTTATTCCAAGCAAAAGTGCAAGTCCACTTATAATATCTATGTTAAATAGAGGAAGCTTAAAAGGAAGTTTATAAATTTTATCCGGTGCAGATAAGTTATCTATCCACAGTACAAAAGGCTGCTGTCTAATATCAATAACATTATTAAATAAACTCCACAGAGCAATTAATATCGGCATTTGTAAAAGCATGGGAAGGCATCCACCCATTGGATTAATCCCATAAGTTGAATAAAGTTTCATTGTTTCTTTTTGAATTCTCTGCGGGTCATCTTTATACTTTTCCTTAATTTCATTAATCTTTGGCTGCAGCAACTGCATCTTTTTCATTGACTTCATACTTTGACGGGTTAAAGGATGCAGTGCAAATTTTATAATGATTGAAAGTACAATTATTACAAGACCATAATTTGGAATGAACCTATGAAGAAATTGAAGCAATGGTAAAAGTATATATTCAGAGATGGGACGAATTATAAATTTCAATCCAAAGAAACTTCCAAAATCAACAATTACTTCAAAATTTTTTCCATAACTTTTAAGAACATCATAATCTATTGGTCCCAAATATAATTTGAAAGAATCTTTTTGATACTTTTGATTTTTGAAAGGAACCTTTAAGCTCGTGCTATAATACTCACGAACACCAAGAAGATTTTCTTTACGATATCCTTCAATATAAGCACCGCCATCGTCACTTGGATTATCCGGGGAGAGAATAACAGCAAAATATTTATTTCTTACAGAAACCCAGTCAACTTTTCCATTTATATCTTTAGTGTATTTTTCTTCTTTATTGTGAGCATCAATAATTGTTTGTTCATCTCCTGCATAAACACTTGCATTTGAATGATTTGCCTCGTCAACAGAATTTTTTTCAGTGAAATTGATTCCATTATTCCACACTACATCATATCTGTAACTGCTTATAATGTTATCAAAATTTTCAAATTCAATGTCAACATCAGCTGCATAATTGTTCCCGTAAAAAGTAAAATTCTTTTTAATGGTTCTATTATCAGAAGTAGTAAAATAATAAGTTAAAATGAGTGAGTCTTTACCACTTAATTTGTAATAATAATTATTAGCATTAAAATCGAAATCAAAATCAGAAGTGTTTATTAATTTGCCATCTTTTGTTACAAAAATTATATTGAAATCACCACCCTGCTGAGTATTAACAAGCTGAACATGGCGATTGTAAAAGTCAGATTTATCAAATTCCTTATGGTACCATGTTTCATATTTTTTCAAATAATATTTTCTAATTTTTGCGCCGCGGGATGTCAATTCAATTCTTGCAAGGTCTGTTTCGATTGTAATAATTCGCTCTGGTTTTTTTACAAAGCCAAAAGTTGTATCTGTTTTTGTTGTATCTTCTACAAGAGTTTCATTAATCTTTTCTTCTTTTTCCTTTTTAATCTCATTTTGAACAACCGTTGTATCCGCTGTTTGTTTTTGAGGTGGAGGAGGCGTTGGGGTATTCCAGTAAAGCCAGAGTATTAAAATTATTCCGATTAGAATAAATCCTATTGTTGATTGTTTATCCATTATAATCCCTATAATTATTCAAGTGGGTCATAACCGCCTTTGCTGAATGGATTGCATCTTAAAATTCTCCATACAGCTTTTGTTCCTCCCTTCAGCACGCCGTATTTCGAGAAAGCTTCTAT
The DNA here is from genome assembly GCA_964572725.1 of uncultured Melioribacter sp. Classification (GTDB taxonomy): domain Bacteria; phylum Bacteroidota; class Ignavibacteria; order Ignavibacteriales; family Melioribacteraceae; genus Rosettibacter. Next base: position 53,440 of record CAZNFW010000010.1, read on the forward strand.
TGCATACTGCGAGCAAGTTGGATAAAACCGGCAGGATGAAGGGAAGAGCGGTGATATTATTTTTTGATAGATTTTAATTAAATATATAAAGATAAATCGCATTTCTAAATTCTCAACTTAATCTTGTTCATCATATCTACAACATCAGGCATAATATTGCATAATTTAATTTTCTTATTCTTTTCTTCATTTAATGTGTTCGAAGAAAAAATTATATACAGACAAATATTTTTTTCTTCACAAAAGGGCTTTAAAATTTGCTTGTTCAAGCGATACGACTCTCGTAAAAGTCTTTTTAATCTATTTCTCCAGACCGCTTTACCACCTTTTCTTGAAACAGCAAAAGCAACTTTTACACCTTTGAAATCAGTGTTGTTATCAACATAAAAAATTGCTTTTAAATTAAAATTAGAAGAATAAACAACTTCGCCTTTTGTATAGAGCAGTTCAAATTGTTTTTTCTTTTTGATTCTTTCTTTTGAAGAAAGACCAAATAGTTTCAAATGATCCTCCTCGCTTTTGATGCGAGGTAATATTATTAGCGTTCGTCACTTACAGTTAATTTTTTTCTGCCTTTTGCTCTTCTTCTTGCAAGTACTTTTCTGCCATTTTTGGTCGACATTCTTTCACGAAAGCCGTGCGTATTTTTTCTTTTTCTATTATGCGGTTGATATGTTCTCTTCATTTTTTACCTTAATTTCATTTGAAAGTGCGCAAAATTACTCAAATTATGTTTAATAACCAAAACTTAGAAAGGACTTTTGAAGAAGTGACAATCCTGAAAATAAAAAAGGAGCGGAAATCCCAGTAAACAGCCCAGCCGATTTACTGTCCACCAGAATAACCGCCGCCTTTTAATTCTTATTAAAGCAATTTCAATTAAACATTATTATTACATTATAACTCAACGAATGTGCCAGTAAAAATTCTTCTGATTTTAACCAATTATCATTAATCAAGAACTTTAATATGTCTCATTAAGATAACTTTTATCAAAAAAGAACATTATTTATGTAGAGATAACTTATTATTTTTGTGTAATGATTTATGTTGTTAAGCTAATAATTTTATTAATGAATTGATTTGATGTATATCATTAGTGAATTTACTTACTAAAAAGAATTTCAATGAATAAAATAAATTTCATATAACAAGTAACTTTTCGTATAGTACCAAGTCTAAATGTTTCAAAGAATGTAAAAAATTGAGCAAAAGAGATAAGTATGAAAAAAACATTACAAATCCTGACATTATTATTTATACCTTCATTATTCTTTTCAGCAGAAAAGACTAAAAACGATAAGGTTGTTTCTGCTTTAAAAACAGATAACATTAAAATTATATTGGATGGAAATCTAAATGAACCTATTTGGCAAAACACTCCAATTAAAGGTTTTATACAAAGAGACCCTGATGAAGGAATGCCTGCATCTGAAGAAACTTTTGCATGGATAGCTTATGACAATGAAAATATTTATGTAGCTGCAAGATGTTTTGATTCTCATCCCGAACTAATTGATGCAAGTTTAACAAGACGTGATAACTATATTCCTTCAGATTGGTTTGCTTTTTATGTTGACCCTTACAATGATAAAAAAAGCGGTTACTTTTTTGTTGTTAATGCAGGTGGGTCTATAATAGACGGAGTTTTGTTTAATGACAGCTGGGATGATGCAACTTGGGATGGAATATGGGAAGCTAAAACTAAAATTGACGACAAAGGTTGGACAGTCGAAATGAAAATCCCATTTTCACAACTCCGTTTCAAAGAATATGACAAGATGAAATGGGGCATTAATTTTGCCAGAGAAATAAAAAGGAAAAATGAAAAGTCATATTATGTTATGGTGCCAAAGAAGGAAAGCGGTTTTGTCTCCCGTTTTGCTATTCTTGAAGGATTAAATGGAATTAAACCAAAACAAAGAATTGAAATTTTTCCTTATGTAGTTCAAAAGGCTCAATATCTTGTTCATGAAGCCAATGACCCATTTTATAAAAGTAATCAATATAAAACTTCACTTGGAACAGATTTTAAGATTGGAGTGGGAAGCAACTTAAATATTGATGGAACTATAAATCCCGATTTTGGACAGGTCGAAGTCGACCCAGCTGTAATTAATTTAACAGCATTTGAATCTTATTTCGAAGAAAAAAGACCATTCTTTATTGAAGGTTCAAATATTTTCTACTTTGGAATTGGCGGTGCATATAATAATTGGGGATTTAATTTTGGGTGGCCCGAGCTTTTTTACTCAAGAAGAATTGGAGCACGTCCACATGGTGATGTGTCCGATAATGAATTTGTAAAATATCCTTCAGAAACCAGAATCTTAGGAGCAGCAAAACTTACTGGCAAACTTAACGAAACTACTTCGATTGGTGCTATCAGTGCAATTACAGAAAGAACTTATGCAACACTTTTTAATAATGGGATAAAACATGATGAAGAAGTAGAACCCTTAACTTATTACGGAGTTCTAAGAACAAAAAAAGAATTTAATAATGGGAATCAGTCACTTGGTTTTATGTTCACAAATGTTAACAGAGATTTACATACAAATTCATTAAAAAATATTCTAGCAAAAAATGCATATACTTTTGGAATTGATGGATGGACATTTTTAGATAAATCAAAAATTTATGTATTAACAGGAGCTATTGCTGGCAGTTATGTTGAAGGCAGCAAAGAATATTTACTTGAACTTCAGCAAAGACCTTATCGATATCTTCAAAGACCTGATGCAGCTTTTATGAAAATTGATTCTTCAAGAACTTCCCTTTCAGGTTATTATGGCAGACTTATGCTAAACAAGCAGGAAGGAAATTTTTATGTAAATGCATCTGTTGGAATAGTTTCACCCGGATTCGAACAGAATGATTTGGGTTTCCAATGGAGTGCTGATAAAATTAATACACATATAGTTTTAGGATACAGATGGTACGAACCAGAAAATATTTTCAGGTCAAAATTTATTTTTTTAGCTCATGCAAGATCTTATAATTATGACGGAAATATCATCAGTAATTTCATCTGGGGAAGGTTCAGTGGAACATTCATTAATTATTACAGAATTGCTTTCGGCGGCAGTTACCAGTTTGAAACTTTTAACCCATCACTTACAAGAGGAGGTCCGTTAGCTAAAAACCCAACTGAATGGGGAATATGGTTCAATGCAGAAACTGATGAAAGAAAGCAAATCATACTGGAATTCGGAAATGAATATGGAAAAGATAAACTTGGCGGAGTATATGAAGCTATAAGCATAGATTTAGATTGGAAACCAAATCCACAAATAAAATTCAGTATTGGTCCTTCATTTTCTTATTCTGTTAATCCAACTCAATGGATTGATAATTTTGAAGACTCTTATGCTGTAAATACTTATTATAAAAGATATGTTTTTGGCAAGATTATTCAACATACTTTGTCGGCAAACATTAGATTTAACTGGGCTTTTACTCCATCATTAACTTTCCAAATTTATTTGCAGCCACTTTTTGCTGTAGGAGATTATCAGGAGTTTAAAGAACTCAGCAAGCCCAAAAGCATGTCATATTTGATTTATGGTCAAAACAATTCTACAATAAATTATAATGAAGCTAATAATGAATATATTGTTGACCCTGATGGAAATGGCCCTGCATTACCATTTTCTTTTGGCAATCCTGATTTCAACTTCAAATCATTAAGAGGCACTGCAGTATTAAGATGGGAAATAAAACCTGGCTCGGTTTTATATTTTGTTTGGTCTCACGATCAGGTGAATGAAGATAATCCGGGTGAATTTGATTTCAGACGTGATATAAAAAATTTATGGCAGACTACAGGAAATAATATTCTTATGATTAAGTTCTCATATTGGTTTAATGTATAATTTACATTAATTTGGTACATTAAAAATTTATTTCTCAAACAAAAAATATGGCATTAAATCTTTCTAAAAGAGTAAATAAAATTAGCATCTCCCCAACAATAAAAATAACTCAACAAGCAATTGAGATGAAGGCAAGGGGAGAAAATTTAATCGACTTAAGTGTTGGAGAACCCGACTTCTCCACCCCAAAAAACATTAAGGATGCTGCTATTAAATCTATTGAAAATAATTTTACAAAGTATACAATAAATTCTGGCATTTATGAGCTGCGAAAAGCAATATCTGAAAAACTAAGAAAAGAAAATAAACTTGAATACAAACCAGAAGAAATAATTGTATCATCAGGTGCAAAGCAAAGTATTTTCAACGCAATAATGTCAATTGTTGAAGATGATGATGAAGTAATAATTCCTTCTCCCTATTATGTTTCTTATCCGCACATTGTTGCTCTTTCAAATGGTAAATCGGTTTTTATTCAAACCAATGAGCAAACTGATTTTAAGATAACTCCCGAACAATTAAAGAACGCTGTTACAGAGAAAACCAAATTATTAATTCTGTGTAATCCTTCCAATCCTACTGGAAGTTTATACTCAAGAAAAGATTTTGAAAAACTCGTTCCAATACTTGAAGAAGGTGATTTTTATATTTTATCTGATGAGATTTATGAAAAACTAATTTATGATAATCATGAATTTATAAGCATTGCATCATTAAGTGAAAAAATTAAGCAGAAGACAATTACAATTAATGGACATTCAAAATCGTATTCAATGACTGGATGGAGAATTGGTTATGCCGTTGGTCCACTCGAAATAATTAATGCAATGAGTAAAATTCAAAGTCACAGCACATCAAATGCTTCTTCAATTTCTCAAAAAGCTGCGCTCGAAGCATTAACAGGTCCACAGAATTTTATAGAATATTCGAGAAAAGAATTTGAAAAAAGAAGAAATCTTCTTTATGATGCATTAGTATCAATCAAAGGAATAAAATGCTACAAGCCTAATGGAGCATTTTATTTGTTTCCAAACATTTCTTGCTTCTTTGGGAAAAAAACAGAAACCGGAGTTATTCAAACATCATTCGATTTTGCACTTTATTTATTGCATTCCGAAAAAGTTGTTGTAGTGCCCGGCAGTGCATTTGGTGCAGAAGGATATATAAGATTATCTTATTCAACATCTCAGGAAAATTTAATTGAAGGTTCACGCAGAATTAAAAATGCAATAGCAAAATTAGAATGATAAATTTTTAATGAATTATAAATCTATTTAATCCAAACTGTTTTAATATTCACAAATTCTTTTATTCCATAGTGAGATAATTCTCTTCCATAGCCTGAATTTTTTATTCCGCCAAATGGCAAGCGCGGGTCACTTTTAACCATTCCATTAATAAACACAGAACCTGCTTCAATTTTACCTGCTAAATATTTTGCTTTGTCAATATCTTGAGTCCACAACGATGCACCTAAACCGAATTTTGTGTCATTAGCAACTTCAATTGCTTCCTCTTCATTTTTTACTTTTATCAAAGAAGCTACTGGACCAAAAATTTCCTCATCATAAGCAGGCATACCTTTTTTTACATTAGATAAAACAGTGGGTTCAAAAAACAGACCTTCATTATTAACTCGTTTGCCGCCGCATAAAATAACTGCGCCGCATTCAACGGAATGCCTTACTTGAAATTCAAGTTCATTTAATAAATCTTCTCTTGCTATTGGTCCAAGTTGTGTTGATTCTTCCATTGGATTTCCAACTTTTACTTTTGACATCAAGTCAACAAATTTTTTTTCAAATTCATCATAAATTTTTTTAACAACTATAAATCTTTTTGCTGCAATACAGCTTTGCCCATTATTTATAAGTCTTGCAGTAACACCCGTTTTAACTGCTAAATCAATATCAGCATCTTCAAATACAATGAAAGGGTCGCTGCCTCCAAGTTCCATTACAGATTTTTTTAATAATTTCCCGCAATATTTTGCAACCTGTCGTCCTGCATATTCACTTCCAGTTAAGGTAACTGCTCTTACTTTTGGATGATTAATAACTTCTTCTACTTCAGAGGAACTTATTAAAATTGTCCTGAATAAATTTTGGGGAAAATTTGCTTTGTCAAAAATTTCTTCGATAGCTAAAGCACACATTGGAACATTTGATGCATGTTTTAGAATGCATGCATTTCCTGCCATTATTGCTGGTACTGCAAATCTAAATACCTGCCAGAATGGAAAATTCCATGGCATAATTGCAAAGACAATTCCAAGCGGGTCAAATTGAATATAACTTTCAAAAGCATCTGTTGAAATAAATTCTTTCTGCAAAAATTCTTCAGCATTCTCAGCATAATATTCACATACCCATGCACATTTTTCTATTTCAGAAACTGCCTGTGTTATAGGTTTTCCCATTTCTGTTACAATAATTTTTGCATATCCATATTTGTTGGTTTTTAAAACTTCTGCAACATTTTTCATCAATAAACTTCTTTCAGTAAAAGTTGTCTGCTTCCAATACTGGAATGCATTATCAACATCTTCAATAATTTTAAATACACTTTCTAAAGAAAACTCTTCGAAAGTTTTTTCTATCTGGTTGGTTGCGGGATTAATAGTTTGAATAGCCATTTCACCCCCAAAAAAATTTAATTCAATTATAATTTAGTGAATTTCGATTTTAGTAAAAAAATTTTGTAAGTTATAATTAAGAATTTAGACTAAGAATTAAATAACAATTTAATCATAGTTTAATGATATCTGAAAATTCATATTCTTTATGAAAAAATCCAATCCGAAAACTTTTGTTCTTGATACAAATGTAATTTTGCATGACCCAACCTGCATTCATCATTTTGAGGAAAATAATATCATAATTCCACTTGTTGTAATTGAAGAATTAGACCATTTCAAAAGGGGAAATCAAGTAATTAATTTAAATGCCCGTGAATTTGCAAGAACACTTGATTCAATTACGGGGAATGAAATTTTTAACGGTGGAGTATCGCTTGGGCGAGGAAAAGGTAAAGTAAGAATTGTTATAACAAAAGGATTAAATAAAGAAATTCAGGATATTTTCAGAGAGGATAATGTTGACCATCGTGTTCTAAGTGCCGCATACGAAGCTTCAAAACAAAATAAGGAAAAAGGAAAAGTAATTCTTGTAAGCAAAGATGTTAATTTAAGAATGAAAGCAAAAGCAATTGGAATTCCTGCAGAAGATTACACAACTGATAGAATTCCAAATATTGAAGAACTATACAGCGGCAAAGCTGTAATTGAAAACTTTGATGATGATATTTTGCAAAAATTATATCAGCCTCCATATGAAGTTCCTGCAAAGCAAATCTTAAAAAAGATCAAAACAGAAGCTGTGCCTAATAAATTTTTTATAATGAGAAATTCAAATCGTTCTATACTTGCAGTGCTTGACAAAGAAATAGAAAAATTCAAAAGGATCGATAAAGAAGTCGTTTATGGAATTAAACCCCGCAATGCAGAACAAACTTTTGCCGTAAATGCTCTATGCAATCCTGAAATTCCGCTTGTTACATTAACTGGAAAAGCAGGAACTGGAAAAACACTTCTTGCTCTTGCATGTGCGCTTCATGTAAGAAAAAATTATAGACAAATTTATGTGGCTCGTCCTGTCGTTCCTTTAAGTAATAAAGATATAGGTTATTTGCCCGGAGATGTTGAAAGTAAATTAGCTCCATATATGCAGCCTTTGTGGGATAATCTTAAAGTCATTCAAGACCAATTTCCAGAGACCGATAAAAATTATCAATTAATTAATTCATTGATAAAAGAAGAAAAACTTGTAATTGAACCATTAAGCTATATACGAGGAAGAAGTTTACAGAGAATTTATTTCATTGTAGACGAAGCACAAAATCTAACACCTCACGAAGTTAAAACAATTATTACTCGTGCAGGTGAAGGTGCTAAAATTGTTCTCACTGGAGATATTTATCAAATTGACCATCCATATCTCGATGCACAATCAAATGGACTTTCTTATTTAATTGAACATTTCAAAGGGCAAAAACTTTATGCTCATGTAAATCTTGAAAAAGGGGAACGTTCAATTCTCGCCGAACTTGCAAGCAATCTGCTTTAATAACTGTTTTTTTCTAATATTACTTTTACACTAAAATTTAACGGTTCTATTTTTGCAAAAGCAGGCATATTTCTTCTCATTCCACCCGATGGTCTTTGAAATCCACCTTGAGGAATATTTCTCACATTTTCTCTTCTTTCTGATGAAAACTCTAATACTAATGTTTCAAATGTGATTTTAAGATTTTCTGCTGCTTTTACAGGAATATAAAAATCATTCCCCTCTTTTTTTGAAATTGGGATTTGTAATTCGTATACAAGTTTATTTGCTTTTTCTGAGATTTTAATTTTTATCCCTTTATCATTTTCAAGAGGATACATCCAGAGCGGATATTTGGATTTATCGACAATTTCAAAATCTTTCTCTTTTTCTAATAATCTTTCGAGAATATTTTTAATATTTCTTCTTTCATCATTCTTATCGAAATTTCTTCTTTCTTGTCTATCGAAACCAATATTGGTTATTCCAAGCGGAAACTTTAATCCAATAATTTTTGATTCATCATCAGGAATAAACCATACTATAAACCCTGCTCTTAGCATTTGAATTGCCTTCATCGGTTCATCGACAATCAAGCACAAATACATGTAATCTTTATCATTCTGAAAACCAACGGATGCATTTTCATCTTTAATATATTCAAGTTTGTTTTGCCAGTCAGAATAATCTCCATCGATAATCAAATCATCAGACTTCCACCTGCTGATTATTTGATGTGTTGAGCTGCATCCATTTACAACGAATATTATTGATGCAATAAAAATTACTTTCAGAAAAAAATTCCCAGTCTGTAGTTTTTTCCCATTAATTTCTTTCAAATAATTTCTCGTAAACATAATTTCCTTAAAATTTTTATCCTTAAGACAAATCAAATTTATTTTATGGTTTAACTTGCCATAAACTTTTTATCTTATTGATAAATATTTATTATAAAGATAAAATAAAGAAATAAGAACAATTCACTAATAATTGAAAAAACAAAAAATTGATGGCACTTTTTATGTATTATTTTCCATTATTAAAAAGAAAGGGCACAAATGAAACCATTATTTCCATTCATCATACTAATTTTATTACTAAATACAATAGAAGCTCAAAAGGAACCTGAATTAAAAATTAATGATGCGGGATATTATGAACTTCCAGGATTAAACATAATGTCATTTGATGATTTTTACCCGGAAGGTCATCAGGGAGGAATTACAATCGTAATGTTTGGAAAAAGACTTGCAGCGAACGGAGATGTGAGATTAGAACCAACTCCGGGTCAATGGTCGCCTGTACCTAAAATGGGCAAAAAAATTATTGACAGAAAAAACAATTCAATTACAGTCGAATTGTGGTATCCTGATTCAAGCAAAGACAGAAAAGGATTTAACCCTATAATTTATCCCAACTTAAAATTAAAATATAAAATTAGAACTGAAGCAGAAGGAAACAGCATTAAAATTATTGTTGATCTTGATAAACCGCTGCCAGAAGAGTGGTCAAAAAAAGTTGGTTTCAATTTAGAATTATTTCCGAGTGAATACTTTGGTGAATTTTATATGATGGATGGAAAGACAGGTCAATTTCCCCGTCAACCTATTAGCGAACTTGAATACAATAATGAAAATATTCTTCAAGTGAAACCATTAGCAGCAGGAAAAGAATTGATAGTTGCCCCTGATAAAAAAGAAAAACGAATTAAAATTACAAGTAAAAAAAAAGAAATGCATCTTTTTGATGGAAGAGGTTTGCACAACAATGGCTGGTTTATAATTCGATCAACTATTTCTGCTAATGTTTCTAAAAATGCTGTTGAATGGATTATAACACCAGATACTGACACCACATGGAGATATAAACCAGTAATTCAAATATCACAAATTGGTTATCACCCTAAACAGAAAAAATTTGCTGTTATAGAATTAGATAAATTAACTATCAAATATGAACCAATTCAGTTAATAAAAATCAATGAGAATTCTGAAACTGTAATTAAAGAAGAAAATAACCCATCTTTATGGGGCAACTTCTTGCGATATAAATATTTACGTTTCGATTTTACTGATGTAACAGAAGAAGGATTATATAAAATAAAGTATGGAGAAATTGAATCGAATAAGTTTGAAATCAAGAGAGATATTTTTGCAAATATATGGCAGCCTACATTAGATTATTTTCTTCCCGTTCAAATGTGTCACATGAGAATTGAAGACCGTTATAAAGTATGGCATGGGTTATGTCATATGGATGATGCATTGATGGCTCCTATCAATCATAATCACTTTGATGGATATTATCAAGGCGAGTCAACTTTAACAAAATATAAATCTGGAGAACATGTTCCGGGTATAAACATTGGCGGCTGGCATGATGCAGGTGATTATGATCTTAGAATTGAATCTCAAGCAGAAACTGTTTATAAACTTGCTCTTGCTTACGAGCTGTTCAAAAATAATCACGATCAAACAACAATAGACCAAGAAAATAGATTAACTATTATTCACAAACCGGATAATAAACCAGATATACTGCAGCAAATTGAACATGGTTTATTGTCAATCATTGGCGGATATGAATCGATGGGAAGATTATACAGAGGAATTATATGCCCAACACTCAAACAATATGTTCATCTTGGCGATGCTTCTACAATGACTGATAATCTTATCTATAATGAAAATGAAAAAGACCTGATATTAAACAAACCTTTGCCAAAAGATGATAGATTGGTTTTTACTGAAATTAATCCGCAGCACGAACTTCAAACTGCTCAATCTTTAGCAGCAGCAAACAGAGTGTTAAAAAATTTTAATTCGGAATTGGCAGAAAAATGTTTGAAGATTGCAGAAGAAATTTACAATGTAAATTCAGCTGTTGAAGAAAAATATAAAATTAACGCAGCGGCAGAACTTTATTTAACAACTTCAAAGGATGAATATAAAAATTTGTTGATGCGTAATGCCGATTTTATAAGCAATCATATTGAAAATTATAGTGAAGTGATAGGTCGAGTTACAAAAAAAATTAATGATAAAGAATTCACAAGTAAAATCGAAAATGGTGTTAAGGTTGTTTACGAAAAAATTATTGAGCTTCAAAAAGAAAATCCTTACGGTGTTCCTTATAAGCCATACATTTGGGGAGCTGGATGGGATATTCAAGCTTTTGGTGTAAATTTATTGATGCTACATTTAGCATTCCCTGAAATTATAAACACAGAATATATTTTTAATGCATTGAATTTTATACTTGGTTGTCATCCCGGGGATAACACTGCCTCATTTGTTTCTGGTGTAGGAGTAAATTCTTTAACTGTTGCTTATGGTGTTAACAGGGATGAATGGTCATACATTCCTGGAGGCATTGCAAGCGGCACTGCATTAATTCGTCCCGATTTACCCGAACTAAAAATTTGGCCCTATTTCTGGCAGCAAACAGAATATGTACTTGGTGGCGGGACTACAAATTTTATTTTATTAGCTATGGCTGCAGATTATATTTTTAATAAATAGAATAAATCATAATCATATTTAAAAATTAAAAACAAAGCGACGTACTGTATTGAATCAAGGAATCTATTTTTCATAAAAAAATTAAGGATAAAAAAATGAATAGAAGAGATTTTATAAAAATCAGCGGAAT
>CAZNFW010000010.1:65168-72370 GCA_964572725.1 uncultured Melioribacter sp.
AAAAAATTAAGGATAAAAAAATGAATAGAAGAGATTTTATAAAAATCAGCGGAATGTTAGCAGCTGCTACTACATTCTCTAATTTTAAATTAAATCCAATCGAAAAATCAATTACCCAGGAAAAGCCCAAGTTAAAAATTCCTCGATACATTGGTTTTAATCTTACAGAAAAAACTGGTGGAATGGAAAGAAGAAAGTTTAATGAAGAAGATTTTGAAATAATGGCAGAATGGGGCTTTAATTTTGCTCGCATTCCAATGTCATATTGGAATTGGGCATCGAAAGATGATTGGTATAATATAAATGAGGATGTATTCAAAGATATTGATGAGGTTATTGAATTTGGTAAGCAATATAATATTCATATCAATCTAAATTTACATCGAGTGCCGGGTTATTGTATCAATGGAAGAAACCTTGAACCATATGATTTGTTTGAAGATACACCAGAAAATATGCAGAAAGCTCTCGATGCAACAATTTATCATTGGAAATATATTGCAAGAAGATATTCAGGAATTCCAAACTCTCAATTAAGTTTTGATTTAATTAATGAACCACCCAAAAGGACAAATGAAGAACGTTATGTGGAAATCGTTAAAGCAATTGTAGAAGGGATAAAAGAAGAAGACCCTGAAAGATTAATTATAGCAGATGGAAAAGATATTGGCAGGAATCCAGTAATGGGTTTAGTAGGTATTGTAGATATGCAAAGCACTCGCGGTTATGACCCAATGAGTTTGACTCATTATACTGCAACATGGGTTCCTAAAGATGAATTTGAAACTTTTAATCCACCGACATGGCCGCTCAAAGGAGATGACGGGAAAATCTGGGATAAAGCTGCTCTTAAAGCAAAGTTAATTGATTCATGGATGCCTTTAGTGGAAAAAGGTGTTCAAGTTCATGTAGGCGAATGGGGCTGTTATAACAAAACTCCTCACGATATTGTATTGAATTGGATGGAAGATATTCTTTCACTTTGGAAAGAAGCTAACTGGGGCTTTGCAATGTGGAATTTAAAAGGTGACTTTGGAGTGCTCAACAGTAATCGCGCAGATGTAAAATATGAAAATTACAAAGGCCATAAGCTGGATAGAAAAATGCTGGAATTATTAAAACAATATTCTTGAAAAAATACTTCGTGGTTCATCATATTAAACTCTGTAGTTCTCCGTGTAATTAAGTAATTTAAAGATAGATATAGGATTTAGATATACTTAATTAAAACAAACAAGGAAAAGGAAAATGAATCGAAAATTATTTCTAAAAACAATTCCATTAACAGGATTAATGTTAAGTTTACCAGGTAATTTCATTTTTTCTAAAACTGCGAGTAAAAATCAAAATATGTTCAAAGGCAAATCGAAGATTGAAAAAGTAAAATTAGCAATGTTGAGCATGCAGAGGGCAACTTGGGAACAAGGAGTTGCTATGCAGGCAATGCTTGAATCGGGAGAAGAAGAACTTGTAATCTTGATGGCCAAAGATGCAGTTTTAAGACAATCACCAGATGGAAGACTTGCAATGCTTGGAGAAGAATTTGCATTGAGTGATGCTTGTTCCCCCGGCGAAGCAGTATTATGGGCTGCTAAAAAAACAGGCGATAAAACTTTGATGAACGGCTTTAATAAATTACTTGATTACATAATGAACAAAGCTCCTCGAAATAAAGACGGAATTATTTATCACTTCACAAACATACCACAAATTTGGAGTGATATAAATTATATGCTGCCGCCTTTCCTTGCCGTTGCCGGTAAATTTGAAGAAGCTGTCAAACAAATAGAAGGCACTTTTTCTTATTTGTGGAATTCCGATAAAAAACTTTTATCTCATATGTGGGATTGCGAGAAACAGGAATTTGCACGAAAAGACTGCTGGGGTGTTGGCAATGGCTGGACAGCTGCAGGATTAACAAGAGTAATAAACTTGCTGCCAGATTCTATGCAGGAACAAAAGAAAAAACTTATTGGATATGTAAAAGATATTATTGATGGCTGCTTAGCTCATATAAGAGAAGATGGACTTTTCCATAACATTGTTGATAATCCAGATTCGTTTGTAGAAACAAATTTATCTCAGATGCTTGCATATACCATTTATCGAGGTATTAAAAGCGGCTGGCTCGATAAAAGCTACAAAACTGCTGCTGATAAAATGAGAGCAGCTGCTAATTTAAAAGTTGACAGCTTAGGATTGGTCCAAGGCGTTTGCGGTTCGCCCGAGTTTGATCATCCAGGCACTGCAACAGAAGGTCAAGCATTTTTTATCATGATGGAAGCTGCTTATCAAGACTTAATTTCTAAATAAAATCTTTTCACTGTTAAATTGAAGTTATTATAATTTATCTTGCTCTTTACAGAAATTTTTAATATTTCTAATTAGTAAATTGTTCTTTGTATCTGGCAAGTAAGATTTGTTTTATTAATTGATTGAGGTGAAGCCATGAAAAAGATTTTTGTTTCAATATTGATATTATTCATTTTTTCAGCATGCGGCAGCAAAGTTGAAAAAACGCCGGCAATTGGTTTCGAACCGCCAACTTTATTAAAACAGCCGAGATTATATTACCCTAAAACTGCGCAAGAAAATGCTATCTGGGGCAGCATTAAATTAATTCTCTCTATTAATAAAAATGGAATAGTTGATGGTGTTTATGTGCTCAAATCGTCTGGACACAGTATTCTTGATAGTGCAGCAATAAATTATTGCAAAAATCTTTTATTCAATCCTGCAAAAAGAAATGGCAAACCTGTCAACTCAAGAATCGAATGGGTTGTTAAGTTTAATATCACAGAACAAAACTGGAAGGTGGACAATTATCTTTTAGAGCTATCAAGATTATTTGATAAAGTTCAGCGATTTGACACTAAATACAGAATTGAAATTGAAAGAGAAATTTTGAACAAGCACAACGAATTTGTTCAAAACTTTGGTGATGCATTGAATTTCAACAGCATTTTAAAACAAATTATTTCCCCCGAAATAGTTAAAGAATGGGAAAAAGATTGGGATGGCTGGCCGCTTTCATTCCTGCTTTATCACGATTTTATTATTCGATTCAGTGATTATGATAGTTTACCAAAAGTTAAAACAATGATGATTAATTCTCTTAAAACTGATATTCAGTATATCAAAAATACACCTTCATTAAATATTAAAATGGAAAATGAAAAGGAAAAAATTCTTAATAAAATCAGAATATTTATTTCAAAGAAATATCCAGAGATTAACTTAAAAGAACTCAATTTTGGTTTTTATTTTCATCCAAAATTTATTACAAAAAAATAATTTCCGTTTTATTTAATGCTGAACATCTTTTAATGGTCTTACTTCAAAAATAATTTTTCAAACGATGATACCTATTGGTTTCATTAATTTTATTTCTTCAACAGAGGGCTAACATTTATGAAAATCAAAATATTACTCACATTTCTACTTTTTATTTTTATTTCAACTAATGAAAATATTTTTGCTCAGTTCATAGATAATTTTGAAAATGAACTTAAAATAGATTCTACTGGATTAAATGGCTGGACTTACAGAACTGGCGATGGAAATGCAACTATGAAATTTATAAGTTCTAAAAAAGGTTTTGCTTCTATTTTTGTAGATGCAACTAAAGACAAAAGAGGAATTTGGTGGGCTTTGATTAGAAGAAGAATTTCAGAAAATATGAACCTTTCTTTAATTCAAAATCCTAAATATCAATTTAGAATTGAAGCAAGAGTTAGAGTAAGCGACGCACCAAAAAGAATTAATCTTCATCTTAATACTCAAAGAACAACTGATTTTCATTCCCACTTAATGGAGTATGATATTCCCGATACAACAAATTGGTATACGATAAGTATGACCACACACAATTTTGATGCACTTCCTGATGATACTGTTTATGCTCAGTTAGCTTTAATGGACTGGGGATTTGAAAAATATCGTGTGGATATTGATTATTATAAAGTTGATATCGTAAATATTGATTCAGTTGGACCGGACTTGGGCGAGCCAATTCCTTATCATCCTCCAATCCCAGATACTTCTATTTTTCGGTATCATATACCTGTTAAAGAAGATTGTATGATTGATTTATATTATACAGATATGAATTTTAATAATTGGTTTACATCAGATGAAAAAGGAAATCAAATTAATTTATTGACAGTAAGCGGAAGTCAATACATCATCTTGAAATGGAATCTTGATGAATTTAAAAATAAAATTGCAGATGGTTCAGCATTACTTGAATTAACAACATATTCTCTTCAGAATTCTACTGATTATAAAAAAGATTTTGGCATGATAAGAGTTACTGAAATTCTTGATGGAGACAAAAATTGGAATCAAAATGAAGTGACACTTGAAAATTTATGTAAAGGGAAACCATTGAATAAAGTCTTAAACAGTCAGATGATAATTGATGTTGAGGTAAACAAAGTTCGCGGCGGAAAAAATTATATTACAATTTCAAGACCAGTTTTACAAAGAATACTGAATGGGAAAACATTAGGAATTGCAATAAAGCCGCTCGGTGCAGTTGTAGCTTCGTTTTATTCATCAGAGAATTCTGCACTAAAACCAAAACTTCACTTCAATATAAAAGAATAGAATAATTATATTTACAAAAATTAAATGAGGATGAAATGAAAGTTCTATTTATCGGCGGCACAGGAAACATCAGCACTTCTGTAAGCAAACTATGTATTGAAAAAGGCATTGACCTTTATTTGCTCAATCGCGGTTTGCGTGAAAATACCATTGAAAAGGCAAAAGTAATTAATGGTGATATAAATAATATTCAACAGATAAATGAAGTTTTGAAAGACCATCAATGGGATGCTGTAGTAAATTGGATTGCATTTAATGAAAAAGATATAGAAAGAGATATAATACTTTTTAGAAACAAAACAAAGCAATACATATTTATCAGCTCTGCTTCGGCATATCAAAAACCGCCTCTAAATCCAATCATAACAGAATCAACACCTTTGAAAAATCCTTTCTGGGATTATTCAAGAAATAAAATTGCTTGTGAAGAAAGATTAAACAAAGCATATCGCGAAGAGGATTTTCCAATTACAATTGTTAGACCTTCGCTTACTTACTCAACAGTAATACCAGTACCTATTGGTGGATGGAATGAATATACAATTGTAGATAGAATTATTCGTGGTGAAAAAATTATCGTTCATGGTGATGGAACTTCGTTATGGACAATTACACACGCAGAAGATTTTGCAAGAGGTTTTATTGGATTAATTGGAAACTATAAAACTATTGGTCATGCTTTTCATATTACATCAGACGAAGCTTTAACATGGGATCAAATTCATTACTTCCTTGCAGAAGCTGTTGGAAAAGAACCCAGAATTATTCACATCCCTTCAGATTTCATTTCTCAATGCGAACCTTCTTTCAAAGGATCCTTACTGGGAGATAAAGCTTGGAGCGCAATTTTTGATAACTCCAAAATAAAGCAGTTTAATCCAGATTATGCTGCTAAAATTCCATTTAAAGAAGGAATTAAAAAAACTATAAGCTGGTTCGAAGAAAAACCCGAAAGAAAAATTATCAAAAAAGAAACTAATGATATGATTGACAGGATTATTAAACTGTACGAAAAATTAATGTAATCATTTTATCATAAAAATAAATATTTATTTTTTTGATAATCCTGCTATCATCAATTTCTTTAGAAATAAAATTTTTTGAATGCCAAACAGCATGGTATAATTTTAGCACTTCTTTAAAAAAACATTCAGGAGGTGATAAAATGAAACTGTTTTTAATAATATTAACCATTTTTATTTATTGTCAAATTTATTCACAGGAATTAAAAAGTGATTTAATCAAAGGAAAAAATTTTATCGAAACTAAAGTTTATTCAGATGAAGAAGATGCACGTATACTAAAACTTTTTGAAGGATTAAGGGTAGCAGATGTATCTGATGGAATGGATATGGTTGGTCTCCCGGGCAAAGGACTTGTTGACCCAGCAATACATCCTGCATGGATTGATCCTGTTGATTTGACTCATCAATTTAGAGGAATTGCTGTTACCGCAAGATATGTACCTACTCAAAAATCAGATAGACCTCAAGCTGGAGAAGAATTTTCCAAATGGGAAGGAAACTTTTATAATTCTTATTCAAGCGAAGCATTTACTTCATTAATAAAACCAGGAACAGTTGTTGTAATTGATGATGTCGAAGAAAAGGATATTGGTTCAATTGGTTCATACAATATACTTGAATGGCACCGAAGAGGTGCAGTTGGTGTTGTAACAGATGCTTCTGCAAGAGACCTTGATGAAATAGCAATTGAAAAAGTTCCTCTCTATTTCCGTAAACCGGGACGAGGTATTAGACCCGGAAGAAATGAATTAGAATCAGTTAACCGCCCGGTTGTAATTGGTGGAGTGCTCGTTTGTCCAGGTGATATAATTGTTGCAGATAAAGACGGGGTTTGTGTTGTTCCGCGTTATGTTGCAGAACAGGTGGCTAAACATGCAAGAGACATTTTAAATAAAGATAAAGAAGGCAGACGAAATTTGTATGAAAGCTTAAAAATGAAATTAGATAAAACAGTAAAATAAAGTCACAAGAAATGATAGCATATGAATATTAAAAAATATTCTTTGTTCAGTAAAATTTTAATATTAAGTCTTCTCTTTGTGCAAAGCATATTATCCAATACATTAATAAATCTTAAAGCAAATA
Source organism: uncultured Melioribacter sp. (assembly GCA_964572725.1). Taxonomy (GTDB): domain Bacteria; phylum Bacteroidota; class Ignavibacteria; order Ignavibacteriales; family Melioribacteraceae; genus Rosettibacter. The sequence goes on from CAZNFW010000010.1 coordinate 71,888, forward strand.
AGATTGATGATAAAAAACAAATAATTAACGAGCTTAAAAGTGTATTAAAAACTGATATTGACAAATGGTATCCTCTTTCAATTGATACAGTTTACGGAGGATTCTTCAGTGATATAAATTATAAATGGGAATTAAAAGGAAAACAAAATAAATTTATTGTGACACAGGCACGGCATATCTGGACCTGTTCCAAATTATCAATATTTTATAATGACAATTACTATACTAAAATTGCAAAACATGGTTTTCAGTTTCTCAAAGATGTAATGTGGGATAAAAAGTATGGCGGCTTTTATGATTTAGTAACACGAGAAGGAAAGCCAATTAAAGAAAATGGTGAAATTATTAAGAAAGCTTACGGAAATGCGTTTGCAATTTATGGATTAGCAGCATATTTCAAAGCAAGTGGTGACTCTGCTGCATTGAAATTAGCAATTGAAACCTTTGAATGGATGGATAAACACAGTCATGATTCTTTGTATG
>CAZNFW010000011.1:0-51588 GCA_964572725.1 uncultured Melioribacter sp.
GATATCGTTGCCGGTTCTTTTTCTTTTTACAATTACTGGAATATTCAATTCAAACGGTGTTACACTTAAAGTCCCTGTTTTAGTTGGGAAAAGTGCAACACGTTTAATAGTTGCTACACGATATCTTTCCCCTTTATACATGCCGATGTCAAATGAAATTGTTTGTGAAGGTTCAATTTCTTCTGCCCAGAATCCCTGATACTGAGGCAGTTTGGTTATTTGAGGTGATGCAATGTTCAACTTCGTGTAAAGTTTATAAGTGACTGTAACTTGCTCTCCAATGTAAGCACGGGTTTTGCTTGCTTCTGCCACAATGAAAACATTTTTAGATAATTCATCTGAAGTTATTCCGTTGCTTTCTCTATGTTGCTGCGGAGTACCTTTCACAACAGTAATTTTTAAAGGTGCAGTTCTATAAGTTTTTCCATTATAATCTACAGAAGCTGAACCAATTGTAAATTCTCCCACATTTGTAGGTTGCAGTATGTAAGAAAATGTTAGCGAAGCAGATACTTTACTATTAATAATTTGCATACTTGTAGATTGATTTGGGCCACTTAAAACTCTAAAACCCTGAAATGATGGCGGCCGAAAATTACTTAAGCCATTTATATCAGAACCATTAAATGTAAAATAGACTTGAAAATTTTCATATTGCCCAACTGTTGTTTTATCAACAGTGGCATTAAATTCCTGTGCTAAAGTATTTAAATACAATCCAGTTAAAAATAAAATTAATATCAGAATGAATTTTATATTGTTCACTTTCATAAATCATCTCTCCGGAAATTAAATCAAGATAAATTTTTCAATTACCAGTCTTTATCGACAACAACTGCTCTGCCTTTAATTCTTCTAAGTTTTTTTTGTAAATCTTGCTCATTGTTTTTTAATGCTTCAAGAATTCTCTGAGCATCTTCTTTTGTTATTTGGTTCTTCTGCTGCTGTTGTTGATTTCGTTTATTCTGTTCTTTGTCTTTCTGATTTTGATTATCCTGATTGTTTTTATCCTGATTATTTTTTTTATCATCATTTTGTTTATTTTGATTTTTATCCTGATTCTTCTGATTCTGGTTCTGTTTTTGTTTTAACAAATTTAGAGCATACGAAAGATTATATTTTGTTTCTTCATCATTAGGATTAAGCTTAAGAGCATTTTTATAGGCATCAATACTTTCTTCGTATTTTTGAGATTTTAAAAGTGCATTCCCGATATTATGAAAAACCTTAGCTTTATTTAAATTATCTTGTGTAAACGACAAAGCATTTTTATATGATTGAATTGCTTCTTCATATCTGCCCTGTTTATAATAGGAATCACCAAGATTAAAATGTCCCTGAAACAAATCTGGTTTCTTTTCCAGACCTTTTTTGAAGTTTACTTCTGCATCTGCAAATTTTCCCTCTTTGTACAAATCAACTCCGTCATTAATTAAACTTCTATGGCTTTGAGCATTTAATGCAATTGTTAAAATCAAAAATAACACAGCAAAAAATTTCATTTTAGTCCACCTCTTAATTTTTCAATTTTCACAAGCCACGAAGATTTATTTGAAGATATAAAGAAATCGATAATTAAAAGTAAAATTGCAGGGAATAAGAAATAATAAAATCTATCTTCATATTCTACAACTCTTCTTGCCCCATATTCAGTTTTTTCAATCTTTGCGAGGTCGTTATAAATTTTTTCGAGTTCATCACTTGTATTCGAACTAAGATAATATTTACCATTGCATTTTGATGTTATCTCTTTTAAAATTTCTGGATTGAGTTTAGTAATTACAATATTGCCCTGCTTGTCCTTCTTATATCCTATTTGATTCCCATTTTCATCATAAACTGGTATAGGAGATCCAGCTGGTGAGCCAAATCCTATTGCATAAATAGCTACATCTTTTGAATTTGCTTCTTCAAGAACATTTTCTAAATCACCTTGATGGTCTTCCCCATCAGTAATAATAATAATTGCTTTTTTTGTACCATCATCATATTTGAAAGATTTTAATGCTAATGCTATAGCAGGACCTATTGCAGTACCAGGCTGCGGCACAGAATTTACATCAACTGCATTTAAGAATAAATTAGCTGCAGAATAATCTGAAGTCAAAGGTATTTGAACATAAGCTTCGCCTGCAAAAACAATTAAACCAATTCTATCTCCTTTGAGTCTTTGAATTAATTTTGAAATCTCATACTTGGCTTTTTCGAGTCTGCTTGGTTTTATATCTTCAGCAAGCATACTTTTAGAAACATCAAGTAAAATATAAATATCAATTCCAATTTGCTTTGCTTCTTCTATTTTAGTTCCTACCTGTGGATTTGCAAGAGCAATTAATATTAATAACAACGAAAAAGTAAACAAAACAAATTTAAGATGAGCTTTAAGATTGCTCTTTAATGGGAATAAAATATTATGAAGTTTAGTATCTGCAAATTTTTCTAAAATCTTCTTGTGATTTTTTTGTAAATAAATATAAATAAGAATTAAAAAAGGAATAAGAAATAATGCATAAAGAAATTCTATGTGAGCAATTCTTATCAATTCAATTCCTTTTATTCATTATGGTAATTTTCTTAAAAATATTTTTGACATACCAAATTCTGCAAATAATAAAATTAAACCGCTTAATGCCCATCCAAAATACAATTCCTTAGCATGACGATATGATGTAACTTCAACTCTTGTTTTTTCAAGTTTATCAATCTCATCATATATTTCAACAAGTTTTCTGTTGTTAGTAGCTCTGAAATATTTCCCGTCTGTTATGTTTGCAATTTGTTTTAATAAATTCTCATCAATTTCTACCGGCACCATTTGATATCTTTTTCCAAAAGGAGTTTGAAATGGATAAGGAGCTTCTCCTATAGTACCTACACCAACTGTATAGATTCTAATTCCAAATTTTTGAGCTATTTGAGCTGCAGTAATGGGATCAATTTCACCTGCATTATTAACTCCATCAGTTAAAAGAATCATAACTTTACTTTTTGCCTGACTATCTTTCAATCTATTCACACCATTTGCAATTGCATTGCCTATTGCAGTTCCGTCTTCAATCATACCACTGTAAATTTCAGATAGAAGATTACGAAGCACTGAATAATCAATTGTTAATGGGCATTGAGTAAAACTATCTCCTGAAAAAATCACAAGTCCAATTCTATCAGATGTTCTTCCTTTTATAAAATCATCTATCACTTTCTTTGCAGCTTCAAGGCGATTCGGCTTGAAATCCTCTGCAAGCATACTGCCTGAAATATCAAGCACCATTGCAATATCAATTCCTTCAGTGTAGATATTTTCTCCAGATGAAAAAGTTTGTGGGCGTGCAAATGCAATTATTAATAAAGCTATAGAAAATATTCTTAAAATAATTGGGACATGAATTAATCTTTCTTTCAAACTTTTTGGCACTGTTTCAAATAGTTTTATAGAAGAAAAAATTGCAGACGGAGTAATTTGTTGATGCTTTTTAAGATACCAGTAATACATAACAGGCAAAAACAGCAATAAATATAATGCCCATGAATTAGCAAAAACTATATTACTGAACATTGTGTACCTCTTCCTTCTCTTGCTCTATCTTCGGTATAGTATCATTTACTATTTTGTATGCCTGTTTCATCATTTCTTCGTTTACACTGGGCATTGGATGAAATTTTGCAAACTTTACCATGTCTGCATTATTAAAAAATTCGCTAGCTAAATCAACAATATATTTACCTTCATCAAGATAACTCAAGCATGCTAAAATTTCTGATGATGTCATTTCGAGTGCACGAAATTTAAATCTGTCTTCAAAATATTTTCTTATTATTCCGGTGATTTCTGAATGATATTCTTTAATTAATCCCTGCTGCCATAATTTTTTCTGCTCAAGTTCTTTTAATGAATTTAATGCAATTTCATGAGGTGGAATTATTAACTCAGGTGTTAATACGGTTTTATTTTCTCTCTTTTTCTTTATGTAGTTGTAAATAAAATAAGCAGCAATTAAAAATAAAATTATTAACAGTATCAGTAAAATTATAAACAATAAATTTACCGGTACTTTTATAGGTTCTTTTACATCACGAATATCTTTTTGTGGTTCAACAGGTAAAGTTTTTACAGTAATAGTAATAGGATTTACAACAACAAAATGTTTGCTGGTGTCATTTGCTGTTTGATAATAAATTTTATACGAAGGTGCTGTAACAACTGCAGAATCATATTTCGAAAAAATATAAATATGCTTTTCAATTATCTTATTATTTTTTTCTTCTCTTGATGATTTTAATTCTTTAATAAATTCAAGGTTTTTAATACTATCTTTAACAGAAGGTAAAAATACTTTTACATTTTTTGCATATGTAAGCTCGAGATTATATTTGATATAATCTCCTACTAAATAATCAGTGGTATCTGTTGAAGCACTTACAGTAATATTTTGTGCAATTACTGTAACAGTGCTGATAATTAAAATTATTAATGCATTTAGAATATTTTTAAAAATTATATTAAACATAGAATAAAATTCACTTCAATAATTAATAAACAATACTAATATCTCCTTTCACGCATTCTAAAAAACTCAACCAGCGGTTTTACATAAGACTTGCCAGTTTGAATTTCTATAGAATCAAGTCTTGAATTAACAAAAACTGATTCTCTATATTCTTCAATTCTTTTTAATGTTTCAGCAAAATTAATTTTAAAATCTTCATCATTTGTATCAATGTAACGATACTCCCCCGTTTCTGCATCAACAAATTTAATTAATCCAAAATCTGCTAATTCGAATTCTCTTTTATCTTTTATAATTATTCCTATCAAATCATGTTTCTTACCAACTATTCTTAAAATTTTTTCATAACCAAAATCAAGAAAATCAGATATTACAAAAAGAATAGCTCTTTTTTTAATAGCATGATTAAAATATTCTAATGCTTCTCTCAAATTAGTTCGTTTTTTTATTGATTCTGAATTTTCAGGCAAATCGAAAGAAAGAACTTCTCGAATTATTCTCAATGCATGTGTTTTTCCTTTTTTAGGAGGAATAAATTTTTCAATCTTATCAGAGAATAAAATTAAACCAACTTTATCATTATTTTTCAAAGCAGAGAAAGCAAGTATTGCACTCAGCTCTGCAGCAATTTGCTGTTTTGTTTTATCTGAAGTTCCAAATATTAAAGAACCGCTCATATCCACGAGCAGCATAACAGTAAGTTCCCGCTCTTCCTCAAAAATCTTTACATATGGATGTCCAAATCGAGCTGTAACATTCCAGTCAATTGTTCTAATATCGTCACCAATTTGATATTCGCGCACTTCGGAAAATTCCATTCCTCTTCCTTTAAAGACGGAATGATATTCACCAGAAAACACTTCATTAACCAATCCGCGTGTGCGAATTTCGATTTGTTTAACTTGTTTTAAAAGCTCTTTAGTCAACATAAAGATTAAGGCACTTCGATAGTATTAAGAATTTTTGTTATAATTGTTTCAGAAGTTATATCTTCAGCTTCAGCTTCGTATGTTACAGCAATTCGATGCCGTAATACATCAGCACAAATTGAACGAACATCTTCAGGGATTACATATCCACGTCTTCTAATAAATGCCATTGCTCGAGCTCCAAGTGCAAGATTAATTGTAGCACGGGGTGAAGCACCATAACTAATCAAGTCTGTTAATTCATTTAATCCATATTCTTTAGGATTACGAGTAGCAAATACTATATCAAGAATGTATTTCTCAATTTTTTCATCCATATAAATTTCATTAACTAATTTTCTTGCTCGCAGTATATCATCAGGAGATATTACAGGCTTTAATTCTGGCAAACCATCTGTTGAATTTAATTTCATTATTTTTAATTCTTCTTCGCGGGAAGGATAAGTAATTTTAACTTTCAGCATGAATCTATCGACCTGTGCCTCTGGAAGAGGATATGTTCCTTCCTGTTCTATTGGATTTTGAGTTGCAAGAACTAAAAAAGGTTCATCTAATTTAAAAGTTGTATCACTGATTGTAACTTGACGTTCCTGCATAGCTTCAAGCAAAGCACTTTGAACCTTTGCAGGTGCACGGTTAATTTCATCAGCTAAAATAAAGTTTGCAAAGATAGGACCCTTTTTAATAGTAAAGTTTCCTTCTTTTTGATTATAGATAAGAGTACCAATTAAATCTGCGGGCAATAAATCTGGAGTGAATTGAATTCTTTGAAACTTTGCTTTCATTGATGCAGCAAGTGATTTAATAGCTAAAGTTTTTGCAAGTCCTGGAACACCTTCAAGTAAAATGTGACCGTTACTTAATAATCCAATAACAAGGCGCTCCAGCATTTGTTTTTGTCCAACTATGACTTTGCTTATTTCATTAAAAAGAATGTCAATGAACTCACTTTCACGACGAATTTTTTCGTTGAGTGCTGTAATATCCAATTTGCTCTCCTATATATTTTGAAAACCGTTTGCTTTTACAAAAGGGTTTTTATAAAAGTTTCTCAAAAAGATTTATAATTTTTTGAAATACAAATATAACAAATTGCCGCTGGAGTTGAATTTTCAATAAAACTAATTAATCATTCTTAATGCAGCAAATTTTAAGTAAACTGTTTCTTCCATCGATGGCAAAGAAGGATGGTCTAAGGAAGCATTATTAAAATAAATTTGCTGAACTTCTCTGTTAACTTTTAATGATGCTTTACTTAAAATATCAATAAATACTTCGTCCTTAATATGATGAGAACACGAAGAAGTGAATAAAAAGCCATTTTCATTTAATACTTGCATTGCAAGCCGATTCAATTTTTCATAACCTTTAATTGCAGCAGGAACACTTTTTTTATTTTTTGCAAATGCAGGAGGGTCAACAATTACAACATCATACTTTTTATTTTTTTGAATGCAATACTCTAAGAAATCAAAAACATCTGCATCTATGAATTCTGACTCACAGGAAAAATTATTCAAGCCAAAATTAAATTTTGCATTTTCAATTTCTCTTTTTGAAGAATCTACGAATGTTACTGATTTTGCTCCCTGTTTTGCTGCATTCAAGCCAAAACCGCCTGCATTACAAAAACAATCAAGAACTTTTTTATCTTTACAAAATTTACCTGCAAATATTCTATTGTCGCATTGGTCAAAATAAAATCCAGTCTTATGAGATGTATGAAAATCAATTTTGTATTTTACTTCACCATCAGAAATAATTTCTTCTTTAATTTCACCTTTATAGATTTTATCTTCATACTCTAATCCTTCAAGCTGTCGGAAATATTCCTCATTCTTTGTAAAAATATTTTTAGCAGAAAATTCATTTACAAGAACATCAATTATCATTTGAATATTCTTTTCCATACCAGCAGAATTAATTTGTAAAACATATGTATCATTATATTTATCTATAATTAAACCGGGCATAAAATCGCTTTCACTAAAAACCATTCTAAATGAATTTCTATCAGGGTAAACATTTTTTCTAAAATTATAGGAGGAGATTAATCTTTGTTTAAATAATTCTTTAATATCAATTTCCTTTTCTTTCGATAGAATTCTTACCGATATCAATGAATTTTTATTATAAAATCCTTGAGCCAGAAAATTTTTTTGTGAGTCATAAATTTTTACTAAATCACCATTTTGAGGATTACCAACAACTTTTTGAATTTCATTACTAAAAATCCAGAGATGTCCCTGCTTGATTCTCTTATCTTCATTCTTTTTCAGAATAATTTCGTCCATATTCATTTCATTTATTAATTTGACAATAATTTATTTACTTTAAGAAAACTTTCTTAATTTTCTTATTACTAAAAATAAATAATTAAAATATGAATTTAGAAAAATATCTTAAGGAATATTTTGGTTACGTTTCATTTAGAGGACTGCAAAAAGATGTTATCGAAAGACTAGTAAATGAAAAAGCTCATTGCCTTTTAATAATGCCAACTGGCGGAGGAAAATCATTATGCTATCAGCTGCCAGCAATGATTTTCGAAGGAGGAACACTTGTAATAAGTCCACTAATAGCATTAATGCAGGATCAAGTTGATGCATTAAAAAAGAAAAATATTCCAGCTGATTTTATTAATTCCACTATAGGAAGTGAACAACGAATAGAAAGATTAAATAAATTTATCGAAGGAAAAACAAAATTACTTTATGTAACTCCCGAAAGATTTAAGAAAAAAGAATTTGTTGAAGCCATACAGAAATCTAATATTTCATTGCTTGCTGTAGACGAAGCTCATTGCATTTCTGAATGGGGACATGATTTTAGGCCTGATTATTCAAGAATTGGTGAGTTTAGAAAAATTATTAACAATCCTCTTACAATCGCATTGACAGCAACAGCAACTCCCGATGTCCAAAATGACATAATTTCGAAATTAGGCATTAACAAAAACGAAATAAAAATTTTTCACGAAGGAATTCAAAGACCCAATCTTCGACTTGAAGCCATAGAAGTTTTTGATGAAAAAGAAAGTATTGAAATCATTGTTAAGCTGTTAAAAAAATACGACGGTTCTGGAATTATATACTTCACACTTATAAAGACACTTGAAAAATATTCACAAATCTTAAGGGACAAAGGATTTAAACACGAAATTTATCATGGTAAATTAACTCCAAAAGAAAGAAAACAAAAACAAAGAGATTTTTTATCAGGAAAACAAAAATTAATACTTGCAACCAATGCTTTTGGGATGGGTATTGATAAACCTGACATACGATTTGTTATTCATGCTGAAGTTCCATCATCAATTGAATCTTATTATCAGGAAATTGGAAGAGCTGGAAGAGATGGGAAAGATTCTCTATGTCTTCTGATTTACAATCAAAATGATTTGTATACACAAATGGAATTTATTAAATGGGCTAATCCAGATGCAGATTATTATGAACGTTTGTACAATCTTTTAGTAACCAGAATTGATGAAGTTAATTCTTACGGTATCGAGTTTTTAAGAGAGCAACTCAGCTACAAAGACAAAAATGATTACAGATCAGAAACAGCCTTAGGAATTCTTGAAAGATATGGAGTAATAGAAGGTTCACTCGAAGAAAAAAACTTAAAAGTAATTGATGAATTGCCTCCACAACTCGAAGATGAAAATTACTTACAAGCAAAACTCCTGAATGATAATAAAAAACTTCTTTCAGTAGTCAATTATTTCCGAACCGAAAAATGCAGAAGAGTATTTATATCAGATTACTTTGGTTTCCCGGGTGAACCTCCCTGCAGAAACTGTGATATATGCTCAAAGAACAAATTTGTTAATAAAAATTAATATTACAGAAAATATTTTTTCATAATAAATCATTTTAACTCGAGAACCACAACTGAACATGGTGGAAGTTTAACATTAAGAGTATTATTTACTAATTGAGCATCATTAAAAACTTTAGGTGATACTTTATCTGGATTGTCAAAAGTATTATGATCCTGAACTTTGTCTGATGTAAGTATTCTGCCTTTAAATGATGAGACTTTTACACTTCTTAAATCAATGGTTACTTTTTGTTCGTTTCTTATATCAATATTTACTAATGAAATATGTATAATTCCATTTTTATCTTTTGAAGCAGAACATGAAACAGCATCAAGGCTTTGATTTCCTACAGTATATTTATTACTTGTGACGTTAACTGGTAACATTAAAGCATCGTGGTGAACATTATACATTTCCATTACATGATAAGTAGGAGTCAAAATAATTTTTTCTTTGTCAGTTAAAATGACAGCTTGCAATACATTAACAATTTGTGCAAGATTTGCCATTTTTACTCTGTCACAATGATTATTAAAAATATTCAAAGTTGCTCCTGCCAGAATTGCATCTCGCATTGTATTTTGCTGGAATAAGAAAGCAGGATTAGTTCCCGGTTCCACATCATACCATCCACCCCATTCATCAACAACAAGAGCAATTTTCTTTTGCGGGTCATATTTATCCATTATGTTAACATGACCTTTAATCAGTTCATCCATCTTTAAAGCTTGCTGCATAGTCTGAAAATATTGCTGTTCAGTAAAATCGGTAGCTGAACCTTTTTTGTTCCAATCGATAACTGAGTAATGATGTAAGCTCACACCTTCTATAAGATGACGAGGAATGTTTTTCAGTAAAACTTCGGTCCAGTTATAATCATCACTCGGTGCACCAGATGCAATTCTAAAAAGTTTTGTTCGAGAATAACCGGTCATATAAGTTGCATATTGACGATATAAATCGGCATAATATTCAGGACGCATGTGACCACCGCAGCCCCATGTTTCATTCCCAATTCCCCAATATTTAACATTCCAAGGTTTTTCTCTCCCATTTTCTTTTCTTAAAGTTGTCATTGGGCTAATACCATCAAAATTCATGTATTGAACCCATTCAGCAAGTTCTTGAGGTGTTCCGCTTCCAACATTAGCAGAAATGTAAGGTTCAGCACCCAATAATTCACACAGGTCCATAAATTCATGAGTACCAAAACTATTATTTTCAGTTACTCCTCCCCACCACATATTTACAATTGTCGGTCTTTTTGATTTTGGACCAATTCCATCTTTCCAGTGATAAGTATCAGCAAAACATCCGCCAGGCCATCTTAAAACTGGAACTTTCATTTTTTTCAAAGCTGCAATAATATCGTTTCTTATTCCTCTTGTATTAGGGATTATTTTATTAGTATCCCCAACATAAATTCCATCATAAATACATCTCCCCAGATGCTCAGAGAAATGTCCATAAATGTTTTTACTAATCGTATCTTTTCCCAAATCAGCATTGATAATAATTTTGTTTTGTGAAATTATAATTGACGTGCATAATAAAAAGAATAGAATTAATGATTTTTTCATGGTTCACCTCATTTTTGATGGTATAACTCAAAAATTTACTGTTATGATTTGTAAATATAAAACCAATTTGCATTTCTACAAATTAAGGATGGGGAAAATTGAAGGTAAAAGTAGATATTATAGATTATATTTTTTCTTCATCCATTCATATGCTGCATTTAGCTGCTTGGTTTTTTTCTCGGCAAGAATTTTTAATTCTTCTCCTAAATCACTTACTCTGTCAGGATGATATTTTGCGATAAGCTCAAGATATTTTTTCCTGATTTGAGATTTAGTAACTTTACCACTCAAACCAAGTATTTTTCCATAATATTTTGCTTTTTCATATTCTGTTGCAGTGGTTGGGTCAAAGTCATCATCACTCTTTATTGTTTTCTTTTCATACCGTTCATATCTTTCATATTTCTCGTATTTCTCATACCGTTCATATTGTGAATACTTATTTTTATTATCTTTATCATCAGTTGATTTGCGATGAGTTTTCTGGCGGTAGTAAAATCCTACTATTTTATAGACTGATGTGAATAAATCTGAACTGTTATCTCCTGCATTAAACAAATAATCAAGGAAGTAAACATTTACATTAAACCAATCTGTATTTTTAATTTTTTCTGCATTTTCAATAATTAACTTTTTAACGGTATCCAATTTATTGTTGGGTCTTAATTTTTTGAGTAATTGTTCTTCAAATACTGGTGTTGCAATTTTTAAAACAGAATTTATCCAGTCATTGCCTACTTCCAGTATCAATGTGTGAAGAATTAAATACTCATTCAACACTATTTCTGTAGACAAAGTCGAATTAATTTCCTGAGAATAACTAATACATTGAAGATGTCCATGTGTGGTAAACATAAACTCATTTAATGTTTGGTCAATATCCAAATTAAACCATTTCTTAAAAATTGATTCTGCTGCATGATTAAAAAATTGAGCTCTTAATTCATAATTTGACTTGTAACTTGTCAAATACTGCTGAGAAAAATTTGATATTCCATTATAAACAAATCCAATTGCAGTCCAAATTTTATTATAAATTTCGTCATAAACATAATAAGCATCCTCATACCGTCCCTGCTCAAAGAGAAAATCAGCAGCATTTCTCATTTTACTTATATTCATTCTGTGAATCATAGAAGATATAATTATTTACAAAAGTAAAATATAGTTAAAAAATCTTTATTACTATTTTATTATCGATTTAAACAAAAACAAGTTAATACTTTTTTGATGAACCATTTTGCATTTAAAATTTATTTTCATATGTTTCGAACATTCAATTAAAAAGTTTGATAATTATGGAACAGGATAATACTTATTCAAAGAAAGAATTAATACTTAATACTGCAAGAGAGATTCTTGCAAAACAGGGTTATGCAAAAACAACACTTGATGATATAGCAAACGCTCTGGGCATGAAAAAATCTTCACTTTATTATTATTATCAAAATAAGGAAGCACTTTTAGATGATGTAATAAATTTTGAAAAAGAAAAATACCTGTCATTAATTACCGATGCGCTTAATGAAGGTAAAACTACTTTCGAAAAAATTATTATTTATGAAACAAAAAAATTTGAATATGTCCAAACCGTATTAAAACTGCAGGATTTAACACTGAATATTTTTTATGAAATAAAAAATAAAATTTTCAAAGTCACAAAAGAAATTCAGGAAAAAGAAATATCTCTTCTTTCTAAAGTTTTAAATGAAGGAATAAAAAGAAAAGAAATTAAAAAATGTGATACAAATAGAGTTGCACATTTATTATTAACTGTTTCAGAAGCGATGAGACATCGTGAAATTTACTTCGCTCATTTTACTATCGACAAGCATATTGATTTTTCTAAAGCTTATGAAGATATGATTTTTGCATTTAAATTAATTTTTAAAGGGTTATCAACAAAATAAATGGAGGTTTGAAAGTGAAAAAAATAATTTTAATAATGCTGTGTTTGCCTGTTATTATTCTATCTCAGCAAAAAGATAAAATCGTGCTTGATATTAATACAGCTGTTGAATTAGCTCTGAATAATAATAGTGAAATTAAAGTTGCAGAATTGGAAGTAGATAAATCAAAACAAAAATTAAGAGAAGCATTAAGTGGTCTTTATCCAAAGTTAGATTTAAGTGCACAATATCAAAGGTATATTAAAAAGCCAGTTATATTTTTACCGCCAGGGACTCCATTTAGTCCCGGAAATAAACCTGGTATTTTAGAAATTGGTTCTGACAATTCTTATAACGGCTCAGCTTCACTTTCTGTTCCATTGTTTGCATGGTCACTTTATGAGAGCATTAGTGTTGCTTCGAACTCACTTGAATTATCAACAGAAAGCTACAGAAACACAAAAGTTCAGATTATTGGAAATGTTAAGAAATCATTTCTTGCTGTTTTATTGTCAAGAGAAATGAAAAATCTCATGGAATTGAGTTTAAAGAATGCAGAAGAAAATTTTGAGAATATAAAAAGGCTTAACAAAGCCGGAACTCTTTCAGATTATGATGTGCTTAGAGCCGAAGTTCAAGTAGAAAATCTTAAACCGACTGTTCTTCAAATGGAAAATAATTACAAACTATCTCTTGAGGCTTTGAAAGTAGCAATAGGCTTAGATGCCAGTCAAGATATAGAAGTTGTTGGTGAACTAAATTTTGAAGAACCTTATCAAGTTCCATCAGAAGATGAAGTAATTAATGAACTTCTTAAAACTAATCCTCAGCTTTCAATTCTTGAACAACAAGTTAAACTTTATGAAAAAATGGTTTCACTTGAAAAATCATCTTACTTACCTACTTTAGCTGGATTTGGAAGTTATCAATATCAAACTCAAGCAAATGATTTTAATTTCTCTGAATATAGATGGGTTAAAACTTTTGTTGTTGGTCTTCAAATTCAACTGCCTGTATTTAATGGATTTAAAACTCAATCAAGGGTAAGTCAAGCAGAAATAAGTTTGAGTCAGGCTAAAGAACAAAAAAGAAATTTAACAGAAGCAATAAAAACACAAGCGCTCAGTATACTTTACAGAGTTCAGCAAGCTTTAAAAAGAATTGAAGGACAAAATAAAACTGTTAAACAAGCAGAAGAAGGTTATAATATTGCAAAAAGAAGACTTGAAAACGGGCTTGCTACACAATTAGAAGTTAATGACGCAGAACTTGCACTTCGTCAGGCAAGGATTAACAGACTTCAAGCAATCTATGACCTCAAAGTAGCAGAAGCAGAATTAAATACAGTTTTAGGTAAAAATTAATAGAATTAAAATCAGGAGATAAATAAATGAACATTACAAAAATTCTATCAGGTGTTTTCATTTTTTTAATTATTATTACTGGATGCTCTAAAAAAGAAATTAATAATGAAACACAAAAAGTAATTCCAGTAGAAGTTAGTGTAGTAAAAAAATCAAGTATTGATAGAGATATTGAACTGGTTGGAACTTTAGCTGCATGGAAAGAAGCAAATCTTGGAGCTCAAACTTCAGGAAGGATTCAAAAAATTTATGTTGAAGAAGGTTCAAGAGTTAAAGAAGGAGATTTGCTTTTTGAAATGGATGATACTCAGCTTGCTCAAGCAAAAATCCAATATCAAATTTCAAAAGATAATTATGAGCGAATGGAACCACTTTATGAATCTGGTTCTATTTCACAAAATCAATTCGATCAAATTAAAGCAGCATATGAAACAGCAGAAAAAAATTATAATCTGCTCTTAACCAATACACAATTTAGAGCTCCTTTCTCAGGAATAATTACTGCAAAAAAATTGAACGAAGGGGAAGTATTTTTGCTGGCACCAACTGGAGGAGCTCCAACCATTGTAACATTAATGCAAATTAATCCATTAAAATTAATTTTAAATGTAAGTGAAAATAATTTCAGAGATATTAAAATTGGGCAAACTGTTGAGATACAATCTGATATTTTCCCAAATGAAATTTTTAAAGGTTATATAAACAGAGTTAATCCCACCATTAATTCATTAACAAGAACTTTTGAAGTTGAAGTCAAAATTCCAAATCCTCAAGAGAAATTAAGACCGGGTATGTTTGTACGAGCAAAGATATTATTAGGCAAAACAGATGGAATTCTTGTTAACAGAGCTGCTATACTCAAACAAATTGGTACTGCTGCTTATTATGCTTTTATTATTAAAAATAATATTGCGAAAAGAGTTGATGTAACCATCGGTAAAGAATTCGATAGCGTTGTTGAAATTATAAACGGTTTATCTGAAGGTGATTATTTAGTTACAAATGGTCAGGGAATTTTAAAAGATGGTACACAAGTCGAAATAAAAGCAAAAGCAGAGTAAAGGAGAACAAAAATGCGATTACCAGAAATATCTGTACGAAGACCAATTACAACAATAATGTTGTTTGTGGCAATCATTATAATTGGACTTGTTTCTTTTCAAAGATTGCCAATTGACTTACTTCCAGAAATTGAACCACCGATGATTAGTGTTTTAACACAATATCCCGGAGCAAGTGCTCAGGATGTTGAAATAAATGTAACCAAAAAAATTGAAAGTGGTTTGAGTTCAATAACAAATTTGAAAAAAATCAGGTCTACTTCTATAGACAATATTTCTGTCGTTGTTTTAGAATTTGAATATGGAACAAATTTAGATGAAGCTTCGAATGATATACGCTCTGCTTTGGAATTTACAAAAAGAAATTTGCCTCAGGATGCACTTGACCCATTCATATTTAAATTTAGTACCAATATCTTCCCTGTTGTTTTTTTAGCAGTAACAGCAGATGAAAGTTATATCGGCTTAAATAAACTTGTTGAGCAGGAAATTGTAGACCCATTAAAACGTGTTAATGGCGTTGGTACTGTTCAAGCATTTGGCGGACCAATCAGACAAATATTAGTTCAAGTTGACCCCAAAAGATTAGAAGCTTACAATATTTCCACTCAGCAAATCGGTCAAGCTCTTCAATCCGAAAACATAAATCTTCCTTCTGGAACAATTAAAATGGGTAATATGGAATACAACCTTAGAGTTCCAGGAGAATTTACTGATATCAATGAAATAAAAAATCTTGTTGTAAGTCAGCAGGGCGGCAGAATTGTTTACTTAAAAGATGTAGCTAATGTTAAAGACAGCTTGAAAGACAGAACAATCAATGTTAGACTTAATGGCGGCCGCGGTTTACAAATCATTGTGCAAAAGCAATCAGGTGCCAATACTGTCGAAGTAGCAAAAAATGTTAAAGCCAAAATCGAGCAAATCAAAAAGAATCTTCCCTCAGATGTAAAAATTGATGTTATTGTTGATACATCTGAATACATAGTAAACTCTATTAACAACCTTGCTGAAGCTGTTTTACTTGGAGCAGTTTTCGTATCAATAGTTATTCTTATATTTTTAAGAAAATGGCGTGCAACTTTAATCATTCTTTTGACATTACCTGTTTCACTAATTGGTGCATTTATCTATCTGTATTTTACCGGAAACACTATAAATATAATATCTCTTTCATCACTCTCAATAGCAGTAGGAATGGTTGTTGATGATGCAATTGTAATACTCGAAAATATTGCGCATCATGTAGAACGAGGTGCAAGACCAAGAGAAGCTGCGATATTTGGTTCATCAGAAGTTGGGCTTGCTGTAACTGCTTCTACACTTACAATTGTTGCCGTATTCTTCCCATTAGTATTTATTTCTGGAATTGCAGGAATATTATTTAACCAGTTAGGTTTCTTGGTAACAATAATGATTCTTGTTTCACTTTTAGCTGCATTAACATTAATACCAATGTTATCCGCTAAACTTTTAAAATCTAAAAAGGAAGAGAAACCTATTAAGAATCCTTATCTTAAAAAAATTGATTCATCACTTGCTAAATTTCTCGATAGATTAGATGACTTTTATAAAGGAATATTAAATTGGGCTTTAGACCATAAAAAGACTGTAATTGTAGGAGCAATTTTAATTTTTGTTGGTTCGCTTGCATTAATACCAATTGTAGGAACAGAATTTTTCCCGCGTTCAGATTCTGGCAATTTTCAATTAACATTAGAATTACAACCTGGAATCAGACTTGAAGAAACTGTAGAATATGTTAAGAAAGTTGAAGAAATTATTAGAAAAGATTTTCCTGAAATCGAATTTATATCTGGACGCTCTGGCGTTAATGATCAGGGCTTCTCAGCAATTTTATTTGGACAAAGAGAAGCTGCAAATATCTCTTCAATTCAAGTAAGAACTTCTCCAAAAAGCAAACGACAAAGAACAATTTTTGAAATGGCTGATTTACTCCGTAAAAAACTTGAAGTGATTCCGGGCATAAAAAGCTTTACAATAAATACTAGTGGTTCTATGTCAATGCTGACAGGAGGTTCAAGTGCACCGATTGAAGTAGATGTTATCGGTCCAAACATAGATGAAACTTATCAATTAGCAACTCGTATTAAAGAACAGATGGCTAAAATTGAAGGTACACGTGATGTAAGAATTGACATTGGTGATCCAAGACCCGAACTACAAATAACTCTTCAAAGAGATAAAATGGCACTCAACGGACTTAATACAGCTTTAGTCGCTTCCACTTTAAGAAATTATTACTATGGATTTACACCAACAAAATATCGAGAACTTGGAGATGAATATGATATTTTCATAAGTCTCCCTCCTGAAAAGAAAAATTCATTAGCAGATATTGAAAATCTCCCCATTAAAACAATGGCTGGAACTACTGTAAGATTAAAAGATATAGGAAGAGTTGGTCAACAATATTCACCTCCCGAAATAAAAAGAAAAGAACAGGAACGAGTTGTTGCAGTGTTATCTGATGTTGAAGGACGCTCACTTGGTGAAGTTACAAAAGATATTCAAAACTATGTTAATAAATTGCAACTCCCTCCAAATGTTTCAATTGAATATGCAGGTCAAATTGAACAACAAGCTGATACTTTTAAAGATTTATCAATTTTACTTGTGCTTAGCATTATATTAGTATATATGGTAATGGCATCGCAGTTTGAATCTTTAATGGACCCATTTATAATTATGTTCTCTGTTCCTTTCTCATTTACAGGAGTTTTCATTGCATTATTTATAACAAACACTCCATTCAGTGTAATTGCTTTCTTAGGAAGTATTATGCTTATTGGAATTGTTGTTAAAAATGCAATTGTACTTGTTGATTACATTAATATTATAAGAGCACGTGGTTACGAATTAAGAGAAGCAATTATATATTCGGGCAGAAACAGATTGCGTCCGGTTTTAATGACAGCTTTAACTACATTGCTTGGATTAATTCCTCTTGCTATTAGTAAAGGTGAAGGTTCGGAAACATGGCAGCCTCTGGGCATTTCAACTATTGGAGGCTTATTCTTTTCTACTGTTATAACCCTAATAATTGTACCTGTTCTATATTCCATTTTCGAAACAAAAATAAAACAGAAAAAAGAAATTGATTAAGGAGATGACATGAAAGCAGTAATGATAGTTTATAATCACGGAATTACTGAAGAAGTAGATGAAGCTCTTCAGAGTTTGAATATAAGAGGATTTACACGTTTCATAAATGTTCATGGTCAGGGAAGTGAAAAAGGTGAACCGCATTTAGGAACACACATCTGGCCCAGCCAGAATGCAGTTGTTCTTACAGTGATAAAAGATGAACTTGTTGATGCTTTATTAGAAAAAGTAAATGAAATTAATAAAGAAGCAGAAGAACAAGGAATACATGCTTTTGTGTGGAGTATAGAAAAAATGGTGTAACTTAAAAAATTGTAGTAGAGACTAAGCATTCATAGTCTCTACTACAAAAAAATTATTTTATTTCTATTTCTACGAATTCACCTTTGAATTCACACTTTTTATGTGTCCCATCGCAAAATGGTTTATTTAATGATTGTCCACATCTGCAGAGAGCAATTGTTTTCTGAGAAAGAATCTTTTCTTCCCCATTCTTAATTATTTTTGCCTCGGTAACTTCTATTAAATATGGACCATTTTCTGCAGCTTTAATTTTCATATTACAACCTCCAGTTAATTAAAAATATTTTAGAATCTATGTTTAAAAGGTTGTATTTTTTACAAATATAAAATGAAATGAAAATTAATTTCAATAAACAATTAATAATATGCTTTCAATAATGTATTATCATAAATTTTCAAGTACTCTTCTCAATTTTTCTGATACCTCGTTTGCTACTTCTTCCAATTCTTTATTCCCAACTGCTCTCATAGATTCTATTGGATTTACTGTACTAACCTGAACCTCACCGTTCTCCTTTTCCTGCACAATTACATTACAGGGTAAAAGCACCCCAATATTTTCTTCTTTTGATAATGCTTTGTAAGCTAATGGCGGATTGCATGCACCAAATATTTTGTATTTTCTAAAATCAACATCCAGCTTCTTCTTAAGTGTTTCTTTAACATCTATTTCTGTTAAAACACCAAAGCCTTCTTTTTTTAATTCTTCAAAAACTTTATTTATTGTTTCATCAAAAGAATATCCAACAATTTTTGAATTATAATATGCCATTTTTCATTCCCCCATTAATTTGATAAATATTAGATTTCAACTTTGATGTTTGGTTTCAACAAGATTAAACAAAAAATAGCCACACAAAAAATGTAACCACTATGATTCCAAAAAAATTAATAATTAAACCAGCTTTTGCCATATCAAGAATTTTTAATTTTCTGCTGCTAAAAACAATTGCATTTGGAGGAGTTGCCACAGGAAGCATAAATGCAAATGATGATGAGAGAGTTGCGGGGATCATTAATAACAATGGATTTAGTTTTAATTCAATTGAAAGCGAAGCTAAAATCGGCAAAATTATTTGTGCAGTTGCAGTATTTGATGTTAGCTCTGTAAGAAAAGTCATTACAAAGCAAACAGATGCAATTAAAAATATTTGTTCTACATTTTTCAAAGAAGTAAATTGTTGACCGATGAGTACTGACAACTTACTTGTAACAAAACCGTCAGCTAATGCAAATCCACCTCCAAAGAGTAAAATAATGTCCCATGGAATTTTTTTTATTGAATTAAAATCGAGAATAAAATTTTGTTCAATAGTTTTTTTTGATGAAGGTATTATAAAAAGTAAAAACGCCATTGCAATTGCCACTGTACCATCATCAATAAAATCCGGTTTTAAAAACAATTGAGACCAACCGGGAATTTAAAAAATCCCAAATCAAGTTCTGCTCTAAAAATCCATAGTAGTGATGTTATTAAAAAAATTATTGCAACAATTTTCTCTTCATAAGTAATTCTGCCGAGTTTTAATTTTTCCTCCTTAATTAAATTTACATCAATCGAAGTAAAATTATAATTCCTGAACAGAATTTTAGTTAATAGGAACCATACAAATATTATCATTGCTAAAGCAATAGGAACAGCAAATTTCATCCAATCACCAAAATATATTTCTGGGTAGTCCGGGAAATTAATTTTATAAATTCTTTGAAACACTAAATTTGGTGGAGTGCCAATAGGAGTAGCTATACCACCAATCGAACACGAATAAGCAATTCCCAGCATAAGTGCTATTGCAAATGAAGATGTTCTCTCTTTACCGTATTCTTCGTCCAGCTTATAAATTATAGATAATCCAATTGGCAATAACATAACAGCTGTCGCTGTATTTGAAATCCACATCGATATAAAAGCTGAAGCAATCATAAATCCAAAAATTATTTTTGATGGTGTTTTGCCTGCTATCTCAATTACATTCAATGCAATTCTTTTATGAAGATTCCACCTTTCCATTGCAATTGCAATTATAAATCCTCCCATAAAAAGGAAGATAGTAGAATTAATATATGATTGAGAAATATCCTTTGAAGATACAACCCCCGTTAATGGGAACAAAATCAACGGTATTAAAGATGTTACTGCAAGAGGAACAGCTTCAGTTATCCATAAGATTGACATTAATGCAGCTATAGATGCTACTATTTGTGCACTCTTATACTGTTCTCCAAAATCAAAAAAATACCAGATAAATACAGCACAGCCAATACTAATTCCAAGCCAGATTAACTGACTTACAGCTTTCTTATTCATCTAAATTCATTTTTCTGGATGAATTATATTATAAAGAGCAGAGTAATCTTTATCCGATAAATTTGCTTCTACAGAGCTTATTAAAATATTTCTTACACATTCTACTAATTGACTATTAACATTGTTATTTTGAAGTTCTTGATAAATCAAATTAATATCCTTCAACATATGTTTTAGAGGGAAATTAACTTTATCAAAATCTCTTTTAAACATATTGGATAATTTTTTATCAAAAGTTGGAGCATAAAGAGCACTCTTTCTAAGAATTTCCATAAAAATATTAACATCAATTCCTTTATTGATCACATATGCCAACGAGGTTGCAAAAGCTGAAAGTAAAGATGGAATTAATTGATTCAAAGCTAATTTAAGAGCGGAAGCTTTTCCAACTTCTCCAACATGAATAACACTATTACCAAAATTTTTTAATATTTTTTTCAATCTGTTAAAAGCTTCTGAATTACATCCCACCATTACAATCAATTCACCTGATTCTGCTTGCTGGGTGCTGCCAAGAACTGGAGCCTCAATATATTCACCGCCTGCTTGTTCTATTCTTTCTTTCAACAATAAGCTTTCCTGTGGTGCAATTGTACTCATCTGAATTAAAGTTTTCCCTTTGAAATTCGATTTATTACTAAAAAGAACCTCAACAATAGCATTATAATCAGTTAACATAGTAATAATTAATTGAGGTTCTTTAATAGCTTCCACTGGAGAAGTAAAAATTTTTGCTTGATGTTTTTTTAATCTTTCAGTTTTTGAAATGGTGCGATTAAATACATAAAGATTATAGTTAGCTTTTAATAAGCGAAAAGCCATTGGTTCGCCCATTAATCCTGTACCAAGAAATGCGATTTTCATTTTGTATCTCCGTTCTTAATGAAATTAATTAAATCAAATTCAATTTCTTCTTCGCAAAAGAAAGGTTCTCCATAATCTTTCCCAATTTTAAATCCAAAGACCTTTGCTCTTGCCTCTATGTATTTTAAGAAATTTGGCTGACTTATGAATGTTTCTGGTTCCTTAGAGTTTGGATTATGAAATTGTGATTCATAAGCTTTTATTGCTCTCATTTTTATCTCAAATGTTTCACTTATATCTACAATAAACGAAGGTTTTACCTCATAAGTTTGCATATAATAAAATAATTTTTTTGGTCGGTGAGGTACTTGAATTTTTTCATTTTCTTCTGTAACAATTTTTGGTAAACCAGAAAAAAACACCGCTTCTTTAATTAATTGACCACACCCAATGTGGTCTGGATGTCTGTCGTTAAAATAAGGAGCAAAAATAATTTTAGGCTTATATTTTCTGATTTTCGATATTATTTTTAATAAATATTCATCATTTACTTTTATAGAACCATCTTTTAAACCAAGATTTTCTCTATGAGTAATATTTAAAATTTCAGAAGCTTTTTGTGCTTCTTTCAGTCTGATTTCTGCCGAACCTCTCGTTCCGAGTTCACCGCGTGTTAAATCTATTAACCCTAATTTTAAACCACCTTTTATAAGTTTTGCAATTGTTCCCCCCATTGATAATTCTGCATCATCAGGATGAGCGGCAAAAATTAATATATCTAAATTCATTTATTCCCCTTTTAAAAAAATTATTAATAAATATGATTATAATTTTTTTGAAAGTAAATTATTTCAGAAAAATTTCTAAGCATCAAATCTTTTTTTGAACTGAATAAATATAATCATTTAAGAAATATTTATATTCGCATAAATAAAATTTTTGATTTACTATGAATCCCAAATATGAAGCAGTTATTGGTTTAGAAGTTCATGCCCAACTGTTAACAGATACAAAAATATTTTGTGGGTGTTCAACTAAATTTGGTTCTGCACCCAATACTAATGTCTGCCCTGTCTGTCTGGGTCACCCAGGTGTTTTGCCAGTTTTAAACAAAAAAGTTGTAGAATTTGCAGTTTTAATGGGATTAGCAACAAATTGTACTATAAATAAAAAATCTATTTTTGCAAGAAAACATTATTTCTATCCTGACCTGCCAAAGAATTATCAAATATCTCAATATGAAGAACCTATATGCGAGCATGGATACATAACAATTGAATTAAAAGACGGCACAAAGAAAAAAATTGGTATAACAAGAATTCACATGGAAGAAGATGCTGGAAAATCAATTCACGATCAGGGCTTCGATACTCTAATTGATTTGAATAGAACTGGAACACCATTATTAGAAATTGTAAGTGAACCCGATATTCGTACTCCAGAAGAAGCTTATCTCTATCTTACCAAATTAAAACAAATATTAACATATCTTAATATTTGTGATGGCAACATGGAAGAAGGTTCATTAAGATGTGATGCAAATATTTCTGTTAGATTAAAAGGTGAAACTAAGTTTGGCACAAAGACAGAAGTAAAGAACATGAACTCATTCAGGAATGTTGAACGGGCTCTTGCTTATGAAATAGAAAGACAAATTGATTTACTTGAAGATGGAAAGGAAATAATTCAACAAACATTACTCTGGGACGCAGATGCTAATATTGCTTATCCAATGCGCAGCAAAGAAGAAGCACATGATTACAGATATTTCCCTGAACCAGATTTAATGCCTGTAGTAGTTACAGAAGAATGGCAAAATGAAATCTTAAAAATGATGCCAGAACTTCCTGATGCACGTAAAGAAAGATTCATTAATCAATACAATTTACCAGCATACGACGCAGAAATTCTAACTTCGTCCCGTGAACTTGCAGATTACTATGAAAAAATTCTTACTGTAACCAATGATTATAAATCTGCAAGTAACTGGGTTATGACTGAAGTTTTAAAAGTAATTAACGATGGAAAAATTTCGATAAATGAATTTCCTGTAAGTCCTGAAAATCTTGGCAAATTAATTGATTTAATAAATCGAAACATTATTAGCGGGAAAATTGCAAAAGAAGTTTTTCCTGAAATGCTTAAAACAAATAAAGACCCTGAAGAAATTGTAAAAGAAAAAAATCTGATTCAAATTACAGATACAATAGAAATTGAAAAAGTAATTGAAAAAATACTTTCACAAAATCAAAAACAGGTAGAAGAATATTTAAGTGGAAAAGATAAAGTCTGGGCATTTTTTGTTGGTCAGATTATGAGAGAAACTAAAGGAAAAGCCAATCCTCAAATTGTTAATGAATTACTTAAGAACAAATTGGACGCAATGAAAAACAACTAAAAATTAAGAATTTATAAAAGACATAAATTTTTTATTACAAATTTTTTATAAATAATTGATTAACAATTATCATTTCTATTTAATTTTCCCATTCATTTTGAACAAATTTCTTATTGAATCTCGTATGTTCATTGGACTAATTCCAAATGACTTCAGTTTATCAATATTCATCGAAACATCAGAAACCTTATAAGTATAATTTTCTTCATCCATTGTTGTTTTAATCAAAAGACTTTTATCTAAATCAGCTTCTTCACAAAGAATTTCACCTAAATCATATCTAGATAATCTTTCGTTGCCACCAAAATTTATTATTTCCCCTTTAATTTCTTTTTCAATTAATTCATTAATCATTCTTGCTGCATCATTTAATTCGAGCGGTGAACGATATTGGTCTGTAAATAATTTTACTGGTTTTCCCATTTTAAGATTCTCATACATTTGATGGAAAAAATTTCTTGAGTGATTAAGTCCAAAACCAATTAACAATGCCATTCGCAATATAACATAATTATCAAATGTTTCTTGAATTTTTACTTCTCCCATTAACTTTGTTTCTGCATAAAATGAAATTGGAATTAGTTTTGAATTTTCATTTAAGAATGAGCCACGATAACCAGCATATACAAGGTCGGTTGATGTGTAAATCAACTTACTTTTATACTTTTCACAAATCTGAGCAATATTTTTTGTTGCATTAACATTAATATCATATACAACTTTTTGTGGCAGTTTATCAGCTTTTTCTGCATTGGAAATTGCTGCAGTATGAATAACAATATCTGGCTTGAATTTACTAATTGTTTCTTCCACGCTATTATAATCAGTTATAGATAATTTTACTGAATTGAACTCAGCACAATTCCCAATATGTTCATTGTATTGAGTCAATATGTTATGCTTTTTATAAAGAGTTTTATTAAGGTATTGGCCTAAAAGTCCGCTGCCGCCTGTTATGAAAATTTTCATAATGCACCATTTTACTTTTTTGTTAATTATTGTTAATCTTGTTTTAGTTACTCGTAGTTTCTACTATAAACTAAAGAGGATTTAAAATGAAACATTTAATAGGTGCACATACATTTCTAACTAATGGACCATCATCAGCTATTGACATAGCAGAAAGTCTTGGGTTTACTGCAATACAAATTTTCACAAAAAGTAATAATCAATATTTTGCAAAAGACCTTACCGAAGAAGAAATTAATAATTTTAAAAACAAACTTAAAAATTCTCATATAAAATTTGTTGTATCCCATGATACATACTTAATAAATCTTTGTGCTAAAGATAAATCAGGTCTAACAAAATCGCGAGCTGCATTTATTAAAGAACTTGAAAGATGTGAACAGCTTGGAATTCCACATTTAAATTTTCATCCAGGTGCTCATGGCGGTATGGGCGAAGAAGATGGACTTAAATTAATTGCAGAATCCCTAAATTATATTCATTTAAAAACTAAGGGATTCAAAGTAAAAAGTATGATTGAAACAACTGCTGGTCAGGGTACAACTCTTGGTTACACTTTCGAACAACTAAGAAAAATAATTGATATGGTTGAAGAAAAAGACAGAATGAGTGTATGCATTGATACATGTCATATTTTTGCAGCAGGATATAACATCAAAGATGCTGCTGAATACAAAAAAGTAATTAAAGAATTTGATGAGATAATTGGTTTAGAACTTCTTCAATGCATTCATATGAACGACAGCAAAAAAGAACTCGGTTCGAAAATCGACAGACACGAACACATTGGCAAAGGATTTATTGGCCTCGAAGGTTTTTCTAATATAATGAATGATAAAAAGTTAGAAAGAGTACCTAAAATATTAGAAACACCAAAAGAAAAAGACCAGAAAGAAGATTTAGAAAACATAAAAGTTTTGTTGAGTTTAATAAAAACAAAAAAATGAATAGATGAATAAGTAATTTTCACTTTACCTCTTGAGAATTGATATCATTAATTCGCAATATCATTATGCCTGTTTGTTTTTTATTTGATTTTATATAATCAGCAAGCGACTTTTCTGAAATTTGAACTTTATAACCTACATTTGGTGCATGAAGAAGATGAATTCTTCCATCACTTTCTCTAATTGCTATTCCTGTATGAGCAATATCAAGTCCTTCAATATTTGTTGTAATCCCAATAATATCTCCATCTTGAATTTTGTCTTCAATATCTTCAATTTTTTCTTGAGGAATAAAATAAAGTTTTCGTTTAGAAATATTTTTTTCAATGCGGATAATTTCTTTTTGAAATTTTCTATTATTTTTTAATTGAGGGTAAGAATCCAAATGAGTGGACATGAAATTAATTTTTTTCTTGTATGGAATTCCTCCAAGTTCTTTCGTTATATCTTTCCCAATTTTTCTTTTATTCATATCGTAAATCCAATCGGAAAAATAATGCAACCGCGAGGTGTAATCTTTCAATTTACCATTACGATAACGAATATTTTCCAGTTCTTTAATATAATCTTCAAAGGTTATTAAACCTTTTTTAATACACCGCGCAAAAACAATTGAGCTTTCGAGAAATGTATAACAGTCCAGACCTTTTAAATTAATTATCAATTCCTCATTTTCAGTTTTATCCAATGTATGAGCTTCGTAATCGACACCAATAAAACTTTTTGCAATTGTAATGAGAATTTCATTTAAAGGTTGAGATGAAAGATTTTTTTGAAGAGCAATTTGAAATTTTGTGTTGCATATTTCTACATCTTTTTGAGTATAAATTTGAGAATATAAATTGGATTGTAAAATAAAAAATTCACAAACTATATAAAGAGAAAGTGAAATAACTATTTTAAAATTTTTATTCAGCATTTAATATGATTTTGTAAATTAGAAAGGAGGTTCTTCAAGAGCTTTTATACCTTCTTCTCCTGCTGGCAGCTGCTGTCTGAACCTTTCAAGATTTTCAAATCGTGCATAATCTTTTATAAATCTTAATTTAATTTCTCCTATTGGTCCATTTCTTTGTTTTCCAACTATAACTTCTGCAATTCCTTCGGTTGATTCGCCAGCCATATCTCCGCTTGGGAAATTTGTTATTCCATAAACTTCCGGTCTGTACAAGAAAATAACAACATCGGCATCCTGTTCGATTGAACCTGATTCACGCAAATCCGAAAGCATTGGCTTTTTATCTGACCTCTGCTCAACGGCACGATTCAACTGCGACAAAGCTATAACCGGGATATTCAATTCTTTAGCCAGACTTTTGAGTGATCTCGAAATTGTAGAAATCTCTCTTTCACGACTTTCCATTGCTGAAGATGGATTAACAAGTTGTAAATAATCAACTATAATCATTCCAATATTTTTTTCGTTTTTCAATCTTCTTGCTTTTGCCCGCAGTTCAAGTATTGAGATTGCTGGTGTGTCATCAATGTAAATTGGAGCTTTGCTTAACTTATAAACAGTCCGACTAATTTTAGCTCCATCTTCTGCGCGGAATTTTCCTGTTCTCACATTGTGAGCATTTATCTTGGCTTCCGCAGATATTAATCTTGTAGCAAGCTGGATTGTTGACATTTCAAGTGAGAAAATTCCAATTGGAATATTGTGGTCAATAGCAGCATTTCGGGCAGCGGACATAGCAAAAGCTGTTTTGCCCATACTAGGTCTTGCTGCAACTATTATCAAATCAGATTTTTGAAAGCCGCCTAAAAGTTCATCTAATTCATAAAAACCAGAAGGTACAGAAAAAGTTGATATCTGTTTAGAATGAATTGCTTCGATTAATTCAAGTGCTTCCTTTACTGCTTTTTCCATTGGTTTGAAGGATTCTTTAATTCCTTCTTCAGATATCTGGAATATTTTTGCTTCCGCTTCATCGAGTATATCAAAAACATCTTCTTTAGCTTCGAAAGCAAGATTGGCAATTTCAACCGACGATGTAATGAGCTGTCTTAGTATCCATTTTTCAAGTACAATTCTTGAATGATATTCAATATTAGCTGCAGATGAAATATCCTGTGCAAGTTTACTAATATATGCTGCTCCTCCCGCAGCATTTGCTTTCCCAGATTTTTTTAATTCTTCGTAAACAGAAACTGTATCAATGGGTTCATCAGCTTCGTACAAAGCAGTTATAGCTTCAAAAATTATTTTGTTTTTTATATCATAAAATGCTTCTGGTTTTAAAATTTCAATAGCTTTTGGAACAGCACTTGCTTCAATAAGCATTGCCCCTAAAACTGCTCTTTCAACATCTACTGCATTAGGAGGTGTTTTAACTGCTTCTTTTAATTTTTCGATATCAGAATTATCTCTTTTAGCCATATTTAATTATCTAACAATTCATCATATAATTTTTTGAATCTTTTTACATCTTCCCAGCAGCCGCGTTTCCATTGAGGGTTTCTTAATAATGCTGCTGGGTGATATGTTACAAGAACTTTTATACCATTAAATTCATAAATATTTTCTCTAAGTGAAGATAATGATAATTTTTTATTTAGCAAGCCATTGGCAGCAATTCTACCAAGACATAAAATTAATTTGGGTTTTATCAAATCAATTTGTTTGTGCAAATACGGCATACATGTTTCCATTTCAGATGGTAAAGGGTCACGATTTCCCGGTGGTCTGCATTTCAATATATTGGCTATATAAACATCGTTTCTTGATAAGTTAATTGCTTTCAAAATATCATTTAATAATTTACCTGCTCTACCAACAAAAGGTTCACCCTGAAGGTCTTCGTCTGCACCGGGAGCTTCACCAATTAACATTGCATGAGCATTTGGATTCCCTACACCGAATACAAATTTTGTTCTTGTTTTTCCAAGAGGACATTTTTGACATTGATTTATCATCGAATCCAATTCTTCAAGAGAATTAGCATTCATAAAATTTTCCTGAAAAAGATTTTCGTTCAAATCTATCTCTACTTTTTCTGATATTTTTAAGTCTTCGGTTTGTTCATCATCTTGATTCTCATAAGTAACTTTCTTAAGAGAGTCAAATAAATAATCTCCAAATATTTCCTGCTGCAACTTCAGTGATGCAATAATTCTTTTTTTAATTTCATTATCCAAAGTATTCATCTCAAATCTTTTAAATGAACAAAATGAATTTAAGAAATATTTTATAAAGATATGATGAGGAGAGAAAATAATATTTTAAAAATCAGCTTTTTAGATTTAGCATTAAAAATTATTACTAAGTATTGCTATCTCCAAAAAGCTGATTTAGTATATTATGATTTGTAACGATATTCTAAACCTTTTTCAACTAATTCATTAATTGCTTTTATATGTGGTTTTTCTCTCTTTTCAAATTCGAGAGATAATTTTAATTGTTCTGGATTTTCTTTATCCTCAAATTCATCATCATCACTTGTAATAACCGAGCTTAATAAAGTATTGAATTCGAGTTTATACTCGTCGTTAATTTTACGAGCTTTGCGTGAAGCTACTACTACTGCTTCATACAAATTAGGAATTTTTTCCTTAATCTTACGCAAATCAATTGGTTTTAGTGCCATATTATCCTCCTACGATATTTCTTTTTCAATTATCTTTTTTACTTTTTCTTTTGCTTCTTCAAGATTTATGTTTTCAACTACATAATCAAATTTATCTTTGTAACTTAATTCCATTTCTGCTCTTTCAAGTCTTTTTCTTAAATCTTCATCTGTTTCGGTATTTCTCTTTTTTAATCTTTCTTTTAATTCATCAATGCTTGGTGGAACTATAAAAATCAGAACAGTATCAGGATAAGCTTTTTTAATATTCAATGCACCTTTGACATCTACTTCAAAAATTGTTGTATATCCATTGCTTAAATTTTCATCAATAGTTTTTTTTAATGTTCCATAATAATAGTCGTAAAATTTTTCCCACTCCACAAATTCATTATTTTCAATTTTTCGTTTGAATTCTTCTTCAGTGATAAAGTAGTAATCAACCCCGTCAATTTCATCAGGTCTCTTTTTTCTTGTGGTAGCCGATACAGAAAATTTAAAATCAGGAAAACTCTTGAGTATATCTTTAACAATTGTAGTTTTACCTGCACCACTTGGAGCTGAGAAAACAAATAATTTTGGTTTTGCCACTTTTTACTCAATATTTTGAATTTGTTCACGTATTTTTTCAATTTCTTCTTTAATTAAAATTCCAGTATGCGAAATTTCAGATGAAACTGCTTTGCTGTTAATTGTATTTGCTTCTCTATTCATTTCCTGCAAAATAAAATTTAGTTTTCTTCCTGCATCCTCAGAATTTTCGATTGTATCTAAAAATAATTTTATATGACTTTTCAAGCGAACACATTCTTCTGTTACATCAAATCTTTCTGAAAGCAAAGCAAGTTCAGTAATTAGTCTTTGTTCATTATCTATAAAACCTGAAACTAATTGTCTGGCTTTTTCTTTAAAATTCTCAAAATACAATTGCAAATTTTCTTCTTTAATTTTTTCAACATGTTGAACCGCTGATTCTATAATTTCAATTCTTTTTCTAATATCTTTTTCCAGTTCATGACCTTCTGCATTTCGCATTTTATTCATTTCAGAAATTGCAGCATCAATTACCTGATTGAGCAATTCCATTTCTTCATTAAACTCATCTGGTTCAGCTTTTAAAAATAGATGCTGGAATTGAATTAAATCGGTAAATTTTATTTTATCTTTAAGCCCAGCAGCTTTTCGAATATCTTTTAACATTTTCAAAGTAGATTTAACTGCTGCAGGGTCAAAAGTGAATATATCATCTTCTAAATTATTTTTTTTAAATGTTATACTTAAAAAAACTTTTCCTCTTTTTATTTGACTTTTAACTCTTTCTCTAATTTCAAATTCTTTATCATATAAAAATTTTGGCAGGCGAAGGGAAAGTTCGAGATATCTGCTGTTAAGACTTTTGACTTCGGCTTCTATAATTAAATCTCCTTTCTGAATAACGGCTTTCCCATAGCCTGTCATGCTAGTAATCATTAAAAAGCTCCTAAAAAGTAGCTACAAAATTACTCAAAATTATTTTTATCAACAAAGTTAATATTACTACCCTCTAAAAGTGGCAAGAATATCAGAAAGCTTCACCAATTCCAATATGGAATTGAAGTAAATCCTTAAAAAATTTCTTTGTTGAAATATTTTTTTTATTCATCGGGTCATATAATTTTATACCGAAATCAATTCGAATTGGCGCGAAGTCAGAATAATATCTCAACCCAAAACCTCCAGCGACTGCAATCTCATTAAGCTTAGCATTTTTGTAATCGTTCCACGTATTTCCATAATCCAGAAATAATACTGAGCCTATTTTTCCAAACAGGCGATTTCTTGTTTCAATTGAACCTTCGAGTAAAAAGAATCCTCCTGTGGGTGCTCCTTTTTCAAGAATTGCTTCTAAATCTTCGAGGGATATTTGATTAATATTTTCTATTGGAAGCAATTCCTGCTGCGGAACTAACTGCCGAGTATTCCAACCTCGAACAGAATTGCTGCCTCCTGCATAAAACCTTTGATTTAATGGAATATTCGATTTATCACCTCTAAATGTAAAAATCTGACCAATTTTAAATTTTGCACCTAATGAATTTTCAGATAACTTATAAACAGGTAAAAAAACAGTTGTGGTTATAAGAGTTTTTATATATAAAGGTCTTGAAAATTCAGAATGAATTAATTTTGTAAAAAGGTAAGGGATAGAATTTGCTTCTTCCAACAATAAATTCAAAGAATATCCTCTTGTCGGGAAAAAAATATCGTTAGTCTTATTAGCTCCCAATAAAACTCCCAGAATAGCATTTGTACTTGATGTTGGAAGTTCTCCACCAAGAACATTATAAACCAGATTTTTTGAAAGGGAATCTGCATCTTCAGGTGTGTAATTATAACGTTGATAGTAACGCGTAAGCAGATTAATCAAGTATCTGTCCTTATAAGTATATTCTGCTCTTTCGACTGTTAAGTATGTGTTTAGAGTGTTAAAATAAGTATGAATTGGAAGTTCAAAATCGAATCCGAGTCTTGCACCATAAAGTAATGAATTGTATTCAAGTTTTCTCTTTTGAGCAGTTATGTAGGATTCAATTTTAGTATTAATTTGTTTTCCAAATAAAAATGGTTGTTCAATACTAATTCTTGCATCGCCATAACCAAAAATAGTTGAATCTGCAAAAGAAGGATGACGAATAAATTCAGAAACATTTTGAGCTGCAGCAGATGAATTTATTCTAAATTTTCTTGCATCACCAAAAAAATTCTTTTTAGTAAATCCTAATCCCAGACCAAGATTAAATGTATTATCCTCATTGTTAATAATTAATTCTGGAGATAATTCATGCAGCATTCCAATATCTGCACTAATGATTAATGGGACTGTATTTCCAGCTGTATCTGATATAATACTGTTAATTACTGATGATGTGAATAAATCTGTTCGGTATAATCTAATTTGTCCACGTTGAATATCATAATTACTGTAATATTGACCGGGTTTTATTCCGACTATTTCTTTCAGCAAATTATCATCAACAAAATCTTTGCCGCTGCCTGTTTTTGAAGTATAAATTTCTCGTATAGTATATCTCTTACCTGGATTGAAATTTATTTGCACATCAACAATATTTTTCATAGTATCAACTATAATATCTGGTATATCACTTACGGCAAGCATATATCCATTATCACGCAGATAATTTATTACAACATTTTTATAATTTTCAACTAATTGTTCATTATAAATTTTATTTGTATCTATCCTGGTACTGTTCAATATATTTTCCTGAAATTCTTTTGGGATTGAGTTTAGTCCATTTAATTTTAGAGAATGAAATTTAGCAGGTTCTCCTTCATCAATTGTAAAAATTAAAACTGCTGATTTTTTATCATCTGAAATTATATAGCTGGATTTAATCTTAGTTTTAAAAAATCCATTAGATAAATAAAATTGCTTCAAAGCAGTTACATCTGATTGTACAAGCAGTGAATCAAAATATGAGGGTGCATCACCAAGACTTGTGAATTTATGTAGAAATTGTGAAATCCAGCTGGGAGATTCTTTTGATATTATTACTTCCGATAATTCTGACTTCGAGAATGAACGGTTTCCAATAAATTCGATTTTCTTTAGTTCCAGTTCTTTCCCGTTTTGAGCAAAAATGCTTACTGCAAAAAACAGAAAAAATATTTTCGTTAATTTACTTTTCAAGTAATTTTTTTCAGTAAATAATTTTAACTGTTGTTCCAACTTTTACAACCGAATATAATTCATCAATATTTTTATTACTAACAGCAATTGAACCGTTAGTCCAATTAAAAGTAAAAGGAAGATTTCTAAAAATAAAATCATATTCTCCAATTCCATGAATACCAATATTAGACCCAAGTCGTGTATCTGAAGGAGGACAATCATTTCGACTTAATGCGTCCAATATTTTAATATATTCATTTTGATTTATATATCCCTGCTTGTAAGCTTCCGCAGCATCTTTTTCATTCGGATAATTAATTTTTAAGAACTTGTGATATTTTGAATGAACATCAATTTCACATATTTGATATTCCCCAATAGGAGTTACAAAATCATCAGCAGAAGTTTTTACAATGCTATTATTTTTCCCGAATACAGCTTTATATGTTTTAATAAGAATTTTATCCGAGTAGAGTTCCAGTTTATAATTTCTTCTGTCAATCTTTATCCATGTATTTTCAAACTTATTAATTCCTTTTTTTCTCATTGCTTCTATTAAATCAATTTCTCTCGAATTAAGAAGAATACCATAACATAATAATCCAATAAAAAATATTATTATGCTTGAACTTATGTATAGAATATTTTTAAGCAATTTTAATAAAGATTTTATTGAGTGCTGATAATTACTAATCTTTATACAAAAGTATTATAATTAAATAATAAATTAAGAGCGAATCGAGGGTGATTCGCTCTTAAAATAAAATAGAAAACTGTACCATTATTTAGCATTTTCTGCTTCAACAACTGCTATAGCAGACATATTAATAATATCTCTTACAGTATCACCTTTTTGAATTACATGAACGGGTTTTTTCATTCCAACAAGTATTGGGCCAATTACAATTGCATCAGTTAATCTCTGCAATAATTTATAAGCAATATTTCCAGCATCGAGGTTCGGGAAAATTAAAACATTTGCACCGCCTTTTAGATTTGAAAACGGAAACTCTGTTTCTATTTTTTCGGGAACAACTGCTGTATCAGCTTGCATTTCACCATCAATGATTAAATCAGGATATTTTTCTCTAACAATTTTAACAGCTTGAGCAACTTTTTGTGATTGAGGATAAGGAGCACTTCCAAAATTACTGAAAGAAAGCATTGCAATTTTAGGAACTATGTCGAACATCTTTACTGCTTCTGCAGTATTTATTGCAATTTCTGCAAGTTGTTCTGCTGTTGGTTCAACATTGACAGTTGTATCTGCAAAGAAAAATATTCTTCTTTTAATTATAACTATATACATACCTGATACAATCTTAACACCATTTTTTACACCAATACATTGGAGTGCAGGTCGAATAGTATGAGGATAATGAGAAGTTAATCCACTAAGCATAGCATCAGCATCACCGAGTTCAACCATCATTGCCCCGAAATAATTTGGAATTTTGATCATATTATGTGCATCTCTCTGTGTAACACCTTTTCTTTGTCGTTTTTTATAAAATTCACTTGCATAAAATTCTGCTTTAGGAGATTTCTGCGGGTCAATAATTTGAAATATTTTTTCATCGTAACCAAGGTCTTTTATTTTATCTTTAATGATTTCTTCATTCCCAAGTAAAATTGGCACACCAATATTTTCATCATAAACAGAATAAGCAGCACGAATAATTTTTTCTTCTTCACCTTCTGGATAAACAATTCTTTTTGGATTTTTACGAGCTTTATGAACCATAACACGAACAATTTCAGTAGAAAAGCCCATTCTTTCTTGAAGCTGTTCAATATAAGCATTCATATCCTCAATGGGTTTTCTTGCAACGCGTGTTTCCATAGCAGCTCTGGCTACTGCAGGTGCTACATACCATAAAACTCTTGGGTCAAATGGTTTTGGGATAATATATTCCGGACCGAAAGAGAATTCTTTTCCACCATATGCATTAATAACAACTTCTGGAACTTTCTCTTTAGCAAGTTGAGCAAGTGCCATTGTAGCTGCCATTTTCATTTCTTGATTAATTTTTCTTGCTCTTACATCTAATGCACCCCTAAAAATAAATGGAAATCCAAGTACATTATTTACTTGATTTGGATAATCACTCCTTCCTGTTGCCATGATAATATCTTTTCTAGCATCTACAGCATCTTCATACCTTATCTCCGGATCAGGATTTGCCATAGCAAAAACTATAGGATTCTTTGCCATTGATTTAACCATTTCTTTTGATAAAATATTTCCTATCGATAAACCAATAAATACATCTGCACCTTTCATTGCATCTGCTAAGTCTTTATATACAATATCTTGAGCAAATTGTGCTTTATACTTATTCAAATCAGTTCTTTTATTGTTAATATGCCCTTTTGTGTCAAACATAGAAATATTTTCCCTTCTAACACCTGCAGCCATATACATATTACAACAAGCAATAGCAGCTGCTCCAGCTCCAGAAACTACAATCCTTAAATCAGATAATTTCTTGCCAGCAATTTCAGCAGCATTAATTAAAGCAGCACATGAAATAATTGCAGTACCATGCTGGTCATCATGAAAAACAGGAATATTCATCGTTCTAATTAATTCTTCTTCAATTTCAAAACATTCAGGAGCTTTAATATCTTCGAGATTAATACCTCCAAAAGTTGGTTCCAAAAGCTGAACTGCTCTTATAACTTCTTTTGGGTCATGAGTATTAAGTTCAATATCAAAAACATCAATGTCAGCAAATCTTTTAAATAAAACACCTTTGCCTTCCATAACTGGTTTGCCAGCATGAGGACCAATATCACCTAATCCAAGAACAGCGGTGCCATTTGATACAACAGCAACTAAATTTCCTTTCGCAGTGTACTTGTAAACATCTTCTTCATTCTTTTCAATTTCTCTGCACGGTTCTGCAACCCCTGGTGTGTAAGCTAAGGATAACTCGCGTGCAGTATAACACGGTTTGGTCGGTATTACTTCAATTTTTCCTTTACGACCTTCGCTATGATACCTTAGTGCTTCTTCTTTACTGATTGACATTTTAAAAACTTCCTTAAATTAATTTGTAAATTATAATTTATGTTCCTTTGGTTCTAAAATATGTATTAACTTTCAAATAAAAAAAGATTTTTATATCTAAAAGAATTAATGATTTCATAATTAACCTTTTTTGAAATTTTATTAACAATGAAAAAAATTACCCGTGAACTAAAATTTAATTTATATTTCTGAATTTTAATAAAATTGATTTTAGAACATCAAAAGAATATTTTTGAACTCAAAAGGAAATAAAAATGAAAATTGAAGAGATAATTCGAAGTGTTCCCAAAGTATTGCTTCATGACCATTTAGACGGTGGTCTTCGTCCTCAAACTGTAATTGAGTTAGCTAAGGATATCAAGTACAATAAATTACCTACAACCGACCCTGAGGAATTACGTGAATGGTTTCATCGAGGTGCAAATAAAGGAAATCTTGTTGAATATCTTCAAGGTTTTGAACACACATGTGCTGTTATGCAAACAAAAGAAGCACTTTTTCGTGTTGCCTATGAAATGATGGAAGATATGAAAAATGATGGTGTAGTTTATGTTGAAACAAGATTTGCCCCTGTATTTCATACTCAAAAAGGTTTATACTATGAAGATATTCTTAATGCAGTACTCGAAGGTTTGGAAAAAGGCAAACAAGATTTTGGAGTTGGCTATGGATTAATCTTATGCGGCATGAGAAATATGAAAAATACTTTAGAGATTGCCGAGCTTGCAGTAAATTTCAGGAAACATGGAGTTGTTGGTTTTGACCTTGCAGGCGAAGAAGGCGGCTATCCTCCTAAAAAACATCTCGAAGCTTTTCAATACATTAAACAAAAAAATTTCAATATTACAATTCATGCCGGAGAAGCTTTTGGAAAAGAATCAATTTGGCAGGCTATTCAGATTTGCGGAGCTCATAGAATTGGTCATGCAACAAGACTGATTGAAGACATTGTTTTTGATAAAGATGGAAATGTTGTAGCACTCGGTGAATTGGCTCAATATATACTTGATACTCGCTTGCCGCTTGAAATTAATCTATTGAGCAATGTTCACACAGGTGCGGTTGATAAATTAGAAAAT
Source organism: uncultured Melioribacter sp. (assembly GCA_964572725.1). Taxonomy (GTDB): domain Bacteria; phylum Bacteroidota; class Ignavibacteria; order Ignavibacteriales; family Melioribacteraceae; genus Rosettibacter. The sequence goes on from CAZNFW010000011.1 coordinate 37,365, forward strand.
CATCCTTTTATTAAACTATACAAAGAAAAATTCAGAGTATTTTTAAATACAGATGATAGATTAATGAGCAATACAACATTAACTAAAGAATATGTAATTGCAAGTGAATTATTTGGATTGAATTTAGATGATATCGAAAAACTTAACATCAATGCAATGAAATCATCATTCATTCCTTACAAAGAAAGACTTAATTATATTTACAATGTCATAAAACCCGGTTTCCAAAAAATGAGAGAAAAACTTTTATCACTAAAGGTGTAATAACTATGGCGAAACAACTTTTCAAAAATTACACACATCATTTCGACAAGAATGAAAAAAAATTACTGGAGACTTTTTGTAAAACTTTACTAAAACAAATGAGTGCTGATGAAAAATTTTATGGTGATATCCGCGCATTCAATTCTATACTTAATAAACTAAATGAATCATCAGGTGAAATTAGATTCACAAAAGAAGAAAAAACAAAACTTGTTTTTAGATTAAAAGAAAATGTTGAGCATATTGAAAAACAATTAAAGAAATCGGGATTTATCAAAAGATGGCTTTTAAAATCTGTTTTTACACAATATAAAAATTTATTACAAAATCATTTTAATGAATAAATATGCCAACAAGAATTATTAAAGCACCAAGAGGTAACAAATTACACTGCAAAGGATGGATTCAAGAAGCAGCAATGAGAATGCTGATGAATAATCTTGACTCAGAAGTAGCTGAAAAGCCCAATGAATTAATTGTATATGGTGGTTCAGGAAAAGCTGCAAGAAACTGGGAAGCTTATGATGCAATTATTGAATCATTAAAAAATCTTGAATCCGATGAAACATTATTAATTCAATCAGGCAAACCAGTGGCAGTATTTAAAACATATCAGGATGCACCTCGAGTAATAATTTCAAATGCAATGCTTGTGCCTGCATGGGCAACTTGGGATGAATTTCGAAGACTTGATGCTTTAGGTTTAACTATGTATGGTCAGATGACAGCTGGCAGTTGGATTTACATCGGTACTCAAGGAATTCTTCAAGGTACATACGAAACATTTGCAGCTTGTGCAAGAAAATATTTTAATGGTAGTCTGGAAGGAAAATTTTTATTAACATCAGGATTGGGCGGAATGGGCGGAGCTCAACCACTTGCAGCAACAATGAACGGTGCTGCATTCCTTGGAGTTGAAGTTGACCACTCCCGCATTCAAAAAAGAATTGATACAGGTTATCTTGATGTAATGACAGAAAATTTAGATGAGGCTCTAAAATTAGTTCTTGAAGCAAAAGAAAAAAAACAACCGCTTTCCGTTGGTTTAGTAGGAAATGCTGGAGAAATATTGCCTAAAATTTTAGAGAAAAATATTACTCCAGATATTGTCACAGACCAGACTTCTGCTCACGACACCTTAAATGGATATGTCCCAATGGGAATGAGTTTTGAAGAAGCTGTTGACCTTAGAAAAACAAATCCAAAAAAATATATTGAACTTGCCAAGAAAACCATAGTTGAACATGTAAAAGCAATTCTTGAATTTCAAGCACGAGGAGCAGTTGCTTTTGACTATGGAAATAATATTCGTGGTGAAGCAAAAGAAAACGGTGTTGAAAATGCTTTTGATATTCCTGGATTTGTTCCAGAATATATTCGACCACTCTTTTGTGATGGCAAAGGTCCATTTAGATGGGCTGCATTAAGTGGTGACCCAAATGATATTTATGAAACAGATAAAGCAGTTATTGAAACATTTCCAGAAAATAAATCAGTTCACTTTCAAGGCCTTCCAGCTCGTATTTGCTGGCTTGGATATGGTGAAAGAGCTAAAATGGGTAAAATCTTTAATCAATTAGTTGCAGAGGGTAAAGTAAAAGCACCAATTGTAATTGGAAGGGACCATCTTGATTGTGGTTCAGTAGCTTCGCCAAATCGTGAAACAGAAGGTATGTTAGATGGAAGTGATGCAATCGCAGACTGGCCAATTTTAAATGCATTAATAAATGCAATAGGCGGTGCAAGCTGGGTTTCTGTTCATCATGGAGGCGGAGTTGGAATTGGTAAATCAATTCATGCAGGAATGGTTATAGTTGCTGACGGAACTAAAGAAGCTGAAGCCCGACTTGAAAGAGTTCTGAATTATGACCCTGCTATGGGTATAGTTCGTCATGCAGATGCAGGTTATAAACAAGCAATTGATAATGCAAAAAAATTCAGTATCAAAATTCCAATGATAAAATAAAAATTAGAGGTAAAAATGAAAGTATTAATAGCTGACAAGTTTCCAGATAATTATATTAATCAATTAAAGGAAAATAATATTGATTTGATTTATAACCCCAAACTTGGAGAAAAAGAATTACCAGAAGCTGCTAAAGATGTTGATTGCATAGTTGTAAGGTCAACAATTGTAAATTCAGAGACAATTGAAAAAGGAGAAAACTTAAAACTAATTATTCGTGCTGGAGCAGGAGTAAATAATATCGATATTCAAGCTGCGAACAAAAAAGGAATTGCAGTATCAAATTGTCCGGGTAAAAATGCAATCGCAGTTGCCGAACTTACAATTGGATTAATGATTTCTCTCGACAGAAGAATTCCACACAATGTTCTTGATTTTAAGCAAGGCAAATGGAACAAAGGTGAATATTCAAATGCACAGGGTTTGTTTGGCAAGACTTTAGTAATTATAGGTTTCGGAAATATTGGTAAGGAAGTAGCAAAGCGAGCATTAGCTTTTGGAATGAATATTTATGCAAAAGATATTGTAAAGATTAATTTTGACGGAGTTAAAGAATTCTCAAATTACGAAGATGTATTACCCATTGCAGATATAATTTCAGTTCATTTACCGGCAACAAAAGAAACAAAAAATTTATTTGATGAAAAATTATTCGGGTTAATGAAAATCGGTGCAATATTTATAAATACTTCTCGAGCAGAAGTTGTTGATGAAGATGCACTAATTAAAGCTGTAAAAGAAAAAAATTTGCGTGTTGGTCTGGATGTATTTAATGGAGAGCCTGAAGAAAAAACAGGAAATGTTGTTTCCAAATTGCAGGAATTAGAAAATGTTTATGTAACACATCATATAGGAGCTTCGACTGAACAAGCACAAAATGCAGTAGCAGAAGAAACTGTAAGAATAATTTTCAGTTACATAAAAGACGGCACGGTTATAAATTGTGTGAATAAAAAATAATTTTTGACTTTATCAATAGTCTGCTGTATTATACTTAATTTTAATGTAAATCATAAAGAAGAATCTCATTTAATTAAAATTGAGATTCTTCTATTTATTAAACATTAATATTTATATTCGTGATAATTCGTGTAATTCGCGGCTTAAGATTAATCTCGAGATAAATCCCCAGTTAAAGTTTTCCTCGTGTAATTAGAGACTTAAATTTTATTCGAAATAAATCTCGACTTACTTCGATTAATGGTATAAACAAGATACTTCGCTTCGCTCAGTATGACTTTTTGAATTTTTTCACTGGAGGTTTTTATTGAGTTAAATTAATTAATAAAATTTCATTTTATGTTACCAATTTTTTATTCGTGAAAATTCGTGTAATTAGCGGCTTAAATAATGTTCTCGAGATGAATCTCGAGTTACAGTTTTTACGAAACGGTGTTTAGTGTTACATATTTTGTAATATTGATAATAAAATCATTCTATCAAAATCATCTTCTTTATTAAAAATATTTCCTACTTTTTATTAGTTTTCATGATTTATATTATCATTATAATTTTTAAGATATTCTCCTATATCAGTCATAGGTGCCACCCAGATATCTTTTTCGTTTTGCTTTAGATAACTTAAAAGCTTACGATGAGCTTCTGATGAAACATTAATTGAGTGTTCTCCACCTACTCCATGAAATAGAAAAACTAAAAGTGCATTTTCATTCATTGCTTTTTTGACAAGTTCAATTAAATCTTCACCAGATTCACCATTAACCATATAACATCCAATATTAAATAAATCAATTTCATTAATCTTTTGAATTATTCCACCCACTCCGCGTGCTGCAATAAAATATTTTTTGACAATATCAACAAAAGATGTATCACCCACTTTCATATCTCCGCAAGTGTAAGCGAAAGTTCTGTTTTTCTTCCCATCAATTGCTTCAAGTAAAACATTAGATATTTCGATTTCATCTGTTATTCTTTGAATTGTGTATTTATTTAAATCATATTCCGGCTTAACCCATTCTCTGCCTTTCATATTACCTGCACAAGGATGAAACAACGTATGATTGCCTAACTCATGACCATGTTTTGAAGCTAAAGCCCAATCTTGAATTCTGTTCTTAAATGCAGGTGAATTTCCGGGTACATAAAAAGTGGCTTTAAAATTCAAAGAATCTAATAATGGAATTACTTTATCGAGATGTATATTCAATGCATCATCATAAGTTAATGCAACTGCACATTTTTTATTATTCCACAATTTTTTTTCCTGAGCAAATGATATGCTTTTAAGAAAAATCAAAACGAATAATAAAAGTTGCATAACAATAATCAAAGAAAAAGCTTCTTTATTATTTATCGATTTCATAACTATACCCAAAATTATTTCTAATTAGAATTAATTATTTTATTCTTTTTAAGAAACTCACGAATTTCTGAAAAACTTTTTATTAAATTTTCTTCTTTGTATTTATTCAGTTTTATGATAGTAATCTTAAGTGCTGCGTTTATCTCAACTATAAAAAATTTTACAGTGCTTTTATGCGGATATCTTAATAGTAAAAAGACTACAAATTGTTTCAAATTAACTTCAAAAAAATATTAACAGAATAAAAGTTAATAAAACAATACCAATGAAAATTAAAATTCAATTTGACTAAAGAACATTCATTTGATGCAATATCTCTTTCATATAATTATTCTGATACAAATGTTGTTATGCTTAAAGGTTCCAAAGTAAAAGTAAATTTATTATTAACAACATTAATCACATTACCTTTTTGACAATTTTTGTTCTCCGAGGTTGTATATGGTATAAAGGAAGTAACCGAGCTGTTTTGTATTCTGAATACATTTTGTATTTCATTATTACTTGAGTTAATAGCAACTATAATTATCTTTGAAGATGAAGGATCTTTATAAGCAGTCACATCAACACTGCTAACACCAGGCGCAACACTGCTTTCAACTCTGAAATAACCCGGTCTAATAAATCTTGCAAACTGTGACATTACATAACCTTTTTTTGTTACATCGCCTTTACGGCCGCTGTTATATTCACCATCGCTAATTGGCCCATAAAATCTTACAATATACCACCACACATAAGCACTCATCCCAGCTTGCATTACATCTGTAATTTCCTGTGCTACAGGAAAAGCTAACGACCATTTTACAGGATTATCTCTATATTGTTCTTCACTTCCGGTTAAATGTTCTGTCATCCAGATTTCTTTACCTTTTTGTTCTGCTAATGGATAAGGTGCTAAACCACCGCCATAAATATGTCCAGCAACTATATCAAGATTATTGCAAGCAACTGAATCATTCAGTATTGGGTCAGACATTTGACGTCTAAACTGATAAGATTCTGGTGCCATTATTTTTGTATTAATCGATTGTGCATTTTCTCTTAAAAATTTTACCATTTGTTGGGGTGTCCAATCACACGACTCATATGTAACTTTAATATCTGGTTCATTCTGTATTGAAACAGCATAAATTGGTACTCCTTGATTTTCCATAAATTTTACAAATGCATTAAGATGATTTGCATAATCATCATAAGCATCTGCTCTTAATTCTCCACTTATAGTATTGTTATTTGTTTTCATTGATGCAGGTGGACTCCATGGAGATGCAATTATTATAGCTCCTTTTTCATGTGCTTTTTTTGCTGTTGGAACATTTGTAAACCAGGAGTTGCTGTCAGGTTGTATTCTGATTCTTAATATTGTAAATCCAAGTTGTCCATCTCCTGTACCAAACGCGGTTTCAATTTCTGAATCATTCATATCAGGCCGCCATTGAACAATATTCGCGGCTCCAAAACCTCTAATTATCTGATAAGTTTTTTCAGGGTCAATAGACAAAGTAGTAACATAATTTATTGAAAAGTTAATTGTTGTATCTCTATTAATAATAATATTATCATACTCAACAGGAATTATTATTGGTGTTGTATTTTCACTGTTTTGAATTCTTACTTTATATGCTGTACTTTGAAATTTTTTTGAAGAATAAGTAAAAGCTTTATTCTTTAGAGAAAAAGAATAGTTTAATGGCACAAGCCCATTTGCATTTTGAGTAAATATCATTTTTTTAACCTGCGATTCACCACCTGCATCAAGCTTATAAAAATATATACCATTAGCAACTTTCTCTCCAAAATTATTTCGACCATCCCATAAAATATTATGCGCACCAACTGATTGTACTCCAGCATTAAATTTTCGCACAACTCTGCCAAGTATATCATAAATTGTAATTTGTACATCAGATTCTTTACTTAAACTATATGGTATTGATGTAGAAGATGAAAAAGGATTAGGGTAATTTTGACCAAGTATAAAATTATTAGGAATTTCATTATTGTTATCGGTTAAAGAAGTTAGAATATCAAGTTTATAGTTTCCATAATTATCTGTTAATGCAGTATACTTTTTTGTTGTATCTGAATTATCAATAAAAGTTATTACTGCATCCTTAACAGGAAATCTAGAAGCAGTAATTTTACCATTAACTGAAAATGCTTGAGAATAAAGTGCAATAGAGAAAATGAAATAATTAATAACTAAAAAAAATCGCAATTTAATATTCATATTAATTCCTGTTAATTTTTTTAATAAAAAGAAAAAAGATTATAAGAATTATAAATTAATTAATCAGTTTACTTTCAATAATAATATTTGCTTCTTTTAATCCATCTGCTTTTGCAGTAATTTTTATTTTACCTTGTTCATTGTATTTTGAACGAACTATTGCAAGAGCATAACCATTAAATGTATTACGAACATATGAAGGAAATGGTGTCATATCTGTTGGATTTCCATTATCTGTAGCAACTATTTCACCAGGTCCTTCAATTTCAAATTTAATTTCGTTTGATGCTGTTGGAACTATATTTCCTTTTACATCTAAAATTTTAAGTGTAATAAATGACAAATCTGACCCATCAGCTTTTATAATTTTTCTGTCTGCTTCTAAATTTAATTGAGCAGGTTCTGAAGAAGTTCGAACAATGTCTTCAGCCCATATTTTACCATTTTTATAAGCAATTACCTTTAATTCACCGGGTTCATATTTTATATCGTCCCAGCGTAAGCGGTATTCATACTGATTTTTTTTCTTTTTACCAAAAGATTTACCATTAAGAAATAATTCTGCTTCGTCGCCAGAAGTAAAAACATGAACTGGAGTAATTTTACCAATTCTATCCAACCAATTCCAATGAGGTAGAATATGAGCCATTGGCAAATCAGGCCGCCAATATGATTGATACAAATAAAAACGGTCTTTTTTAAATCCTGCCAAGTCAATAATTCCAAAATATGAACTGCGTGATTCGTAATAAGGAGTTGGTTCGCCAAGATAATCCCATCCGCTCCATACAAACCCGCCGGCTACAAAAGGATTTTGATCAAGAGTTGCAAATACTTTATCTGCAGATGAACCAAAATCAGCAGTATATAATTCGTAGGCACTTACAAATCTTTTTTGTGAATCTCCACCCGTACTGTCACTCACAGGGGCACTAACACCATCATACACCGGGAAAAGATAAGTGCTGCGACTGCTTAATGCTGCAGCATTTTCACTGCTGAGTATTACTTTATCCGGAAATTTTTTGTGAAATGCTAAATATAGAGGTTCAGTTTTTATGCCTTTCAAATGTGAATATGCAGGTGCATTTCTTATTCCTTCACCCTGATAATTAAGACTAATAATATCCCAGACTTTAGAAAAAGGCATATCTGGTTTTGCATAATTCATTGCAGCAGTTATTGGTCGAGTAGAATCTTCTTCTTTAGCAATATTTTTTAAAATTTGTGCTATTGATGCACCTTGTTCATTTGTATATTGTTCGCCCACTTCATTTCCTACGCTCCAGATAATCACAGAAGGATGATTTCTGTCTCTTCGTATAAAAGCTCTCAAATCCTGTTCATGCCAATCTTTGAAAATAAGATGGAAATCCAGAGGAGTTTTTTTTCTTTCCCATACATCAAATATTTCATCAATAACTAAAAATCCCATTTGATCAGTTAATTCAAGAAATTCTGGAGCTGGCGGATTGTGAGCAAAACGAATAGCATTACATCCCATTTCGCGAAGTATTTCAAGCTGACGTTCAGCTGCTCTTCTATTAAATGCTGCACCTAATGCTCCAAGGTCGTGATGCAGATTTACTCCATTTATTTTGACTTTATTACCATTAATTAAAATACCTTTGTTAGGATTGAATTCAATTGAACGAATGCCAAATTTTGTTTCGTAATTATCCACGAGTTTACCATTAACATACAATTCTGTAACTGCCACATATAAATTTGGTTTTTGTACAGGCGGCGGTCCCCATAATTTTGGTTTTTTAATTAAAATAGAATCATAAACTTCAATTGTTTTGTTTTTTGTAATATCGATTTTTTGAGGTTTAAAACTTTCTGCTGTCTTTCGAACTTTTTGCCCCTTTTTATTTAATTCATAAATTTTTGTTACCGTTGTTATTTGAACATCGTCATTCGAATCATTTTTTATAATGACTCTTAAATTAACTGTTGCTGATGAGTTAGACACATTGCTTGTTGTTATATAAGTACCCCAATGATTTATATGAATGGGATTAGTTTTCGTCAACCATACATTTCTGTAAATTCCCCCTCCAGGATACCAGCGAGATGAATTAGGAGGATTATCTAATCGAATTGCAATAATATTTTCATTACCATAATTAATATAAGGTGTAATATCAAGATACCATGAAGCATATCCATAAGGCCATCCACCTGCAAGATGGCCATTAATCCATACCATTGCATAGGACATAGCTCCATCTACTTCAAGAAAAAAGCGTTTGTTTTTATCTGCTTCGGGTATAAAAATTTTTTTTCTGTACCATGCCACACCATGACTTGGTAAACGACCCATACTTCCACCTACTTCAGAATTTTTACCTTCGAAAAATGGTCCTTTAATTGCCCAATCATGCGGAAGATTAACTTCTTCCCACATACTATCATCATAATCTTTTAATACAAATGGGAAATTACCCCCAGGATTACCAGAAGGTCTTTTATAATATTTAGTAATATCTTTTATAAATTCATTTCCTGTAGGCAATATCCATGGTTTAAGAACCATTTTATTAGTATTAACAATTTGAGCTTCTGTAGGTACAGCATCGGCAGGTTTATTATCGTCGTAATTTTTTATATCAGGTCTTACATCGTATATCAGACTATCAGCAATATTCTGTGATTCGTACTTATAAAAACGCCACCCGTTATTAATTAAAATTTTTTGTCTTACATTATTACTTTCATGAATTTGCTGTGAATAAGCTGAAGAAAAAATAAATATTGCAAACAAAAGCTTAGAAATAATTTTAAGAATCATTTTTTAATTTTTTGTTTGAGGTATAAAATTAAATTACATAGAGACTTATTAACCAGATTACATTAAGAAAGATGTTATTAAAGAATTAAAATTATTTTTGAATTATTAATTTCCTATTAAAAATTTTACTACCAGCTTTTAATTGATAGAAATAAATACCACTTGCTAAATCAGCAGCATCAAATATTATTGAATAAGTTCCGGGAATTTTTTGTTCATTTACAAGCGTTTTAATTTTTCTGCCCAATAAATCAAACACAGCTAATGAAACATTTGCGTTTTCATCAATATTATAACGAATTACAGTTGATGAATTAAAAGGATTAGGATAATTCTGATACAGATAAAATTCAGTTTTTATAATATTATCATCAATAGAAAGAATTTTATCCCCAGTAGAAAACTTAACTTCTGCTGTAAATTCACTTTCTCCAAATGAATTAATTGCTTTCACGCGCCAGTAATATGTGGTATTTTCTTCAAGCGGCATTAAATTAATTAGAGTATCTTTAACGAGTGTATCGACCACGATTCTAATAAAATTACTAAACTTAGAAACCTGGACCTGATAAAATTCAGCTCTTAGAGATTTTCTCCATTTCAATGTAGCATTTCTAAAAACATTGACAGAATCAATTGGAGATAATAAAACAGGTTGAATAGGTGAATTCACATACTGCTTTAGCCATTGCATTGCTGGTCTTTCATCATTATTAGATAAAATTAAGTAAGTATAAGGGTGAGCAGTCCAAACATCTCCTTGAATATAACCCCAGAAAGTAATTCCTTTAACTTGAGGATGAGACCAGAAAATTGGGAAATAAATTTTGTATTGTTCAAGCTGAGCCTGGTCGTTATACTCATCAATATCAAATTCTGTTATGTAAATTGGAAGACCAGTAGCAGCAATTCTTTCAAGGTTTGATTTTATGGTACTGATGTTATAGACATATTTATTAGTAGTTGCATCAGTTTCACTTCGAAATTCAAAATAATGACCCTGTATTCCAATGCCATCAATTAAATTTCTGCTTTTTAATAACTCAATTAATTTAATGTAGTTAGTTGTAGTCAAATTATCGTGAAGAACATTATACTCATTTAACAAAAGTTGAGCTGAAGGAGGACAATACTTTCTTGCTAATTCAAAAGCACGAATAACCCAATCCCATCCTGTTGAACCGTTCCCTCCAAGAGCTTCTTTGTATGAAGGTGGTGCATGAAAAGGTTCATTAACAACATCAACAAGTGCCATTTTAGGATATCTTTCGCCAATAGCTTTAATCCAGTTTTCAACTGCTTCTCTTTGTTGAGCAGTATCGAGGGATTTAATCCAGTAGGGTTCCTGCTGTCCCCAAATAAGTGTATGCTCTTTAAATAATAAACCTCTATTTACAGCAAAATTGTAAATTTTATCTAAGTTAGTCCAATTATAAACACCTTTTGTTTTTTCAACTGAGCCCCATTTGCCATCATTACCTGGAGTAATTTGATTCCAGTATTTATCAAAATTACGCCATATGTAGCTGCTTGACCCAGCACCAAGAAATTTTTCTTTACCATTTGCAAGTGGCTGACCTAGTATTAATTGTTTGAAAATTAAAAAGAAAAATAAAATTGAAGTATTCAGAAGAACTTTTTTAATTCCAACAAAATTCATTTTTTTATCCGTATAAGAATTGAACAAAAAAGTGAAATTAAATTACAGCCCGCACTTACGCGGGCTGTATTAATAATAGTTATTACAAAAAAGCTAATGCTATTTCATAAGTATCAATTTCTTAACACTTACAAAATCACCAGCTTTTAATGAATAGAAGTAAACACCTGAAGAAAGATTAGAAGCATCAAAGTTAACTTTGTAATATCCTGCATTCAAATTTTCGTTAACTAATACTGCAACTTCTCTTCCTAATACATCATAAACAACAAGTTTTACATTATCGCTCTTTGGCAGACCAAATTCAATTGTAGTAGATGGATTGAATGGATTTGGATAATTCTGATTGAGAATATAATCTGTTGGAATTTCTCCAGCAGCTAATTCTCTTACAGAAACTATTGTATCAGGTACAGAAATTGGGTTACCCAAATCAACCATTACATCATAGAGATTAAGTTTTGTAGCATTTGCAAGGTTGCTCAAAGCAAAGTTGATGCTATTTATTTTCGTTACAGATTTCTTTGTATCAGTCAAAATACCACCAAAGTGATAAGACTTATCTTCTTTGAAAATGTAGAAACGAACTTCATTATTGCCGTCAGCTTTCTTAGAAATTGAGAATGCAAAATCATACATTCCTGCTGAAGCAACAGCATTCCTTGGTTTTTGAGGAACATCTGCTAATGCATAGTTTGCAGAATCTAAAGTTTCATACCAAGTACCATTTACAACAGCACCAACAGAGCCTACAGTTTTAGCAGCACCCCAATGATTTCTTTCGTTTCTGCCACTTGGTGGTGCAAATAAATAGCCTGTAATTCCAGTTTCAGCTCCACTCCATTCAAAACCATTTTCGGTTTGATTGAGTCTGCCTAAATTAGGATGATAATCAAGACCGATTCTCAAGGAAGACCATCCTTCAAATCCGCCACCAACTAATTCCATTTTCCCAGTAATAATCAAAGCTTTTTTAGAAGTAATTTCTATTGGTTCAAAGAATGCACCACTTATAGCAGACCAACCAAATGATTTTTTATCTCCGGAAATTGTAGCATTACCAATAACTTCACCAGGAGTTAATTTCCATCCACCAGTTTTAGCACCAATGAATCCCCATCTTTCAACGTAATAAGCCTGCCATGGAGCTTCTGGAACTGTAATTGGGTCACCCATATCAACTTGAACATCTTCAAGGTACATTCCAGTAATCGGATTGCTTGAATTCAGTGAGAAGCATACACCATTAAATGTTGGAGCTATAGTTGTTGTATCGATGAGAGTTCCTCCCCACCAATAACTATTATCTTCTTTAATCATGTAGAATCTTAATTCTTTTGTACCATCAGCTTTTGGTTGAACTGAAATTGCAAAATTGTATGTTCCTTTACTAAATATTGCACCAGATGGTTTTTGATACACAGGTCCTAATGATAAATTACTTCCATAAGTACTTATCCAGTTACCATTTCTCACAACACCGACATGACCTGCACCTCCAGCAGCCCAGCCTGGTAATTCGTTAGCCCCACTTTGTGGAGTTAACAAATATCCTCTTGCATAATTTTCTTTACCGCTCCAAGCTGCATCCTTCGTACCTGGATTTTGCAATGTTCCTGCACTATCATGGTAGAAAATTCCATATCTTAATGCACTCCAAGTACTTGGATCTGCACCTTCAAATCTAATTTTACCAGTTACAATAACAGCTTTCTTCAAGGTTGCTGTAACTGGTTCTAAAAATCCACCTCTAATTGTTGACCATACTGAACCTGTTGTAATACCAGAGCTGCCTTCTTTAGCTTTTATTCCAGCATTACCAACTACATCGCCAGGAACAAATTCTGCACTGGAACTAAATCTTACTAATTTACCCCATCTTTCTACATAATAAGCTTGCCATGGAGCTTCTGGAACTTCAATAGGAGCACCCATATCAACCATAACATCTTCCAAATACATACCTTTGAGAGGATTATTTTCTGCACCATTACCTCCATTCAAGCCAAAGCATACACCATTAAATGTTGGTGGTATCCATGTAGTATCTGTGAACGTTCCGCCCCACCAGTAACTATTGTCTTCTTTAATCACATAAAATCTTAATTCTTTAGTTCCATCTGTTTTTGGTTGAACAGATATAGCAAAATTATATGTTCCTTCATTAAAAATTGCACCTGTTGGTTTTTGATTAACAGCACCTATTGCTAAATTATTACCATATGTGCTTATCCAGTTACCATTTCTTACAACACCTACATGACCTGCTCCACCTGCTGCCCAACCTGGTAATTCATTTGCATCACTTTGCGGAATTAATAAATATCCTTTAGCAAACGTTTCTTTACCTGACCAAGTTGCATCTGCAGAGTTTGCATTCTGCAATACACCTGCACTATCATGTTGGAATATGCCAAATCTTAAACCGCTCCATGTGCTTGGACCAGCACCTTCAAATCTAATTTTGCCTTTTACAATTATAGCTTTAGATGTAGTAGCAGTAATTGGTTTAATAAACCCACCTCTAATTACTGTCCAACCCTGATTACTTGGAATTTGACCGCCATCTTTTCCTTTAACACCGGCATTACCAACTACATCACCTGGTACAAATTCAGCAGTTGGGCTGAATCTTACAAATTTACCCCAATTTTCAACATAGTAAGGCTGCCATGGTGCTTCTGGGACAGTTATTGGGCTGCCAAGTTGTACTCTCACACCATATAATTTGAAGGCACTCATTTTTGTAGTAATACCATCACCAACACCAAAGCATATTCCATTAAATCTGGTAGTGATTTGTGCTGTATCAATTACAGTTCCTCCGAACCAATATTTTTTATCTACATGGTACATGTACCAGCGAATTTCATTTGTTCCATTAGGTAGAGGTTGAACTGAAATTGCAAAATCATAAACTCCGCCAACAATTTCTGCCAAAGCAGGTTCCTGTTCAATCGCTGCAATCGGCCAACCATTGT
>CAZNFW010000011.1:51602-68217 GCA_964572725.1 uncultured Melioribacter sp.
CATTAATAGTCCAGATTGTACCTGCTCCGCCAGCACCATTTGCCATATCAGTACCAGCAGAACGGGGTGTAAATTCATAACCATAATGAGCACCAGTTCCAGACCAGCGTGCTGTATCTGTATACTGATATAACAATTGTCCTTCATCTGGTTGATAAGTTAAAGCATAACGAAGAGGAACATAACTTGCACCAGGACCTTCACCAACATATTCAAATTTTCCTGTGACAACAATTGCCTGTTCAGTTGTTGCTTCGATTACTCTACCAAAGCTACCACGAATTGTAGCCCATGTTTTTGGTGGAGCGTCAGAACCCATGCCAGCATCGCCAGGAGGAGTATTTTGTCTATTCAGGATTGGCCAGCCGTATCCACGGCTTGTTGCACCCCATAAAGAAACAAAGGAAGGATCTGCTTCACGGGTAACTATAATTTTATCAATCCAGATTGTTTTGTTATCGTTATATGCACTCCCAAAATGTAATTTAACCTGATTATCAGGTACACTTTCAGTTGCTGTCATACTATATGTGAAAGTTTGAGGAGTTGTAGTTACCCGGGCAGTATCATTAAGTCTTTTTGTATATGGAGAGCCCTTTATTTCGAACAGCACATTAATAGCGGCATTATTATCAGCAACTGCCATAAATGAAATAGTATATCTATAACCAGGAACAAGCGGCAGATCAGCAACTCTCTGAACTCGCCACATTTCAACGCCACCTTTATTAACCTGTATCTTATAAGAGTTTGGACCGGAAAGTTTACCAGTATTATCAATTGATACTACAACATTAGTAGTTGCATTATCAATCCAACCGGTATTCCACTTTCCGTCACCATTATCGAATTCATCGGAAAGAACAACTTCTTGTGCCAATAAGCCCGATGATAACCAGAAAGTAATTAATAGAAATAGTTTTAGTTTTTTTAACATACCTTTCTCCTCCTGTTTTTTAGAGAAATTTTATTTAATTAAATAAAGAATAACAACCTGTATCTTTATTATTTTATTAATACAAGTTTCTTTGTAATAGATACATTTTCAGATTCTAATCGATACATATAAACACCGCTTGATAAATTGGAAGCATCAAATGTAGCTACATAGTTACCTGCATTTTGATTACCTTCAAAAATTGTAGCAACTTCCTGTCCTAAAAGATTAAATACTTTTAAAGTTACATAACCAGCTTTTGGAATCGAATACTTAATATTTGTTACAGGATTGAATGGATTAGGATAATTTTGTTCAAGTACATAATTATTTGGCAATGAACCTGGTAATTCTTTTACACTGTTTGGAGTAGGCGAGCCATAAGTTAGCCAGTTATTTATTGTTTCCCAATCTTTTGCTCGTTGATTAACTTTCCATTCTTCATATTTTTCTGGGAACCAATTTAAATCTCCAAGCGGATATCCGCCCATAGCTGCGGTTAATAATTCAGAATCTGTATAGGCTAAATTTTCTGGTAAAGGCCATGTTTGTTTAAATCCTGCTTCAGGTTCATAAGACCAGTCAATGTCTGCATTAGTGGACCATTTATACATAATGAATTGTTTGGCAGCATCCAGATTAGTTGCAGGCACAATAAATTGTGGGTCTTTATTATAAATAGTTTGCCAGTCAACATTAATAGTCTTAAATACTTTATTACCATTTGCATCAACAGAGTCAATAAATCTAATCTCATTTTCACCTAACATAGGGGAAGGATTAAATAACAACAGTTGTTCTCTGTTTCTTATGCGTTCTTTGCTCCAATCACTGTTCTTATACCAATCAAGCATCCAATCCTGATATGCATAACTGATATTGCCAATAAATATTTTTCTGTCAAAGTCTGTAAAATTAACCTGAAATCCAAATGAATCAACAGGAGTAATTCCATTAATTAGCCCGCCGCCTGGCGAATTACATTTACCTGCAAGAAAATCGTTGTATGTCATGCCTTGAGGACACACATCATAAGCACGATAACCATACATATAAGGGTTAATAAATAGTGAATTTGTAATTGCTGCATTACGAATCCATCCAGCAGATTGGAATACCCATTCAATTGAATTTAGTAATGTACAATGATTGATAAATACATTATCGCTGTACTCATTACCTTCCTGCATTACAATTCTACTTAAATTAGTAAATGTACAGTTTTCAAAAAATAGAGTGTCGTAATGCCATCCAGAGCTTTGATATGGGAAAGAAACAGCACGTCCATAATATCTGAAATGATTGTCAGAATTGTTTCTCCAGTAACAATTAGTAAATTTACCTACAAAATGATCTGCTTTAACACAAATAGCACCTGCTGCTTCTGCACCAATGCCTGCATAATCAAAAAGACATCCATCAAATACACCTCTTTCAGGGTCATTTTCAGGTGTTTGATTCTCAAAAGTTATTGAAGAGGAGACTTTATTGCCTAAAAAGTCTGCATAACGGAACCAGATGTTTTTAGCAGTAATATCTCCATAAGATTGAATAATATATTGCCTGTCAATACCTTCTTCAGTCCAAACAATTTGAGGGGGTGCGCTTTCTTGAGTCTTGCCTGGTTTAGGTGCATATAATTCCAGATTTTGTCCATGATCCAAATAAATACTTCTACTTAATACATATACTTCATAAGGCTTTAGTTTGAATACAGTGTTGTTAATTGTGCCTTTTTGAATTGCTTCATCTATTGCATCATTCAAAGTACCATATTTATTTGTTTCATAAAAACCAGGTACTTCTACAGTATCTTTATTTTGAGCATAAATAAAGCTGCTCAAAATTATAATTGATAGAATTAATATTAATTTTTTCATATTGCACTCCTTTTTAGTGATTGGTTATAAATTTTATAAAAATCAATACCTTACTCTTATACCAACATTTGCTACTAAGCCGTAATTTTGAATATTCCTAAATCCACTAATTGACCTCTGAATCGATTGTATATTTGCATTATTCAAGTTATTGAAATCCAAAAACAATTCAGCATTCATAAATGGTAATTTTTGACGAGCTGAAAAATCTAATCTAAAATAATCTTTTGCATAGGAATCATTTTCGGGGTATCTTCCTCCATTTCCCGTAGTTATCTGGTCATTGTATACAAACGAAAATCTTATAGACAAATCTTTATAATCAAATCCAATAAATGAATTTAAAACATGATTAGGCTGATCAATTAAACGTCCAACTGCTGAACTATCAATCAGAACAGGAATCCTGTCTCTGCCTACAATTTTAACTTTCACATCATAGAACGGATATCTTGTTTCGGAGAAGATTCTTGAATAATTTATTCCAATCAACAAACCGTTAAATGGATAAGGCAGATACCAGAATGTATGCTGAAAATCAATTTCCAATCCTTTAACTATAGCATCAAATGGATTATTTAATGGACGAAATACCGTAGCATTTGATTTTTTTGTAGTTGGATTAATTACTGGTGTAACAACTAATTGACCATTACGAACAATTTGATAACGGCGAAGCGAATCAATTCCAGCACCTTCAGCAGCATCGAGTTGATAAGAAGCATTGTAAACGAAGTCTTTAATAGTTTTATAAAAACCACCTATTGTCAAAAGTCCTATGCTGTTACTATGGAAAGTAAAATTCAGATCATGATTAAATGCTCTTGCAGGCTTTAAGTCAGGATTTCCGGTGTAAATTTGATTGTTCTGAGTAATAGTAAATTTCGGACTAATTAAATGATAATCGGGTCTTGACAGTGTTTGCGTGTATGCATAACGAACATCTAACCATTTAAATGGGGAATATTTCATTTGTCCCATTGGCAAGAAAAATTCATTTTGCTTATAAGAAGTTGTATCATACATAATTTGAGCTTGAGCATTTCTCATATCTCTTGCATTATAAGCGAAGTATTCAGATTTAACTTTTTCATAGCGAACACCACCAATAATCATAAAATTCAAGAAATTAACTTTCGACATTAAATATGAAGCATAATATTTTTCTTTATAGTTATAGTCATTAGTTAACTTTTGATATGGACCATTATACCATCCACCTTTATCACCAGAGCTGTATTCCTTGTTGGATGCATCAAATTCTGGTCTGCTCATAATGTAATTTAATATATCATTCAAAACTCCAAGATTAGCTGCATAGAAAATTGAACCATATTTATTATCAAGGAATGGGTCATAAAGTTTTGAATCATTATTAATAAATGAACTGCCTACTAATTCACCTCTTGTATTAGTAGAAATTCCAAATTGATTTTTAATTGTCCTCATTAAATTTGATTGAATATCATTATCTGTCGAATTAGCGTTTCCATTAAAACCTAAATATGGAGATTCTTGGTCGGTGCTATTGGTCTGGTCATAGAAATATCCACCAAACTTGAATGAACCGTTAATGATATTATAGAAATTAAAAGGCAATTCTACATCACCCTTTAATGAATATTTCTTTTCTTTATAGAAATTGCTAAATAAATTGCCGCTTCTTAAAACTACTTCATCAGCACCTTTATATTGTGTAAGAAGGTAAGTTAAATCTTCTGGTTTGATATTATCTCTTTTAACTCCAGCTTGCAGAGCATCTGTTTGATTAAAATTAAATACTGGAGAATTTTCCAGATTATTTGATGCAGAAGTGTAACTTGCTGATAAATCTAAAGTCAAAAAGTTCAAATCATAATCTAATTTAATAGAATTCATTTGCTGGTCAATTACATTTTCTCCAGATCTTAATTGCCATTCCATTCTGCCATTGTCATAATTTATAGTTTGTCTATGTTCAGTATAATCAGAATTTAATCTTGCAAACATATTTACAAATTTTATAGACCCATTTGGTATATCATAATCCAAAATTAAATTGGCTCCATATCTTTGTCTTGTTTCTAAATGTCTGTTAAAAGATACTGATGTTACCTTAACTGGACGAAATCCAGTGGTAGGATCAATTTGTACTTCTTCAGCAGCTAAACTATAACCTGCATCCATATTATCAGAATTCCTGTCATATGATTCCAAATTAATTAATGCATAAACACCTAACTTATTATTAAAAAATCTATTGCTTGCCGAAGCTACCCCACGATAATTTCCATAGTATTTACTTTTTGCAGTATAACCTTGCTGCCATAATAAATTCCAATGAAAGCCAGAAGGAGCTTCTCTTAATTCCATATTTACAGTTCCACCAATTGAATTTGCATTCATATCAGGTGTTAATGATTTGTAGACTGCAATTGTTCTTAACATATAAGGAGAAATCATGCTTAAATCCACACTGCGGTCATTGTTTAATCCTCCAGTTGCCACATAGGGGTCAGATGTAAGGCCAATTGAAGAGCTTCCTGTAGCAGATAGCTTTACGCCTTCTACTTCAACAGCATTATATTTAGGAGATAATCCTCTAATAACTATCTTATTGTCTTCACCTGAACTTTTTGTAGTAGTAATACCCGGCAAACGACTTAATGCAGCAGCAGCATTAAAGTCAGGCAATTCCTGAATCCTTGCTTCTGAAACTACATTAGCAATTTTATCGGACGTAAGCTGTTGATTAATTGCGGCTAATTGTCCCTGAGCCTGAGCTGTAATTATAATATCCTGACCTTGAATTGTTGTTAGTTTGAGGTAAAAATCCTGAGACAGAGTTCTATTTGCCAGTATTTCTACATCAAGAGTTTGTGATTCATAACCAATATAAGAAACGGTGATTGTGTGTTTTCCAGCAGGTATATTTCTTATAATATATTCTCCATCGAGATTACATGCTGCACCAAGTGAGGTACCTTTAATTAAAACATTAGCTCCTGGCAGTGGTTCTTTAGTATCCTTATCATACACAAAACCTTTTATTGAACCACGATTTTGTGCAAACACAAATTGACCAAAAATCATTAATAATATCATACAGATTTTAAATATGCCTTTAGTATGCTTTCGAAGCATAAAGCCTCCTTCTTAATTATATTTTTTTGAATAGAAATAATTATAATAGTTTCGCATAAGGATATTAGAAAAAGACTGAGAACTTAAGAAGTGGTTATAAGCTTTTTTAGTTAATAGACAAATAAAATAAACTTGGAATAATTTATAAACTATTGCAGTATTATCAGCAATTTGAATATAAGTAATTGGATTAAACATTATGCACTTATTAATCTCAATAATTAAGTGCATATTTATTTTTAAATTTTTTTTCATATTATTTTTTTACCTGCTGATATCCGAGCAGGAATGTAAACTATATATAATTTATATTATTTTTTTCATTATTCTACAGTTAAAATGGTCTTAAGTAAATCTTCATCTCTTGATGAATTACCCACCATAATTTCAAATTCACCTGGCTCTACTATGTATTGCATATCAATGTTTGTAAATGAAAGAAGTTCCGGCGTTATATCGAATATTATGGTTTTCGATTCACCCGGATGCAACTTAACTTTTTTAAATCCTTTTAATTCTTTTACGGGTCTTGTTACAGAACTAAACAAATCTCTTATGTATAATTGAACTACTTCTTCACCATCCAAATTTCCAACATTCTGAACAACAACAGATAATTGAGTTGTTTCACCAAGTTTAATTTTATCTTTAGTCAGTCTGTGATTAATGAATTTGAAATTTGTATAACTCAATCCAAATCCAAATGGGAATAAAGGAGTTACATCATCAAACAAATATCCTCTTCTTGCTGATGGTTTATAGTTATAATAACAGGGGATATGCCCTGCAGATCTTGGAATTGAAATTGGCAGTTTACCGCTTGGATTATAATCACCAAACAATACATCAGCTACTGCTTTCCCTGTTTCCTGACCAAGGTACCAGCATTCAAGAATTGCATGTACATTTTCTTTAATAAAATTAATTGAATTTGGCCTGCCATTAAAGAGAAGCACAACTACAGGTTTACCTAATTTAAGTATTTCTTCAACTAATTTATTTTGTCTTCCGATAAGGTCTATATTAGGTCTATCGCCAAGATGAGTTTTACTCCATGCTTCTCTTGATGTTTGCTCGTTGCCTCCAATTGCAAGCACAACTACATCGGTCTTCTTTGCAACCTCAATTGCTTCCTTAATAAGTAATTCATCATCTTCGGGTTTTGGTAAAACTACTTCATCTTCATTCCATGAACCGCCAATTGAAATTTTACATCCCTCACTATAAAGCACTTCTATATTATGAGCTTTTTCTTTTATTCCTTGATATACTGATGTATAAAATTTTGGTGTACCGTGATATCCTCCAAGTAAAACTCTATCAGCATTTGGTCCAATTACTGCTAAACTTTTAATATTTTTTAGTGGAAGAATATTATTCTCATTTTTCAGCAATACTATTGTTTCTCTTGCAGCTTGTAAAGCTAATTCTCTGTCTTTAATTAGTTTTTCTTCAAACTGATTATTGGTTGTTTGAATGTATGGATTATCAAATAAACCGAGCTGAAATTTATATCTTAGCATGGGTTCAATTAATTCATCGATATCAGATTCTTTAATTATTCCACTTTTAACTAATTCAACAAGATTCAAATAACAATCAGGATTTGGAAATTCGATATTTACGCCGGCTTCTACTGCAAGTTTTGCTGCTTCTGCTTTGTCTTTTGCCACCGAGTGGCTTAATGCTTCTTCTCGAATATTTAACTCTTTAATTGCATAATAATCAGAAACAACATAACCTTTAAAGTTCCATTCATTCCTCAGTACTTTTTTCAATAACCATTTATTGGCATGAGAAGGAACACCATCAATTTCATTATAAGAAGCCATTACGCTAACAGCATTAGCTTTTTTAATTGCTTCTTTAAATGGATATAAAAACACATCTCTTAACAGTCTCTCAGAAAAATTTGCTGGGGCACAATTTATTCCAGATTCAGGTTGACCGTGTGCAGCAAAATGTTTTAATGTAGCAATAACTTTGTTTTGTACATCGAATTTTCCATCTCCCTGCAAGCCCTTAACAGCAGCAATTCCCATTTGAGCAACTAAATATGGGTCTTCACCAAATGTTTCTTCTACTCGTCCCCATCTTGGGTCTCGTGCTACATCTAAAACAGGTGTTAAAGCTTGATGAGCCCCTCTTGTTCTTGCATCTTCAGCAATTGCTGAAAAAATTTTCTCTACCAATTTTGTGTTGAATGTAGAAGCTAAACCAATAGGCACAGGATAGCTTGTGGCTTCTTTGGCAGCTAAGCCATGAAGACATTCTTCATGAAAAATTACAGGAATACCCAATCTTGTTTCTTCAACAAAAAACTTTTGCAGAGTATTTGCCAGTTCTACCATTTCAGTCGGATTTAAACCACCATTTGTATCACTCAATCTTGCAATCTGTCCAATTCCATTACTAAGATGTTTTCTTATTTTTTCCAAACTAAAATTTCCGTTCTCGTCATAAAAAATTGTTTTTTTATCTTCCCATATGCATAACATCTGAGCGACTTTTTCTTCCAGAGTCATTCTCTTAATCAAATCAGCAGTTCTTTTTTCAGGTGAGAGTTTTGGATTTTTATAATCAACCAATATTTCTGATTCTATTTGTTTATTATTCGATAATTGTTCCATTAATTATACCCCTTTATTTACAAATACATAATTTTCTAGTAACAGATTAGAATGATATTTGGTATAGTTGACTTGTTTAATAAATTCGCAATAATTATTCATCAGGTTCTGAATTATCCCATTATCAGTTCAAAATTAATTATACCGTTTCAATAATACAAGAAATATTTTTTTTTATCAATAATTTTAAAATCGATTTTTAGAAAACGGACTCTTTGTAAAGTAATCTGGATTTATTCAATTATTCACTTTCAAAAAAATTGCTTTTTAATTAATTGTGACGACTTTATTATCTTTTCAATCATATTAAATACAATTTTATAAAAATGCCATGAAGAAAATTGAATTCCTAAAGTCAGTTTATAAATTTGATGAATTACCAAAACGAGAACTTCCAACAATCATTTTATGCGGCAGGTCTAATGTTGGTAAATCTTCATTTATTAATTCAATTTTTTCACCCTTGAAAGTAGCAAAAACAAGTTCTACACCAGGCAAAACACGATCTTTAAATTATTATCTCGTAGAAGATAAATTTTATATAGTAGATTTACCGGGATTTGGATATGCAAAAGTACCTCGGGATGAAAGGATTGAATGGCAAAAGTTAATTGAATCTTTTATTGATCAGAATAAAAACATTGTATTGGCATTTCATTTAATTGACAGCAGATATGAACCTATGCCTCTTGATTTTATCTTAAATGAGTATCTGAGAAGTAAAAACATTCCTTATTATGTCATATTCAACAAAATTGATAAACTAAAACAATCAGAAATTTCTTTATTGAAAAAAAATATCAATAACTTTTTCCCTGAATTAATACTTGGCACAAATGCATTTTTATATTCATCGCTGAAGAATACTGGCAAAAAAGAGATTGTAAAACTTCTTTCAAAGTTGATGCTTTCATGAAAAATTCACAAAACTTTATTATTATTGAATGAAATTTTGAATTAATTATTTGAATTAACTGGTGAAAGATGGGATTATCCGATAAATATCGAAAAAGATTATTAATTTTTATTTTTATTCCCATCTTAATAGTCATTCCTTTTTTAACAGATGATACTCTTCTAAAAATTATTTCTGGAGTTATACTTTTAATTTATGTTGGCTTTATAATTTTTTTAAGAGATACAAAATCAGAAACTACTGAATATGAAAAATCAGATGAGAGTTCATCGAAAATAAATGAGACAAGACCTGCTTACGAACCTGACGAAGGTGAAGAATTTAAAATCATTTCACCAGTAAAAAACATTGAAGTAATTACTGCAGAAAATTTTACACCTTCATTATCAAGAAGCAGCAAGGATTTTTTCAAGCCTCCTGATTTTAAAGAAAACTTTGATAAAATTGTTCGCGAAGAATTACCAAAAGATGTAAGTCAGGATGAACAATTTGGTTTTGTATTGGAAAAAATATTAAGTGTGGTTAAAGATGCATTCATGGCACATACAGCTGCATTTTTCTGGTACAACAAAAACAGAAAAAGACTTACTCTTGAAAGATATATCTCAAGCTCATCCCAGATAACCAAACAAAAATTTGATTTAGAAGATGATATACTTGGAAAAATCGTTCAAAAAGAAGAACCAGAAATTTTAACTGACATTTCTCCAAATGCAGAAGCTGATGTTATTCGCTATTACAGTGCCCCACAAGGAATAAAGAGTTTCGTGGGAGTACCTTTGTTCTATGGAAAAAATTTAACCGGCATTTTAGTTCTTGATTCAAAAGTTAATGATGCATTTGGAATAGAACAAATTTATTCACTCGGAAAAATTGTTAGAATTATATCTGTAATAATCAGTCTATTTGAAGAAAAATTTTCTGAAACACAGGCAGAACAAAGACTCAAAGCATTAATTGGGATTCTTGGCACTGATAAAAAATTTGATAACGAAGCCGACATTTATTCTGCACTCGACAATTCAATGAAAGACTTACTTGATTGGGATGTTTTCACATTCGTTGCTTACAATCCTATAGAACAAAAATTCAAAACAGCAAGAATCATAAACAAAACTTCACTCAAATATGCTGGAGAAAATCTTG
This sequence comes from uncultured Melioribacter sp., assembly GCA_964572725.1. Lineage (GTDB taxonomy): Bacteria > Bacteroidota > Ignavibacteria > Ignavibacteriales > Melioribacteraceae > Rosettibacter. The sequence continues at coordinate 62,235 of CAZNFW010000011.1, forward strand.
AAGTTGAATTAAGCGGAACTCTTGTAGGAAAAGCCATATTAAGTTTTACTCCCGTAAAAATTGATGATACTTCGAGTATTGACATCCCAAGATTTTCGAAAAATGAAGATGTTAGTTTTGATGGTTCATTTCTTGCAATTCCGCTTGTTTATGACGACCAAAATTATGGCGTTCTTTGTTTTGAGAGTCTTAAAAAAAATATTTACACAAATAATGAAGTAACATTTATAAAAAATGCCACAAAGTTTTTTGCATTTATTCTTCATTCATATTCTACAATAAATATTTTAAAAAATCTTTTAACATACGACATTGAAACAAAGGCTCTGAATTACGATGCATTTATTGAAAGATTAACAATAGACCTTGTAAGAAGCAAAGAATTAAATTTGCCTGGAGCTTTAGCTTTAATAAAAATTGATGAATTTCTCGAACAAGAATCATTGTTTGACGGCAATCCTTTCCCTAAAGTCTTAAAAGCAATATCACAAATGATAAAAGATGAAATGACACCAATGAATTTGTGGGGCAGATTGGATGAAAGAATTTTCGCTGTTTACTTTTTCAATACAACACCGAAAGATGTATTCTTATGGGCAGAAAAATTAAGGATTAAAATTGCACGAAAACCCATTGCAGTTGTTTCCCGTCAAACTACTTTTACAGTTTCAATTGGGGTTGCTGCTACTACAAATAAAACAGATGTTAAAGAAATTCTTTATAATGCAGATCTTGCTCTTAAAAAAGCTCTCGAAAAGGGAGGCAATACAGTCAAAAGCATTTAATGAGATTGTGTGAATAACTTTATAGTAATCATACTTGATGGATTGGGCATAGGCGAATTGCCTGATGCTTATAAATATAACGACAAAGGAAGCAATACTTTATCGAATATGGCAGAATTTGTTGGAGGGATTAATCTGCCAAATCTCGAAAAACTTGGTCTTGGAAATATTGAACCTATCAAAGGCATTTTACCTCAAGATAATCCATTAGCATCATTTGGGAAAATGATTGAAGTGTCTGCTGGTAAAGATTCTACTACAGGACATTGGGAAATAGGAGGCTTAAAAATTGAAAAACCTTTCCCTCTTTTCCCAAATGGATTTCCAAAAGATTTAATTGACAAATTTATAAAAGAAACAAATATTGAAGGAGTTCTTGGGAATATTCCAGCCTCGGGTACAGAAATTATAATGCGGCTTGGAGATGAGCATGTTAGAACAAAATTTCCAATCGTTTATACTTCTGCCGATTCAGTCTTTCAAATTGCCGCACATGAAGATATTATTCCTGTTAACAGATTGTATGAAATTTGTGAAATTGCAAGAACAAAAGTACTGACAGGCCCAAACGCTGTAGCAAGAGTAATTGCGAGACCATTTGTAGGAACATCAAATAATTATCAAAGAACAACTAGCAGAAAAGATTTTTCATTAGACCCATTTGACAATACAATCTTAGATTTTCTTTATAATGAAAAAATACAAACAATTGCAATTGGTAAAATTAATGACCTATTTAATTATCGTGGAATAAAAGTACAGATTAAAACCAAATCAAATTCTGAAGGAATTGAAAAAATTATTCTTACAACAAAAGAAGTATCACACTCATTAATATTTGCTAATCTTGTAGATTTTGATGTTTACTATGGTCACAGAAATGACCCCTACGGCTTTGCTAATGCACTCAAAGAATTTGATTATTTTATACCAAATATATTAGAAAATTTAGATGAAACAGATGCATTAATAATAACTGCAGACCATGGCAACGATCCAACTACTCCAAGTACAGACCACAGCCGCGAGTATGTTCCATTATTATTTTATAGAAAGAATAAGAAAGGCAAAAACCTTGGTATAAGAAAAACATTCTCGGATGTTGCTCAAACAGTTGCACATTTTTTTAAAGTTAATAATTGTCTTCATGGAAGGAGCTTTTTAAATGAATGAAGAAAATTTATCAAAGTTATTTTCATTCGAAACGAATATTAAAAATGACGGCTCTGTTGAATTACCAATAGAAGAATTTAAAAAACTATTTAATCAAGGATTTAGAGAAATCAAAATAGATATCTACGGTACAGTTTCACAGGCATTACATAATTCCAAATTAGATATAAATTTATTCAATCAGGTAAAATTAAAACAGCAGCTGCCCGACACAGTAGTATTGAACTTTCTTAAATCAAAAGGAAGTTTAACTAATTCAGATATTAAAAAAAGAATTTATAAATGAAAAATGAAAAACATTTCTTAATTGAAACTGATATATTAGTGGAACATTTACAGCACAGTGACAAGAATACATTATCTGACTTAGAAATTGCAATGATGAATGGAATTTGCTTTACAACAGTAATTAATTCAGCTGAATTGTATTTTGCAGCTATAAATAAAGAGGAAAAAGAAGCAGTTGATAATCTCTTAAAAGCCTTAAAGATTCTTGGTTTAAATTCGAGATACAGTTTGAACATTTCAGAATTTTTTAATAAAGTTGCAACCGTTCGTGATGCTTTATTTTGTACAATCGCAAAAAATAATGATATGATAATTCTTACTAATGACATTGAGAAATACAAAAAAATTAATCTAAAAATTCTTCAACCAAAAAATTTAAGAGGGAGCAATTGATACTTGGTAAAGTGATTGGTACTGTCTGGTCAACAAAAAAAGATGAAAACCTTGTTGGGGCAAAATTTTTAATTGTTCGACAATTAAATCTTGATTATACACCAAAAGAATCTACTGTAATAGCTGTTGATTCAGTGGGGGCAGGAGTTGGAGAAGTTGTACTTGTTGCTCAGGGCAGTTCGGCACGTCAAACAACTTTTACAAAAAATAAACCTGTTGATGCCGTAATAATGGCAATTGTAGACAAATTAGATATTGCTATTAAAGAGTAATTAAAATGTATCTCGGAAAGATTATCGGAACTATTTGGGCAACACGCAAATATGAATCAATAACAGGCTACAAAATGCAATTGGTTCAGCCACTTAATGGCGAATTAGGAAAAGTTTCTTCTCCAATTATTGCTTTAGATACAATTGGTGCAGGACCGGGAGAAATAATTTACTATGTTACTGCAAGCGAAGCAGTAATTCCTCTTGATGTAGATATGGCTCCTGTCGATGCATCAATTGTTGGAATTGTAGATTCAATTTATGTAGAAAAAAAATAGGAGATTTGCCGTGAAGATTACAAAACAATTTACCAATCGTGAAAGTCTATCATTAGACAAATATCTTCAAGAAATTGGCAAAGTAGACCTCTTAACTCCAGATGATGAAATTGAACTCGCAATAAGAATCAAACAGGGCGATGAAAAAGCTCTGGAAAAACTTGTAAAAGCCAATCTGCGTTTTGTAGTATCGGTAGCAAAACAATATCAAAATCAAGGACTGTCACTTGGTGATTTAATAAATGAGGGAAATCTCGGTTTAATCAAAGCTGCTAAGAGATTTGATGAAACTCGCGGCTTTAAATTTATTTCATATGCTGTATGGTGGATTCGTCAATCAATTCTTCAAGCTCTTGCAGAACAATCAAGAATTGTTCGCCTTCCATTAAATAGAGTTGGTGCATTAAACAAAATTGGGAAAGCTTACAGCAACCTTGAACAGGAATTCGAACGAGAACCAAGTGCTCAGGAATTAGCTCAAGAACTTGATATGGATGTAAGTGAAATTAATGATGCTCTCAGAGTATCGGGCAGACATGTATCTATGGACGCACCATTTGCACAGGGAGAAGATAATCGTCTTCTTGATGTTCTTTCTAACGAAGAAGTTCCTTCGCCTGATTATCGATTAATGAATGAATCTCTCAAAAAAGAAATTGAAAGAGCTCTTTCTACTTTGACTGACAGAGAAGCAGAAGTAATAAAACTTTATTTTGGATTAAATGGAGAACATTCTCTTACACTTGAAGAGATTGGAGAGAAATTTAATCTTACAAGAGAAAGAGTTCGTCAAATAAAAGAAAAAGCAATTAGAAGATTACGTCATACATCAAGAAGCAAGAATTTAAGAGCATATCTGGGATAATATTGCTGCCATGTTCATTAGATTAATAAAATCATTTTTAATTGGGCTATTATTTTTAATTTTATTTGAAGGTTGCACACCAACTACAAGCACGCAAAGATTTAATCAAGCAAAAAGTAACAAAGAGCAACAAAAAAAATCTGTTAGATTCACATCTAAAGATACATTAAAAAAACAAATTGAAAAGCATCCCAAAACAAATGAACAAAATAATCAGCTTTATTCTGATTCAACTCAAGACGAATTTGATGAACTTCCTGTAGAAGAAAATCCGATCGACAAAGAGAAATTTGTGGCTAACTATAAGAATTATATAAATCCTGATGTTCCTCTAACCTTTAGAGAAAAAATTTTGCTCGAAGTAATAAAATATCTAGACGCTCCATATAAGTACGGGGGGAACTCCAATGATGGAATTGACTGCTCAGGATTTACAAGACAAATATTTCTTAATACATTTTCGATTGAATTGCCCCGCTCTGCCAAAGAACAATTTGAAATAGGTGAAAAAGTAGATAGAGAAGATTTAGAGTTTGGAGATTTAGTTTTTTTCAATACAAGCAGGAGGTCAAAACCAGGTCATGTTGGAATTTATTTAGGCGATAATCAATTCATTCATTCAAGTCGCAGGCTCGGTGTTACAATTTCTTCCTTAAATGAAAAATATTATTCAAAACGATTTTATGGGGCAAGAAGAATAGAAATACCATCCGAATAATTTTTTCCAAATAATATTTTTATGCTATAAATATATTTTGGAATGACAAAAATTACTCGTTATGTCAATAATCAAAAAATTAAGAACTTTCTTACTTATTGCAATTCATAATGCATTAATCTAATTTGAAATATAAATAATAACACTATTACTAAAATTAATGAGGTTTTAATATGGAATACAGAATTGAAACAGATAGCATGGGAGAAGTAAAAGTTCCCGCAGATAAGTATTACGGAGCCCAGACTGCACGTTCACTTATGAATTTTAAGATTGGAGGTGAACGTTTTCCATTTGAATTAATAAGAGCACTTGCAATTGTGAAAAAGGCAGCAGCAATTACAAACAATGAGCTTGGATTATTACCAGATGAAAAACGAGAATTAATTGTTAAGGCAGCCGAAGAAGTAATTGAAGGAAAACTCAATGAGCATTTCCCGCTTGTTGTCTGGCAAACAGGCAGCGGAACTCAAACAAACATGAATGTAAACGAAGTTATTTCAAATCGTGCTATTGAAATGGCAGGCGGGGTACTGGGCAGTAAAAAACCAATTCATCCGAATGATGATGTAAACAAAGCTCAATCAACCAATGATGCATTTCCAACGGCAATTCATATTGCAGCTGCTGAAGAAATTCACTGCAGATTAATTCCAATGGTTACTAAACTTCGAGATGCTCTCGAAGCCAAATCAAAAGAATTCAAAGACATTATTAAAATTGGAAGAACTCATTTGATGGATGCAACACCATTAACATTAGGTCAGGAATTTTCTGGTTATGCTCAGCAATTAACAAATGGGCTTGCAAGAATTAATGATGCATTAAAAAGACTTTATGAAATCCCACTTGGCGGAACAGCAGTTGGAACTGGATTAAATACACACCCTGATTATGCAGTTAAAGTAGCAGAAAAAATTTCTGAAATTACAGGCAAACCATTTAAAACGGCCCCAAACAAATTTGAAGCAATGGCAGGCAAAGATGCTTTAGTTGAAATGAGCGGAGTATTAAAAACTTTAGCAGCTTCTCTTATGAAAATTGCTAATGATATACGATGGCTTGGTTCAGGACCAAGGTGCGGAATAGGAGAAATATCTTTGCCTGAAAATGAGCCCGGCAGCTCAATTATGCCCGGGAAAGTAAATCCAACCCAATCAGAAGCTATGACGATGGTTTGTGCTCAGGTATTTGGCAACGATGTTACAATA
>CAZNFW010000012.1:0-24209 GCA_964572725.1 uncultured Melioribacter sp.
CATCTGTACTAAATCGTTCAAAATAACTATAGTACAGATAGCTCCAAGTATGAAATAGGAAACCCGAAGCTTAGCTTTGAATTTTAGATTTTTTAACGATACCATGGCTTCTTCAACTATTTGTTATCTAATTTAATTTGAATACAAATGATAGGGTTAATTTTACTTTTACTGGTTTTCCTTCTTTTTGACCAGGTTTAAATTTACTTGCTCTTAATACTCTTTCAACTTCCTCGTTGCAGCCGCCTCCAATACCTTTTATGATTTTAACATCATCAACGCCGCCATTTTCGTTTATATATGCCATTGCAATAACTCTACCTTCAATTCCAGCGGAACGAGCAATACTTGGATAATTTATTTTTTTCATCAAATTAACTAAACCTTCTGCAGGTTCTGGCATTACTTCTGCAATTGGCAGGTAATCTTCATCACCAGGTAAAATTAAATTTTTGCCTGCAATAGTTTTAGAAGAAAACATAATTAAAAATATTAAACCTAATAACACATAATGTGTACGCATACTTTTACTCCTGAATATTTTTACAGTTAATAAATACCATTTTTATTTAAAAAATGAGAATAAGCTTTATCTGAAACCTGAATATGATTTGTTAGCCACTTTGTTAAAAAGTTCATCAATTCAAATGATAAATTAGTTTTTCCTTGTTTATATTCTGCCATAAAATCATCAACTTTCTGAACAAACATGTCATGTTCTTCCTTATGTTTAATTTTATCAGGATAATGATATTTTTCAAATAAATTTTCTTCTGATTTAAAATGTGTTTTTGTATATGCTGCCATTTCAAAAAGGATTTTTGAAAGAACTTTACTTGATTCTCCATTCTTCATTGCATCATGCAGTTCATTAATAATTGCTATAAGTTTTTTATGCTGATTATCGAGCCCTATTATATTAACACTCAGATTTTCACTCCAGTTAATTAATGCCATAATACCTCCAGAATTCTCATTTTTATTATCGATTAGTTAAAATATTTTTAAAGTAATACTTCGAAAAATTTTAGATTAATTTTCAGTATTTATTGCACTTAATTCTAATTTCTCATTCGTAGATAAAATTTTTTCTAAATCAATAAGAATTAATAATCTGTCTTCAAGTTTACCCACAGCTTTAATAAATTCTGAATTAACATTTGTAATCAAATCTGGAGGTGGTTCTGTAATTGAGGCTGGAATACGCAATACTTCTGTTACAGCATCAACAATAAATCCTACGGTTTTACCAGCAACTTCAACAACAATTATTCTTTTATCTTTATCAACTTCTTTTCTTGGAAGACCCAATTTACTTCTAAGGTCAATTACAGGAATTATTCTTCCGCGCAAATTAACAACCCCGTCAACAAAATCTGGTGCGTTAGGAACTTTAGTTACCTGCATCATTCTTATGATTTCCTGAACCATTAAAATATCAACAGCATATTCTTCTTCAGCAATTTTGAATCCAACAAGCTGAAGTATTTCGGCAGTATCATTCTTGATTTTTGAATTCCCTGACATTGTTTACCTCAAAGTAATTTTAATACACATTATTATCGTAAAAAATGTATTCATGTTTAATTAAATAAAAAGGCAGACAAAAATTTTTGATCTCTGTCTGCCTTTTAGGAGTATGTATGTTAAAGTAAAGGTGAATACTATTCAGTTGAATCTTCCACAATTTACTTGCCTTTCAGTTCTTTAATTATGGCTTCAGCAACTTTATTTATTACTTCTTCTGAGTCATAAAATTTGTTAGCAATTTTCTGCTTAATTTCTTCCAGTTTATTTGAAGCCATTTCGCTTTTTGCTAAATCTCTGGCAGCAGAGGAGATTTCGATTTTATCCTTATCTTTTAATTCGCCTGAACTTTTAGGTTCTGTATTCTTAACCTGGTTCGGCGTTTGTGTAAAAGGATTATTATTTGATATACCTTTTATTTGCACAGCTTCACCTTAAATAATTAATAATTTTTCTTTGGCTGTTTAAGCTAGACAGCTCTTTTTCCAGTTTAGAGGCAGCCAGCTTAAATTGCTCTATTATATTATCGTATTTTTTTTCAATTTGTTTAGCCCTGTTACACACTTCAGGAACATTTTTTTGAAGATAATCTACCCCAAATCTTTTAATTAATTCATCTTTTATTTTTTGAATGACCATCATAGTTTCGAGAGCTAACTGGAATTTTTCTTCAAAATTATCTGGTGTAATTTCATCAAGCTGGAGTGACAAATTATCCAGAAGATTAATCATTGCGCTGATTTTATTTTTTAAATCATCCATCTTAAATTATCCTGTAAGATTTGTATAAGTAGAGGTACCAAACAATGAAAAATAATTTTGATAATATAACAACTGTGCTAATTGCACTTGCATCTTCTGATATTTAGACCTTAAGATTTCAGCATTTTTGTCTATACTTTTTTGTGCGGCAGTTATACTATCATTTAATGATGATATTGTACTATCAAAACTTGATTTTGATTTAGCTATATATCCATCAGCACCAAGATACGGATTAATTCTATCATATAATTTTACTGCTATGCCATTTGTATCTAGAGTAAATAAATTTATTAATTCATTGAGATTATTATTAATAACATCTTCGAGTTGATCGGAATTGCTAAGAATAAGTCCGCTATCAACATTAAAAGTAATTCCAATTTTAGATAATGTATTAATTTCATTATCTGGAATGTCTGTTACTGAACTATAAGCTATGCTGCTTAATGTACTAAGTAAAGATGAAGCTGTTATGTCACCAACAAGCAGACCACGAGAAGAATCAACTGTTTTTGATTGGTCTTTAATGTATTTATAAACTTCATTAAACTTTGTTATAAAATCATTAATCTTATCTTTTATTTTTGTTACATCATTTTTAATTGATATTTCAACATCAGCATCAGAAGACTGCATTACAGATTTTAATGTAATTGTAGTGCCGTCTATTAAATCACTGATTGTATTGGAATTTCGTTCTACATTAACTCCATTAAATGTAAGTTTTGCATTAAGCTGGTCAGTAGTATAAATAAATCCTGGTGTATCATCGCCTGAATTTTGAACAAATGTTTGTCTTGTTGTGCCTAAATTTAATCCAACTGCCGTAAGAGCTGCATTACTTCCGGTTTCAGAAATTTCTGTAATTCTGTAATCATAACCTGAATTTTTAGATTTAATTGATAATTGCGAATATCCTGTTACAGGCGAAAAAATAGAAGCACTAACCAAACCCGAAGCACCTTTTTCCTTTGTAACATTTACACCAAGTTCACTCAGTAAAGTTCCTGTATCATCCTTTATTGTAATATATTTTGAAGAGTCATTAACTGTGATTTTTAATTGATAATTTGAACCATCAACAACTTTTTCTGCAGTCAATCCACTAATTGAATTAATTTGTGAAACTATATTGTCTATTACATCGCTGTAATTCCCAGCAGAATAATTTATTACAGTCTCTGTTCCATTTAAGTCAATTACAAAAGAACCTGATGATGTTGTACTGCCAGTTACCGAAGAAGAAAGAATAACAGCTTTATCAGCATTTATAGCACTTTGAATTTTTTGCATCAAGGTACTATTCGAAATTTGCCCATTTGTAAAATCAGAGCTGTCAAAAGTAACTGAAACTTTGCTTACAAATTCATTACCTGAGCCATCGCCTGTTTTTATAATAAACTCATGAGTACCGGGTGTTGTAATAACCGTTGATGCAGCACTTGAATTTAAATCTATTGATAGAACAGTGTCATACTTTGCAAGTTGATTTATTCTAATTGAATGAGTTCCATCTATTGCACCTGAAGTTGCAACTACATTTAAGAAATTTGTATTGGATGATTCTGCTGCTTTTGAATAGAAAATTGAATTGGAAGATGCACTCTTTAATTCACTCAAAATAGATTTCAGGTTATCAAGTTTACTGCTTAAAGTTGAATAAGCAGAGTTAAGATTTTCATAGTATGATTTGCGTATTGATAAAGGAGTAATTCTTTTACTCTGCTCATTAGCCTTATAAGTATTAATTAAATTATTGATACCTGATGTTGTCAGTGCATCATATGCCATATCTTATCTCATATTTTTTAGTGCATTAACCCAAGTATCGCGAAGTTCCGTTAATATTTTCAAAACAATTTGATTATTATGTTTTCTCATCTGTTCCTGGCAGAACTGATAAAGTCTTAATAATCCAATCGATATTTCTTTAGCAGCAGGATCATCAAAATTGAGGGAATTAATCAAAACCTGAATTGCATCATTCGTTTTCAGCATATCATTTTTCTGACAATTCAAAATTGCAAAATCATAAACTTTTAAAATCAATTCTTGAGGAGTGGCGTTATTAATTTGGTTGAAGATATATGGATTTTTCTTATTTCTTAAAGTTTGGGCAGTATACATATTTTCAATCCAGATAATTTTTGTTTATAAAAATTTCCCCCCGATAATTTCGGGGGGATTGTAATCAATTAATTCCCAATTAACGGAATAAGCTAAGAACTTGTTGTGGTGCTGTATTCATCTGAGCAACCATTGCTGTAGCTATCTGAGCACCAATTTGGCCCTTGGTTGCGTTCAACTGCTCCATTGCTACATCGGCATCAAAGATATTGCTGATTGTTGCTGTATTATTTGCGACGGCGGCGGTTAAGTATTCTTCTCTTGAATCAAGTGTCTGTCTTAAGTTACCTATTCTCAAGAGTGCATTTCGTACATTTGTTGCTACGGTATCTGTATTATAATCAAGTACTGTGGAATCTGTTGAATCTTGTAATCCTCCCGAATTATCAATTGCGGTAGCAAGAGCATCAACATTCAAATAAGTACTTGTAGCAAAATCAACAGAGAATGAAGAACCACCTACGTCAAAGCTTGAAGCTGACAATGAAGTTACACCATCGGTACTTGCTAATAATTGTGTACCATTAATATTTGTGCTCTTAAGTATAGAATCGATTTCAGAAGCAAGAGTTCTTATGTCATCAGCAATTGCAGCAGAATCTTTTAATGGATCTTTTGCATCTGTTTGTTTAGCTTTAATTTGATTTAATTTGTCAGCAATCTGCTGTAATGCCGATTCTGCAGTAGCTAAGAAGTTTTTAGCTGAGGCAATATTGTTTAATTGAGCTTTTTGAACAAGGGTCTGAGCTTCCAGCTGCTTTCCTACGTTGTAGCCTGATGTGTCATCTGCTACAGTGTTAATCTTTTTTAAGGTAGAAAGTCGCAACTGTGCTTTTTCTGTTTGTGCATTTACTTTTGCTAATGCATTATAAGCCTGTAAAGCACCAACATTTGTGTTAATTGAGAATGCCATAAATACCTCCTTGTATTTTGTTTTTTAATTTACCTAAGCTTCCTTGCTTAGGCTTGTTAATTATGAGATTATTTTCTCACTTTAATTATCGTAAGTGATTATAAAAAGTTTAGAGATTTTTAGCTGTATATTTTATTGGTAAGTGAAATTGTGCGATGTGAGTTATGGAAGTGAGGAAGATGAGAAGTTAGGAAAATTGCAAAATTGTAACACGAAATTTCGTTTATCAAGGACACTAATTGCATTAATTTATACGAAATTACGTAAAGTAAAACAAAAAAACCTTGGCGGTCTTTGCGGTTTAACTATAATTTAACAGTTGAGAACACAAAGAAATTGAGAAGGTACTATCTGTAACTTGCAATTTTTCTAGCCCGCTTTTTGGAATTGTAATCTTAGTAATTTGGTAATAATTAATTATTGTTAATTAGATTTTCTAAACGTGCTTTAATAGCTTTTACTTTGGGCATCATATCAGTAAGATTCGCAAATTTATTTTCGACTGTAGTAAATAATTCGTAAGACTTTTTAACATTCCCTGCTTTTAAATAATAAGAAGCTAAATAAAACATTGCTGCGGGATCATTTTTAACTAATTCCATATTATTTTCTAATAATTCAATAGCAAAAGATGTATTATTATTTTGATCGTAAAGCGAAGAAAGGTTTTTTATTACTTCTAAATTATGAGGAAATTTTTCTTTTAGTTTTATAAGCAAACTTTGCTTAATAGAATTATTCTTTTGTTTAGAAATTCCTAACAAAAATAGTTCTAAGTTATTTTTATCTACATAACGAATAAGAACTTGTCCCATTTCCTCAGTTATTTCTCTTCCTTGTAAAATACTTTCCATTAATTTTATCAGTTGAATTTTTTCTGCTACATGTTCTTCTTTAATATGCTTATATAGTTCTTTGATGAAATATTCAATCATATCATTATCATTAGATTGATATGCTAAATATAAACCATAATAAATAATTTCCCGAGTGTCTATATAAATTGTTTGATGAATTATCTTTTCGTTTTTGTGTAAATTTTTATTTGCTTCTAGTGCTTTTTGAGCATATAATTTTGCTTTGTAAATATTATGTTGCTTATAATATAATCTTGATGCAAATAGAAAATAAATAGGTTGACGAGGATTTAATTCTATTGCTTTGTCAATATATTTTTGAGCATTATCATAATCATAACTTATTAAAGTTTTTTGAGCTAAATATAAGAAACAATCTGCTTTTAAATCTTGAGGTAAATTATTGCTTTCTATTGCAATTTTAAAATATGACGCTGCTTCTTCATATTTTTCGAGTAGGAAATATGTTTGGGCTAATTTAAAAACGATATAAGGAGATTTACTTTCATTATAATCCATAAGAAGTAATTCCAAATTTCTATAGGCTTTAGATTGTTTTTCATTTAGAGATACATCGTAACCTATATGATTGATTATAATTGAGGAGTGATACAACTGATACTTATTCTTAATTAATGAAGGAACTATTTGCTCGTGAGCCTTACCAGTAAATTGAATCTCTTTACTGTTTTTAAATAGTCTTACATAACGAAATGAATGATCTCTCCCATTTTCACTATCAATACTTTTGACAGTACAAAAATAACCTGCTTTCGATACACCATCTATTAATCTTTTTAATTCTCTAATAGAATTCGGGTCTAATCTTTCATCAGCATCTAAATATAGAATCCATTCACCTGAAGAATATTGAAGTGCATAATTTCTTGCAGCTGAAAAATCATTAATCCAATCGAAGTGATAAATTTTTGCTTTGTATTCTTGTGCTATCTCTATTGTTCTATCAGTAGAGCCGGTATCTACAATTACAATTTCGTCAACAACGCTTTTAACAGATTCGAGGCAATCTTTCAAATACTTTTCCTCATTCTTAACAATCATCGAAAGAGTTAAAGTCCCCATAGTTATCCCCCATCGAGTGATGAATGAGTTAATTCATATCCTAATAATTCATTAACTTTTTCAAGAGCAACTTTAGCAGAATTATTCGAAGGATTATTTTTAACGGCCCATTCGAACATAACTTTTGCAGCTTCAAATTGTTCTGTTGCCAAAAAAATTTGTCCCAGCCCATAGCAAGCAGATGAAGAATTTGGATTGGCAATAAGTTCTTTTTCAAAATATTCTCTTGCTTTATCGATATTATTATCTGCTAAGAAAATATTGCCTGCTAAGTTCAGTAATTCATCGTATTTAATAATTTCATCATTGCCTGCTAAAGAATGTTCAATAGCATTCTCTATTGAATGCTGAGCAAGTTTTAATTCGTTATCAGCTAAATGAATTTTAGTTCTTTCAAAATATTGTTTAAATAAATTTTTATCGATTGGATAATAGATTTGACGTTGTCGAATAGTTTTATTTTGTAGCCAGATTTCATCTGGTGTAGCACCCCATTTATCGACGAATATTTGTCTGTTAGTTTCAAGTCTTTTTTTATAAGCCTCGGTTCCATTAGCTTTAAAGCTTTTTGAGCCAAAGTGATGAATAAAAACATCTTTTGCAATGACAGTTTTATAGCCTGCTAATTGAGCACGCAGACAAAAATCATCGTCTTCATAATTTCCTGGGGAAAATCGTTCATCAAGCCCGCCGATTTTTTCAATTACTTCTTTTTTAATCAAAGTACATAAAAATGCAATTCTTGGAAATTGAAATAAGTCTCCTTTTCTAAGTGTTCTAACTTTTTCTGCATATTGATACATTTCTTCAATTGAATTATATACAGCATCTTTATCAATTTGTACTCCACTTACAATGTTACTAACAGGTCCAACAATTCCTACTCTTTTATCTGAATCTGCAATTTCAATAAACCTCGATGCCCATCCTTCGGTGAAAATAATATCGTTATTTGCTACAACTATAAATTCAGCAGATGATTCTTTTAGTCCTTGATTTACTGCAGTTGGGAAACCAACATTTACAGAATTTCTAATTATCTTTATTCTATCATCTTCATTTTCCAAATTTGTAAGATAATCACTTGTAGAATCGTTGCTGTTATTATCAATAATTACAAGTTCTGCAAGTTGCGGTGTAGTTCTTATTAAAGATTCAATACACATTTTTGTATAATCAACATTATTGTAAACAGGAATTATTACAGAAACACTCTTTCCAAACAAATATCCTTCAGAATTATTCTTCTCTATTTCAGTAAGATTATTATACGACATAATTTCATTAAATAACTGTTCTACATTATTTTTGGGGAAGGAATATCCTAACAAATTTTGGTAGGCATTGATAAGAGCATTCAAGGAATTGTATTCATTAAATTCGAGCGATGTTCTATAAGCATTTCGAAGAATAGGTTTAAGATTTATTCTATTATTCAAAATATCTAATATGTATTTAATAAAATTTTCATTGTCATTATACTTAACTATAAATGAGTTTTTTTCATGAACACAAAAGCTTTCAGCACCCATATTATTTGTAGTAATTACAGGTACACCAGAAGCCATAGCCTCTAATAACGGCATCGAAAATCCTTCATACCACGAAGTACAAACAACAACACTTGAGTGTCTAATTACTTCTGCTATCTTTTCACTGCTTAACTTTTCTTTAATTTCAACAATACAGTCTAATTCTTTACTTAACTCCTCTTGTATTTTATTAATATTCTCGGTTCTATAACCAATTACTATATTTAATTTCAAGTTCTGTATCCTGTATTTTGATTTTTGGATAGCAACAATAGCAGAAGCTAAAAACTCAAACCCTTTAAGAGGATGAAAAGGATTGCCTATAAACAAAATCGTATTTGTATTATTATTTACTGTGCTTAGCTTAAAAATTTTATGATTAACGCTGTTGGGAACATATTCAGAAATGCGATTAAACTTTTCCTTAAACAAATTAACAAGGTGTGTCGATACAGTAATATTTTTAACAGGTATTGCATGAAGCATTGTTAGTATGTGCTTATCACTTCTTAGTTCTTCATATGTTCTTCCGTAATGATAACCTTCGTATCCTTGACACAAATGAACTACTTTTGATAAAGGCAGTTTATTTAATATGCCTGGCAAATCGAAAATGCTAAAGACAACGAATAAATTAATACCAGCAGTATCAATTTCTTCTATACTATTAATTTTAATATACTTTAATTTCAGTTTAATCCAATCTGGTTTTGGCGAGAAAGAATAAATTGTAACATCTACACCTAATCTAATTAACCAATCGATATGTTTAAAAAATATTTTCGTTCCACCACCAACTACCGACGCGTCTTTAATGAAAAATGCTATATGTGGAACATTTTCGATAGTAACAACTTCATCATTTGTTTTGAATTTATTGAAAGCAATAATATCTTCAGCAAAATTTTTATCGCTAAATTCGAAAGTTAATTTACATGCTGGACAAATGAATTTTGAAGTTGTGTGGGTTGATATCATTTCATATTCTATTGTTACATTAAAATTGTTTTTGCATTCAGGGCAGTGTACTTCTAATCTATGTCTAATTGAATTCAAATTTAACTCAAGTGGTTCAACATGCCATTTATTGATGTCTTTTATATTAAGAATACAATATTTTTCTTTAGATTCTATGGATAGTAATAACGGCTTATAGATTTTGTCTTGATTGTTCAGCTGCTTAGTAATTCTCATTAAATAAGTTTCTATCGCAGCAGCGTATTTTTGGTTGCCTATTTTAATCAAATATTTAACATATTCAGATGCATCTTCAATAAAATCATGTTTATTGTATGAAACTTTTTTTCTATTTAAAAACAGTTTCAAAATATTTTTTACTTCTTCATCAAGAGGTTTTGACAAATAATCTTTAACAATAATTTCGAGGAAATCATAAGCTTTTTTTCGAATGTTAGGCTGCAGACAATTATTTACCCATTCCAATGTTTTTTCTGCTAAAGCTGGAGTAAATCCACAACGATACAAGAAAGCATTTTTTTTGGTTAAAACGTATACAATCTCATTTAAAGCAGAAAATATTTTATTGGGATTATTAAAATCGGTAAATGGGAAAAGCGCATTAAAAGGCTTTTCATTTAAAAATTTTATTAATGAATAAGTGGAATCAAAAACACCGCCTTCTAAAAACGAATTTGTGGTTTGTCCTTTATGAATTCTTGTAACACAAGTTCTTTCATTAATAAAATGGCTTTTATACTTGGAAGAAATTCGCAGCCACATATCAAAATCTTGCCCTTGTCGTAATGTTTCATCAAATAAACCGACGTCATCAAAAACACTTTTATGAACAGCTATTGCATTGCCATGAATATAATTTGCCCAGAAGAAATGAAGTACTTGAAATTCAGTTGGAGGAATTTGGAGCCATAATCCAGGTGCTATTTTTTGTTTTGTTTCATCAAGTAATAAATACCAATGTGAGTGGAAAAATTTAATATCTGGATTTTCTTTAATTGCATTAAAATGGATTTCTAATTTGTTAGGTTCAAATAAGTCATCCGAAGATAGCCAGCAAATCCATTCACCTTTTGCGTTATTAATTCCCACATTTAAAGCGGAGGCAACGCCGCCGTTTTGTTTATGAAAACATTTTATACGAGAATCTTTTTTTGAATAATCTTCTAAAATTATAGCGGTATTATCAGTACTACCATCATTAACTACAATAGCTTCCCAATTTTTAAAAGTCTGATTAATCAAGCTGTCTAAAGCTTCGTTTAACAAATTAGCTTGATTATAAGTTGGAATTAAAACAGAAAAGAATGGTTTTTCCTGACTAAGATTTACAGACGGCAATGTTGGTTCGGAGAATTTATGAGTATCTATTTCATCCATTTCCCCTTCTTTTAAGTGGTAAACTATAGAGTCTAAAGACGTAATATGTTTAACACCAAGTTTAGCTAATTTATTAAAGAAATATTCATCTCCATAAAAAGCAACATCATCAAAATTTCTTCCTGCTATATTACCTTCTGGATATAATCCGGCTTTTATAGCAACATCTTTATAAAATAAACAAGGCATGTAAGCTCCGCCTTGTTTGATACCTGTAATCCTTACTTTATTTGCAAATAAAAGAAATTCTTCTTTTTTGAAATTATCGGGATGATTACCAAATTCACCATGGTATGCACCAGGAAAGACCCCATGTTTAGGATGTTTCCTTTCTACTAATTGAGAACAGACAATAGTATTTGGGGTGCTAAATTTTAAGAGGTTTTCCAACCAATCAGGCGAAAAATAATTATCACTATTTACAAGTACTACTAATTCACCTTGAGATCTTCGTATAGCTTCGTTCCACCCACGGTATACTCTATGAATATACTCTGGTTTTGCATACCCCATCTTAAATAATTCTTCTTCTGTTCTCCTCGGATTAATATTAATATAGTATTTATATCCCTTAGCTGTTAAATAATCAATAAGATCTCCCTCGGGGTCATTTGCTATAAAAAAGAATTCTGCATTACCTCTCTGAATCATCGGGGTAAACTCATGGACAGAATCATAAACCCAATCAGCAAATTTTTTCGATTTATAAATCAACGAAACAATTGATATTTTTACCATTGAATACCTCTATCATTGAAATATTTTTGCCATGTCATTTTAACGCTTTTTCTATCCCATCCAATTCTAAAAATATCATCTCGTGGATTTTGAGATGGAACAAAATCTTTCTCGATACCATCCAAAATAACTATTGGAAGATTACATGCCATTGCTTCCCATTCAATCATATAAAAAGGTCGAAGCATACCACAGCTTAAATAAAAATCTGCAGCATTCATTAGCTCTGCAAGCTGTTGTTGAGGAATTTTTACAAAATTACTTGCTCCATTCAAGAATGATGCTTCGGAATGTTGTTTCCATACAATTATCCAATAAATATCACTGTTTTCTTGAGCATATTTCTTTAATCTTTCAAATCCTTTCATTGGATGAGTTGTTCCGCCCCAAATGCCAATTTTTTTATCGAGCGGAAGATTGTATTTATTACGCAAAGCAATTTTATCTCCCATGGGTTTAAATAAATCTGTATCAACCCCTATTGGGATAACATCAACTGTTCCAAATTCTTCATAATATTTTTTAGCAAGCGGAGTAGCAACTACTCTGTAAGTAGAATATTTTGCGCAATTATTAATCTTATTTATCTTTTCATCCCATTCATTAGAATTGAATACAATCTTCATTTCAGGTATCAATTCCCATAGTAATGCAATACTTTTGGAGGGATAAACATTCAGAGGACCTAATGTTGAATATCGTAATACAACATCATTAGGATACATTACCTGAGGGATAGCAAAAGCACTATATGGGAATTCCCTCTTGAACCATGTCCAAAAGGTATCTTCTCCCAGACCACTTATAACTTCTGCATTTAAAAAAATCATTTTTCTACCTCATCCTTTTGTAGTATTATATGCAATGAGGGATACTTCTGTGGTAGAATTTCTCTTTTTATTAATTTCCAGGTAGTCCCACGTCTATAGTAATATTGTGAACTCCTATCAAGAAATACATTAAAACTATTCTCATTAAAAAATATCCTATGAGTTGGGTCATCGGTAATACCCATAGGAACAATTATATCAAAAATCCCCATAGGTTTTAAAACTCGCCATACCTCTTCTATTAGAAATAAAAAATCATGGGGATCTAGATGTTCTAAAAAATGATAAGCTCTTACTTCATCGACAATATTAGAAGAATATGGTAGTCCTCTTATAACATCTCTTACCACATCAGGTTTTACTGATTCGTCTTTGTCAATATTAATGTATCCTTTCTCTGGATAAATACCACAACCAAGATTTAGTTTCAGTATTTCCATTTTTTTATTCCATAGAAAAATTGTAATAAATCTAACTCTACTTTATTTTTTCTTCATAATTTTATCTAAAATTTATTTGTGCCAATTGTAATAATTCTTTCATATTTAATAATTCGATCAAATATTTTTATCATACCTCAACACTCTGGAAAAAAACTTTCATTTCTCGCACTTGTTGTTCTAAAAGTTTTACACTGAGTTTAAATGATAAATCATAAATTGATGATAAACTTCTATCAATCGATTCTTTTGCTTCGACTGGATTTATCTTCAACTTCAAATCATAAACTTCATTGAATATATTCAGCAGTTCGTATTTACTAACTGTATTCGGTGAATAAATATGAAAGATTCCTTTTTGGTATAAATTATTTGTTAAAATTTTTTCAATAATTTCTGCAAGGTAAAGTGTGGTAACACCATTCCATAAATGATTAATAAATCCGTTTACTTCTTTACCAGCTTGACTTTTAGCCCACTCAAGAAGTGACCGACTGTTACCATTTTCTTCACCAATAATTGATGTACGTATTACCATACAATCATTTGTTTCACCAGCATTTTTACTTAAACCATACAAGTCCTCTGCATCAAAATAATCTTCTTCGGTGTACTTACCTTTTTTACCAGAATAAACACAATCTGTTGTTATATGAAAACATTTGATATTTCTTTTATTGCAAGCTTTGGCAAGGTTGCGCGGGAAAAGTGAATTTATTTTTAAAACATTTTCAATTGTGTTTTTAGAAATTGTTGGTTTAATTACTCCAGCACAATTTATAACTGCATCTATTCCATTCAAATATATTTCTAGTTTCTCGATAGGATCAAAAGCAATATCATATTCGCTTCTTGATAATTCAACCACATGATATCCGCGATATCTAAAATACGAACTTACAGCATAGCCCAGCATTCCAGTCGAACCAATTATTAGTATTTTTTCCATTATTACCTCTCTTCAATTTTCCAAGGGTCCCAATATCGGGATTCATAGCGATAATCGTCATTAAGACTTTCATTCAATTCAGAAGTTGAAAAAAATATAAGCTTTGTATCATCAGTAAGTGACATAAAACCATTAGCAAAACCTGGTGGAACAAATAATACAGCAGGAGATTTATCAGATAATACAAACCGATAAACTTTGCTATCTTTGGAAGGATTATCCCAGTTATCAATTTGAACTGCACCAATAAGAGCTGAACCCTTAATTGCCATTATATATTTTGCCTCGTTCTTATGAGCATGCCAGGCTCGGACAAATCCTTGTCGATGATTTTCTACAGTATAAAATCTTTTGACACCTACGAAATTAAAATCATTAACAAAACTAACTGCTCCTCTGTCATCTACTACTAATCCGCCTTTTATTAATTCGGGTTTAATATCAATGTTCATGCAGCTTCTACCTCTTTAAATTTTTGGCTCATTAGTTCATCATAATGCTCTTTTAAATATGCTTGGTTAGAATAACGTGGACTTTTAAGATCTTTTATTCTTTTGGATTCCACTAAGTATTTTAATTCTTCAATCCCTTCATCGATAGAATGAATTGACTTAAAGCCAAAAGTATCTTTAGCTTTTTGAGATGATACTCGATAATTGCGGGTATCCTGAAAAGGCATATCAGTATGTTCAATAATTAAATCAGGAAAGTGCATTCGAACTTGATATGCTAAATCCATTATACGAACATTCTGCCGGGCTAAATTAAATATCCCTCTGTGCTCGGTTTCAATATTCATTTTTACAGCACGAGCTACATCCTTAACATGCAGCAAAGGACGAAATTGGTCGCCTCCAAAAACATTAATCTGCCCCTCTACATATGCTCGTACTGTTAAAATATTCACTACTAAATCTAGTCGTATTCTTGAATAAAGGTCTCCAACACCAAATAAAGTACCGAGACGGAATATTATTGCGTTTTTATGTTTTAAGAATTTTTCTGCATTTAGTTTTGTTTCTGCATAAAGAGATAAAGGATTAGTCGGTGAATTTTCATCTAGTTCTTTATCCTGTGCACCATAGACAGAGCAAGTAGACATAAAAACAATTCTGCCGTCATAATTATCTGCCAACCAGGAAACAGAATCCTGATTTATCGATTTAGTTAATTTAGGATTTAACTGGCAAGCTCCGTCCCCCACAATAGCAGCAAGCCAAACAACAGCATCTGCCCATTTGAGCTGCGGCTTTAGTTTAGATGTATCTCGAACATCTCCATAAACAAAATCGACAGGTTTCCGAAATGAATCTTCGTATAATAAAGCATCATATACTCTCACATTATAATTTGATTCTAATAATAAATCTGTTATAGCCCCTCCTACATAACCAGCACCGCCTACTACCAGAACATTTTTCATTTTAGTTTCCTCTTTAAGATGTTAATAATTTTTTCAGATGTTTTGCCATCTCCAAGCCATTTGAGTTTTTCTTTTGAGATGGAATAAGACTCAAAAAACTTCATTGTATTTTTTACCATTTTATTCAAAGGTTCAGTCTCTCCTACTAAAATGCTATTCCCATTTTCAACAGATTCAGGTCTTTCAGTATAATTTCTTGGGACCGCAACCGGGACACCTAACAAAGGACATTCTTCTTGACTTGTTCCAGAATCCGACACAACTCCATAGGCATTGTATTGTAAATTCAAGTAATCAAGAAAGCCATAAGGACCTATCAGCTTAATATTCTTTTTATCTTCGAGCAATTTATATTTGTTAATTAGTTTAACTGCTCTGTTAAATTTTACAAGTAGTACTTTTAGCCTAGTCTTCTTACCTAATAATTCAAGATAATTGAGTATATGGTTATATTGTTCGGGGCTTTTTAAGTTTTCGTTTCTATGTATATCGGCAACAATATAATCTTTCGACCTCTGACCAGTCGGCATATATTCCTTAACCACTTCCACAATTGTATTGCCTACCACATAAATTTGTTCTGGATTTTTGTTTTCTTTAATTAAACGTTCTTTATATAAAGGAGTGTAAACAAAAATAAGGTCAGAGACATAATCGCAAATTACACGGTTCACTTCTTCAGGCATACGACGGTCGTAAGAACGCATACCACCTTCTATATGAGCAATTTTATATCCTTCTTTAAACAAAGGAGCACTAACTAAAACTGAATTTGAATCCCCCAAAAACAAAATAATATCAGGTGATATTTTCTTTTTCTTTAATAATGTAATTACTTCTTTTGATAAATAAGATAATTGTTCATAATGAGTTTGGCTTCTCATCCCTGTTTGTAATACGTAATCAGGTTTACGTATTTTTAATTGATCAAAAAATATCTTGCTTAACTCATCATCATAATGTTGACCTGTATGAATCATTATATGATTGAAATTATTATCAAGTTTTTCAAAGACCTTACTCATTCTAATAAAGTCTGGCCTAATTCCTGTAATTGTAACAATACATTTCATATAGAGTTTTTTGTTTTTTCCATAGAATGGGGCAAAAACTATACCATTGATAAATCAAGTATACATTAAAAAAACTTAGAATTAAGTGATTGATTTTGTATAATTGGCTAATATTAACCAGGCGAGCATTATCGAACTGTTTCTAATTCCTCAGTAAATTTTTTAATTCTTTCTTCTGCTTCGGATGTAAGTTTTGTTCTCTCGGTTTCTTTTTCTTCTTTAAGTTCTTCTATTCTCTTTTGAAATTGCATAATATTGCTGTTAATATTATTTATTGTTACTCTCTCTTTTTCTTTCATGTATTCTTCTGTTTCTTTAATAAGCTGTTCTTTATGATTTTTTAAAATGTTTATTCGTTTTACTAAACGCTGCTTTTCTTCTGCTCTGTCTATAAAAACTAATCCTGCTATAATTGCAGATATAAATGTTCCCACAAGAAAACTTATTAATCCCCACTTAAAACCAGAAAATATCACATAACCTAAAATTGAATTAAATTCTGATACATCAACTACAACTCTGTTTGAATAACTTGCCAAACCTCCTACAATAAATACAACTAATGCAATTATTGTATTATTCAGCATACTCGCTGAAAATGATTTTGCTGGATTGTATCTTTCCATGAAAGGTATTTTTGCTATCTGTTCTTCTAAATTTTTTACCTCGTTTTCATAATTTTCATTAATATTTTTTATTGCTCTCTCGAGATTTTCTTTTGCTTTAATGTGAAAATTCTCAAGTTCCTTTCTCAATTTTTCTTCTTCTTTTGCATATTCAACAATGTACTGGTCATATGGTGCAAGCTTTGTTTCAATTTCTTCAAAGGCAAGCTTTTTCATCTGTTCAATAATTAAATCAATTGTTTGATTGTATTTCCTCTCAAATTCAGGATACATTGCAATAATTAATGTGTTTGTGGAATTAAGATAAGATTGAGTCAGTTTTTCAAGAAATTTTATGTTTTTTTGTACATCATCCGTAAAATATTCTTTCACTTGTTTTTCTTTAAGCAAACTTAATTTATGCATTATTTTATTTATAGAATTCTCTTCTGCAAGTCTATAAGGTTGAAGCACTCCAGCAATTAACTGTACTGCTGATGCAAAATCTTTTTCATAAAAAATATTGTTGATAAATGCATTCATTAGAAAATAATTAAACATTCCAAAGTTCGATAGGTCAAGAGCAATAAGTAGTCTGTGTAAATCATATGAAATTATTTCTTTAATATAAAAAGAAGTTACTTCTTCGTTCCCCAACTTCAATTCGGTAAGTGCGATATAAATTTTAGCAGTTATACCGTTTGTTTTTATGTCAACTGCTTCTTTAAAATATTGATTTGCCTTAACAAAATCTTTTTCTTTCAAATAAACAAAACCTGAAAACAAATTTACTATATAATTAATTTCTTTTTTTACATCATCAGATAATCTTAATGTATTTATAATTTCTTTTACAGAATTATAAAGTTCTATTGCTTTTGAAGGATTATAGAGACTATTGTGGTAAGTTAATAATATAGCATGAATTATATGTTTAAAGAAATTATGTTTATAAACATCTCTTTCTATAAAATTAATGATAAGATTAGCATAATATTCACGTTCATTTCTTAATTTAGTTGTTGCCCATTTAGTAAAGTTTTCTTTTATCGAATTATGAAGGTCGAGATATTTAACTCTTGAAAAGTTTACCTTCATAAAATCTTCTATTTGATTTAACAACCATGAATCATATATCCAGAATACGGGAGCATGTGAAAAAGGTATAAATATTTCTTTTAGTTCATCGGGTAAATCAAAAGCAAGTATTTTAATATTTTCCTTTATGTTTGTAATAAAATCGAACTCACCATGTACTGTTAAGTCAAAATGGTCTTTCCCCAATCTATAAAAAGTGGTTAACGAAGATTCTCCGTCTTTGACAGCATAATTATTTTTTTCTAATTGCTCAATCATATCTTACTACCTAATTAAACATTCTTTTTAGGGAAAGATAAAATAATTTCTGTCCCTTTATTCTTTTCGCTATTAATTGTAAAACTTCCCCCCATTACTTTTGTTAATTTATATGCAACTGTTAAGCCTAAACCAATACCCTCGTATGGTCTTGTATAACCTTCAATTTCTTGACTGAAGGGCAGTAAAATTCTATCAATTTGAGAACTATCAATTCCAATTCCAGTATCTGCAATTATAATTTCTACTCTATCTTCAAAATTCTTAGAGCCAAGATAAACATATCCATAAGAAGTATATTTTATTGCATTATCAACAAGCAAGTCAATTATTCTTTCCAATTTAATCCAGTCAATTTCAATAAAAGCTTCGTCTTCGCTAAACTCGAGTTTAAATATTAAATTCTTTTTTTCTGCTTCGTTTAGTCTTTTTTCATAAACATGCTTAAGCACCTGATTGCAATTTAAGATTACCATCTCAAGTTCAATTTCATCAGATTCAATTTGTGCTAATTCAACAATGTTCGTAAAAGCATTCAATACTCTTCCTAATACTTCTTTTACTGAATCCATTAACTCTTTTATTGTTACATAATCTTGAGCTGCCAGACAATCATCAATAATTTCGGAATAACCAATAATACCATTAAATGGAGTTCTAATTTCATGCGATATATTTGCAATAAAAGCTGATTTCATTTTATTGAGCTGCATCTCTTTCAAATAATTTTTCTCAAGCTGTTCTCTATATTTGGTTTCATCTGTTATATCTTTAAGTGTAATTATATAAATTTTACTTCCAGCTCCGTTGTGGTGTGTGGAAGTAATTTTACAATTAAAATGCTGTTCTGTTGAATGGTGGTAATCAAATTGCTGAAAAGTATCCTCATTTTCTTCGAGCAACTTTATATTTTGCTGAATAATATGAAATAACTGAGGAGGCAAATAATCATTTATTACTTGAAGATAGAGTTTGCTTTTATCAAGATTAAATAATTTGCAAAAATTATCATTAGCATTTTCAAAATAAATTTGATTATCAATTGATTTTAATATTAATAATAAATCAGAAATGTTTTCTATTATTAACTTTTGTTTCTTCTCTGATTCTTCAATAACTTTTTTCTGATAGATATGTTCGGTAAGATTATTGGCACTTAAAACAAAATTAATTTCGAAGGAATCAATCGGTGTAAAAGGCTGCAGTGTAAAATCCCAATATTGAATCTCTCCTCTTTTTTTTATTTCAATTAATTTTTTCCAGAATCTACCGCTATTTAGTGCAATATTTAAAAGGTCAAGGTCAGTTTCGCTCAAATATTCTTTCATTAATTCAGTAATTTCTATATCATAAAGTTTATCAAGTCCACGTGAAAATATTTCTTCAAAAGAACTTGTTGCATAAGCAATTCTTCTTTGATTATTTATTATAATAATTGGAACTTTGCCATAATCCAGTGCATGATGCAACGAATCAATTTTCTTTTCTATAATTTTTCTTTGTTCAAGCGAATCAATTGTTATTAATAAATATTCATGAGACAAAATAAAAATTCTTTCAATTCCTACTTGATAAACATTATTAGATGAGTTAAAATTTGTATGAATAGAAAGTTCGGCTGTTAGATTACGATATTTGCTTTCAATAAATCCTTTAACAAAAACTAAAAATTCCGATGAAGGATTGAGCCGTTGTAAATTATCATTGATATTTAATTGAAACAAATTTTTAAAAGCTGTATTACAATAAACAATTTCCAGCAAAGAAGATACAATTGCAACTGCTCTTGTGGTGGGCAATTCTTTATAATTAAAAAATTCCTTTTCGGAATTTCCTGGGTTTTCGTTAAAGTTAATCCATTCAGGCATAATCAAGAATCACTTAATGTGAATACTTTTAATTAATATAACATCTCGTTCACCTCTTATTTCATCATTTTGTGAATGATGAAGTGTTAATGAAGCATACTTATTCAAAAATTTAATTAAGCATTCATTGATATAGTTAAATTCTTTATTTAAAGAATCAATAAAATCATCAGTAAGTGAAGCAATAGTATATTGGTCAGTTATAATATTCGTTTTCTTTACACTCAGTGATTTAAATTGTTCAAAGAATTCATTTAAAGCATTAAGAGTTTTGTCAAAATCACTTTCACTCATATTAAAATTAACAGGAGCAATCAATGTAACTATTACAACAATTTCAGCAGCAAATCCCAGAACATCTTTTTTAATTTTATATTCAATGTTTCTGATTTTTCTAAGTTGATTTATATCTATTGTAGTATCAAATTCAAAACCATCAAGTTCAAATATAATTTGGACTTTATCTGATTCCTGATTAATTTTCTTTAATTTCCATCCATAAGCTGCAAGGAGTGCAGTAGCAGGAGAAATCAATGCTGAATCATTAATTGGATTTGAAGAGTATGTATAAGAGTTAATTTTCTTATAATATTTTGGACTGCTTGAAGACTTTTTATAGTCTGAATTCGGGCTAATATTTACTACTTTTTCTAACATGCCTTCTCCTCCACCTTATTATCGAAGGAAAAGGCATTTTTTTTAATCTCAGTCAGTCTTAATCATTCGATTTTCGTCTACATAATCAATCAGCTGGGGATTTTGCAAATAAATTAATTGCTGGACAAATTTATTTATTCTATCAACTGATTCATTAATAGTTTTTAATTCTTCAGATAATTTAACTTTTTCTTCTTCGCTCAATTCATTTTCAATAGTTTTTAATGAAAGCACAAGGCTGCTTAAAGGATTATTAATTTTATGACCAATTGTACAAGCCATTTCAATAACAGCTTTGTTATGCTCAGCATTTTTAAGTTCATTTTGCAAATTATAAATTCGAACACCTGAACGAATTCTTGCAAGTAATTCTTGATTTTCTACTGGTTTCACAAGAAAATCATCAGCACCGATGTCCAATCCCATAATTCTGTCTTTTAATGAAGAACGTGCTGTTAATATTATAAAATATATACCTTTATATTTTTCATCACTTTTTAAAATATTACACAATGCCAGACCATCAAGAACTGGCATAGTCCAATCTGCAAGAATTACTTTAGGAGAGAATGTTTTTAAGACTTCAAGTGCATCCTCACCGTTAACAGCTGTAACTACTTCGTAATTATTTCGAGTTAGTAATTTTTCGAGGATAAACCTGGTATCCTTTTCATCTTCTACTACTAAAATTTTATCTTTCATTGATAAACCTATTTACTTTTTGAATTAATTTATCAAAACTAATTATTGGCTTCAGGATTATATCGTCAGCAAGGCTATCCCTTAAAAGATTTTCTCCACAATAATTTGGAGAATATGCTGTTACTAATATAATAGGTAAAACTAAATTATTAAAATTTTCTTTTATATATCTGGATAATTTTATTCCATCATATTTTTCCGAATTCAAATAAGTATTTCTTAAATTTATATCCATAATAATCAAAGAAATTTTATCATTCTTTATTGTTGAAATAATTTCTTCGCCATCTTCAAGTATAATAATATCTATACCAAGTTTACGAAATAGAATTCTATAAAATTCCTGTAGTATATTATCGTCTTCAATGATTAATATTTTATGGTTATTCTTCACAATTTATTTCGAATATTTTAATGTTATACTTATTCTTCTATTGACATAACTGAATGGATCATTGGGGTCTCTTAGACGAGTATCTGCATAACCACGAATTTCATCAATTTGTTTTTCAGAAACGCCGCCTGCTACAAGCGCACGTTTTGCAGAATTTGCTCTATCAGCACTTAATTCAAAATTTGTATAACCGGTTCCATCATTACGATATTGACGAGAATCTGTATGACCTTCAATAATAATTTTATTTTTCAATTTAGAAATTTCAGAACCGATTTTAAGAAGCAATTTTCTTGCTTCGGGATTTAGTTCTGCAGTGCCTATTTCAAAAAATATATCATTGGCAGAATCAATTAATTCAATTCTTAAACCCTCTTTTACAATTTCAATTTTTACCTGGTCAGATAATTTCATTAGTTCCGTATCTTTCGACAAATCTTCCTTTAATCTTTCTCCCATCTTTTCCAATTCTTGTTTTTCCATTTCTTTTTGTTTCATTTCCTCCTGAAGTTTTAAGTCAAGAAGCTGCGAAGAAGTACCATCAAACAAATTTTTACTTTTAGTAGAAAATCCAATAGGGTCTGTAAAATATGCTGCTACTGCTTGTTTAACTTCTTCACTCTGACTTAAAACCCAAAGAACAATAAATAATGCCATCATGGCTGTTACAAAATCTGCATAAGCAACTTTCCAGGCACCGCCGTGATGTCCCCCATGACCTTTTTTAATTTTTTTAATTATTGGAGGTTCATCAAAATGAACTTCTTGAGGTGGAGATGTTTCTTCTTTTTTTGTTGTTGGTCTTTTATTTGCAACTTCTGCCATTACTTCTTACCCCGCAAAGCATTTTCTAATTCTTGGAATGTTGGTCTATGGTCAGAGAAAATTGTTCTTCTTGCCATTTCAGCTGCTACAAAAGGCGGATTTCCTTTTACATATGCTAAGATGAAATTTTTAATTATTATTAAATCCTGTACTCTATCTGCTGTAAGATGATGTAGATTTGCTGAAATAGGGTTAACAAAACCATAACTTAATAACACACCTAAAAATGTACCAACTAATGCAGCTGCAACATGATGACCTACTGCTTCTGCACCTTCGTTTATTGAAGACATTGTTATTATAACACCCAATACTGCAGCTACAATACCTAAACCTGGTAGAGAATCACCAACTCTGCCTATAGTCTCTGATACTGGTTTATATTCATTTTCATAAGTTTCAATTTCTGCATCCATCATGTTTTCTAATTCATGAGGTGGCACCGACCCTGCAAGCATTACTTTCATTGTATCACAGAAGAAATTTTTTAGAACTTCATCTTCCATAAATTTTTTACTCTTAGAAAGAATATCACTTTTCTCCGGGGTCTCAATGTGTTTTTCAATTGCTAATAAACCTTCCCGCTGAGCAGTTAAAAATAATGTGCTGAATGCTTTTAACATATCAATATAATCTTCTTTTGAAGAATTATGACCTTTAAATAACAATGGGAGTTGTGATACAATTTTCTTTAATAATACAGGTGGTGAAGAAATTAATATACTTCCAATTGCAGCTCCACCTATTACAATAAATTCTGAAATTTGAATAAGCAGTACTAAATTTCCACCTGCTATGAGGAAACCTAAAACAACTGAAGCAAATACTACAGCAATACCGATTATAACAAACATTATAATCCCCTATTTTGAGTTCAATATTTCTATTACTTCTATTTCGTGAATTAAATCTTGATATTTACTGTAAACTTCAATCCAATCAATATTTTCTTCTTTCAATAATTCTTCAATTGAATTACAAATATTCGATATAATATTAAATCCAAGCGTTCCACTTGAACCTTTTAATTCATGAGCAACAGTTTTTAATAAATTTATATTTTTTGTATTCAGTGATTCTTCAAAAATCTTAAGTTTTTGCGGCACATTAGCAAGGAAAAATTTTTTCATGCTTTCTAAAATTTCTTTCTTCGTAGAATCACTTAAAGATTTTTCTTTTTTAATATTCAT
>CAZNFW010000012.1:24219-68137 GCA_964572725.1 uncultured Melioribacter sp.
AAAAAGTTATTCCCCAGAGCATCTCTAATTCCTTTTAAAAGAACTCTTTTACTCAAAGGTTTAGAAATTACATGAACAGCACCAGCTTCGACTGCTGCAATTACATTTTTTTTATCAGTATGTCCACTTACAACTATCACAGGAATATTTTTCAAATCATCAAGTATTTTTATAATTTTTAACATTCTTAAGCCATCAAGATTTGGCATCATTATGTCAACAAAAATAAGTTTGGGTTTATATTCAATTGCTTTTTGAATACCTTCAAGGCCATCGCTGCAGGTTATTACTTCAATATCATAATCAGACAAAAAACTTTTAAACAGTGACTGAATCACCTCAGAGTCATCAATTACAAGAAATCTAACCTTGTCATCAAAAGCTATTGGCATTATTATACCTTTTTAATTTTATACTTCGACAAATCAACTTTTTCTGCAGAACTTGATTGTGATGCTTCTTTAGAATATTGAATGACTTTTTCATAAACTTCACTACGATAAATTTGAATAGAATCCGGTGCAGTAATTCCAATTTTTACCTGGTTCTCTGATATTGATAATATTTTTATTGTAATATCGGAACCGATTTTTATTTCTTCATCAATTTTTCTTGATAATATAAGCATACTTTACTCTGTAAATAAATTGTAATAAAGAGAATATTTTTCGTTATCTAAAATTTTTTGAAAACCTGTTTTATTATCCTGATTAATATAAACAGGTGCTTTTAAATTAATTGTAATCTTGAGCGGGTCAGGATTAAGAATTACAATCCCAAATGCTTCATGATTTTCTTCCTGAGGATAGTTTTCATCAATCAATCTCAAACCAAACAATGGGAAAGCTATCTCAGGTTTTTCAACTGAATTAAGCCAGTAAAAAATATTTTCTTCCGGTTTAATGAAGACAAATTTTTTAAGTTCTTCAAAACCGATTAAGCCATTTTCGAACGTGATGACAAGGTCATCAGGGAATTCGATTTCACCAAATTGTTTTGTTACTATTTTCATGTTACTCACTTTAATATTACTATGTCTACTCTTCTATTTAATGCCCTTGTTTCCGGCAAATCATTGGATGCAATAGGTTTATATTCAGAATATCCAACAATTGATACTTTATCGGGCGACAAATTTTCATTTTTAATTAAGTAATATGCAGTAGTTAATGCTCTATCAACTGATAAATGCCAGTTCGATGGATATTGCGGTGTATTAATTGGAATATTATCAGTATGTCCTTCAATTCGAATATCATTGGGTAAATTTTTTAATACCTGCGCAAGTCTTTTCAAAACTAATTTCGAATTTTCACTTAAAGTTGCTTTGCCAGGCGAAAACAATATATCATCAAGAATATGAATCGTAACACCTCTCTCATTCTGTTCAAGTCTAATCGAATTATTGTAATTATACATAGCAATTAATTTAGTTAAATCTTCTGCCAATTTATCCTTTGGAGTTGGAATAACTTTTTCTCCATTAATAACAGAAAACCTGGATTCACTTCCAAAAATATTTCCTAAAGCAGCTACAACACTTTTATATTTTCCACTGTCAATACTCGACATGGCATATAAAATTATAAATAATCCAAGCAGCAATGTAATTAAATCTGCATAGGTAATAAGATACCTATCTTTATCACTTTCTTCGCGGAAGAGAGTTTCTTCTGAATCTAAGCGCTCTTTCTTTCCAATTGTTCGTTTTGTGGAAGCATGCCCACCAAACGAGCCTTCATTATAGACGGGATTTCTCCACTTAGAAGTGTTATCACTCCCTCCAGCGATATTTCCATCATATGTTTTTCTTCGAGGTGACATTTTTTTAATCTATCTCCTATCGGCAGCCAGATAATATTTGCTGTAAAAATTCCCCATAAAGTTGCTATAAATGCAGAAGCAATATTTCTTATTAATGAATTCGGGTCTGCTCCTGCATTTGCCAAAGTCATTATTAAACCCATCACGGTTCCAATAATTCCCATTGTTGGAGCATAACCACCCATTTTTGTAAAGATAAAAATATTAGAACTATGCCGCTCCTGCATTGCTCTTATTTCAAGTTGAGCTAAATTATAAAGAGATTCCGGATCAAGTCCATCAATTGCATATTTTGTCATCTTTTGCGGAAATTTATATGGGAACTTATGTAAATCTTTTTCAATTGCTAATAATCCTTCTCTTCTTGCTTTAATTGAAAGCTCAATAAAAGTATCCACAACTTTTTTAGTATCATAATGCGGGGGAAAGTAGGCTAATTTTATTAATGAAAACATCTTCTTAAAATTATCAAGACCAAAACCAATTATAATTGCAGAGAATGTGCCACCAATTACTATTAACAATGAAGAAAAGATAAATAAAGCTCTTATCGAACCACCTTCGAGTATGAAAGCACCAAAAATTGAAAATATGCCTAAAGCTAAACCTAATAGTGAACCTGATTTTTTCATCACATATAATCCAAAATTGATTTTGGTAAAATAGATGCAGCTAATTTATATGAAAGCTGCAGTAAATAATCCTGATATTGTAAATCAATTGCTAATTGAGCCGGATCAACTTCTTTTCTTTTAGATAATAATTCTTGATAATCCTGTAATTGCTTTGATAAAATTTCATTTATGTCATCAAGACGATTATATTTTTCACCGGTTAATGATTGAATAGATAGAATTTCTTTATAAGCTGCATTCAATCTATCTTTCAAAGTCTGGTCGGGCACATTACCTGAATCAAGCGAGTCAATTATATCATTAATAGTATCAAGCAAATCTGAATTTACTATTCTATCTCCTGTTACATTAATTGTATCTTTTATGTTATTTGCAATTTGAACTTTTATTTCTCCACTTAAATCCAATGAATTTGTTACAACTTTTCCATTCGAGTCAATAGACCATGGTTCAGCTGTATAATTTGTCCCGCCAAATATATACATGTCATTATATTTTGTATTCAAATTTTGAACTATAGCCTGCAGTGAAGCTCTTACAGATTGAGCAACCGTTTTAAAATTTGTGTTAAGTGGATTTGTAATATTGACAGCTTGAGTTATAATTTTTTGAACTTCATTACCAATATTTTCCAGCGAATTAATTGTAGTGTTTACAAATTCCTTGGCATAATCAATATTTTTTTGAAATGTTTCTATCTTGCGAATTTGTGAATCAATCTTAATGATTTCCAAAGAATCAAATAAGTCGTCACTCAGCTTTTCTATTTTGCTGTTAGTAATAAGCTGATTCTGAATTTTAGCTTTTCTTTCATTAATCAGATTTTGATTATAAATATATTTCTGGCTCAATATGTTATCAGAGATTCTCATTTATTATACCATTTCAATTAATGTTTTTAACATTTCATCCGAAGCTCTTATTAATCTTGCAGCAGCTTCGTAAACTCTTTGAAATCGAATTACATTTGTCATTTCTTCATCAATTGAAACACCTGAGTAAGAAGATTTTTGTAAATTCAGTTGCTGCATTACCATTTGAGTAGTTTCAATTCTGCTGTCGCTAGTTGTTTTTTCTAAACCAAAATCATTTAGAATTGCTGAATAAGCTTCAAGAATTGTTTTGTCGCCAAATTCGGGGAATTTCTGTTCAGCCAATCTTGCGATACTATTGGCAATATCTCCGTTTCCATCATTTCCTGCAGCACTTGAAGCAGCAATATTTCTGGGATTATTAAGAATATCAGGATTAATCTGAATTTTACCATTGACAAAAGAATCAACAATAGCTCCATTGCTCCATGTACCAAAGAATGGAATATTAGTAAATGAATTTCCACTCTGAACAAGAGAGTAACCCTGAGTATGTAAATCATTTACTTTTTGAATAAAAGTGTTTGCAAGATTTTCTAAATCAGCTTTGTATTTTGGAATTTTATTTGAGTATAAATCTGCAATTGCATTAAGTTCTCCACTGTTAAGGACAACAGAAGTTGTAGTGTCAGTTTTAGGAACAACTTTCATTTTCCCATTCTCGAGTCGAACTTCAAATTCATTATAAACATTTTTATCAGCTGCATGAATTCCACCAATACTTACAGAAACAGTCCCATACTCATTTTGCTGCACAGTAATATTAGCGAGCTCACTCAATTTAATTAGCAATGCATCACGTCTGTCCATTAATTCACTTGCTTTAATTCCAACAGCTTCGTTTTCATAAATTTTCCTGTTGAGGTCATAAATTTCTTTCAAATAAGAATTCATCTGGTTTACTTTATCAACTGCATCTCTTTGAAGCAGATAATGAACAGAAGAAATGCTGTCATAAACATCCTTAAATCTTTCACTTAATCTTTGAGCTTTTTCAATAATTTGTGACCTTAATTGAATGGAAGTTGGATTTGTAGTCAATTGGTCCCAAGAATTAAAAAAATCATTAAAGTAAGAAGACAAACCATAGTCAGTAGGTTCTGCTAAAATAGTTTCAATTTGTTGAAGCAATTCTGAACGTTTATTAGCGTCGGAATATGCTGATTGAAATTGTCGAATTTGATTTTCTATTAAATCATTTTTAACTCTAACCACATCCTGAATTTTAACACCCATTCCCATACCAGCTTGAGTTTGTTCTGTACCAAAAACAACTTTTTGCCTTGTGTAATCAGTACTGCCCGCATTAGAAATATTTTGTGAAGTAACATCCAGAGCACGCTGGTATGTTGCCATTGTTCTAACAGATATGTCAAAAATTCTTCCGATGCCCATTACTAAACTCTTTTATTAATAATGTTGTTTTCACCTTTGCCGAAAACAGTAAAAATTGTATCACGAATAATACTTCTTGATACATTAACCAGAACAGTTATATGAGAATTTAGTTTAATAATTTCAGCAGCTTTGATTTTTATTGCATCTCTTTTTTCTCTAATCTTATCAAAATGATGATTCGGCATAGAGTTAATTAATTCTTCAACTGAACCAGTTTTTAATTGAATTGAATTTTCTTTTGCAAATTCGAATGTCAGTTTCTTTCTTTCTTTTTCTTCCTTTGTTATTGCAGAAAGTAATTTTTGCTCATCGTCTACTGCTTTATCGAGCAGTGACATATCGTTTTTCAGCAGTGCTTCTTTTTTAATTTTCACTACTTCTAAAAGGTCATCAAAATTTTTTTTCTGCCTTTCAATTGAATTTGTTAATTCTTCGATTTTCATGATTCTCTCTCACTAAAATGATTTAAATAACTCATTACTTTTGTAATGTAATTTTGTGTTTCCTGAAAAGGTGGAATTCCTTTATATTTTTCAACATTCTGAGGTCCGGCATTATACGCAGCCAGAGCTAATTTTAAATCACCATTATATTGTCGAAGCATTTTAGCGAGATATTTAGTTCCTCCATAAATATTTTCTTTTGGATCAAAAATATTTTTTACACCCATTTCTGCTGCAGTTGTATCCATTAACTGCATTAAACCCTTTGCTTTTGCAGGTGACACTGCTCTGTGATTTGCTGCTGATTCTGCTAAAATGATTGATTTAATAACATTTTTGTCAATGCCAAATTCTCTGGATGCTTCTTCAATTAAATCATCATATTTTTTTAGACGGTTCAATGATTCATTACTAGGATGAACTTTCGGAATTTCATTTTCATTTACTTTTATGTCAATCTTATTTGACGATTTTAATTTGACCTTAAAAGCCGGGTCCATCTCTTCGCCTGTAATTTTTTTATAAAGTGCTTCTGCAATACCTAAACTTTGACCCTGAGAAATATATGATGCCATTTCCTGTTCAAATATTACATCAAAAGTATCATTGCCATAACCTTCTTCGCCAAATAATCCATTTGTTGTTTTTGTCATCGACTGAAGAAGCATTGCTGTAAATAAGCTTTCAAATTCCTTTGCAGCTTTCGCAATTTTTTCTTTTTGATTTTTATCATAGTTGCCTTTCATCTCCTGAATCTGGGAGATGTGCTTATTCATATCAGTTATTTTTAATGAAATCTTTTCCATACTACATTATCACTAATTCTGCTATTAATGCTCCTGCTTCTTTTAATGCTTGAAATATTGCAATAATATCTCTTGGAGAAACTTTTAATGAATTTAATGCTGCAGCTACTTCCTGCACATTTGTTGCACCTTCAATTGCTATAGTTCTTGTTGAATCCTGCGATACATAAGGAACAAGATTGTTGAAAACAGTAGTTGTTCCTCTTGAAAAAGCATTTGGCTGCGAAATAATTGGATAAGAACGAATTTGAATATTTAATCCGCCATGTGTTATTGTTACTGGTTGAATTCTTACATTATTGCCTGCGATTACAGTCCCAGTTCGTTCATTCAATACAACTCTTGCAACTTCATCAACTTGAATATTTATACTTTCGAGTTCAGCAAGAAAAGAAATCAAATTATTTTGTCTGTCCTGCGGAACATTTACACGAATTTCTGCCGCATCAACAGCTTTTGCAATTTCTCCACCAAACTTTGAATTAATTGCATTGCTAATATTATTTGCTGTTGTAATATCAGGTTCTTTCAAAAATACTGAAACTTCATTGTTAGATGTTTCATTAAAATTAATTTGTTCTTTCAAAGTACCGCCGCGTGGAACTCTTCCTGCAAGTGAATGATTTTTTGAAATTCTATTTCCTGTGATTGTATTAATATCATAACCCCCAACCGAAACAGGACCCTGAGCAAAACCATACACTTTGCCGTCCATTCCAGAGAGAGGAGTCATTAATAAAGTTCCTCCCTGTAAACTTGTTGCATCTCCAAGTGAAGATACAGTAACATCAAATTCTGCCCCGGGTTTTAAATTTTTATTTAGTGATGCAGTAACCATTACTGCAGCAACATTTTTGGTTCGAATATCATTTTGCGGAACAGTAATTCCAAATCTTTTTAACATGCTTGTTATTGATTGAATTGTAAAAGAAGAACGATAGCTGTCACCTGTTCCTGCAAGCCCTACTACTAATCCGTAACCAATAATTTGCTCTGAACCATATCCGCTTAAATATGCTACATCTTTAATTCGTTGAGCTTGTAATGGGTTATAACCAATTAATAATATTAAAACCAATGCAAATATTTTTCTTTTCATAGCTACACCTTAAAACAACCAGTGAAATAATCTTGTTAGGATTCCTGGTTTTTGAGATGAATCAATCATTCCACTTCCTTCAAAAGTAATTTCTGCATCAGAAATATTATATGAATAAACTGAATTATCCGAAGAAATATCACTCGGTCTTACAATCCCTGTAATTTTTATCATCTGCTCTTCACCATTGATTACAATTTTCCTGCTTCCTCTTATTCGCATATTCCCATTTTCATAAACTGAATCAACAATTGCACTAATTTTTGTTTTTACAATTCCAGTAGTTTTTGTAGAGCCAGAACCTGAAAATGAATTATCAGTTCCAAGGCTAATATCAGTTTTGGGAAGATTTGTTTTATCAATGCCGCCAGCTAAATTAGCTCCAAGAGAACTATTTCTTCCTGTAGTTGTTTCAGCATTGTTTGACGCCTGAGATGATTCCAGAACAATAATTGTAATAGCATCTCCAATTTGAAAAGCTTTATTATCAGAAAACAGAGAATACAATGAATTTTGCCTCATATTTTGCGAATACAAAATTGTTGATATCATCCATATTAAAATCATTAATCTTTTCATAGCTCTACTCAATTAATGAAACATTATACTTATCAATTATTTTAGCTTTGAATAATTTATTATCGCTGGTAACAACTCTTATAACATCACCAATTCTTCCTTCCTCTCTTGCGGTAACTTCTGTTGAAATATCCACTCCATTTCTTCCAGCATGAAGAATTAACTTTTCATTATATAAAACATCAGGAACTGGTTCGATTAATTCTTCTACAAGTACTGAACCATTTTTAATTATTGACTTTGCTCTGAATGATTCATTAAAATCGATGCTTTGAACTGCTTTACCTCGTAAATTAGTTACATCAACTAATTTTTTTGTAAAGTGATTTTCAGACAATAATTCATTTCTGCTTATATCTTCCAATGCAACAAGAACATTTTGAAATAATTTTATCTTAAGAGTAATTAGAGAAAGACTTGCACTATTTTTTCTATCGTAAACTTTTACTGGAACAAATGCATATTTTTTATTCAGCTTAAATTCTCTGTCATAATCCAGCTCAAGTCTAAAATAATTTTTAGGCATTTCTGAAATTTGATATTCATACTTAACAAAAGATGCAAATTTTTCATCAAGATAATTCTTTAGTTGAGATTCAAATGCTTTATCAGCATTAAAAAATATCTGCATCAATATTAATAATGATGAAATCATCTTTAACTTCTCTTAAGATTGTTTGCTATTGTCATCATATCTTCAACAGTTTTAACAGTTTTGGAATTAATTTCGTATGCTCTTTGAGCAGCTATCATTGCAATCATTTCTTCAACAATATCAACATTAGAAGATTCGAGATAACCCTGATGAATTTCACCAAACCCTTCGCTGCCCGGAGTTCCAAGTATTGGCTGACCTGAAGCAGGAGTTTCTGCATAAAGATTATCTCCAAGAGCAAGCAATCCACCATTATTCATAAAACGGGCTAATTCGATTGTACCAAGTGTAACTGTAGAACCATCAACTTGATGAGCAGTAACAGTTCCATCTTTTGCAATTTGAATATCAACAACATCGTTTGTTAAAGTTATAGAAGGTTCGAGTTCATAACCGCTTGCTGTAACAATTTTTCCATCTGCATTTAGCTTGAACGAGCCATCTCTTGTGTAAGCAAAAGTTCCATCACTTTTTCTTACCTGAAAGAATCCTTCTCCATATATTCCCAAATCAAGCTGATTATTTGTAGCAACCAAATCGCCCTGCTTAAAAATCTTTTGAGTTGATGCGGGCTTAACACCATTGCCAACTTGTATTTTATTATTGGTATTTTCATAGACTCCAGGCGTTGTAGTTGAAAGCGGATTAATGTTGACTTCCTGATACATCAAATCCTGAAAATCTGCTTTGTTCTTCTTAAAACCAGTCGTATTAATATTGGCAATGTTGTTAGAGATTACTTCAATATTTATTTGCTGTGCATACATTCCAGAAGCAGCTGTTCTTAATGCTCTTGTAGGCATTTATCACCTCACTAATTAAATTTTTCCAATTTGGTTCGCATGGTCTAATGACTGATCCAGTGCATTAATAATTTTTTGTGCTCTTTCATATGCTTTATTCAACTGAATCATTGCTTCCATTTCAAGAATTGGATTTGAATTCGATTCTTCTAAATATCCTTGAGATATTTTATATTCATCTTGATTTGCTTCAGTATAATTCTCGTCGGTAATTAAAAAATTTGATTCGCCCCTTCTTATTAATTGCTCTGGTTCATCAACTTTTACTATAAGAAGAGTATCTATGTAATGTTCATCAATTTTAATTTCTCCTGCTGTGGAAACTAAAATTTGAGAGCCTTTTTGACGAAGTGTATCTTCGAGAAATATTCCGCCATTTTTTCCCAGGACTTTTCTTCCTTCTGAATCAATAAGATATCCTTCATCAGAAATTTGAAATCTTCCATTTCTTGTCAAT
Organism: uncultured Melioribacter sp.; assembly: GCA_964572725.1. Classification (GTDB taxonomy): domain Bacteria; phylum Bacteroidota; class Ignavibacteria; order Ignavibacteriales; family Melioribacteraceae; genus Rosettibacter. Next base: position 33,791 of record CAZNFW010000012.1, read on the forward strand.
TCAATTGTTCCATCTTCACTTTTTACAACAAAGAATCCATTACCATGGATAGCAAAATCAAGTGGATTGGAAGTTAATACTAATTCTCCTTGCTGCTGACTTGTTAATTTTCTTATCTGAGATTCACCCGCTTCGTTTATATATTCAGCAAATGGTATTTCTCTTTTATATGCTGTAGTATTAATATTTGCAAGGTTGTTCGAAATGATATCAATATTTTTTGCTCTTTGATCCATACTTCGTGCAACTGTATAAATTCCCTTAATCATTTTTTAGCTCCTTATAATTTTTCATACTCCAGATATTTTAACCTTGCAGCAAGCATCAACTCGCCTTTTGAGATTTTTAGTTCCTTAGCTTTTTTAGTAATATTTTTTTCTGATAATTTTTTTACAGGAAGATTATGAATTAATTCTCTTCTTGATTTTGATTTTTTATCTTCAACTTTTGAAGGAACTTTCTCTTCTCTTAGCAGCTTAATTTTGTTTCTTAACTCAATACCTTCCTTATGTTGAATTCTTAAAACAATTCTTCTAATTGCAACAAGCGAAAAAAGAAAAATTGAGAAGATTAAGAGAATCTTAATTTCAAATGAAAGATTTAAGAACAGCTGAATTAATGTTTTTTTTGGTTTAAAGTTTGGTACTTCAGAAACATTCATGTTATAAGAATTATTTGAATCATGGTTTGTCGATTCCTTTTGCATCTTCAATTTAGCTGCTAATATTTGCTGTTCGACCAAACTTCTCACATTAATTGTATCTTCAGGAATTGTATCTTTAACAACAGCTGTTGAATTAGTAGCATATTTGTTAATTATGCTATCAATATTGATTTGTGCATTATTTACCGCAGCATAAAAAATTATTAATGTAATAATTATCCTCTTCATTCTTTCAATTTCCTCTTTAATGGGAATAAAAGATGAATACTTGTTCCTTTTAATGGCAGAGAATCAAATTCTACTTTGCCTTCGCTCTTTTTCATCAACTCTTGAATTATTTTAACAGTAAGATTGGAAACATAATCAGAAGGTTCACCAAAATTTTCCCAGTAATCAGTAATAAAAACAGAAAGAATTACAATTTCATTTATATATTTTGTTTGAATTACAATTCCGCTTCCATTTTTTGACTTCTTTTTAATCATCGAAAAAATGTTCGTTAAAATCTGCTTAATTTCTTTCGGACTCGTTAAAATTGGCGGCAGATGTTCTTCGAGGTCAAGTGCACATTCAATGCCCAAATTTTTAAGTGTAGAATTAATTATTCCGTAAAATTCTTTTATTACATTATTAATATCGCAAGGAAGATTTTGCTTTGACTTTCCTGAATTTATATCATTGAATTTAAGCAGCTTTTGTGAAAGACTGCTTAAACGAGAAATTCTTTCTTTAATTTTTCCGAATATTTCACTTTCAATTCCATTATTTGTACTTTCGATATAATCAACTCCGCTTTGAATTACCTGAAGAGAATTCAACATATCTTGAATAATTCCTTCTGCAAACTCTCCAACTGCATACAGCTTAAAGTCATTATTCAGTTTTGACTCATAAAGCTGAACTTCATCATAAAGCTTATTAATTGTTTTGCGATGATTAAATGAAATAATTTGAGGGACTATAATTCCAAGCAGTATGTAAATTGTTTGATTTTCAATTGAATCTTCCGATATTTTATTTGCTGGGCCTAATAATGAAAGCACTCCAATATTATTCTTCACATAATTTACAGGGAATATTGTTTGATATAATTTAACCCCTTCTCCTGTATATGAATTCAAATCAGGGATTAATGTTGGTTTTTGCGTTTCAAATATCCAATCAAGAATTCCATTTTTATAAGCTTTATTGACCAGATTATTTTGCAGTGAGGAAACATTTGGATTAACAGCTACTAAATTTCTTTTTGTATCATCAAATAAAAATAAGTCTACTTCTTTTGAAGCAACAATTCTTTTAACATACTGACTGAACAAATTGTGTACTTCTTCGGGAGTCTTTAAATTTACAACTGATTTTTGAAAACTAAATAAGTTCTGGATTAAATAATTATACTTTTCGAACAAATTAGTTTTGTTTTGATGAGTTTCAAAACTAATTCTTTTATATTCTTCAGTAGCACCGCCTTTTGTGAAATACTGAAGAGTTTTTGAAAATGGTTCGTATTGTAAAGTATTTTCTTTTAAGAGTCTCAAATTAAATACCTCAATGAATCTATTTGAAGAAGAATTGGTTCATGATACATTGAAATAAATTTTTCTAATTCTTCTCCTTCTTTGAACTGAAGAATTTCAGCAGCTTCTTTGCTGAGTTCCATATCATCATCCCAGCTAAATTTTGCAAGCTGGAGTTTTTGAGTCATATAATCAGCTAAATGAACAATTGATGTTAATATTTTTGTATTGGAAGAATAATTTGGTGTATGATGATATTTAACTATTTCACAAATTGATTCAGGAATATTCCAGTTTTTTAATAAAGTGTAGCCAACACTCTGATGGTCCATACCAAGCTGAGAGTTTTCTGCTTCGAGATATTTCATTCCTTTCTTTGCATTTTCCATAATAGAAACAAAATCACTGTGCATATACCGATGAATAACTGATATACCTAAATCATGAAGCAATCCGCCGATAAATACATCATTGCTTTCGCGAATCCCCATATCATCAGCAATTTTTTTGGCAGTTGTTGCTGTAATATATGAATGAAGCCAGAAGCTCTTCTGGTCCATATATTCATCACTTTTGTTTTTCATTGACTCCATCAATGAAAGTGCTGTTACAATATTGCGTATTTCATTAAAGCCCAGAATCATAATTGCATATTCTATTGAAGAAACTCTCTTTGCTAATCCATAAAAAGGAGAATTAGCAATTGTAAGAATTTTAACAACTATGCTCTGGTCTTTTGATATTGCTCTTGCAAGTGTATGAGGGCTGGTATTCAAGTCTTTCAGCAGTTCCAATACCTCAGATAAAATTTTTGGTACTGGTGAAAGAGTTGTAACTCTTTTAAGAACTAATTGAGTTCTTTCCCTTTTTTGTGCCTGGTCAAATGATATTGTATACATAGCTCTTTATTAATTTAGTGATTCAAAATGCCATTTCAATAATTCTTTATAACTGGAAATAAATTCTTCCAGATATTCATGATTTCCAAAACCGAGAATATCAATTATGTTTTCATCAAATTCATAATCTGCATCCCATGTAAAAATTCCTATGCCAAGTTTATAAGTCATATAATCAACAAGATGAATTAATGATGCGAGCACGGGATTTTTTTCTGCTAAAGACGGTCTGTGATGATTAACAATTGCGTCAGTAATATGAGGTGGAAAATTCCATCGTTCAAGCATAAATTCTGCAATGTCCCCATGGTCATATCCCAACACAATTTTTTCTGCTTCGCGATATGTTATTCCTTCATTCTTAACCATCTTTACAATTTTCTTAAAATCATAATTCATATATTTATTTAGAATTACCAATCCAATATCATGAAGCAGTCCAACAGTAAATACTTCACCAGATTTTGGATACTTCAAGTCATCTGCAATTCTTTTTGCAGCAGTAGCAACCATAAGTGAATGAGCCCAGTATTCATTATGATTCCAATCAAGTGATTTTCTTACTTTTAAAGTATCCATTAATGACAATGCAAGTAAAATATTTCTGATATGTTCAAACCCAATAATAACAATTGCAAATTCAATTGTTGCTACTCTTCTTGGCAATCCATATAGAGGTGAATTAGCAACTGCTAAAATCTTTGCTGCAAGAGCCTGGTCTTTTGAAATGACTTTACACAAATCAGAAGCACTTGTTTTTTCATCGTCTAAAAGCTGAGTTACCTCAATAATTATTTGAGGTATTGCAGGAAGATTACCAATTCCAGAAAGCTGCTTTCTTATTTTCTCTTTAATTTCTGACGTTGTCTGTTCAAACATTATATAATGCCAATTTTTGTTTCAATGACTTAATAATCTTGGAATGAAGCTGAGATACACGTGATACAGTTATATTCAAAACTTTTGCAATTTCTTGATAATTAAGTTCTTCATAGTAATAAAGGCTTAGTAATGTTCTATCTCTTTCATTTAATTCTTTAATTAATTCGACAAGTTTTTCTTTAATTTCATTTTTTTCAAGAATTTCATCAGGAACCTCGCTTTCATCGGAAATCATTTCATAAACCTGCATACCTTCATCTTCAATAAATGTATTGTTTAATGATATTGAAGCGCCAATTGAAGCAGTACCATCTTCACAAGCCATTTCGTATTTATGAGTATATTTTCTTATCTCATCATAAATTTTTCCGCGAATACGTTGAATAGCATATGTTTCGAACTTTGTCCCGTAATCAGGATCAAACCTGTCAATCGCTTCGCTCAGCCCTTCAATGCCAAATTGAAAGAAATCTCTTCTATCAAATATCTCATTCTGATTAAAATTGCTTTTATGAATTACATAATGGACAAGATTAACATAATTTAGAATAATTTGTTTTTTTAGTTCAGGCGTTGGCTTAGCCTTGAACTTTGCCCAGAGCTCTTGATTATTCATTCTTCTTTGTTCCTGTTAAATCTTGGGTAATGCTATTTATTTTTTCGTACGAATTTTTATTGATTGCTTTTATTAAACCGAGAGTTATTACACTAAGCATAACGGTTAAAGTGATAAATATTGCAAACGAGTTCAGAACAATTTTTACTATATCCTCTCCTTTCTGAACAAAATAAATGACTGAAAAAAAGAATACTAAAAGACCAATCTGAAGAATTATTTTGTTCATACTTACTCCGTTTTGTTATAATAAACTCAAACACTATACCACTGGTAAATCGGGAAAAAATAATAAAAAGAGGCTTTTTTTAATGATTTATAAAAGGTTTGACGAATAAGGCTGGTTATTATTAGCCACATGTGCGATTTTCAAAAATCGATGAACTATATCTTCAATTTCAAGCGATGCTACAGAATTTGGATATGCTGCAGTAAATAATTCCTGATTAACTATAGACTTATATACTAATCTATCGTAATCTATAACTCCTAACAAAATAATTTCCGTTTTCAAAAAATGATTTACTGCAGTATTTAAATTTTTGAAAGCCTGTTCACCTTCTTCTTTGTTGTCTGCTTTATTTATGATGACAAAGTTTTTTGAGTTTTCAAGATTTTCAGTAATCATTTTAACTAAAACATAAGCATCCATAACTGCTGTTGGTTCAGGTGAGGCTATAATCAGATTTATATCAGAACGACTTAATTGATAGATTATTAAATCATCAACCCCCGCAGAACTATCAATAATAATATAATCATACTCATTCGATATGGAATCTAAATGAATGAAAAAATATTCAAGTAAATCGTTGTTAAGCTTTGGAAATTCTGATGAGCCCGAATCACCAAATATGAAATGTAAATTTTCAGTGTATTTGAATATTAATTCATCAAATGAGGATTTTTGCAATAAAAAATTGGAAATAGGATTTTCTGCTATCTCATTTATCATTAAATGAAGATTGGAAAAATTAAAATCAAAATCCACAATCAGAACTTTCTTATTAAGTCTTGAAAGTTTATAACCAAAATTCAAAGCAAAGAAAGATTTACCTGTACCTCCCTTCCCTGAACAAACAGATATAATTTTTCTATCTGTTCTGTTCTTTCTTTCAAGTCGTTTTATTTCAATCAAACGCGATATTTGCTCGTTCATCAGTACAGCTTTCCTTTGTAAATTAAATTCGCTAAATATTCAGAATTTACAGAAATAATATCATCAGGAATAACCTGACCATTTGTTAAAAACACTATCGGCAAATTAAAATTGTTTGAAAGATTTAAAATATTGCCGTAAGTAACTGCTTCGTCAATTTTTGAAAATATTGCTGAATTGTAATTAAGCACTTTAAATTTTTGAGCAACATCATATAAAGTTCTATATGAACTTGTAGAACTTAAAACGAGTATAGTTTCATCAACATTTGCAGCATCAAGATATTCTTTAATCTTGTTCAAATTTTCTGTACTACGTTGACTTCTTCCGACTGTATCAATAAAAATTAAATCCTTATCTTTAAACTTTCTTATCAACTTCTGCATGTCCGAAGGTTCATATGCTACAGCCATTTCTATATCACTTATTTCAGAAAATATTCTTAACTGGTCAATTGCTCCGAGTCGATAAGTATCAATTGATATTAAACCTACTTTTAATTTGTGAATTATTTTTGATATAACAGCCAGTTTAGCAATGCAGGTTGTTTTGCCTACACCTGTAGGACCTACAAGCGCAACTTTTGTCGTTTTACTTTTTCTTACCTTAAATTCTTTTGTATGAATTAAAGATGACATCCCTGCAATTAAGTAACTTTCAAGATTTAACTCGCCAATAAGCTCATCATAATTTTTGAGCTGATTTATCAAAGCAGCAGCAATATTCTTTTGAACTTCTCTTTCAAGAAGTAATTCATACAGCTCATCAAGCTCTTTTTCAATTTTTTTGTTGGCCGAAACAGATTTTTCTAATGCAGGTTTATTAACTGTTGAAAATTCTTTGCTTGAAGAAAATATTTTTTTAGAAAGTTTTTCGATTTCAGATTCAATAGTTTTTTTGTGCTGAGATAAATCTTCTTCAGTTCTTGATTTTATTGATGCCGGAATGTCTTTGTCTATCCCTGCTGTAATTTCATACATTTTCTTATTATTAAATCTTCTGTCTCCTTCAATTACTCTTGTACCCAAAATTATAGCGTCGCCTCCGAGTTCATTTTTCATCTGCTCGGTAGCTTCTTTTAAAGTTGGTGCAATAAATTTTTTAATCTGCATTTTCCACCTCTATCTTTCCAATAAATTCTATTTCAACATTGGCAGGCAATTCACTATATGACAATAAAGCATAATCAGGAAAACTTGAGTTGATTAAACGATAAAAATATGGTCTGATTGCTGCTGAAGTAATAATGACTGGAGGATATCCAAATCTGTTAAAGTTTTCCAGTTCTTCCTGAAGTTTTGTATTTAATTCTCTAAGAACATTCGGTGACAGACCAAGTGTTATAATACTATCTTTTTGTGATTGAAGAGATTTTGTAATCATTGCTTCAAGATTTTCTCCAAGTGCAGCTGCATGAATAATTCCATTAGAATCTTTGTAGATATTTGCAATCGTATCCCCGATAGTATGACGAACATACTCAGTAAGTACATCAATATTTTTAGTTGTTTTTGAATAATCTATCAAAGCTTCGAGTATTCTTACAAGGTCTTTTATTGGAATACCTTCTCTCAATAAATTTTGTAATACTTTCTGAATCATTCCAAGATTTAAAACTTCCGGATTAATATCTTCAACTACAGCAGGATAATCTTTCTTGATATTTTCGAGCAATTGTTTGACATCCTGCCGCGATAATATTTTATCAAAATTTTTCTTTAATGTTTCTTGAAGATGAGTAGCAAGAACAGAAATAGCATCAACTACAGTGTAACCAAGTATTTCTGCTTTTTCTTTTTCTTCGTATGTAATCCAATAGCTTTTTAATCCAAATGCAGGATCTGTTGTAGGAATCCCGGAAATTTCTTCTTCAATTGTTCCGGGATTCATAGCTAAATACCTTTCCGGATACATTTCATAATTTGCAACTACATTTCCTTTAATTTTTATTACATATTCATTTGGAGAAAGCTGCAAATTATCTCTAACTCTTACAGGTGGAATTAAAACTCCGTATTCAAGAGCAATAATTTTTCTTGTTGATGCAATTTTTTGAAAAAGATTGCCTCCCTGTTTTTCATCAACAATACTGATTAAACCGTACCCAATTTCAATTTCGATTGGGTCGACTTGAAGATATTGTTCAACTTTTTCTTCAACTTGCTGTTCTGCGGTTTGAACTTCCTGTTCAGTTTGTCCAGTTGATATTTCCTGCATTTTATTTTTTCTATTTATAAAGGAAGATGTACCAAGTACTAGACTTAAAATAAGAAATGGAATTGTTGGCATTCCGGGAATTAAAGCAAAAAGAAACACTGCTCCTGATACTGTTCCTAAAACGCGCGGATTAGCAAGCAATTGAGTTTTCATCTGAAGGTCAAGTGCGGTTCCGGAGGCACTTCTTGTTACAACAAGTCCAGCAGCAGTTGAAATTAATAATGCAGGAACCTGAGATACTAAACCATCTCCAATTGTTAAAATTGTATATGTTTTAATTGCATCCTGAAAACTTAGACCTCGTTGAGCAACACCAATAATGAACCCGCCAATAATATTTATCCCATTAATTACCAAACCTGCAATTGCATCACCTTTTACAAATTTACTTGCACCGTCCATAGCTCCATAAAATTCTGCTTCACGTGCAATTAAATCTCTTCTTTTTCTTGCTTCTGCTTCAGTAATTAAACCGGTGTTTAAATCTGCATCAATTGCCATTTGCTTGCCCGGCATAGCATCAAGTGTGAAACGAGCAGCTACTTCTGAAATTCTGCCTGAACCTTTTACTATTACAACAAACTGAATAACAACAAGAATTATGAAAACAATAAATCCAACTACATAATTACCACCGACAACAAATGAACCAAATGATTCAATAATTTTACCAGCGTAACCATCAATTAAAATTAATCTTGTTGAACTGATATTCAAACCAAGGCGATAAAGTGTAAGTATTAAAAGTAATCCGGGAAATACAGAAATATCAAGTGGAGATTGAATGTATAATGCAACAATTAAGACAAGTACAGCAGTAGAAATATTAACAGCTAAAAGAAAATCGAGAAAAGATGGAGGTAATGGAATTAACATTAGACCAAGCATCAAAATCAAACCAAATGCTAAAAGTATGTCTGTATTTTTGCCAAATAGTTTCATATTAAATTATGCTTCTTTGTTTCCTTAATTTTTTCATTTGATAAATGTATGCAAGAATTTGTGCTACTGCTTTGAAAAGTTTAGTCGGTATTTCATCACCTACTTCGCATGATTTATAAAGTGCTCTTGCAAGTTCTACATCTTCATAAAGAGGAACATTATTTTCTACGGCAATCTTTTTAATTCTTTGAGCAAGTTCATCAAGTCCTTTTGCTACTACTTTCGGAGCATTATCTTTTTCCATTTCATACTTTAGTGCAACTGCTACGTGTGTTGGGTTTGTTATTACAACATCAGCAGTCGGAATTTCTTTCATCATTCTGCGGCGTACAGCAAGTATCATTTGTTTTCTTATTCTCGATTTTATAAGCGGATCACCTTCCGTCTGCTTTAATTCTTCTTTAACTTCTTCTTTTGTCATCATCATTTCTTTTTTGAATTTATACTTCTGATAAATAAAATCTACCGCTGCAATTACCGAGAAGAATAGAACTATCTTCCATGTTAATGCAAAAAATGAATCGAGCATAAATTGAATTGTATCTTCAATACTTAAATCAACAAGTTTTACTGTATCGGCAATTAACTTTGAAATAATAAAATATGTGAAAAGACTTATAACAAAAAGTTTAACTAATGCTTTTAATAATTCTACAAGTGAATGAACTGAGAAGAATATTCTTTTAATGCCATTTATTGGATTAAACTTACCAAAATTTACTGCCAGTGCTTTTGGAGTTATCTTAAAACCAATTTGAGCAATGTTACTAACAAGTGCTATAATCATAACCCCAATCAAGATTGGCAGTGACAATGTAAAAAAGAATAATGCCCATTTTACTGCGTAAGTTTGAAGTACTGCTTTAGTTAGCTCTATATTATTCAAGGAATTAAGAGCATCTTTTGTAAATTGATAAAATTTTTCTCCAATAAAATTTTTAGTAAGATAAATCAATATCAAACCTGACCCAAAAACAGCAAGTGAATTTATTTCAATACTTTTAGCAACCTGACCTTTTTCTCTTGCGTCTGCAAGTTTTTTACCCGTCGGCTGCTCAGTCTTTTCCTGTCCTTCGTATTCTGCCATTTTATGACCCCATTGCTCTGATTAATTGCAGCAAATTGGATTCATAACTTTCAAGCAAATTTTTAATTGCATAAACATAAAATGGAACCAGACTTATAAGCAGAAGAATTCCAATACCACTTTTCAATGGCTGCGAAACAAATATAATTTGTATCTGAGGAATTACTCTTGCAATTATACTTTCTGCAATGTGAATCAAAAAAAACGATACAATAATTGGCGAGGCAATTTTAATTGCAATTGTGAAAACAATAAAAGAATATTTAACTATAAGCTGATATACTGATGAATTAATTACATATTTCCCTATTGGAATAACCTGAAACGATGCTACAATACTACTGATTACATAATGATGTCCATTAATCAAAATGAAAATTAATATGGTAGTATAATATAAAATTTCACCAATGATATTACTCTGAATTTCTTCCATTGGATTTAATACTTCAGCAAGCATCAGTCCCATATCAAATCCAATATAAGTTCCTGCATACGCAACTCCCCAGAAAATAAAGTTCATCACATAGCCTATTATTAATCCAGTAATCAATTCTTTTGCTGAATAAATGACAAGAGTTAACAAATTTATGTCAACATTTATTTTGCTTTTATCAATTGTTAAAACTGTTATGTAAGCAATGATTAGTGCTAAAAAAATTTTTGCAAGAACAGGTATGGAATTGTGCGCAAAAATTGGTGCAGAAAAAATCATTCCTGCAATTCTCATAAAAACAAAAAGAAGTACTATAAAATCAGCTATTAAAATGTTTGTCATTTTATCACTGTAAGAAACATTGTAAACATTTTATTCGTAAGTGCTGTAAGTTTATCAACAATCCAGGGTAAAAGAAAAATTATCACAACAACTGTTGCAATTAATTTAGGGACAAAAGTCAAAGTCATTTCTTGAATAGAAGTTGCTGCCTGAAATATTGAAATAAAAATTCCCACGATTAATGAAACACCAAGAATTGGCAGCAAAATTATAAAAGCAGTAAAGAAAGCATCTTTTAAAACTTCTATAATTACTTCTTCAGTCATTATGAAAAACTCCTGACAAGTGAACCAATAATTAAATTCCATCCGTCAACAAGTATAAAAAGTAAAATTTTGAATGGTAGAGATATCATCATTGGCGGCATCATCATCATTCCCATTGACATTAATATACTCGAGACAATCATATCAATCATTAAAAAAGGAACAAAAAGGAAAAAGCCGATAATAAATCCTGCTCTTAATTCACTTAATACAAAAGAAGGAATTAAAACATAAGTTGGAAGTTCATTTCTATTTTTTGGTCTTGGCATTTGGGATAAACTTACAAATAATTCCATATCTTCTTCGCGAGTATTTTTAAACATAAATTCTCGAATTGGTTCAATTCCTTTATCGTATGCTTCTTTAACTGTAATTTTATTATCCATCAAAGGTTGAAGTGCCTGTTCATTTACTTTTGACCATGTTGGAGCCATAATAAAAAATGTAATAAACAATGCGATACCGGCAAGCAGCTGTGAAGGCGGCATTTGCTGAGTGCCCATTGCACTTTTCAAAAAATGAAATACAATTATTATTCGCAAGTATGATGTAGTCATTATAATAATTGAAGGAGCAAGAGAAAGAATTGTCATCAAAAGAAGTATTTGAAGCGTTACAGAAACATCTTCCCCTTTAGTTGCAGTGCCAATATCAAGATTAATTTTTGGGAATGGAATTGTTTGAGACTGTGCAAATAAATTTCCTGCTGTTATAAATGTTATTGCAAAAATAGTTAACAATAAAAATTTCTTTTTCATCTTATTCCTAAGTTCTGCTTCAATAAATCCAAAAAAGATTTTTTAATTTCACGCTGATTTAAATCTTCATCCAACGAGGGAGAATAATTATATTCCTTAAGTAATGTTATACTGTTTTCACTTATTCCAAGCAATAAAATTTTATCCTGAACTCTTACAATGGATAAATATTTTTTAGGCATAATTAAATGATTATTAAGTACTTCAATTTTCAGTAACTTTGATTTTTTGCCATTGATTGAAAAGGAATATCTTCTTACCATTATAAGAGCAAATAACAGAAGACCAAGTATTAAAACTAACGGCAATAATGTTTTTATAATATCCAAGAATGACATTAATAAATATCCTTAATTCTTTGTGCCGGGTCTACAAGTGATGTAATTCTTATTCCAAAATGTTTATCAATAACAACTACTTCACCCTCTGCAATTTTTTTATTGTTAACAAATATATCGACTGGTTCGCTTGCTAATTTTTCAAGTTCTATAACATAGCCTCTTTCGAGCTCAAGAATATCTTTAATTTGCATTTGGGTTCTGCCAAGTTCAATGTAAACATTCATCTGGAGGTCTTTGAGTAAACTTAACTTTTCTTCAGCACCTCCCATTGTTCTTGTTGAATCATCAAACTCATCAAATTGAGCTAACGAAGCCTGAAAATTATCTTCCATGTTTTCAAAATTATCCATTGTGTTATTGGTGGTGTTATTTTCTTCCATAACAACCTCATTTAGATTTTTTTTCAAATACTTTTTCTGTTACTTTTACAGCTTTATGATTATTTGAAATTCCAGCTCTTCCTAAAAATAAAATTCTATCGCCGGTTTTTACTTTTATATCTTCATCAATTTTATTCCTTAGCTTGATAATATCTCCTACTTCAAGTTCCATTAATTCTTTAAGAGATATTTTTGTAGTACCAAATTCTACTCTAATTGGAATTAATGTTTTTGTTAAATGATTAGTCAATAATTCTCGAGATGTAACACCATAATATTTAGTTGCACGAATTGAAGACAACTTCTGAGTTGTCATCTTTGCTAAAATGCTGTCGAAAGCAAATGTAGCAAAGCAAATGTTCATTAAATAAGACTGCTCGCCAATAACAATTTCAAAAGTGATTAAAAGAACTGATTCACTTTGCGATGTTATTTGAGCAAAGTCAATATCTGGTTCAAATCTTTCAACTACAAACTCAAGATTGTCAACTATTTGCCATGCTTTATTCAAATCATACATTACTCTGTCAACTATCACACGAAGAACTTTTTGTTCAATAGGAGTAATGACTTTTACTGGTTTAGTTCCCGTTCCACTGCCGCCTAATAATTTGTCAACAAATAAAAATGCTAAATCGTTATTAATTTCAAGAATTCCTTTAATATCAGTATTCTTAATTTCGAATGTAAATAAGCAGGCAGGATTTGAAACTGATAAAACATATTCTGAATAATAAATCTGGTCTACTGTTGCTACATTAATGCTTACAGTAGTTTGAAGTTTTGTAACAAGAAATGAAGTAAAACTTTCAGCAAAATTATCGCAAATGCTTCTTATAATACGAAGCTGATTTTTGGAAATTCTATTTGGAAGCCTGAAATCAAAAAGAACTGCTTCTTTCTCAGGACTTTGTTCAAGCTTCTGCTCTTGCCCGCTCTTTAGATTATTGAGCAGCTGGTCTATTTCCTGCTGCGATAATATTTCTGCCATAGTTATTGCAAAATATATTTGCTGAAATAAACATTGTTAATTTTTACATCAGGCATTAATTGAGTTATTCTTTGAGAAATTTCCATTCTCAATGTGTCACGATAAAGTGCATCGCTTAAATGCGGCAAATCTTTGCTGCTAAGAACTGAAATGATGGCATCTTTAACCAATACTTCTTTTTCTTTCAGTTCTTTTTGATTTTGTTCTGTGAGAAGGTCGAAGCCAATGGAAGAAAGCAATAATCTCTTTCCATCTGTGCCGGCTGGATTAATTATTAAATCTTCTACTACATAAACATACTTTCCTAATTCTGTATGCTGAACAGAATCTGTACCATTGGCTTCGCCTGTCTCTACGGAGTCAGTTGCGACAGAAGAGGTGTGTGATTGAATTTTCGGCAATAATATATTTGCTGTTATAAAATAAACAGCAATTAATTGAACGATAAATAAAGGTAGTCCAATTAATAATATTTTTGAATTGAATCCTTTGGATTCACTGACTCTCTCTTCTGCCTTGTCTACGATATTTTGGTTATTCATCTCTTCCATAGTGACATTAATTTTTCAATTATAATGCCATTGAAAACCACATTAAAAAATAAAGTTATTAAAGAAAGGCAAATTTTGGATGGCTAATATTGAGCAGTTGAATAAATAACAACTCCGGGGCTGACTAAAAAGTAATTATTCAACATCAAATCTGTGAAAATCTTTTTAAATCAGCTTTTACTGTGTTCAATTTTTTAACTTGTCCGCCGTATTTTGGCGGAAAAACGTTTCAGCCAGGTACTGATCAGCCTTCGACTGAACTTTTTAGACAGCCCCGTTAAGCTGTAAAGCTTTGTCAGAAAAAAACCAGAACTATTTAATTATCTAATTAAATTAGTAATTTCCTGTAGCATTGTATCTGCAGTTGTTATTACTCTTGCATTAGCTTGAAAACCTCTCTGCGATATAATCATCTTTGTGAATTCTTCAGACAAATCAACATTTGACTGCTCAAGAGCACCGGATTGAATTGTTGTAACTGAATTTTCTCCTGGAGTGTCAATTCTTGGGTCGCCGCTGTTTGCAGCAACATTGTACATATTATCACCAACACTTACTAATGCATTTAAGTTTTTAAATGTTGCAACCATAATTTGAGCAAGTTTAAGAGAATTACCATTAGAGAAAATTCCAATAATATTGCCATACTGGTCAATGTTAAGATTTGACAAAGCTGCAGAAGCAGAACCATTTTGTGATAAAGCTGCAATCTGTGAACTTAAGTTTGTTTGTGTAACTCCAGCTGTTCCTTTACCAAAATCGAGATCGATTAATTGAACTTCTGCACCTGTAGCTGGAGTAAATGTAATTTGAGGTGTAGGTGGTGTTGTAGTAACTTGATTGCCAGCCTGCCAGATACTTTGTATTTGTCCATTTGCATCAAAATAAATTTCTCCAAATGCATTTGGACTTAATGTTCCGCTTGTTGTTGGAACAGAAACAGACCAGCTCCATCTGTTATTATCAACATGTTCAAATTTTATTGAAAGCGTATGCGAGTTACCTAAAGAATCAAAAATTGTAACAGCACCTAAAACTGGTTCGGGAACCTCCCCTTTATCTACTCTACTTATTGGATTTGTAGTAGCATTTAAATTTGTCAACGAATTTAAATTAATTTTAAAATCTAGTTTATTTGATGAATTTGAAAAATTAACATTTATTGCTGAAGTGCCTTCAATCCCTGTTAATAATCCAGTAATACTATCAAAAGCTAATTTTATTTTTCCATCATTACTGTCACTATCATTACTTGCAGTATTTTCATTGTTTACTAATAATCCATCACTATCAAAAACTTTATAGTAATAATACCAATCAGAACCATCAAATTCATAATAATTGACTAGGTAAAAGTCTTTACCATCTTTGCTATAAATTTTATTACCAGTTATAGGCTGTATAGTCCTATCTACATTCGTACTACCAGCTAAGTTAGTTAGTTCAGTTAGATCAATTTTGAATTTTAAATCTGGGAAATCAGGGCCATCTGGTGGAACGCTAGCATCATATAATCCTATGTCAACTATATCTGTTCCATCAAAATCAATCGATTCTGTTTTATCATTTGTAGATGACACTGAACTTTGTTGGCTATTGTATACTTGATATTTGAAATCCCATTTATTTGTGGTAGTATTATACTCAAATTTATAATACAAATAATAAGGTACATTTTTATTATCATAAACAACCATTTCTTTATAACCACTTACAATATCAGGATCTGTAGAACTTGGATTTGGATAAGGTGTTGTAGTATCTGAACTGCTTAAATTACCAAAAATTTTCAGATTATAAGTATAACCATCATCAGGATATTTTGAATTAATTGGTGCAGTATTACTTAAGTTACCAACTAAATCTACAACATCTGTTCTAATTGTAGGCGAACTGCTTTGCAAGTTTCCACCCCATGCTACATTTGTAGTCTTTACTGCAGGCAGTCTCATGTTTTTATCAATTACAATATCCTGCAAAGTTGTTCCCGGAGGAATTTCACCTAAGCCGTTTGCAATTTTACCTTGAACTACTGCACCATTTTGCGGATTAACAAGTTTGCCGTCTGCATCAAATATAAATGCACCAGCACGAGAATAAAGCTGTTGACCGTTGCTCTTTAATATAAACAATCCCGGTCCCTGCAATGCTAAATCTGTAGTAATACCAGTTCTTTCAAATGTTCCTTGATTCCAATTGCGGTCAATTGAATTAATCTTGGTACCTAATCCAATTTGAAATGAGTTAGTTCCACCAGTATTTGCTGTTGGATTGGTACCAGCTTTAACGAATTGATTGAAAGTATCGCTGAAAGTAACTCGTGAACCTTTGTAACCAATTGTGTTAACATTAGAAATATTGTTACCAATAACATCCATCATAGATTGATGGTTACGAAGACCGGACACTCCGGCAAAAAGAGAGTTTAGAAGTGCCATATTTAACCTCCTTTAGATTTTTGATTCGGCTTCAGTCAGTCCACCGAATCTGGAGCGTCCTCGGAAGGTCCCGCTCCATTGTTTATTACTTTAGTTAATTAAAATGCAAAAACTACACTGTCAATATTTGTAAAAACATTATCGTTCGAGTTTTCGACCTCGATTGCAGTTACAACAGTACGATTCGGAATATTGACAATAAATGCAGTGTTATTCATCAATATTAAAGAATCACGCGAACCTTTTGCTTCTGCTTTTTCTACAGCATTCTGAATCTTTGCAATTTCTTCTTCACTTAATTGAATCTTTCTTGATTCTAATCTTTTCATTGCATGGTTCGAAAATTTTATTTTCTCAAGCTCTTCCTTAAATATCGAATCAAACGAAGCTTTAACGGGGTCGCGATGATTTCTTACCGAATCGCTGCTGCCTGTAATCGGAATAAATGGAACAGATATTCCATTAATTTCCGGCATTATTCATCACCTCCCTGTTTATTGACAATTTCAAGTATATCTCCTGCAGAATATTGAACTCCATTAATTATTAACATCGTACTGTTTTCAGAATATTTAACACCATCAATTAAACCTACTACATAAGAATTAATACTTACTGCTTTGTCACTAAAATCAGTTGCAATCACTTCAAATTTATAATCCCCATTTAAAACTTTTTCACCATTATTATCGGTTAAATCCCATAAAAGTTTATTGCTTCCTTTTCTGTTTGATGCTTCAATTGATTTAATAAGAGTTCCATATTGATTGTAAATATTTACTTTAACATTCTTTATTCCATCAGGAAGTTCATATCCAATTCCAAAATTTTCCTGACCATCAACTTTTATTTCATTGCTATTAACTTTTACTTCTTTGCCAATCAAATTAGCAAGCATTGTGTTATTAATTGACTGTGTGAGCATATAATTTGCATCAATGCTTTGCTTTAAATATTGATTGAGATTTGTTATTTGTTCTAATGATGTAAACTGTGCTAACTGTGCAGCATATTCAGTTCCATTCATTGGATTTAATGGGTCTTGATTTTTTAATTGAGCAATCATCAGTTTTAAAAAATCATCTTTGCCCAAAACACTTTTATTCGAAGATACAGCCGCAGTGTTCGAATTATTATTAATCTCGCTTACCATTTCTGCCTCTCATATTAAATAATCATAAGTATTATAGCCCATCAATTTCTTTGTAGATGGAGCTTTTGAATTTTCTACTTTAATTTCTTTGTTGTAAGATTTTGAATAAGATTTTTTTCTGATATTAGAATTTCTCAATGATTTTTGTTCATAATTTCCAAGACTTACATTTACATCATTAAGCTGAATGCCTGATGACTGCAATGAATTTTTTAATTGTTCAATGTTATTCTGAATTAACTGCTTAGCCTGTTCGTTATCAACTTCAATATTTGCACGCAATTGATTTTCTATATAATCAATCGAAAGAGTAAGCTTTCCAAGATTTTCTGGATTCAATTGGAATGTAATGCTGTGCTTATTTCCGCTGCTTATATATTTTGCAATTTCATCACTAATTTGATTTGCATTAATTACTTTTAATGATTCTTTTAGATTTCCAAATTCATTATGAATTTTGCTTTTTAATGTGTTTGTCTGATTATCAATAACTTCAACTTTGTTATTTGAACTTTCATGAGGATTTGACTGGAAATTTTTGGGAATTTCTTTTGAAATGCTTTGTTCAAACTTATTTACATTCTTTTCAGAATCGTTAGCAATGGATTCTGTCTGCTGTAAAGTTTTCTTTGTCCCCTTTTCATTTTTACTATCTTTAGCAGAATTAAATTCATTTGCATTAGAAGATTGGTTTATTTTAATTTCATTAATTCTCAAAGTTTGAGAATCAACATTTTCATTTAATCCGTGTTTTGTATTTAAATTAATTTGATTTGTTTTTGTATCAACTTTATTACTTTCATCTAAATTATTCTTATTGACTAATTTCGTTTCATCAGAAACATCTGATATTTGATTCTTTTTATTTTCATTTATAAAAGATTTTAAACTTGTTTTCGAAAAGCTTTCAATTAACTTTTCTGGCTCTGCTCCTTTAATTAGTTCAACACTATCAGAAATTGTATTTTGATTACTATTAACTTCATTTGAATAAGATTGATTCTTGATATTTCCTGCTGTTTTATTATCTAATTTTTGACTGGCTTTTTTTACTTCAATTTTTATGCTTTCTATATTCAATTCATTTGCAGTAAACTCACTTTTAATATTAGCAAAATCTTTTTTAACAGCTTCTGCAGATTTATTATCAATAACTTCTGGATTGAACTTCTTTATATCTTGTTTAGTCACATCTTTAATAATTCTTACCTTTGAAAATTTTCCTCCAGTTAATAAACTAAAATCTATTTCTGAACTTGCTAAAGGAAGAGTAATATTTTCTCTTGAAGGATTACCTTTATTTAAAGACAGAGAAGAATCATCAGATGTAGTTTCTATTTCATTTTTTATGTCTTTTTGTCGATAAACAGGATTTTCACCTGCAAAATTCTTAGTCACTTTAATCTGATTTAGTTTATTTTCAGAATTATTCTCTTTTAAATTAGAATCACTATTAACTTCCTTATAAGCAACAGAATTTGAACTGTTAGTCGATTCACTTCTTTTAACTGGATTAATTACGCCAGCAATTTTTGATGAATCTATTTCATTATTCGTTAACACCTCATTATTATTTTCTACAAGAAAATCATTTTCATTAGAGGTGTATGACTTATCATTCCTGTAAGGCGAATAAATAAAATTATTATTTTCAAAAGAAGTATGAATTACTTCTAATTTATAATACTTTTCTCCAGAATTATTTTCTAATTGATTTTCCACAGCCGGATTCTGCACTTTAAGTTCATTCACTTTTGATTTTTCTAATTCATAAAAATTACTTAGAACTGTATCATAATTCTGGAAATTATTCGAAGCAATTAAATCATTCTGCGATTTACTTACCTGTGATTTCTTGTTGATTTTATTCTTGCTTTCGTCATAAGGCTCTATGCTTGAAATTGTTAGTGTTAATTTTTCTCCTTCTGTTTTAAGAGTAAGACTAAAAATATCTTTATTATCAATAGAAGTTATTATTGCTTCAGGATTAAAGCCAATAAAATTATATTCACTTGTGTAAGAAGAATTTATTTGATTGCTTTCAACTTCTTTTTCATTGAGATATACAATATTTGTATCATAAGAATCACCTGTTTTTGAAAAATCTTTTTGTTTGAGTGATTCATTTATCTTGTTGAAAAATTGTTCCAAATTTTCTCTATCAATGATAAAAATTTTCGAAGTGATATGAGCAGAATTAATATTAACTGCATTGGAATTTGATACAAGAGCTGTATTTTCTAATAATTCAATTGCCTGCTGAATGCCTTCTACTGTCTCTTTATTTGATTTTGTGATTGTTAAATTTTTCAAATCATTTACATCAAGAAGAATTTCTTTTTCCGTTGTTGAATTTATTTCCGTCAGATTGGATTCAAATTCTTCTTCGCAGATTTTTATTATGTCTGAGAACAAATAACTTTTGTTAGAGTTATTCGATGAACCGATAAAGTTCTTATTCTCAACTAAAAATGCTTTATCAAAAAATAATGGATTAAAGTTCATCATTGCACGCTAATTATTCTATTTGCCACTTCTGGTTTAAGTTCTGCAATTATTTCTGCTGCTTTTTTCTTTTTCATCGAAAAGATTATGTCTCTTGCTATATTATCGGAATAACTCTGAATAATTTTAGCAGCTTTTTTTGAATCCATGGCTTCATAAAGTTTGACTGTATTTTTAACCCATGCTTTATATGCACTATCTTTTTTTATTGCTTCTTTACTTTTATCAGGTTGAACATTAATGGGAACAACTTGTTTGGTTTCTTTTTCTGCTTTCAATTTTTTTAATTCTTCCAATAAAGTACGCAAACTATCAATCAATACAGAATCTCTTACATTCATCGACAACATATCGTAAGCTGAATTTTCTTTATTCGATTGAATTGGCTCAGATTGTCCATGTTTCAAATTCGCAGCACTTTTACTTTTGTTAACAGGAGTTGTTTTTGGATTCCCAGATTGAGCATTGGTTACAGGTGTAAAATCAAATTCAAAAACATTTCTGTAATTAGATGCTGCATAAATCATCAATAATGTCACTATAATAAATGCAGCAGTAAAAGCAAAACCATAAATAATTTTTTCTTTCACGATTCTTTCCTGTTAAAATTATTTATAGCAATATCATTAAGTTGTTTCAATTCTTCTCTATTTGTTTCGAACAAAAATTCTTCATATTGTTTTTCTTTCAATGTTTCAAGTATTTTTTTTTCTTTTTTGCGTTCAAGTAATTCGCTCATTTTTTGTGACTTCTTTGTTTTCCAGTCTTCTATCTTTCTTCCTAAATTCGTAATATCTTTTTCTAAGGTTTTGCAAAGTGATTTTGCACTTTTATAATCAATTGCTTTTATCTTACCGCTGTTAATTTTTTCTACAAGCATTTTTCTCTTCGTTATTAATTTTATCTTTTCATCTTCGAGCTTTGCAATTTCTTTTTCAATCTCTGAAATTTCTTTCAATATTTTTTTTTCAAGTACTTCTTTAATTCTTAATATTGATTCATACTTATAAACAAACTTTGACATCAGTTATCCATTATATGATATAATTTATCTATTGTATCAGGATAATTTGCTTTTTCAAAAATATCCTGCTTAAGAAATGTTCTTAATTGATTAATTTTACTAATAGCTCTATCAATTTGCGGATTGCTACCCTTTACATATGCTCCTATGTTAATTAAATCTTCTGCTTCTCTGTAAGTTGAGAGCAATTCATTGAATGCCATAATTTTTTTATAATGTTCCTGATCAATAATATCTGGCATTACTCTGCTTACACTTTGCAGAGTATCAATAGCCGGATAATGTCCTTTATTTGCAAGTTTTCTTGAAAGAACAATGTGTCCATCTAAAATCGAACGAACTGCATCTGCAATTGGTTCGACCATATCATCGCCATCAACAAGAACAGTATAAATTCCTGTTATTGAACCACGTTCAGAATTTCCTGCACGTTCGAGAAGTTTTGGCAGAAGTGCAAAAACAGAAGGTGTATATCCTTTTGTTGTTGGTGGTTCTCCAATTGTCAATCCAATTTCTCTTTGAGCCATAGCAAAACGGGTTACAGAATCCATCATCAACATTACATCCAAACCTAAATCTCTAAAATATTCGGCAATAGTTGTTCCAACATATGCGCCTTTAACTCTGATTAATGGAGATTTATCACTTGTTGCTACAACAACTACAGAACGTTTTAAGCCTTCTTCGCCTAAATCTTTTTCAATAAATTCTCTTACTTCTCTTCCGCGTTCGCCAATTAAAGTAATTACATTTACATCTGCACTTGTATTTCTTGCAATCATACCAAGAGTAACACTTTTACCAACACCACTTCCTGCAAAAATTCCTATTCTTTGACCTTTGCCAATTGTTAATAATCCATCAATTGCACGAATTCCTGTTTGAATTGGCGTAGTAATTCTTTTTCTTTCAAGTGGATTCGGAGGTTCGCGATGTGCTTCTCTGTACGAAGTATAAAAAATTTCTCCTTTTCCATCGATAGGATTTCCAAGTCCATCAATCACTCTTCCAAGCAGTTCTTTTCCCACTCCTACTGTAAATCCTTTACCTGTTGCTTTAATTTCACAAGCTGGTGAAATATTATGAACTTCTCCGAGAGCAATAGATAAAACTTTTCCGTTCTTAAAACCAACTACTTCCGATTTACAGATTTCATTCCCATTCTGGTCAACAATTGTGCATACTTCACCCATAACAACATTTGGTCCCACAGATACAATAATTAATCCTACAACATCAACTACTTTCCCATTTACTTTTAATGTATCAGATTTTGAAATTACTTTCTGATATCTTTCAAATATGTCGCTTACTATATTCATTTTTCTTTCTTAGGAATACTTTCTTCTAATTTTTTTCTTAATTCATCAAGTTGACTTGAAATTCTGGCATCAACATTCCCAATTTCTGTTTCTACCAGACAACCTCCTTTTTCAATTCTATTATCGGGTTCAAATTTTATTTTATTGAATGAACTATTGTTCAAAAGATTTTTGCTGTACTCATTCAATTTATCAAGGTCATCAGGATTTAATTTAATTTTTACTTCATTTGCTCCAATAATTTTTGATATTGCTGCTTTGAGATTTTCATTTATTAAAGTCTCTATTTCAATTTCACGCTGAAGTATTTTTTTAGATATTTCATATGCAGTATTTATTACAAGACTTTCAAAAGCTGTTTCAAATTCTTCCATTCTTTCATCATATGCAGAGAGTATGTTATAGACTTCTTCATATTTCTTAAAAAGTTTTTCAGAAAAATCTTTTTCTAAATCTCTTTTTAATTTTTGTTGACCATCATTAAAACCTTTCTTATAAGCATCCTCAATTTTTTTTTGTAATGATTCAGCTTCTCTTTCTTCCTGAACTGAATCTTCGCCAGAGAGTACTTTTACAATAGGTTTGGATTTTCCAGCTGTAACTTTCAGAATATTAGACATAAACTTCTTCTGGACCTCCTCTTATGTTAAGAGAAATTTCTCCGGCTTCTTCGAGTGCTTTTATAACATCAATAATTCTTGCTTGTGCTGCTTCAACTTCTTTTAATTTTACCATTCCCATGTATTGTAATTCTTCTTTTAATAAATCGGCAGCACGTTCAGACATATTCTTGAATATTTTTTCTTTAAGTCTATCATCAGCAATTTTAAGAGCCAGAGCCAGATCTTTCCTGTCAACCTCACGCAATATTTTTTGAATATCCCTGTCAGCAATATTGATAATTTCATCAAATATGAACATTAATCTTTTTACTTCATATGCAACTTCTGGATCTTTTTCTTCAATTCGATTAAGAATTTCTTTTGTAAGAGATACATTCAATCTATTTAAAATTCCTGCTAAAGTTTTTGGTCCGCCAAGTTTTCCAACTGATTGACTCATTGACAGGCCTGCAATTTCATCAACAACATGTTCAATTTGTTTTAATGTTTGAGGAGCAATTTTACCCAAAGTTGCAATTCTGAATGCCACATCAATTCTCAAATCTTCTGGAAGTTCTTTCAATGCAGCAGCAGTCTGGTCAGGACTCAACTGAGAAAGAATCAATGCCATTGTTTGAGGATGTTCTTTATTTAAAAAATTGATCAATTGAGCAGGTTCAGCTCTTTTAAGAACATCAAAACCTTTAAGTGTTGTAAGTCTTTTAACTTTTTCAATAATTTCCTGTGCTTTGGGTTTGCCAAAAGTTTTTTCTAAAATTGCCTCGGCATAATCAAGCCCGCCTTCAAGAACATATTCACGAGCAGTAACCATATTATAAAATTCTTCTATAACACTGTCAGCA
Organism: uncultured Melioribacter sp.; assembly: GCA_964572725.1. Lineage (GTDB taxonomy): Bacteria > Bacteroidota > Ignavibacteria > Ignavibacteriales > Melioribacteraceae > Rosettibacter. The sequence goes on from CAZNFW010000012.1 coordinate 57,743, forward strand.
ACTTTTGAAGGGACATTTTTTACTTTTGTAATTTCAGCTGAAAGAATTTCAATATCAGCCGGGTCAAGATGTTTTAAAACTGCTGAGGCGGCTTCTACATTCAAAGCAACCATCAGCATTGCAGCTTTTTGCAGACCTGTTATTTCAGATTGCTGATCCTGTTTCTGTGGTACTTGTACATTTGCATTAGATTTCATATTCATGCATCCATGCATTTATTAGTTTTGCTGCTTCTGCAGGATTCTTTGTAACATAGTTAATAATTTTTTCTTGTTGATTTTTCTTTAGTAATGCTTCATCAGAAATTTCGTCTTCCAAATCGCCAACTGGGATAAGCGGACGTTTTTTAGTTGTAGCCAATTGATTGATTAGATTCGATTCCGCTCTTTGCTGCAAAGCGGCAGATGTTGGAGTTGCAATCAAATCGCCTGGATTAATTGTACCTATAACAATTTTTTCTGTTTTTAATTTTTTCATTAAACTTTTCAGAACAAATATTGAAGCAACAATTGCAATAAGCATAAAGATAACATTTGTCAATTCATCTGCATTAGGGATTACTGTATTTTTTTCTTCAAAACCTTCTTCATTCGTCTTTACTTCAAAAGGAATACTGACAAGTGAAAACTGGTCGTTTCTGTTAGGGTCAATACCTACAGCATTTTTTACAAGGTCTTCTAATTTTTTAAGTTGTTCGGGCGGACGGGGTTCATAAACTATTTCTGTTTTGTCTCCATTTTTTACTTCCTTCGGAATATCATTTATTACTGCTGCTACACTTAATCTCTGTATGTTGCCACTGCCTTCAACAACTTTTTGAATAGTTTTGCTTATTTCGTAATTGGTCAAAGTATTTTCATTGTTCTGTGCAGTAGAATCTTTCGAACTAACACCCTGATTATTCGATTTAATTGTTTGTTCACTTACAGCAACTTGTGATTCTGGATCGTACTGTTCCATTGTTTTTTCAACCTGGTCAAAATTTAAATCAGCATTAACCTGAACAACAGAATTTCCAAAACCAACAACATTATCAAGAATAGCCTGAGCCTTTTTGGCAAGATAATTTTCAACAGACTGTTTTATTTCATACTGTTTGGTTGATGCAAAAGCAAGCGGACCTTCTTCGTCTTCGTTTGAAAGCATTCTTCCTTTAGTATCAATTATCGAAACTTTGCTTGGTTGTAAACCTTCTACACTTCCACAAATTAAATTTACTATTGATGTAATATTTTCTTTACTTATTAATGCTCCATTTCTTAATTTCAAAACAACAGAGGCAGAAGGCAATTTTTCTTCATCTTTAAAAATTGACTTTTGAGGAATTACAATGTGAACTCTCGCTCCCTGAACTCCATCTAATTGTGAAATAGTTCGTGCAAGTTCTCCTTCAAGTGCTCTTTTGAAATTAAGTTTTTGCATAAATTCAGACATACCCATTGATGTCTTGTCAAATATTTCATAACCTATAACACCAGAACTTGGGATTCCGCGGCTGGCAAGAGCTAATCTTGTTTCATAAACTTTTTCTCTTGGAACTTTTATAGTTTGTCCGCCATCATCAATCTTATATAATATTTTTTGACTTGATAAATATTCCACAACTTTAGATGCATCTTCAGCAGACAATCCGCTGTATAGTGTTGTATATGTGGGTTCGTTCAAGAAAAAAAGCATTACAACAAGCAATACTGCTGTAAGCAGTATTCCGCCAATTAACATAAATTTTTGTTTGGGATTCAGTTTATTAATTATTCCCAGCAATGCTTGTAAAGGATTTGAATTCATATTAAACTGGTATCCTTGTTAATTCTTTATACATATCAATTGCTTTGTTACGAATTTCCATTAAAAGTTCCAGACTTGTTTTAGCTTTTTCTCCAGCAATCATCACTTCATGAAGTTCTACCCCATTTCCAGAAACAAAATCTTCGATTGCTTTTTGTGATTCTTTTTGTGCTTGATTAACATTATTAATCAGTTCAGCAAATGTATTTGTGATGTTATTTTCTTCTTTAGGTTTCTTAACTTCTGAACCAAGAGAATTAACAACAAAATTATTTAGTCCTTCGATTTTCATTTTATCCTCTCCTATCAATTATTGAGCCGATAGTAACTCCAGTAATTTTACCTTTTGCATTGTAGAATTCATAACTTAATATTTCTTTTTGTTTATCTGGATAAAGATTTGCAAAGAATTTTTTTTCTTCCTGAGTTACTTCCGGCTTTTTAATTTTATTTGCGTTATTTAATGTTCCATGATTTACTACAGAATAGTTCCCGATTAAGTTTGTTGTTATTTTCATTTTATATCTCCAGTGAATCTTTGACCATTTGTTTTGATGAATTAAGTGCAGTGAGATTTGCTTCATATGCACGGGTAGCAGCAATCATATCAACCATTTCGTTAATAATATTTACATTTGACATCTGTACATATCCGTTTTTATCAGCATCTGGATGGTCTGGCATATAAACAACATCACCAGGTTTTTCGTCAGTCATCTCATTTATCTCTATATTATCTTGTACGGGCGGCAACGAAACATCCTTTGTTTTGACACCAGAAAAATGATTTTCATTTGTTGTGCTCAGTTTAAGAATCTGTCCCTCAATTGCAAGTTTTGAAGCAAAGCTTGTCTTTTCTTCTTGCACTTTTAAATATTTTCTTTGATATGGTTCGCCGTTTTCAGTTCTTATTGTATCTGCATTTGCAATGTTCTGAGCAATGAGTTCCATTTTTTTTCTTTGAATACTCATTCCTCGAGCACTAATTCCAAAACCAAATAAGCTGCCTAAGATTTTCAAGTTCTACTCCCCCCTCTTATTACACTTTGTAATGTTTTGTAATATTCTCCTACTTTTTTCGAAGCAAATTTGAAACGCAGTGTATTTTCTGCTAATTCAGCCATTTCTTTTTCGATATTAACATTATTAATTCCAGAAATATTCTCACTGCTTTCATCATAAATTACTTCAAATGCAGGATTATCATCTTGAGTTGAATTTATAGCGGGAAGATGTTTGCTGTGAGTAGTTTTTAATATTGCATCAGAATTTTCTTTTAAAAGACTTTTGAAAGAAACATCTTCTCTTTTATAATTTTCTGTTTGAACATTGGCAATATTATTTGCAATAACCTTATTCTTTACAACACAATAATTAAGCAGGTTTTCAAGCAATTTTATTGTTGACATACATTTCTGGATTTTTTAATAATGTATCCAAAAGAAATGCCACAACAAATAATTGATTTTTAATGAATTGTTTAAAAGATAACTAAAAAGATTGGCTAAATATGAACAGTTGTAAATTATTAATCATTATAATCAAGAATAATACTTTTAGTTTGACCACAAGAACATACGAACTTGATTTCTTTTACAATATCATTTGCATCTTTCTTTATATAAACTTTAACACCCTCAATATCATCTTCTTCAACAGAAATTTTTGTGTAACCTTTGATTTCAACATCTGAGGCTTTAATTAAATTGCCCGTATGAACTTTGTTCTTTGTAAAAATATCTTTCATTAAAGCTTCTTCAAAACGATTAGGCATGGCAAAGCACCTTATTTATTAATTCTGGAATTTTTTCTAATGGCAAAACTGAATCTGCAAGACCTGCATCAACAATTGCTTTTGGCATTCCATAAACTACACAGGATTCTTCATCTTGGGCAATTGAATATCCGCCTACACTTTTCAAATACTTTACTGCTTCCAGACCATCTTTTCCCATTCCTGTCATTATTACACCAAGTGTATGTTTACCATAAAAATCTACAACTGAACTCATCATTACATCAACCGATGGTTTATGAATTGAATCCATTGGCTCTTCTGTAATTTCTATTGCGGCATTAGATAGATTAATTTTCTTTATTTTCATATGATAACCGCCCGGTGCAATATAAATAACACCATTTTGAACAGCTTCTCCATTTTCTGCTTCTTTCACAGTTAAGCTGCAAATAGTATTCAATCTGTCTGCAAGTGATTTTGTAAACTTAGGTGGCATATGCTGAACAATAAAAATTGGGACTTTGATGTTAGGTGATAAGTTTGGCAATACTTTTTGCAACGACAAAGGTCCACCAGTTGATATTCCTATTGAAACTGCGTGAAAATCATTTCTTGATATTTCTTTCTGAGAAATTGGAATAGTTTTTTTTCTGGAAAGTTCAGAAGATTTTGCAAGTCTTTCTAATCTTTCTTTAAGAAATTTTTGACGATAAATTTCTTTTACTTTTGTAATTAAGCTATCTTTAATCTTTGTTATATTAACATTGACATATGACAATTCTTTAGGAATAAAATCAACTGCTCCTAATTCTAAAGCTGTTAATGTTGCTTCAGCTCCTTCAGTTGTAAGAGAGCTGACCATTAAAACTGCAGTTGGAGATTCTGCCATTATTTTTTTTAATGCAGTAAGCCCATCCATTACAGGCATTTCAATATCAAGAGTAATAATGTCGGGTTTTAATTTTTTTGCAAGTTCAACGCCTTCCTGACCATTACGTGCAGTACCAATTACTTTTATTTTCTCATCACTTTCAAGCATAAGTGAAAGAGATTTACGCATGAAAGCTGAGTCATCTACAACAAGTACAGAAATATTACGCATTAATTCTTTTTTCCAGCTTGTTAAACAATTCGTTAATATCAAGTATTATTACAACTGTGCCATCTCCCATGATTGTTGAACCTGCAATGCCATCTATTTTTCCAAGATAATTACCGAGTGATTTAATAACAACTTCCTGTTGACCAACCAAATCATCTACTTTTATTCCGAATCTTTTTTCTGCTACACCTACTTCAACTATATACTGCCACTCACTTTCTTTTTTATGACCATTTTCACTACTGTTGATAAGTTCTTCTAATCCAACAATTGGTAAAATAGAATCACGCAAATTAATTACTTCTTTACCTCTTACTGTTTCTATCTGATTTTTATTTACTCTAATTACTTCGATAACAGAATGGAGAGGAATAACAAGAGTTTGATTGCAGGCTTTTACAATCATACCCGAAATAATTGCAAGAGTTAAAGGAAGTCTCAAAATTATTTTTGTTCCTTTATCTACTTCTGATTCAACAGAAATAGTTCCTCTTAATTTTGCTACATTAGTTTTAACAACATCCATCCCAACTCCGCGGCCCGAGACATTTGTTACAACTTCTGCGGTGGAAAACCCGGGATGAAAAATTAAATTGTATGCTTCCTGTTTGGATAGTTCTTTTGCTCTTTCTGCAGTGATAAAACCCTTGCTAATTGCTTTTTCTTTAATTACTTCAGGGTCTATTCCTTTTCCATCATCTTCAATTTTAATTACGATATTATTTCCTTCATGCTCAGCAGATAAAATAACTGTACCTTTTCTATTCTTTCCTTTTGCTAATCTAATTTCTGGTTTTTCTATTCCATGGTCAATTGCATTTCGGACAAGGTGAACAAGCGGGTCGTTAATTTCTTCAATTAAGTTTTTGTCAACTTCTGTATCTTCACCATAAATTTTAAGTTCAACTTCTTTTTCAAGTTCTTTGCATAAATCTCTTACTACTCGTGGAAATCGATTAAACACTTTACCAATTTTAATCATTCTTAATTTCATTACAACGAGCTGAAGTTCACTTGTCATCAAATCAATTTGTTTAGTTGCATCAGCCAAATCTTTAGCAATGTTTGAATTCTCAAATTCAAGTGCAACCTGACTGTTAACCTGCATTAGACGATTTCTTCCTAAAACTAATTCAGATGCTATATTCAATAATGCATCAAGCCTTTCAACTTCTACTCTAATTGTATTATCTGTTTTCTTTGATTCTGCAGCAGAAGTTATTTTTGATACAGTATTTTTTTCTTTAAAAGTTGTATCAACTGGTTCAACCTTTGCTTGATTTGTATCAACTTGATTTGAATTTTGGACTTGAGTTTCTTTTTGAATTTCATTTGCAGGAGCATTCCCCATGCTTTCCAGTAAGCCAGTGAGAACCTTAATAACATTTTCTACATCAACATCTTCATTTTTTTCATTTTCGATTTTTACAAGTAACTCCTTAATAGTATCATAACCTAAAATAATTCCATCCATTAAATCAGAATTTAATTTTGCTTCTCCTCTGCGCAGCTTATTTAATATGTCCTCGCACTTATGTGTAATAGCAGGGAGTTTTTCAAGACCAAGAAAACCAGAGGTACCTTTAATTGTATGAAACGAACGAAAGATTTGATTTAATAAATCTAAATCTTCAGGGCGTTTTTCAAGTTCTATTAAATCGACATTGAGATTTTCAAGAATTTCTTTTGTCTCCAGCAAAAAGCTGTCGACAATTTCTTTCATCTCAGGGTCGATCAGCATCGGATTTTGAGCTGTACCTTCCATCATTTACCAAATAATTTATCTATTTCTTCCTGTGAAGTTTTATTGTTTCCGTTGACTAATTCATCAGCAACTTTCTGCATTTCATGATTTCTATCATATTTAGCATTTGGATTAAACGGTTTTTTATGGTCGTGTATTTCTTCAAAATGCGGAATTTGAAAACCATCTTGTTTATTAAAATCAAATAGCAAAGAAGAAAGCCGCATTTGAACAGAATCTATTAAATGATTTACAGAAGCTAATTGCTGAGCGGTTATATCCTGCACCTGAAGCGAAATTGTAATATTTGTAATATCATTTTCTATTTTCTGAATAACGCTTTCTAATCCTAATACTTTACTTTCAAGTTCATCAATAACAAGTGCTGATTTTAGTTCTTCAAGTCTGCCATTTAGAGCTGGATATTCATAAATCAATTTATCTAATGCTACTCTCTGGTTAAAAAATCCATTCTTCATATCTTCAAGTTCATTTTTAATTTTTGTCATGTCCATAGACATTGAATCAACAATATCCAAAATTTCGCTTGTAGCAATTTCAGTTGCGTTGGTTACACTGTTAATCTGATGAGCAGCTTTAGGCATTTTACTGGTTGTATCTTGAATTGAATTATTTACATTTTCGAGCAGAGGGACAATATCGGTCATGAAATCAATAATTTTTTTGAAAAGTGGTACAATTTTTTGACCGAATATGAAGAACTGTTTTAAGTCCCCCAACTTTTGAAATACCTGCTCCATACTTAATTGATTTTCCATATTTAACTCCATTTTTATGAACTTGCTAAAATTTGTTCAATCTTCTCCCTCAGAATTTGGGGTGTAAATGGTTTTACTATGTAATTATTAACTTTAGCTTGAAGGGCTTCAAGTATATCTTCTTTAAGTCCTCTGGTTGTAACCATTAAGATTGGGAGAGATTGAGTTTTTTCATTTGAGCGTATTGCTTTTACTAATTCAAGACCGGAAACTTCCGGCATGTTCCAATCGGTTATAACAAAGTTAATTGAATCATCAGAATTTAATTTTGAAAGCGCCTCTTTTCCGTCGGCAGCTTCAACATAGTTATCATAACCGATTGATTTGAGGGAATTGGCAACAATTCTCCTCATTGTTACTGAATCATCAACAACTAAGAATTTAAGTGCCATAGTATTACTCCTAATTCAAATATTTTGAAACTTCGTATAAAACTCTTTTAGGGTCAAAAGGCTTTATTAAATATGAATTTGCTCCGCATTCTAAACCTCTGTGTATATCTTCACTATTGTCTAAAGAAGTAAGCACAATTATTGGCAAATCCTTATATTCTTCATTATTTCTAATAGAACGAATTAGTTCAAAACCATCAACATTAGGCATATTTAAATCTGTTATCAATAAATCAACTTTGTAGTTAGGCAACTTTTCTAAAGCTTCCATTCCATCCGAGCATGTAATGATCTCGTAGCCTTTTACGCTTAAGGCTACAGACACAAATTTTCTAATTGTCGGAGAATCATCAGCAACTAATATTACCCGTTTCATTTTATAAATTACTCCTTCTTATATCCGACAGTCTTTGGAAAACTAATAAGACTAAATGCTTTCGAAATACCTTGCAAAGTTTCAGAATAACCAATAAACAAATAACCTCCCCGGTTTAATGCATTATATAAATGAGAAACCACTTTTATTTTCGAAGCATTATCGAAATAAATTAAGACGTTAGCACAAAAAATTATATCAAAATTGTACATTGTCTTCATCATTATATCATCATATAAGTTTAGTACATTAAAAGAAACCAGCTTTTTTAATTCTGGTTTAACTTCAAAAGTATTGCCATTTATTAAAAAATATTTTTTTAAGTAATATGGTGGAATATTGCGAACTGAGTATTCTTTATAAATTCCGCTTTTTGCAGTTTCAATTACTGCAGAGCTAATATCTGTTCCTAAAATTTCTATTTCAATACTTGGATATTTTGGTTTAACTAAATCATCAAACACCATAGCAATTGAATAAGCTTCTTCGCCGGATGAACAAGCTGCGCTCCAGACTCGGATTTTATTTTTCTTTTGTGAAATTTTATTCTGAATTATTTCAGGAAATACCTTGGAAGCAAGCGCATCAAGCTGAGGCTGATTTCGAAAGAAGAATGTTTCGTTTATTGTTATAGCTTCATAAAAATATTTCTTTTCTTCAGTATTTTTATTGCTTTTTAATAAGTTGAAATATTCTTCGTAATCTTTTAATCCAAGAAAAGAAATTCTTCTCTGCAAACGACTTTCGAGAAGATATTTTTTATTGTCCTGAAAATATATTCCTGTTAAATCATAAATATATTTTCGTATTTCCTGAAATAATTGAAGTGACATAGTCATCTGCTTTGGTAAAACACTGCTTAGGCTTTTTTTAACATCAGAAACATTCAATTCTGTAAATTGGCTCATACGATTTAATTATTTTGTAGTGGAATTAATTTTTTTTCTTAATTCAATTACTTCCAGAGCTTTATCTCTAACCATCTCATCTTCATCCTGTGATAAGCGAATCAATGCATTTGTCGATTCAGAATTTTCAATTGTCTCAAGTAATTCTATTAATCTTAATTTATTCCAGATATTTTCATCATTCATCATTGAATCAATAAAAAGAAGTGCACTTTCCGGATCAAGATTAAAGATAATTTCCATGCTTGCTCTTCTTACCTCTTCATCGGGATGAGTTAAATATTCACTTACAGCATGAATAAGATTACGAATCATCATTAGAGAAATTTGTAATTGAGTTTCTGAGTTCATGGCATGTGATATAATTGATAAAAGCAAATTCAAAATATGAACAACATTTTCCGGTTTTTCATTGAGTATGCGCGGCATTTCTTCAAAGATAAAAGTAATATTATTTGTTACCTTTGAACGGATTATTTCATCAAGTTCGTAATCTTCTCCAAGAAACTTTAGACTTGCAATTAAAATATCTTTATCATTAAAAACATTTATCAGCGACAGAGCAATTTTTTTATGTTCTGCAGTACCTTCTCTCAACGTATACATTAACAAACTTTTCATCTTATCATCAAATGGAATGTCAAGATTGTATTTTTCTTTTAATAAAAAGATTGAAGTTATCAGAGGCCATACAAGTGGTCCATGTACATTTAAGATTTGTTCCAGAAGAAAGAAATAAGTATTTACATCTCCAATGTATCCAAGACTTTCCAGAATTGAATATTTTGTTAATTCATCTTCAGAATTAAATCTTGAAATAAGAAAATCAAGAGCTTTTTGAGAGCCAATTTTTCCTAATGCTTCTACAATTGTTGGTTTATATAATTCATTTCTTTCATAAAAAAGAAGCAATATCTCGACAGCATCTTCATAACGAATATTGCCAAGTGCTTCAATACAAGCAAGAATAACATTATCGTTATCAGTAGTACTCATAACTTCAATAATATGGCTGGTTGCTTTAGGATTAGCAATTATTCCAAGTAAATCGATAATAAATTTATTATCATCGTCATTCCGGTCGTGATTATATTCGATTAATGCATCAACAGACAAATCTCCAAGTTTTGCTAAAATTTCTCCAGCAAGATTTCTAATCGATATATCAGGCGAAGAAATATAAGGGACAAGATACGAAGGAGCTTCTTTCGGTTGATGATTTAATAACACCATAGTAGCAGCATTTCGCACACCTTTATCTTCATGTGATATGAGTGAACATATTTGAGGAATAAATTTTCCAACATCTGAACTTTCATTTAATGAATATAAAGCATCAATTATTTCATCACTTGAATGTTTTTCTAATTCTTTAAAAAAGTTATCAAAATTATTATTCATAAATGACCATCATTGTTTTTGAATAACTTTCAAGTTGTGTGCCTGTTATTATTATCTAAAAAATTCTTTTATGTATGCTGTTTTAAAGTTTATTATGAATAATATTAGCCAAATGATAATAATCGTCCACTTTGATTATCGAAAAGTTTTAGAAAAGATTTAGCATA
>CAZNFW010000013.1:0-15018 GCA_964572725.1 uncultured Melioribacter sp.
AAATAATTTCAAAATCAAGATTAAGATTTATCAGATGATTTGCTAGTGCAGGCAAATTCAAAAAGCATCCAATAAATAAATTTTCACAGAATTTTGCTTTTACAATGCTTTTACTTCCATTCGTAGTATATAAAATAATTGATTTGCCAGCTACAATTTCTGGTTTATATTCTAAAGGAGAATTACCAAGATTAAATCCTTCAACCATTTTAGTATTTCTTTCACCGCATAGCAAAGTCTGACTCTTAAATGCATCGCTTGAAATTTTCATTGCAAAATCGAGTGTGCTTACTGGAATAACTTCTCGAGCTCCATTAGATAAGGCAGTTGTAATCACAGAGGAAGCTCTGAGAACATCAATCATAACAGCTGTTTTACCTGTAAAGTAGAGTTCATCAAGAAAAATATTTGAGAATAATACATTAACTTTCATATCAGTACTTCACAAATGGTAATTTAGTTACAATTGCAGGAACTTCTTTTCCCCTTATTAAAAAATTAACTTGAGTACCCTCCTTTGCATAGTCAATCGAAACATAACCAAGAGCAATTGCTTTTTCAAGAATCGGGCTCACTGTTCCACTTGTTACTTTTCCAACTATTTTGCCGTCTGCTATTAAATCATATCCATGGCGTGGAAATGCTTTCTCTTCAGAAATTAATGGTACCAATTTTCTTTTCAAACCTTCTTCTTTAATTTTTAGCAATGCTTCTTTGCCAATGAATGAATTTTTTTTCAGTTTGGTAATCCATCCAAGATTAGCTTCAAGCGGATTAGTGGTCTGGTCAATATCATTGCCGTAAAGACAATATCCCATTTCAAGTCTTAATGAGTCTCTTGCACCTAATCCTGCTGGTTGAATATTAAATTCTTTACCTGCATCGAATAAGTCATCCCATACTTTTTCTGCTGTTTGTTCATCTCCTTTGAAATATAATTCATAACCTAATTCTCCTGTATATCCAGTTCTTGAAACAATCATATCAACATCAGCTACTTTAGCAAAAAAGAAGTGATAATATTCCAAATCAAGAGGACGGTCGCATAATTTTTCAATCACAGACTTTGAATTTGGTCCTTGTACAGCAAGGAGAGAATATTCATCACTTTCATCTGAGATATCAACACCAAAAAGGTTATTCTTTTTCATCCATTCAAAATCTTTATCCTTATTCGAAGCATTAACCACAAACATATATTCTTTTTCGTTGAACTTATAAACGAGTAAATCATCAACAATACCGCCATCAGGATAACACATAGCAGAATATTGAACTCTGCCATTTGTTAGCATTGACGCATCATTAATTGTAATATATTGAACAAAATCAAGAGCATTTTCGCCTCTAATAAAAATTTCGCCCATGTGCGAAACATCAAAAACACCCACAGAATTTCTTACTGCCTTATGTTCAGCAATTATAGAAGAATATTGAATGGGCATTTTAAAACCAGCAAAATCAACAATTTTAGCTCTTAGTTTTTCATGAACTGGATAGAATTTTGTTTTTTTCATTTTATTTATTGATTTAGTTTTTTCCAATCTGCAAGAAATTTTTCTAATCCAATGTCAGTTAATGGATGTTTGAATAGTTTTTCAATAACATCAAAAGGAATTGTGGCAATATGAGCTCCCATCAATGCTGCTTCTACTACATGTAAAGGATGACGAATACTTGCAACTATAACTTCTGTTTTGAAATTATAATTGCGATAGATTTGAACAATCTGTGCGATTAAACTCATTCCTTCATGACCGATATCATCAAGTCTTCCTACAAAAGGACTTACATAAGTTGCGCCTGCTTTTGCAGCTAAAATTGCCTGCGGTGCTGAAAAACATAAAGTAACATTTGTTTTAATTCCCTCTGATGATAATGTTTTTACAGCTTTTATTCCTTCTTTAATAAGAGGAATTTTTACTACAATATTTTTATGAATCTTAGAGAGTTCTCTTGCTTCCTTAATAATGCCTTCATAATCAGTTGATACAACTTCAGCACTTATAGGACCATCAACAATTTTAACAATTTCTTCTAAAAGGTCTCTAAAGTTCTTTCCTTCTTTAGCAACAAGAGATGGATTTGTAGTTACTCCATCAAGCATCCCGTAAGAAGCTGCTTCTTTTATATGATTTATATTAGCAGAATCAATAAAAAATTTCATTGTTACCTCCTAATCTCAAAATTCTTTACTGAAAAATTAATAAAATTGCTTCACATAATATGATACAAAATTATTAAAGAAATAATTTCTATTTTATTTTTGATAAAATACCAATATCAATTAATATAGAAGCAATTTGCAGATAATAAATTTTCAATAAGCTCTCATGATAGATTTATTCCAATCATAATATAATTCAAAGTATGACAGCAAAAAAATTCACGCAAAGTTATCTGTAATATCTTCATCAGTGCTTGCAACAAGAATCCGGAAAGAAGAGGGATCCATTTTTTCTTCCTGTATCAATTTCAATCTGACCATATATTTAAATTGAATTTTAGTCAAAGTAGAAATAAAACCTTCTTTTAGTTTTTCACCAAGTGAAGGATGAACTATTAGTTTTAAAGATTTATGCTTTCCTTCTAAACGATAACGTTGCAACCATTTTTCAATTTCATGAATAAGATTTGATTTTTTTGTAAGTAATCCAGTGCCCTGACAATAAGGACAAACCTCTGTCATCGATTGAACAATATTTTCTCTAACTCTTTCACGTGTAATTTGCACAAGTCCAAACTCCGTCATAGGCAGCAGAGCGGTTTTGGCTCTATCTTTTTTAAATTCTTTTTTTAGTTCGTCATAAATTTTTTTTCTGTTCTTTTCATCTTCAAGGTCAATAAAATCCACAACAATTAATCCACCAATATCTCTCAATCTTAATTGACGAACAATTTCTCTTGCGGCTTCTAAATCTGTTTTGAGTGAATTTAATTCTTGTTCTTTTTTTGCAGCATATCTTCCGCTGTTAACATCAATTACTGTCATTGCTTCGGTATGTTCAATAATTATATGCCCTCCGCTGGGAAGAGGAACCCTTCTTCCCATCAAAGTTTTTATTTGTTCTTCTATCTTGAAAGCTTCAAATATTGGTTCTTCGCCTTTGTAATATTCAATTCTGTCTAAAAGCGACGGCTGAACAAATTGAACATAATTTCTTATTTCTTTCCATAATTTTTTAGAATCTACAAAAACTTTCGATACGTCGGGAGTAAATAAGTCGCGTATTACACTTATTGTTGTACTTAAATCTTTATAAAGTATTGCTGGTGGCTCAAGTTTTTTTGCATCTTCCTGAATATCTTCCCAGATTTTTACTAAATATTTTAAGTCGCCTGCAAGAGTTTCTTCATCCTGATCTTTTGCTGCAGTTCTTATAATTAGACCACAATCTTTTGGAATAATACTTCTTGCAATTCTTCTTAATCTTTTTCGTTCTCTTATATCAACAATTTTTTTGGAAACGCCAATTTTATCATCCATTGGGAGCAGAACACAAAATCTTCCGGGAATAGAAACTGAAGATGTAACTCTTACCCCTTTATCTTTTACAGGTTCTTTAAGTATCTGAACTAAAATTTCCTGTCCTTTTTTAAGCTTTGGAATTTGCCGTTCTCTTACTACATGTCTTGCTGATTTTTTTTCTTCTTCAGTTTGCTCAGCTGTTTCTACCGAAGACAATTCATTACTACTTGATTGATTTTCTTCATCATCTTCATCGGTCTCATCATCTTCGAATATTCCCTGTAAAGCTTCTGTTCGTTCACCAATATCGGAGAAATGCAGAAAAGCATCGTGTTTTAATCCAATATCAATAAAAGCTGCACGAATGCCAGGTAAAACACGCGCTACTCTTCCCAGATAAATATCCCCAACCATTCTCTGCTTTTCTGGGTGCTCAACAAAAAAATCAACCAGATTTCCATCTTCGGTGATTGCAACTCTGTTTTGAGTAGTTGTTGAACTAATAATTATTTCTTTGTTCATTAAAAACTCTTTATTCTGTTTATTAATTATCCTATTGTTTCATAATCATTTTCCATCCAGAATAAAACTTTCTTTTTGAACTTGATATTTACAATGTAACTGAATTGAGACTTATAAAAATTATTTTGAATTTTTTCTGAATGTTCATCTATCAAATTTTTTAATGAGTTCAAATCCTGCAGCGAAAATATTTTCTGCATCAGTTCTTCAATGCCCTGAAAATTTTTGAAATACCAGATTATATTTTTTTTAACTTTATCAAGGCATTTTATTTCGCCGTATTCTTCTTTTAATAAATTAATTTGTTCTAATAAAACTTTTTTAACCATATCAATTGATGGTTCACCTGGATCAATTCCGGTTTCAATTAATGAATTATATCTTTCAAAGATAAAAGGATTCCCAATAGCACCGCGTGCTATCATTGCAGAATCACAATTTGTTTCCTTAATCATCTTACAAATATCTTCTGGATTAAAAAGTGAACCATTCCCTACCACTGGAATATTTACACTTTCTTTTACTATTCGTATCCATTCCCAATGCGGTTCTGAGTCATATTTTTCTTCCCGGGTTCTTGCATGAATAAAAATTAATGAAGCACCATTATCTTCTATTGCTTTTGAAACTTCGACTACATTAATTTTTTTATGATTTTTGCCAAGTCTAATTTTTACCGAGACTGGAATTCCCCCTGAATTTTTTACCATTGCTGAAACTATTTTTCCAATTCTAATCGGGTCATCAAGTAAAGCTGCACCCATTAAATTCGTGGTTACTTTTTCAACGGGACATCCACTATTTAAATCAATTAAATCAGGTTTCAGTTTTGAAATTTCTTTTACAGCTTCGCCTATAACAACGGGGTCATTGCCTAAAATTTGAACACCGATTGGTTTTTCAGAAATATGAAAGGAAAGATTTCGAAGTGTTTCAAAATTATTATTGACGACTCCTGCTGCACTTACCATTTGAGTAAATGTAAAACCAGCACCATGTTCTTTACAGATTTTTCTAAAAGATGAATCCGTAATTTCTGCCATTGGTGCCAAAAAAAGTTTTTTGCCAATATCAACATTTCCTATTTTCATTAATCACAGCCATAAAAATTATTCAGCTAATTGCTTCAAAATCTTTCCTTATTTTTGAAATTACTTGTTATTCTCGTTCTCTTCAGAATTTTGATTTTCTTTCAATAATGCTTTCCGTGACAAAGTAAACTTATTTCCATCAATGCTTAGAAGTTTTACTTTAATTGTATCACCTTCTTTTAAAACATCTGATACTTTATCAATCTTTTTATTGTCAATTTGTGAAATATGAAGCAATCCCTGAACGCCGGGTAAAATTTCCACAAATGCACCAAAATCAGCAATGCGTACTACTTTACCATTATAATTTTTCCCTACTTCAGGTTCTGCCGTTAACCATTTAATATACTCTTTTGCTTCTCGTGCTAGTTTTGCATCCTGTCCTGAAATATTTACAGTTCCATCCTCATCAATTACAATTTCCACATTATAATCTTTTTGAATCTTCTGAATAATTTTTCCTCCTGGTCCAATTACAGCTCCAATTTTATCAGTTGGAATTTTTGTTGAAAGAAGTGTGGGAGCATAAATTGAAATATTAGGCCTTGGAGCTGAAATTGCTTGATTCATAATTTTCAAAATATGTAATCTTCCTTCCTTTGCTTGTTGTAAAGCTTTTTCCATTATTTCATATGAGATGCCCTGAATTTTTATATCCATCTGAAATCCCGTTATACCTTTCTCGGAACCTGCAACCTTAAAATCCATATCACCAAGATGGTCTTCATTACCAAGAATATCAGAAAGAATTGCATATTGGTCACCTTCTTTTACAAGTCCCATTGCAATACCAGCAATTGCAGTTTTAATAGGCACACCGCCATCCATCAATGCTAGAGAACCAGCACATACAGTTGCCATTGATGAAGACCCGTTTGATTCAAGTATATCTGAATTTAATCTAATCATATAAGGGAATTTATCTTCAGAAGGAATAACATTTTTTAATGAACGCTCCGCAAGATTACCATGTCCAACTTCTCTTCTTCCAACTCCAGCATATTTACCAACTTCGCCAACACTAAAAGGAGGAAAGTTATAATGAAGAATAAATCTTTTTCTGAATTCAGCTTGCAGTCCATCTATAATTTGTTCATCCTGCTTTGTGCCAAGAGTTAAAGTTGTCAAGCTCTGAGTTTCGCCGCGTGTGAACAATGCAGAACCATGAGGACGAGGCAGCAAACCAAGTTCAATTGAAATTGGTCGTATTTCATTAGTTTTTCTTCCATCGAGACGTAATCCTTCCTGTAAAATTCTCTTTCTCATCAAATCCTTTTCCATATCATGAAGAATTTCTTTAATAACTTTTTCCTGTTCGGGATATTTTTCAGCAAGAGCAGCAATAACTTCTTCTTCAAGTTCTTTATTTTTATTCGAGCGTTCTTCTTTAGATAAAGCAGTTGCAACTATAGTTTTGAATTTTTCGTACGCTAATTCATGGACATCTTTTAAAAGATTTTCATCAATTACTTTTGGTGGAACTTCTAACTTTGGTTTGCCGCAAAGTTCACGCAATTCTTTTTGAGCCTGAACAATTTTTTTAATTTCTCCATGAGCAAATTTGAGAGCATTAAGCATATCTTCTTCGCTAACTTCTTTTGCTTCACCTTCGACCATCATTATAGAACTTTCTGTACCTGCAACAACCAGTTCGATGTCACTTTCTTCAATTTGCTGCAGAGTAGGATTAATAATAAATTCTCCATTTATTCTTCCTACTCTAACTTCTCCAATTGGTTCAAGGAATGGAATATCTGATATAACGAGAGCAGCAGAAGCACCGCAAGCAGCAATTACATCAGCATCATTTTCATTATCGAAAGAATAAACAAATGCTACAATTTGTGTATCATTAAAAAAATTATCTGGGAACAATGGGCGAATTGGTCTATCAATTAATCTCGCACTTAGAATTTCTTTATCGCTTGGTTTTCCTTCCCGTTTAATAAATCCGCCGGGAATTTTTCCTGCAGCAAATGATTTTTCACGATATTCAACATTAAGCGGAAAGAAATCTATATCATCTCTTACATCGCCCATTACTGCAGTAACAAGAACCATTGTATCACCATAGCGAACCATTACGGCGCCATTAGCCTGTTTAGCTAATTTGCCCGTTTCAAAAATCAATTTGTGCTTGCCAATTTGTACTTCTTTTGTATATACCATGTTTTAAAACCTCTATTTTCTTATGTTCAATTCTTTAATTATTGTACGATATCTCTCAATATCTTTTTTCATTAAATAGTCAAGTAATCTTCTTCTTTTACCAACCATTTGCATCAATCCTCTTCTTGATGCATGGTCTTTTTTATGGCTTTCAAAATGAGCAGTAAGATTGTTAATCCTTTCTGTTAATATTGCTATTTGAACTTCGGGGGTTCCGCTGTCTTTTTCATTCTTGCCATATTTTTTGATTAACTCAAGTTTTCTTTCTTTTGAGATTGACATTTTTTTACTCCTTTATTTTTGTTGTACAATGTAACCCCAGAATTAACCGGGATTAATTAATTAAAAATATTATTTGATTCCTTCTATAAATTCTTTTGCTTTTTTTATATCCTGCTTGATTTGATTTATTAAATCTTCTTTTGATTCAAATTTCTTTTCATCACGAATATATTTTAAAAAATGAACTTCAATATCTTCGCCATAAATATTGCCATTAAAATCAAAAAGATTTACTTCGAACATTGTTTGATTACTGTTTTCAAAAGTTGGACGCGTTCCTATGTTCATTATTCCAAAATAATTTTTGTCATTTAAAATACAACTGACAACATAAACACCATTTTTAGGAACAGCTTTTTTTTCATTGTTAAGTTTAATATTTGCTGTAGGGAATCCTAATTCCCTGCCTCTTTTTGTTCCTTCAATAATTTTTCCTGAGATATTGTAATTTCTACCTAAAAAGAGATTGACTTTATCAATATTTCCTTCATTCAAAGCTTTACGAATTTTCGTACTGCTTACTACTTGACCATCGACCACTTCTGCTTCAACAGAAGTAACATTAAAATTATACTGTCTACCAAACTCTTTCAATTTTTCTTCATCTCCCAATCTGTCTTTTCCAAATTTATGGTCATGACCAATTACAATATGTGAAACATCAATATCATTAACTAAAATTTCTTTCATAAATTCTTCTGAAGTCATCTGTGAAAATTCTAAAGTAAAATTTTGAACTATCAAATTTTCAATTCCAAATTTTTCTAAGTAAGATATTTTTTCATCAAGTGTTGTTAGGATTTTTAAATCAAAATCCTTAGCAATTACACTTCTTGGATGAGGTTCAAAAGTTAAAAGAACGTTTGTTCCATTAATATCTTTACTTAATTGAATTAATTTTTTTAAAATTTTTTGATGACCAATATGCAATCCATCAAAACTTCCGACAGTAACAACTGTTTTCTTTTCTTTTATAAATTCAGAAGAATCTTTATAAATTTTCATTTATCATCAATTAATTGACAGAAAAGAAATTGATTTTAGATATTGAATAAATTCATCAAGTTGAAAAGCATCTTCAACATTATAATTTCCAATATGAGTTCGTCTCAGAGATTTCAGGTAAGCACCGCAACCAAGTTTTTCTCCAAAGTCATTTGCAATCACACGAATATATGTTCCTGATGAACAAGTTATTTCAAAATGAATATCGGGCAGCTCAATTTTATTTATTTCAAATTTTGATATAAAAATTTCTCGTGGTTTTCTTTCTACTTCAATTCCCTTGCGTGCATATTTATAAAGAGCCTTGCCATTTTTTTTAACAGCAGAATACATTGGCGGCAATTGCGTGGATGCACCTAAGAATGTATTTCGCACATTATAAATCATTTCCTCTGTAACATAATCAAATTCTTTTTGGCTGTTGAATTCAGTTTCCAAATCAAAAGAAAGAGTTGTTTTACCAAGTGAGATTATTCCGATATAAGTTTTGTCAAATCCTATAAATGAAGGAATCTCTTTAGTTTTCTTGCCAGTGCAAACAATTAGAAGTCCTGTTGCCATTGGGTCAAGTGTTCCAGCATGTCCAACTTTTTTCACATTAATAACCTTTCGAATTTTATAAATAACGTCAAAAGAAGTTTTTTTAAATGGTTTATCTATAAGAATAATTTCTCCTTCGAAAAAATTTGGCACATAATCATTCGATATTTTTTTTGTTATCATTATCATGAATTTTTTTAATAATACCTTCAATTTTTTCTACATAGTCAAGGGTATCATCGATATAAAAATCGAGCTCGGGCACAAATCTTATTTGAATCCTTCCTGCTAATTGAGTTCTTATCCAGCTTTTTAATTCATTAACTTTATCAAGAACTTCCTGACGTTTATCTTTATCATAAACAGACAGATAAACTTTAGTATGACGCAGGTCAGGACTCATTTTAATATTAGTGACAGTAATAATACTCAGGTTTGGATCCTGAATTTTATGCAAAAAAATCAAGCTAAGTTCTTCTTTAATTAAACTTGCAACTTTTTCAACTCTGTACGATGGCATTATTCAAGCTTCTTTTTTGTTTCAACAATTTTATATGATTCAATAATATCACCAACTTTAATATCATTAAAATTAGCAATACTCAAACCGCATTCAAATCCTTTTTCTACTTCCCGGACATCATCTTTAAATCTTTTTAGTGAATCGAGTTGACCTTCATAAATTACAATACCATCTCTGAACAAGCGAATTTTACTGTTGCGAACTATCTTACCATCTTGGACATAACATCCTGCAACAGTTCCAACTTTAGGAACTCTGAATATTTGACGAACCTCTGCAGTTCCAATTAATTCTTCTGATATAACTGGAGAAAGCATTCCTTCAAGAGCAGATTTAACAGCATTGATTGCATCATAAATAATATTATAAAGTCTTATGTCTACTTTTTCAGTTTCAGCTAATTTGCGTGCATTAGAATTTGGGCGTACATGAAATCCAATAATAATAGCCCGAGATGCTGCAGCGAGAAGAACATCACCTTCCGAGATTGCTCCAACTCCTTTATGTATTACTTTCACTGTGACTTCATCATTTGATAATTTCATTAATGCATCAGATAAAGCTTCGACGGAGCCATCAACATCGCCTTTTACAATAATTGGAAGTTCTTTAATTCCGCCGCGATTAATTTGATTTGCGATTTCATCAAGTGTGATCATTCGAACTTGACGATGGTTTTGTTCTCTTTTAAGCTGCTGACGTTTTATACTTACTTCACGAGCTTCTCTTTCTGATTCTACTGCAACAAAGATATCACCAGCTTGCGGAGTATTTTCAAATCCAAGAACGAGAACCGGGGTTGAAGGTCTGGCACTTGTAACTTTTTTGCCGCGTTCATCAAACATTGCTCTAACTCTGCCATAAACAACACCTGCTATAAACGGGTCACCAATTTTTAGTGTTCCTTTTTGAACAAGCACAGTAGCTGTAATTCCTCTGCCTTTATCAAGTTGAGCTTCGATTATTGTTCCTCGAGCCAGTCTGTCTGGATTAGCTTTCAGATCGAGCATTTCTGCTTCGAGAATAATTTTTTCGAGGAGCAGGTCTACATTGGTGCCCAATTTAGCAGAAATTTCAACACATTGATATCTGCCGCCCCAATCTTCAACAAGAACATTTTTCTCTGCTAACTGTTGTTTAATTTTTTCAATATTAGCATTTGGTTTATCAATTTTATTAATTGCTACTATAATAGGAACATTAGCTGCCTGAGCGTGATTAATGGCTTCAATGGTTTGAGGCATAACAGCATCATCAGCTGCAACGACGAGAACCACAATATCTGTAACTTTAGCTCCACGAGCACGCATTGCCGTGAAAGCTTCGTGTCCTGGTGTATCGAGAAACGTAATTTCTTTTCCATCGTCAAGAACAACTTTATAAGCTCCAATGTGTTGTGTTATTCCGCCTGCCTCTCCAGCAACAACATTGGTTCTTCTTATAAAGTCAAGTAACGATGTTTTTCCATGGTCTACGTGTCCCATAATCGTAACAACAGGAGGGCGTGGTTTTAATTTATCTTCAGGATCCGGTACGTCAGCATCAATGTCAGCCTGATATTCATCAACTAATTCGACTTCATAACCAAAGTCATCTGCGATTAATGTAATAGTTTCTACATCTAATCTTTGATTAATAGAAACCATTAAACCAAGACTAATACATTTTTGAATTACTTCACTTACAGGAACCCCCATTAAATTTGCAAGTTCATTAACGGCAATAAATTCAGTAACTTTAATTTTTCTTTGTTCAATTTGTTTTTGCTCTAATAATCTTTCTTGCTGTTCCTGTTTTTCTTTTCTCTTTTTCTTTCTTATCAAAGCTCTTTCACTTAAAACAGATTCATCAAGACTTAGCATCGTTCTCTTAATTGCTTCTTCAACTTCTCGTTTGTCAATTTCAAGTTTTTTAATTTTTCTTTTCTTTTTCGAAACAACTTCATCAACTCCTTCTTCTCCAGCTTTTCCTTTTTTCTTAGCTTTTAAAACTTTTTTCTTTTTCTTCTTTTTCTTTTTAGATTCAATTTCTTCATCAGATTCAACTACGGTTTCAGCAGTTTGTTTAACAGTTTCTGCTTTTTCTTTTTTATCGAGCTCTATTTTACCTACAATAGTTAAACCTTTTTTTCTTGCTTCTAATTCTAATTCGGTTTCTGTCTTAAATGTTTGAGCTTCTTTATCTGTTTGCTGTTCAACAGTTAATTCCTGCGCTAATTCTTCAGTTTTAGATTCTACAGTTTGCGCTGCCTGTGATTCTAAATTCTGTTCTTCGACTGTTGTTTCTTTTTTTTCGCTTATATCTTCTATTTTAGATTCATCTGCACGTTTTTCTGGTAATTTAATTTCTTCTTTAGGTAATTCAACTGGTTTTTCATGCTGAGGTTTTTCCTCAACAACAGTCTCCTGAATTTTAGTTTCTACAGTTGGTTCAGCTTCTACTTCGCCTCTTTTCTTTTGAAATTCAGAAATCTTTTTGTAATGCTTTTCTGCTTTTTCAATATCTTTCTTAAAATGAACACGAATATCACTCTCCATTTCTTCAGTCAAAAGTGTCATATGAGATTTAACCTCATAGCCTTTTTTCTGAAGAAAATCAATAATAGCATCTGTTGGAATATTATACTCAGAAGCAAACTTATACAGTCTTATTTTTTTCTCTTTTACAGCATCCGGCATTTGAATACCTAAGTTTTGTGAAAGTTATTTTACTTACTATTACTCTTCTTCTTCAAATTGATTTTCTAGTATTTGAATTATTTCCTTTGCTTTTTCCTCGCCAATTCCTTCAATTTCTTTTAACTTATCAACTCCTGCTTTAAGAACTTCAACTGCAGTTTCATAGCGATTCATAATCAGTATATCTACAATATCACTTCCTAATTCCTCGCGCAGTTCAGGAAGTTCAATATCTTCTTCATACTCATCAAGTTGTTTTTCGAGACGAATAACTTCAATGTCATATCCTGTAAGTTTCATGGCAAGACGAATATTTACACCGCCTCTTCCAACAATTAAAGAAATCTGGTCACTTTCTGCATATACAACACACTTCTTTGCATCTTCATCAATTTCAATCTGTTTTAATTTAGCAGGAGCAAGGCATCTTTGAATAAAAACAGCAGGGTCGTCAGAATAATTTATCACATCAATATTTTCATTATTCAATTCACGTACAATTGCATGAATTCGTACTCCCTTCATTCCAACACAGGCGCCTACTGCATCGATTCTTGCATCCTGAGATTCAACCGCAACTTTTGCTCTCTCACCAGGTTCACGTGCAATAGCTTTAATTTCAATTACGCCGTCATAAATTTCCGGAATTTCAATTTCAAATAATCTTTTTAAGAACATATTATCTGCGCGGGAAACAATAATAACCGGCCCATTTGGTGTTTTCTTGACTTCTTTAACTACAGCTCTAATTGTTTCACCCTTTTTATATTTTTCATGCGGAATCTGTTCAGATCGAGGCAATATTAATTCATTCTTATTATGATTAATAAGTATATCATTCCGTCTTACCTGATAAATATCTCCAACTACGATTTCACCTATAATATTTTTATATTCATTGTAAACAATATCTTTTTCGATTTCGCGAATCTTCTGATTCAAATTTTGTCTTGCAAGATTTATCAATCTTCTTCCGAATTGGGATAGTTCAATTTTTTCAACATAATCTTCGCCAACTTCCAGGCCATCTTCATTTCCACGAGCATTAACTTCATCGATGCTGATTTGAGTACTTGGGTCTGTTACTTTTTCTACTATTGTCCTTTCAAGAAATATTTCAATATCGCCTTTATCCATATTTACGACTACATCATATCTTGCTTCTGGTCCGTATTTCTTTTTAACAAGCAGACCGAATATTTCTTCAATAATACCTGCAAGCACATCTTTATCAACGCTTTTTTCCCGCACCATCTGTGCGAATGATTCTACTATTTCAGGGTTCATTTATATTACCTCCATTATCAAAAACTAATTAATACTTTTGCTTTAACAATATCTTCAAAGTTTATTTTTATTTCTTGATTTTTTTCTTGAAAGATTAACTGATTTCCGTCAATCCGAATAAGTTTTCCTGTAATTTTTTTAATCTTATCATCTTCTTTATAACTAACATCAAATTTTCTATTGATATGCTTGTTATATTGCACAAGATATTTCAATGGTCTATCTACACCCGGAGAAGAAACATCAAGGCGGTAATTTTTAAAAAGATTTTCAGAATCAATGGCTTTTTCGATTAATCTACTGACTCTCATGCAATCATCAGCAGTAACAGCATTTTCACCATCAATAAAAATTTCAATTATCCGAAGTTTGTCATCTCCACGAATTACGAGGTCAATGAGCAAAAATCCTTCGGATGCAACAATTTCTTCGAATTTTTCTAATATTTTTGATTTTTCCATTTTACGTAAACAAAAATCGCCCACGAGGGGCGAATTAGACACCGCAAATTTATAAATTATTAAGTGAATTAGCAAATTTCTGCTCTTAAGTCATTTCAAACACAAATATCAATAAAATTATAATTATTAATTAAAAACTATGAATGTCCCACTTTATTAAACCAAATTTTTAATTATTTCATCACAAATTGCATAACCTTTTGCTGTTAATTTTATTTTCTTTTCTTCCTGAACAATAAAACCATTATTCATCATTTCACAAATTAAAGATTGTCTTTCTTCAAGCCACTTGTTACCAAATCTGCTGGAAAAATCAACAGTATCCAAACCACTGCTTCTGAGTGCAAGCATTACATACTCGTCCAGCATTTGACTTTTTGTTAATATCTCTTCTCCAATAACCGCATGATTTTCTTCATTAATTGATTTTAGATAAAAATTTAGGCTTGAAAAATTCCACCATCTTTTTCCTTCGACAAAAGAATGTGATGAAGTTCCAAAACCCAGATAATCTTTGTATCTCCAGTATGAATTGTTATGAACACATTCATAACCGGGTTTTGCAAAATTTGATACTTCATATTGAACAAAGCCGTTATGTGAAAGAAAATCAATTGTCAGTTCATATAAATCAGCATCATAATCTTCATCCTGAATTTTGACTTTACCATCCATTACCATTTTGTATAATATTGTTCCGCGTTCTAAAATTAAGCTGTATGCAGAAAGATGTTTAATGGGCAGGCTTAAAGCTATATTTAAATTATGCATCCAGATTTTTTTTGTTTGATTGGGTAGATTAAAAATTAAATCGATGCTAATATTTTCAAAACCTGCATCATTAGCATCCAGAACAGTTTTTAATGCTGTGACGGAATCATGAATGCGTGTAAGAAATTTTAATTCATTATTGTCAAAAGATTGTATGCCTATACTTAATCTATTAATTCCAATATCTTTAAAAATTTTTAACTTATTTTTATTCAATGTA
>CAZNFW010000013.1:15028-67170 GCA_964572725.1 uncultured Melioribacter sp.
CCGGGATTAGCTTCAATTGTAATCTCGGCATTGGAGCATAAATAAAATTTTTGTGATATGAAATCAACAAGCTCATAAAAAAAATGGGGCTCCATTAAAGATGGAGTTCCTCCGCCAAAATAAATAGAGATAATTTTTCTATTGTTTGAATATTTGCTTGCAAAAAAATTAATTTCCTTTTTTAATGCACTAAGATATTCATTTGTATTTTTATCAGTAATTATAGAATAAAAGTCACAATAAATGCATTTGGTTTCACAATAAGGTATATGAATATAAATCGATGTTTCCTTCATAATTATTCACTGTCAACTCTACCATATCCATCAAAAACCTAAAGAGATACCTGCACTTGCAGTTTTTGTTTTTGCAAATTTATAATCAGCATTTATATTAATTGCGACAAGTTTAATATTCAAACCAACTGTAAATGCAGAACTATTATCTCCTTCCATTTCAAACTTAACTCTTGTTGGGGGTACCGGAACACCATTTACTGTTTCATTAGATTGATAATCATATTTAACTGTGGTTTTAGAATTTTCAAATGTAAATCCAGTATAAGGAGTAATTGATACAATTCCACCGAATGTTTTTCCTGCATATACTCCATATTGAGTAGCAGAACTTTCAAATATATCGCCGACTTTTAACTTTTGTGTAAAGAATGCTACTGCAATATCAAGAGGTAGAGGATTTTTAAACCATATTCCGGTATTATGAATTAATCCCACTCCCCAGAAGCTAAATTTTCCCATATCCTCGATATCAACACTTGGAAGATAACGGAAAGAAGCATAAGTTCCAGCAACAGTACCAATAGTTAACTGAGCAGCTGCTGTAGGAAATGCAGGAAGTTCATCTAAAAATCCTTTTACTTCTTCAAGAGATAATTCATAAGGATTAACTGTATATTGTTGTCCCCCAGCTTGAACAGTTTTACCTGGGAATTTTACTTTCATATATTCATTTTTGCTTCCAACAATTGTAGGACCTGAAAAATTAACATTAAATTTTGTGTGCATTAATTCATTCTTAAGACTTTCATAATTCTGAGTTCCAATAATATTCGGGGTTATTCCTGAATTATAAAGTATCTGTTCAATCTGGCTTCCGGAAAAGTAAAAATCTCCTGTTGCACTAAATTTTTTAACATCGCTTGAGAAAAAAGATCCCATTGCTATGAACTTAATATCTAAATGAAACCCAAGAAAATCCGCAGGGGGAAGTTTTGAAACCCATCCAGAATTAAGATTAGAACCAAATGCAGAAATTACTGGCGAAACATAAGCTTTTCCAACAGTTGACGATAAATTCGACAAAGTTTCTTCAAGACTTTGAGCTTGTAAGTTATATTGTGAAAGAGATAAAACAAATACAATCATTGCTACAAATATATTTTTCTTCATTTAGGACTCCTTTTATATTAATGTTGTTGCTAATTTAACATTCTCTTTGTTTGATAAAAAGAAATTTCTAATAAAAATTGCATTAATGTGTTTGAAAGCACTAATTATTTTTTTGAGAGATTAATTCTTTTGCCCCCATTAATGCTGCTTCTGTTATTTTTTCTCCGCTGATCAATCTAGCTACTTCACGAATTTTTTCTTCTTCATTTAATAATCTTATAGAGCTTACAACACGGTCACCAGATTTTTTCTTTTCAACCACAAAATGTAAATCAGATAATCCAGCAATTTGCGGCAGGTGTGTAATAGCAATAATTTGATGAAATGAAGCTAACGATTTTAAAGCTTTTCCAACTTTTTGAGCTATTCTTCCACTTACTCCTGTATCTATTTCATCAAATATCAAAATTGGGAGTTTATCTGATTTTGCAAGTACAGATTTTAAAGCAAGCATTATCCTTGAAACTTCGCCTCCCGAAGCAACTTTAATTAATGGTTTTACATCTTCTCCCGCATTTGTTGATATATAAAATTCAACATAGTCATAACCCCTATCGTTATATTTATATCTATTACTATTTAACAAAATATAATTTTCCGTTTCTGATAATTCATTTGTAAACTTAACTTCAAATATTGGGTCACTAATTCCAAGATTTTTAAGAACTTCTTCAACTTCTTTCTTAATATTTTTAGCAATAATTTTTCTTTTTTCAGAAATACTTTTTGCAATATCACCGCAAACCTTTCTCAGGTCATAAATCTCATTTTCAAGTTCTTTGATTCTGTTTGTAAAATTTTCTGCAAGATTAACTTCTTTTCCAATTTTTTCACGATGTTCCAAAACAGATTTTATTGTACCACCATACTTTTTTTTCAGTAAATTAAAAGCTCCAAGCCTTTCTCTTATTTTTTCAACATGAACGGGGTCAACATCAATTTTATTTTTATAATCTCTAAGAAAAGATGATATCTCATTAAGTATTACAATTGCTGATTGTAAATCATTAACTTTTTCAACAAAGGATTTATCAATTTTTGAAAGCTCATTTAATTTATTTTTAACAGCAAACAGCTGATCATGTATAGAATTTTCACTTTCATAAAGTTGTGAATAAATATCATTCGACATAGAAAGCAGCTTCTCAGAGTTTTCCAGAACTTTTAACTCATTTTCTAATTCTTCTTCTTCTTCGATACCTGGTGCAACAGAATCAATCTCTTTAATTTGAAATTGATAAAGGTCTTTTTTTTCTTTTAATAAATTTTCTCTTTCCATTAATTCTTTTAATTCATGCTGTAATTGATGTAGTATACTTATATTTTCTTTGTATTCAGATAAATACTGGTCTATATCAGCAAATTCATCAAGCATTTCAAGATGATTTTCAGTTTTTAATAAAGACTGATGTTCGTGCTGTCCATGTAAATCTACCAGCAAATCACCAATTTCTTTTATTACATTTAATGTAACAGGCGAGTCGTTAACAAAACATCTGTTTGTTCCTTTAGCTGTAATTTCTCTTCTTATGATTAATTCATCACCATCTTCTATTTCATGTTCTTCTAAGATTTTTTTTACTTTTTTATTACCTGCAATTTCAAAAATTCCTTCTACAATTGTTTTCTCGGCACCTTTGCGAATTACATCAACAGAAGCTCTTTCACCAAGTAATAATCCCATTGCATCAATAAGTATCGATTTTCCTGCGCCTGTTTCTCCTGTGATAATATTTAGACCTTTTCCAAATTGAATTTCAATATTTTCAATAAGTGCGTAATCTTTAATAAGAAGTGATTTTAACATTGCAGCAAAAATATTTTTATACGAATATGAGGAAGTATCAAGTAAGTATCAAGTATTGATAAAGATTTGACATAAAAAAAATGCTTTTATATATTTGTAACCCAAATTTGATAAAATTACATCGCGGGGTGGAGCAACTGGTAGCTCGTCGGGCTCATAACCCGAAGGTTGTAGGTTCAAGTCCTACCCCCGCTACAAATGAAAAACCTCATCATAAGATGAGGTTTTTTATTTAAGGGATTTCTTGAAATTCTATTGTGTTGATAAACTCTGGGAAAAACATTATTCATCTAATGGTTCATCGTCTCCTTCAATTATATCAAATTTTGAAATACAATCATTACAAAAACATAATTTAATTTTATCACTTTCATATCCATTACATTCTTCTGATTTAATTATATCAATTATTGATTCACACAAAGGACAAAAAATAGCAGTATAACTGTCATCGCAAATCTTTTCTATACAATGTCTGCAGAAAGAGCCTTTGAATTTAACAAGATTGGTACATTCTTTAATGCTGCATTTATGAATTTTTAATTTATTGATTTTATTAGTCATAAGCTCCATTAATTATTTTTTAATTAGAAGAAGAAGTGCGGCAAAATGTGATTCTGATCTGAATGCCCTCAATATTCAGTGAATCATAATTTTAACCGCACTCGGTATGACAAAAAGAACAGAAATTCATCAAAACCAAAATATTATGTAACAAATAACTTGTGAAGAAAAGAAATATTTCGTAAATATTTCTAAGCCCTCAATATGTAACTAATGTTCTGCTGAGTATACTGACTCAACAATTTTGAATAGATTAATTTCCACTTTAATTATGTAAGCCGACACTCTATTTTCTACACTAAATAATAATGAATCAAAACACTGTAACACTTTATTACTGTCACTTTTTTCTAATTCCTTTACTGTTGAAATTCCTTTACAAGAATAACAAATTGTAATTACTATTTAATTACTTTTCTAATTTATTATAGTTCGGAAAGTAATGTTTTTAAAAAATGATTTTAATTTTTTCAGTGTGCCCTCAACCTGATTAAACTTTTTATTTTATCATTAATCCCCATATAAAAAAGACGACCCATGAGTAGGTCGTCTTTTCTATCAATGTTATCACTTATGGTTACTAATTAATTTGGAAACAAGTCAACAGTTTTCTCTGTATTTTGATAAACATATATCTAAATTATTTTGTTAATTCAACTGTAACTGTACCTCCTCCCATCATTGCACTAAGTTTTGATTCAGATTTTACCAATGTTTTTGTATTAACATCAAGCCATAAAATTTGTGCATCTTCGTCACCTTCTACTGGTTTAACCAAAACTTTATAAGTCTCATACTCACCTGCTGGAAGTGTTACTTTCTCTTTGCCAGCTACTTCAATAATTTTAGTCTGCACATTTGCTTTCATAATGTCAAGTTGTTTGTATGATGTTTTATATCCTTCTACTAAAGGTAAAGACTTCAAAGCTAATTCTACTCCTGCTCCGTCAGTTAAAGCTGGAGAGTCAATTTTAATATTTATTGGCATTTTTTGAGGACCTGCATCAATTTGTCCTTCTACTTTATCCTCACTAAATTTTAAATGTATAGAAGCTGGTCCCTGTTTAATATCTCTTTTTATTGGCAATAATGTATTTGCATCAACAATCAATGTATCATTTCCTCCCATCATGCCAGTTACTGCATCAACAATAACAAAAACATTTTTACCATTAAGTTCAGATTTTTTTATTTCTCTGTTTACATTCATTTCAAATTTTTGACCTCTTGTTTCAATTTTTACAACATAATTAAAAGATGACGGTTGAATAGCCGAACCATCAAATGAAGTAAGTACATTACTAATAGTCTCTCGTTTTGGCATTGTTACAGTTTTAATATCGACAGTTATTTCATCAAGTTTCTTTTGGATTTCTGGTTTTACATCTTCCTGCATTCTTCCACCTAAATGTTTGGCAAAAAATTTCTCCATTGCTACTATCATTGCAAGACGATTTTCTTTACCAATAAATCCATGTCCTTCATCAGGTGCAACAATATATTCAACCTGTCTTCCTAAATCTCTGAGGGCAACAACAATTTGGTCTGATTCTGCTTTTTTAACGCGGGGGTCATTAGCTCCCTGAACAACAAATAATGGAGCTTTAATATTACTTGCATAATTAAGTGGAGATTGTTCCTCGAGCATTTTTCTTTCTTGTGGGTTATCAGGATTACCAACTCTAATAGTAAAAATTTTCTTTATTGGTGCCCAATACGGTGGAATTGAATTCAACAAAGTAATAATATTCGATGGGCCAACAATATCAAACCCTGCTGCATATAAATCCGGAGTAAAAGCTAATCCTGCTAAAGTTGCATAACCACCATATGAACCTCCTGCAATTCCTACCTTTTTGGGATCAGCAATTCCTTCTTTAATTAAATAATTTACACCATCGGTTATATCCTGCTGCATTGCACCTCTGCCCCATTGCTTATTTCCTGCGTTCAAAAATTTTTTTCCATATCCTGTAGAACCTCTAAAATTTGGAAGTAGTACTGCATAACCTCTGTTAGCTAAAAACTGTGCTAATGGATTGTAGCCCCAATAATCACGAGCCCATGGACCTCCATGAGGAACTACAACTGTTGGCAGATTTTTTGGTGTAATACCTTTAGGCAATACCAAGTAGGCAGGAATCAACAATCCATCCTTAGCTTTATATTTAATAGGTTTCATTTCTGCAAGATATTCAGTAGGCAAGTTTGGTCTTGATTTATAAAGTAGTTCTGCTTTACCAGTTTTTCTGTTGAACAAATAAACAGAACCTGGGTCAACATCTCTCGATACACTAACTATCCACAAATTTTCATCTTCAGTCATTGAATTCAAAAATATTTCACCCTCTGGAACAACTTTTTTCAACTGCATAAAGGCTTTTTCAAAATCTTTGTTCTTAAAATAAATTCTTAATCTGTCAGCTCTATAATATGTTGCAATAAGTTCATTTGTAATATCAGAAAAAACAGCACCCCCAAAATCAACTTCGTTTTTAGGATCTCTTTCAATAAATTTTGTTTTACCAGTTTCCATATCAAACAATACTAATTCAGTCTTATCAACTTTATCTCCTTTATTAGTTACGAGATAAAAACTTTTTCCATCAGGTGTAAATCTGTAGGGTTCTGCTGTTTCTTCACTTGTTACTTGATAAATTGTAATTAATTTTTCACCGTCAATTTTCAGAATTTCTGTCCCCCCATCTTCAGTTTGTCTTACTCCAAGCCTCAGATTCCCATCTAAATCAAAAACCCATCCTGCAACATTCTCATCATTTTTTCTAATTAAGGTTCTTTCTCCTGTTTTTAAATTCAGTTTGTAAACATCATGAAGTTGAGGATTACGGTCGTTTAGACCTATAAAAATTTCATTTGGTGTTTTCTTTGGGACATCATAAATATAAGCTCTTACATTTTCGAGTGGTGTTAAATCTCTTGAAGGCGGAACTGGATCTCCTTTATCAAGCGGACTTACAGCATAAACTCTAAAATTTTCATTACCTCCCTGATCCTGAACATAAAGAACATATTTACTATCTCTTGACCAAAAATAATTTGTAATTGGTCTTTTTGTGTCATTGGTTAATGGGCGAGCTTCTTCAAATTTTTGATTAATTTCTTTAATCCAGATATTACGCACATTATTGTAAGGTTTGATAAAGGTAATATACTTTCCATCTGGTGAAATTTGAGCACCCGAAATTTCCGGGTCACCAAAGAAAAGCTCTCTGTCAATAATTGGTGGAAGCTGAGCAAATGATTTCATAAAAAACCCAATAAAGAAAATAATAATTAATTTTTTCATTGTGTTTCCCTCATAAATGTTAATCATAAACTTAATTAAGAATAAATTAAAACACCATATAATTTTGAATTTTTTTTATTCTTGACAGGGCTCACATAAAATTTATAAATATTATACTACTATTGCACAGGGCAAAAAAGAAAGATATGAAAATGATTACCTATCTAATACTTGGACTTATGCTCATTTTGATTTTAATATTTCTGAAAAAAGTAATCCGAATTTTTAAAGAGCTCAAATCTGATAATTAAAAACTAATTCAGTCTGCAATTATGTATCATCCATTGAATTACTAACAAAAATTATTTTTAATTTCGGGATAATATTTTATTATATTAGGTCAAATTGAAAACTAATGCTATAAGAATTCTTGAATCAAAAAATATTTTTTATGAAACAGCGGAATATGAATTCAATGAAGATGAAATTGATGCTGTATCTGTAGCAAAAAAATTAGGAGTTAACTCAGAAATTGTTTTTAAGACACTTGTAGCACGCAACGAAGAAAATAATTTATTTGTTTTTGTAATTCCTGGATGTTATGAATTAAATCTGAAAAAAGCATCAAAAGCATGCAGCTCCAAAAAAATAGAATTAATAAAAGTGAAGGAACTTAAATCAATCACAAGTTACATTAGAGGCGGATGTTCACCCATTGGAATGAAAAAACCATTTCCAACTTTTATTGATGAAACAGCACAACTATTCGATTACATTTATGTAAGTGCTGGAATAAGAGGAATGCAGATAAAAATTTCCCCCACAGATTTATTGAATGTTGTTAACGGTCAATTTTTTGATTTGATTTAAGAATTCATTTACCAAAAATATTTTATAAGCCAGTTATATTAAATCAAAATCCATCTGCATACCTAACAGCATGCAGATGGATTAGAACAAAACTTAATTATTTACTTGCAATATAGAATACTCTTTAGCATAGTAAAGCATTTGTTCCGTAAAATCTTCGGGATATTCAATTTTTACATCAATAATTTCATCGCCATTCATTACTGGAATCAATTTTGGATTGATAAAACCAGCATAAGGTGCAATATTTAATTTATAATATCTTTCTAATGCTTCTTTATGAAGTTCAGAATCAACTTTTACTCCATAATTTTCTACGAGATTTTTGCCGGCTTCGTAATCACCCTCTGATTTTATTCTTTGTATTTCGCGAAGCAATTGTCCAAAAAGATTTCTGAGTTTCTCGTAATTATTTATAACAAAATATGTTTTTCCATTTTTGTTTTTCTTTTCAATTACATTTTCCGGCATGCCTTTCTCATAAACCCATTTAGCAATAAGCTGTCTGTTTCTCATGTGAGCTTCTTCTAAATTTTCTCCGGGTTTAATTCTTGCCAATTGAACCATTAAACCATTTCTGATATAAGAATCATATTCAGCTTTGCCTGCTTCGAGTGATGGCATTACACCAATATCAATTAATTTTTTATCCATTATAAAATACAAAGCTACTAAATCTGCTCGAGCTTCTTCGAGTGTTGATGCATAATTTTTTAATGTTTCATTTGGCTGTCCTACACCAGTATTAATTTTACCTGATGCGTGTCCAATAACTTCATGCATATCAGTATGCAAATCGCTTGCAAGTGCACCATATTTTTTTGCTCTATCAATTTCTTCTTTGGAAAATGCAAATTCTTCGAGCACTCCGCTTGTTTCTGCAGCTTTGTTATAAGAGTATACAATATTACCAAGATTTACAGACTTCGAACCATGTTCTTTTCTAATCCATTCAGCATTAGGCAAATTAATTCCGATAGGAGTTGACGGTGAAGCATCCCCGGATTCTACAACTACTGTAATTACCTTTGCTGAAATTCCTTTAACATTCTTTTTCTTATGTTCAGGCATTATTGGAGAATTATCTTCAAACCATTGTGCATTATCACTTATTGCTTTTATTCTTTTTGTAGCTTCCAAATCTTTAAATGAAACGATCGATTCAAACGACCCTCTGTATCCAAGCGGATCATTGTAAGTTTCTATAAATCCATTAATCACATCAATAACTGATGAAGTATCTTTAACCCATTCAATATTATATTCATCCCATTTTTTCAAATCACCAGTTTCATAATATTCAATCAATAAATTAAGAGTTTTTCTTTGCTGTTCATTTTCCGCAACCTCTACTGCTTTTTTCAACCAATAGATAATTTTCTGAATCGCAGCATCATACATTCCATTTAATTTCCAGAAGCGTTCGTAAATTTTTCCATTCTCTTTTACAAGTTTTGAATTCAGTCCATATGAAATTGGTCTTTCATCATTTGGATTGATAATTTTTTTATAATAATTCTCTACTTCCCTTTGAGTTACATTTTCATAAAAATTAACTGCGGAAGTTTTAATTAAATCAAACTCAGAATTTTGATTGACTTTAATTGCATCAACATTTGGGTCAAACAAAATAGGTTCTAACTTTGTTATCAAATTTTCAATTGTTTTATTATCTTTTAGTGGAAATTCTTTTGGGTCAGAATTTTTTACTAACTCTGCAAAATATTCTTTTGAAAATTCAGGTAAAAATTTTCTATTGGAATAATGATGATGAATGCCATTTGAAAACCAGACTCTTTTTGTATATATCATAAAATTCTGGAAATCCGGAGTTGTTCTATCTCCTTTAAAAGTTTTTACTATAGCTTCGAGAGTTTTTCTAATTAAAAGATTGTGTTTATAATTTTGATCCCAGATTATATCTCTTCCACACAAAGCAGCTTGATAAAGATAATAAACTAATTTCTTTTGCTGCAGAGTAAGATTCTCGAATCCATCAACTTTATATCTCTGAATTCTTAAATCTGCAAATTGTTCTGTTACATACTTGAAATCATCTTTTATTTCTTTATTTGCACAACTCATAATTATAAATCCCGTAATTATTAGGTAAAAAAATTTTTTAATTAGATGCATGTCAGCCTCAAAATTTATTTTTTTATTTTTGTATTCAAAAATATGATTATATAAAGTGCTTTACAATTTTAATTGAGTCAATAATGAACCAAATTAATATTCAAATAATTGGAACAAAAAATTGCAATGAAACACGCAAAGCTGAAAGATTTTTCAAGGAACGCAGAATACAGTTTCACTTCAGAGATTTGAATGAAAAAGGCTTATCAAAAGGAGAACTTGAAAATATTAAAGCAAAAATACCTCTTGAAGATTTAATTAACGGGGAAGGAAAACAATTCAAAAAAAGAAATCTTCAGTTTATGCTTTTTGATATTGAAGAAGAATTATTAAATGATCCGCTTTTGATAAAAACTCCAGTAGTACGATATGGCAAAGAAGTTACTATCGGTTATCATCCGGAAATATGGAAGAAGTGGTTAAGTGATTCCGTTTAAATTAATTCCTCTGATTTTTAACTCATCGATTAAATTTTCGTAGTTTAAAAATTGAATTCCATCCCATCCGCATCTTTTCGCACCCTCAATATATTCGATTACATCATCAATAAATAAATGTTCTTGAGATGGTTTTTGTGTGTAGGATTCAACAGCTCTGTAAATTTTTTCTTCTGGCTTAACAGCCCCAACTTTATGAGAAAGAAAAATCTTATCGAAGTAATTCAAAAATTCATAATGACCATAACCATATTCTTCATGAATTTCATTTGTATTTGATAATAAAACAACTTTAAAATTCTTCTTAAGCTGTGGAATTAATGATATAACATTTTCATTCAAAGTAAAAATATCCGAATAAATTTTACAAAATTGTTCAATTGAAACTTTGTGTTCCATCCAGTTGGACATAGTCTCTAAAAATTCTTTGCGTGTAATTTTTCCCCGCTCAAAATTTCGATGATATTCATAATTCTCACTATAAAGTTTCGCAAATTTATTTCCAAGACCATCACTTATTGAATTCAGTTTATTTACAATTTTTGAATAATCAAATGGGATTAAAACATTTCCGAGGTCAAAAACAATAACAGAATATTTTCGCATTTCTCACCTTATAATTAAAATAACTATACAAAAATAAAAAAAGAGGTCATTCCAAAATAATACTGAAATACCTAAGATTTTGAAATGACCTCTAAAAATTATTTAACTTCAAAAAGTGAATCTGGAAGATTTGTATTAACTTCAACTGAAGAAACATTTAATTCTATAGACTGCGGACCGAAACTCTGTACAAATTTGAATGGATATTTCAATCCCTGCACTTCTTTATAATCACTTAAATCCATTGTTTGCATAAAACTTCCTTGAGGTGTTGTAACATTACTAATTGTTCTTATTAATAATCCGGATTCAACATCATAATATTGTGTTGTTTTCTTTCCGGAAGAAGAAGTCAAAACAACTTTATAAGCATCTTTTCCATTAATTGATTCAATACCAGCAAGTTCAGGTTTTAAACCATATTTTGCATAATCAAGTGGAGCATCTAAAGCCTGTTCTTTTAAAGATTCTACCTGTTCACTATTAAGTTCCTGAGATTGTCCCATTACTTCTACCTTTCCTTTCTCTCCGTCAAAAATTGTTTTTTGTTGAAATACTCCTGCATCAATTAACTGCATTAACTTGTTAGGATATTTTTGAGATATTGTAACATTAATATTCATTCCCTGAGTAGAACCTGTTAATTTAATTACTCTGTCTTTTACTTTTAATAAATTTTCTTTTCCTCCAATTACTTCAATATATT
Source organism: uncultured Melioribacter sp. (assembly GCA_964572725.1). GTDB lineage: Bacteria > Bacteroidota > Ignavibacteria > Ignavibacteriales > Melioribacteraceae > Rosettibacter. The sequence continues at coordinate 26,811 of CAZNFW010000013.1, forward strand.
TATTTATCACCTGTTCTACTGTAAGTCCAGCAGGCAATTTTTTTAATGACGGGTCATATGGATTGCCGAACACATCATAATATTCAATTTTCCCAGTAATGCTCAGATTAGTAAGATTCTTTGAAATTTCTTCTCCATTGCCAACAACAAGAATGTATGCGTTAGCTGGTTTAATATATTTCTTTGCTGATTCAAGTACATCATCAGCAGTAACTGCAGCAAGATTTTTTAGATAATTTTTGTAATAATCTTTAGGAAGATTAAATCTTGCTGTATTGATTGCAAATCGAGCAATAGTTGCTGGATTTTCGAGACTTCTGATGAATTCACCTGCTAAATAATTCTTTGCTTTCTCGAGCTCCTGTTCACTTACTTTTTCATTTCTAATTCTCTTCATCTCTTTTAAGATTTCTGTAATTGCACTATCTGTCACACTGTTTCTAACCTGAGCAAAAGCAAAGAAACTTCCTGCAATTGGGTCTGCTTTAAGCTGAGAATAAGAACCATAAGTATAACCTTTGGATTCCCTCAAGTTCATAAATAATCTGCCGGTTGCACTGCCGCCGAGAATTAAATTCATAACGGAAGCTTTTATTTCATCTTCGCTTCCTATTTTTAATTCTGCTGGATAACAAATTGCTATTACAGACTGAACTGAGCTGGGACGGTCAACCAAACAAACTTTATTTATCAAAGGCGGTTTAGGTGTTTCATAAAAATTTTTTGGAACATCTTTCTTTTCCCATTTGCCAAAATATTTTTGAATGAGAGATTTTGCTTTTTCTTTGTTGATATCTCCAACAACTGCAAGATAAGCTGCATTTGGTTTGAAATAAGTTTCATAATAATTTTTGCACATTTCAAGAGTAATTGAATTAACCGATTCCTCAGTTTCAGGTTCACCATAAGGATGATTATTTCCAAACATTAATACTGAACTTACTCTTCTTGCAATAGAATTTGGTTCATCTTTAGATACTGCAATAGAAGAAAGCATCTGCTTTTTAATCTTATCAAGTTCTTCCTGCTTAAAATTTGCATTTAAAATTATATCAGACATTATTTCAAGAATTTTTTCTTTATGCTTTTCGAGTGCACTTGCAGTTATTCCATTTGGTGAAGTAGATAATTCTGCACCAATAAAGTCAATTTCTTCATCAATTTTATCTTTTGTTCTTGTTTTTGTGCCTGTTCTTAATAACTCTCCTGCTGCTGAAACATAACCTACATGATTTCCTTCAAGTATTGGATCTATGTCAATAAATAGACTAAAAGTAACTCTTGGGAGTTTATGATTTTCAACCACAAAAACTTTTAATCCATTGGGAAGTTCAAAAGATTCGTATTCTCCAATTTTAACTTCAGGAGCTGGAGCAGGTTGAGGAAGTTTTGACCTGTCAAGTTGTGCAAACAAAGGCACAAAAGTCATTAATGCTATTGATAATATTTTTTTAATCATTTTTTCAAACTCCTTTTGTTCCACATAAATTTTTTATCATTTTACTTTTTCTCAAGAGATTTTGGCAGATAATGCAAAACAACTCTATTTTCATTTCTCAAATATTTATTTGCAACTCTTTTAATGTCTTCACGAGTAACTTTCATATATCTTTGAATTTCGGTGTTGATTAAATTCGCATCCCCATAATAGACAAAATAATTTGCGAGGTCTTCTGCAATACCAATCATTGTTGAATTTCTTTTTACAAAATCACTTTCAATTTGATTTCGAACTTTTTGGAATTCATAATCACTTATTAATTCATTTTTTATTTTCTCAATTTCTTTTTGAATAGCAGTTTCTAAATCTTCTGCAGTAACTCCAACATTTGCGAGGCCATAAACAATAAACAATCCGGGGTCTTCCATTGGAATTGGTATTGAACCAACTGCAAGAGCTTTTTGCTGCTTATCTTTAATTTCTTTTTGAAGTCTTGAACTCTCTCCGCCAGATAGAACAGTGGTTAAAATACTCAATGCGTAATAATCCGGTGTTCCCTGCTTTGGCATATGATAACCAAAAACAACCATCGGGAGCTGAACATTATCATATACAACTTCTCTTACTTCTTGAGTTTGTTCTGGTTCTACAATATTTGGACGGGAAATTTCTTGGTTCCCTTTTGGGATCTCACCAAAATATTTTTGTACTAATTCTTTAGTTTTTTCTATATCAATATCACCAGCTATACTTAGAGTTGCATTTTGAGGTACATAATATTTTTTGTAGAAAGCAATAAATTCATCAAGCTTAGCCTGATCAATATATTGAACCTGACCAATTGGAGTCCATCTATATGGATGAACTTTGTAAGCATTACTAAAAAGCTTTTCAATCAAAGAACCATAAGGTTGATTTTCATAACGCTGCTTTCTTTCTTCCTTTACTACTTTTCTTTGTGTTTCAACTCCAATGCTGTCAATTTTTAAGTGAAGCATTCTTTCAGATTCCATATATAAACCAAGTTCTAATTGATTTGATGGAAGAATTTCGTAATAAAAAGTTCTATCAAAAGATGTATTAGCATTAAGTTCGCCACCTGCAGCTTCAATAATTTTAAAGTATTCACCGCGAGGAATGTTTGGCGAGCCTTCAAACATTAGATGCTCGAAGAAATGAGCAAAACCTGTTCTTTCAGGATCTTCATTTTTACTTCCTACATGATACAAAACTGAAATAGCAACTATTGGAGTTGAATTATCCTGATGCAAAATTACATTCAGCCCATTATCTAACTTGTATTGCACAAAGTTAATTTTCCTTGGTTGAGCTGAAGTAATTACATAACAAAATATTAACAACAAGAATATTAACCTTTTATTCATTTAGATTACTCCTTAATTTGTGTTGCAATTTAGTTGCGTATATAAGCCTATTTGTTTCAAAATTTATTTAAAAAATTTTTAGCCCTGCGAAGTAATAATATTAACTTCCATTAAACATTATTAAATTTTCATTTTTCCTTCATTTGAAAAGAAGACTAAATCAGTATAAAAAACAATAATTCATTTTAAGTAAATATATATCAATTCATAATAGAAAAAAATGAAACTCTGAAATCTATATGACGAAAAATCTTTTTTAGCAACATTCTTTCAGTTTCTTAACAAAAATTTTAAAATAAGAGCAAGAACCAGAGATTTTTTGTTCTTGCTCAATTAATTATCTTAATTTATCTAAAAGATAATTCAACAAACTGCTTATTGATACACGAATTTGATTCATAGAATCTCGTTCACGAACTGTAACAGTTTCATCCTGAAGTGTTTGAGTATCTACAGTAATGCAGAAAGGAGTTCCAGCTTCGTCCATTCTTCTGTATCGACGTCCAATGGCAGCTTTATCATCGTAAAATATTTTCAGATGAGGTCTTAAATCAGCTTCAATTTTTTTTGCAATTTCAGGCATTCCATCTTTGTTAACAAGTGGGAAAATTGCTGCTTTAATTGGAGCTAATTTAGGATGGAATCTTAAAACACTTCTTAATTCTCCGTTAACTTCTTCTTCATAATAAGCATCAATTAAAAATGCCATAAATGAGCGGCTTGCACCAGCAGAAGTTTCAATTATGTAAGGAATATATTTTTCTTTTGTTTCATCATCAAAATATAATTGGGATTTGCCTGAAAATTGTTGATGGCGACTTAAATCATAATCAGTTCTGTTATGAATTCCTTCTATTTCACCCCATCCAAACGGGAATTCGTATTCAATGTCTGTTGCTTCTTTTGCATAATGAGCTAATTTATCTTTTGGATGATCGTGAAAGCGAAGTTTGCTTTCTGTCATTCCAAGATTTTTGTACCACTGAATTCTAATTTCTTTCCATTCATCAAAATATTTTTTATCTGTTCCAGGTTTAACAAAATACTGCATTTCCATTTGTTCAAATTCTCGTGTTCGGAAAAGAAAATTTTTTGTATTAATTTCATTACGAAAAGCTTTGCCGATTTGAGCAATTCCAAAAGGAAGTTTTTGTCTGCTTGAATTTGCTACATTGAGAAAATTAACATAAATCCCCTGAGCTGTTTCGGGTCTTAAATAAATAACATTGCTTTCATCTTCTACAGGTCCAAGAAAAGTTTTGAACATTAAATTAAATTTTCTGGGCTGTGTAAAAGTACCTTTATTACCGCATTGAGGACAATTAATAATATCGAGTAACTTTGAAGCTAAAGATTGATTTTCGAGGACAGCAGTAAATTTATCATCAAGCGAACCTTCCTGCTCAAGTAAAGATGAATCAAGTTCACGAAGAGCTTTCTCTTTATTTTTATCTGAGATTAATTCCGTTAAAGTATCAAGTCTGAATCTTGCCTTGCATTGTTTACAGTCAATCATTGGGTCTGTAAAATTTTCGACATGACCGCTTGCTTCCCAAACTTTAGGATGCATAAGAATTGCAGCATCAAGCCCTTCAATATCTTCACGGTATGTCATTGCTTTCCACCATTCTTCTTTAATGTTACGAAGCAATTCTACACCGAGCGGACCATAATCCCAGCATCCGTTTAAGCCGCCATAAATTTCACTTGATTGAAAAACAAATCCTCTTCGCTTTGCAAGCGATACGATTTTTTCTACTGTTTCGTTTTGTCCCTTTGCGATTTTACACCTCCAGTAATTTTTTTAGTGGCAAATATAAGAAAACCATATGGAAGTTAATAAATGGATTTTAGAAATTTTTTATTAGGCAATAAAACAGCAGATTATATTATGTCATACTTTAATTTGCAGATAGGAGTGTAAAAGAAAACTTGCTTCCTTTATTTATCTGGCTTTCAACAAAAAGTTTTCCATTCAGTTTTTCAATAAAATCTTTGCTTAGAATTAATCCCAATCCTGTTCCAGATTCACCTGCAGTGCCACTTTTACTTTTGTTAATATCAAGTTCAAAAAGTTTATTTATAGTTTCGCTGTCCATTCCCACTCCATTATCTTCAACTGTAATTTTCACAAATTTATTTTCTCTTTCAGCATTAATCAGAACTTTTCCTCCTTCGTTTGTAAATTTAATTCCATTTTGAATAAGATTTCTCAAAATAGTATTCAGCATGTTTTCATCAGCTTTGACTATTATATCTTCGGGTACATTTGCCTCAAGTAAAATATTTTTAGATTGAGCAACTGGATTAAATATTGAAAAATTTTCCAGAACTATTTCATAAAGGCATAATTCTTTAATATCGATTTCGAGTCTGCCAGTTTGTGCACGAGACCAAAGTAATAGATTTTCAAGTATGTGGAAATTTTGTTTTGCTGCTTTCTCCATATTATTAAGATAAATCAATTTTTCTTCGTCACTTAATGTTTCATAATTATCTTTTAATAAACTTAAATAACCAAAAAGAACATTAAATGGAATTCGTAAATCATGAGCTATAATTCTAAAAAGCGTATCTTTCATGGAATTAAGATTTTTCAATTTTTCATTTGCGATTTTCTTTGTAATGTAACGACTGTATGTAATTACAGAAATTAAAAGTATCAAAAGAGTGATAACGATAAAATAATCTCTCTGTCTTTCTGCTATTTCAATATCTTTTTGAAGAATTGCATTTTCCCGTTCTGATTTTTCTGCTCTATAAATTGATTCCATAGTTTTGACAACTGATATATTTCGTTGATTAAATAACGAATCCTGCAAAGCATTATATTTTTGACTGTAATAAAAAGCATTTTTATAATCATTAATTAATTCACTGAATCTAATCCATTGCTTGTAACTATCCAATATTATGTAAGCTGCTTTTAATTTTTTTATAGTTTCTTTTGCACGATTTAAAAATTCTTTTGCTTCATTAAATCTTTTCAGTTCAGCATAAATTATAGCAAGTTTATTTAGATTATTCAGCTTGCCTTCAACATAATTTAATTTTTCGGAAAGACTAAGAGCCTGAGTATGATAATGAATTGCTTTATTATAATCTTTCATTAATTTAAAAATGTTACCTATCCCTGCCCACGCAGAAGCAATGCCTCTTTTGTCTTTCAATTTTTTGTATTTACTTTCAGCAAGCAGATAATAATTCATTGCATTCTTTAAATCCTTTTTAGCAGAATAAACTTCGGCAATAAGATTTAGTGTTAGTGCAATACCAGACTCATCTTTTATTTCCTTCCTAATTTTCAATGTATTCAATAGATATTCTAATGAACTATCATTATCACCTTGATTCTTATATATCAACCCAATATTAATTGAACAAAATGCAATTCCTTCTTTATGATTAAACTTTTCAAAAATATTTAATGATTTCAGAACATATTCTAATGCAAGAGGATTATTCCCTTGAAGTCTATAAATACCGCCAATATTGTTGTAAGAATATGCTATTTGAATTGAATCTTTGGTTTCTATAGCAAGATTTAGTGCATCATTATAGAGAGTTAATGCTTTATCATGTTCACCCATATTACGATAAACAACTCCAAGCAGATTTAATGCTTCTGATTGAAATTTTTTGTTATCAATTCTTCTTGCTTTTTTTACTGCTTCTTCACCGCATTGAATTGCAAATTGAGGATTGCTGTTTCTATATAACCAGCAATTGTTTATAAGAATATTTATTTGAGTAGTTTCAGGTAAAGCAGAATTTGATTTAAGAAGGCTGTCAAAATTAACTTGAGCATTCGATAAAGAAACATTTATCAGGAAAAGAAATATATAATTCATAAAAAACGCCCTCTTTTATTACTAAAAATAAAACATAAAAACTTATCAAAGAAATTTAAAGTGAATTTAATTTTTCTTTAATCAGCTCCCATGCCTGTTTAACATGTCGTTCTTCCTGTCGTATTCCCGATATAACTAACCGCAATGTAAATTTATTATTTAGTTTTGTATGAGTAAGAAATAATTTCCCAGTGAAATTAATTTCATTAATTAATTTTTCATTCAAGTTATTAAGTGAACTTTCATCCAAACCATTAAATTTAGCTCTAAAGCAGACTGTGCTGAAAGGAACAGGAGCCAGTCTTTCAAAGCTGGGGTGTTCATCAATCCACTTTGCAAATAATTTTGCAAGACGAATATGTTCTCTAATTCTTTCTCTTAAACCATCAACTCCAAAATATCGAATAACAAACCATAATTTTAGTGCACGAAATCTCCTTCCAAGCTGAACTCCATAATCCATCAAGTTATCAACAATAGAATCTTCCTGAGTTTTAAGATATTCTGGTACAAGTGAAAAAGCTCTTTTTAGTATTTCAGGTTTACGGATATAAAACACACTCAAATCAATTGGGACAAAAAGCCATTTATGAGGATTTGTAACAATTGAATCGGCTTTTTCAATTCCTTTGAAATATTCTTTCATTTCTGGCAGCATTGCTGCTGAGCCAGCATAAGCAGCATCGATATGCAGCCATAAATTATACTTTTGACAAATCTCTGCTATTTGATTTACAGGGTCTACACTTGTGGTTGATGTAGTTCCAATTGTGGCAACAACACAGAAAGGTTTAATTCCATTTTGAATATCTTGTTTAATTGCATTTTCAAGTTCAGATGGAATCATTTTAAAGTCAGAATCTACTGGAATTTTTTTTACTCCTTCTAATCCAATACCTAAAGTTATAGCAGCTTTTTCAATTGATGAATGAGCTTGCTCAGAACAATATAGTCTTAACTTTGGCAAACTGTTTATGCCTTTATTTCTAATATCAAGATTAAGATTTTCTCGAGCAGCTGCAATTCCGTGAAGAGAACTAACCGATGCAGTATCATAAATTATTCCCTTAAACTCTTCTGGGATATTGAGCATTTTTTTATACCAGTTTAAAACTACATCTTCAAGTTCGGTTAGAGCTGGAGAAGATTTCCAGACCATGCCATTTGAGTTCAAAGTTGAACTAACAATATCAGCAAGAATTCCGGGACCACTTGCTGTTGAAGCAAAATAAGCCATAAAATTAGGATGCTGCCAGTGTGTAACTCCCGGTAAAATTATTTCATTAATGTCTTGAATTATATTATCAAAATTTTCACCCTTTAGCGGAGGTTCATCAGGAAGTTTTGATTTAATATCACCCGGCTTAATATCAGGAAGGACAGGAAATTTTTCAATATCTTTAAGATAATTTGTTGACCAATCAATTAACTTATATCCTGCAAATTTAAATTCTTCTGCAGGCATATCGCATAAATTTTTCTCTTCCATTTTAATACTCAATTTTTGATAACCAATTAGAAATTATTTTCGCCAGTTGAATTCTTTTATCTAAAAATGAATGCCCACATTCAAGAATATACTCTTCAAAATTTTCAGCATTCATTAATCTTAACGATGTAACTAACGGTAGATGATGAATCTCAAGCGGAGCAGTTGTATCATATTTAGCACCTATCAACAACAGATTTTTTAATGACAACTTGCTTACATAACTCAATAGATTCCATTCATTTTTATATGCTATTAGTTCATCTAATAAATTTTCTGCGCTTGTATTTTTTACAAAGGATATTGCATTTTTAATTTTTTCAATTCCCTGCATATAAATTTCTTTATTCAGTTTTAAAATTTCACCGAATGCTCCGGAATTAAAACCTGCTATTGAAACAATATTATTAATATCATCATGAAAAATTGAATAATACAAAGCTGCAAACCCTCCCATGCTGTATCCAACTAAAATTAATCTTTTGCTGTCAACTCTAAATTTTTCCTTCGATTCATTTGACTTAATAAATTTCACAGCTGCATCAAGATCTTCTGTTAAATTTTTCCAGCAGAAATTGCCATCACTTCCCCAGCAACCTCTGTAATGAAAAATGAGAACATTAAATCCCTGTCTCCTGAATACATGTGCCAGATCAAGATTTGTCTCGTTGCCCGGAAAACCATGCAACAAAATTATTGTTGGATGCAGTTCTTCATTTGCGGCAAGAAGCATTGTTCCTAAAATATTACATCCATTACTTTCAAATACAACCGGAACCATTGATGAAGGAAATTCTCTGTTGACATAAATTGGGTCTTGAGTTACCGGGTCAAATAAATTCATTTCTTACCTTAATTAATGCTACTTAAAAATAAACATAATATGATTTATATTAAAATTAATTTCTGGAATTAACTGCTGCAATTTTTATGATCAGAAATTTACAGCTGTAAAAAATATAATAGTAACAAAGACTTGAATTTACGACCAAACCACATTTTGAATTTCTACATATCATTTTCTTAATGCACTCATACAGTTAATTCATCTCAAAATCTAAATGATGTTTTAATTAGAATTCGTATTTGTTATCTTTGTAACTAAATTTTTAAAAAAGAGCAAAAAATGAAATTAAGTAAATCATTTGTTCCAACATTAAAAGAAATACCAGCAGAAGCTGTAATTCCAAGTCACATTTTAATGATTCGAGCAGGATTAGTGCGGCAGCTATCGGCAGGAATTTATACATGGCTTCCGCTTGGTTACAAAGTAATTCGAAAAATTATGGATATAATTCGAGAAGAAATGAATGCTATTGGCGGACAGGAATTTCATTATCCCGCACTCAATCCAAGAGAAATATGGGAACAAACAGGAAGAGTTGAAGCATTTGGTGATATAATGTTTCATGTAAAAAATCGTGATTATGTGTTAGCTCCAACCCACGAGGAAATTGTTGCATGGCATGCAAAAGGTGCAATTACATCATACAAAGATTTACCACAAATCTGGTATCAGATACAAACAAAATTCAGAAATGAACCACGGCCAAGAAGTGGAGTAATTAGAGGCCGTCAATTTATAATGAAAGATTCTTACTCTCTGGATAAATCTTTTAAAGATTTAGATAAATCGTATGAAATGCACGATAAAGCTTACAGAAAAATTTTTGACAGATGCGGATTAAAATATTTTGTAGTTGGAGCATCAAGCGGTGCAATGGGCGGAAGTAAATCAGAAGAATTCATGGTTAAAAGTGATGCCGGAGAAGATACTGTAGCATATTGCGAAAAATGCGGTTATGCAGCTAACGTTGAAGTGGCACAATCAATTGCTGAACCAGCAATTCGTTCCAACACGAGCAAAGAAATTTATGAAATCCATACCCCCAATGTTAAGTCAATTGATGAACTTTGCTCATTTCTCAATATTGATGAACATGAAACTGCTAAATCGAGAATTTATATACACAATGGCAATCCTGTATTGGTTCTTATGCTTGGAAACGACGAAGTGAATGAAACAAAACTTCAAGCTGTACTTGGAGGGAATGTTCGTCCGGCTCACCCTGATGAACTTAAAGAAATTTCAGGTGCAGATGCCGGCTCTATTGGTCCAATTGGATTTAAACACAGAATAATTGCAGATAATTTATTGAAAGATGCAAATAATCTTTACAGCGGCGCAAATAAAAATGATTATCACATAGGCGGTATTGATTTAGTGCGTGATGTACCAAATATCGAATACTATGATTTAAGAATTGTTGAAAATGGTGAAAAATGCATCAGATGTAATTCATCACTTCAGGTTTTCAAAGCAATTGAACTTGGACATATTTTCAAATTAGGCACAAAATATTCTGAAGCACTTGGTGTTAATTATCTTGACGAAAATGGGAAAGAACATCCAGTCGTAATGGGAAGTTATGGGATTGGAGTTGAAAGAATTCTTGCATGCTTCTTAGAACAAAATTATGATGAAAAAGGAATTATCTGGAAAAAACCTTTAGCTCCATTCGATGTTCATCTAATCGGCCTTAATATGAAAAATTCAGAGATTAAAGATACATGCGATAAATTGTATGATGAACTGCAAACTTCAGGTTTTGAAGTAATTTATGATGACAGATATGATGTGAGTGCTGGATTTAAATTCAATGATGCAGATTTGCTTGGAATGCCGCTGCAAATAATTGTCGGCGAAAAAAATTTGAAAAACGGAAATGTTGAAATAAAAATTAGAAAATCGGGCGAGAAATTAACTGTTCCAACAACTGAATTAAAAGAAAAGATTAAAAATTTATTAGACCAATAAACAAAGTTGATAAAATAAAATTATGATAACTCAGATTAAGTAATAACTGCGTGCAAATCTGAGCAATCAATTTTCTATTTTTATGAAATCCAGATTATATATCGTCTCAACACCAATCGGGAACATTGAAGATATTACACTTCGTGCATTAAAAGTATTGAATGAAGTTGATTTTATCATCTGCGAAGAATTCAAAGAAGCTGCCAGATTACTCTCACATTATAAAATTAAAAAAGAACTTTTCTCACTTAACGAGCATAATGAAAAAGAAGCTTCAATTGAATTGTTACAAAAAATTAAAGAAGGAAAAAATGCTGCATTAATTTCTGATTGCGGCACACCGCTTTTTTCTGATCCCGGTTATCTTCTTGTTCAACTTTGTATCGAATCAAATATTGAAATTGTTCCTATTCCAGGTGCTAATTCACTGCTTGCGGCTCTTGTTGGTTCAGGTTTTAAATTAGATAAATTTTTTTATGCAGGATGGATATCTCCCAAAAAAGATTTACGGAAAAAAGAATTACATCAATTAAAATCAATCAAAGAATTAATAATATTAATGGAAACTCCTTACAGATTAAAATCAATCTTAACAGACATTACAAAAGTATTTGGAGAGAATACACATATTGTTTTAGCATTCGATTTGACTATGCCTTCAGAAAAATTTTTTAGAGGTAAAATTGGAGAAATTCAAAAAGCTGTTGAAAAAGAAAATCTAAAAGGTGAATTTGTAATAATAATTGATAACAGGTTAAAAAATTAACCTCAGCTTGAATGAAATTCATTTTTTTGATAAGATTGCATAGAAACAATTGAACCTTTCTCAAAAATTTTTAGTTAATCAGAAAAAAAGGAATAAGATATGTTAATGATAGAAGATGTTGATTTGACACCCAATCCTCAGGCTCTAAAATTTATTCTTAATGAAAAACTACTTTACAAAGAAGCAAGAAATTTTAAAAGCAAAGAAGAAGCACAAAACGATCCGCTTGCAAAAGGCATTTTCGAAATTCCAGGTGTAGTTTCTGTTTTTTATATGGATAAGTTCATTACAATTGAAAAAGAACCAACTGTTCAATGGGGACAAATTCAGCGTCCTTTTGTAGAATTCATCAAAAAGTTCGACAAATCTTTAATACCTCCTGAAAAAGAAAGTTTTCAGATAAGCTCGGAAGAACAAACAGAACTATTAAAAAGAATAAACGAAGTAATTGATACTCGTGTTCGCCCGGCACTTGCAGGTGACGGCGGAGGTCTCGAAATAAGAGGATTGGAAGGCTTTACATTAAAAATCAGATATCAGGGTGCATGCGGTAGTTGTCCAAGCTCTATTCGGGGAACCCTTCTTGCTATAGAAAATTTATTGAAAAGAGAAGTAAATCCTGCAATAGAAGTTGTATCGGATTAACAATAAGCCGCTTCTTTTGAAAGCGGCTTTTAATTTTTAAACAATTTTGTTGTTTAGAATTGATAATCAGCTTTTAGATACAGAATAGAAAAAGAGCAAATTATTTAATTTCTGTTACCTTGCTTATATCATCAAGTTTTACAAATCTTTCCTGAAATTTGTATGTGCCGTTAGGAGTCTTGATTGTTTTCACAACTTTTACATTAACATGCGTAGATTTTGTTTTCGATTTTACTTTATCTGCAAATGATTGCTGCTTTGCCATTTATAAACTCCAATTTTTGGGTGCAAAATCTAAAAAAAATTTTACATATAAAAAAATTTTCTGATTCTAATGTTACTTTTTACAACTTTAATTATGAAAGAAAATGATAAAAAAATAATTTCAGGATGCTGCGGTTTTCCAGTATCTCATAAAAAATATTTTAATACTTTTGAATGCATAGAAATTAATATTACATTTTATCAAATTCCTGAAATTAACATTGCTGAAAAGTGGAAACAGGAAGCTCAATCAATCAACAAAAATTTTGAATTTATTATAAAAGCATGGCAGTTAATTACACATCCGCCATCAAGTTTTACATATAGAAGATTGAAGGAAAAAATTTCTGAAAACAGAAAAAAACATTATGGATATTTTAAGCCGACAGACGAAGTGTTCAAAGCATGGGAACGAACACAGGAATTTGCCAAAAAATTAAACTGCACAAAAATATTATTTCAAACACCTGCATCATTTAAGCCGGATGAATCGAACAAAAAAAATATTATCAATTTTTTTAATTTGATTAAAAACAGCCATAAAAATTTTCAATTCATCTGGGAAGTTAGAGGCAGCTGGAGTTCAAAAGAAATCAAAGAAATTTGCAGTGAATTAAAATTCATTCATTGTGTTGATCCTCTTGCACCTGTTTTAAATAAATCTTCATACGGAAATTTTAATTACTTCAGAATTCATGGCAGTTATGATGGAAAAAGAATTAATTATAATCATAAAATAAGTTCTGAAGAACTAGAAAAAATATATACTTCGTGCAGCAAAAAAATAAATTATGTAATGTTCAATAATGCTTATATGTTTGAAGATGCTGTTGAATTTCAGAAGAAATTTATAATTCAAAATCATTAATCGTAAAAATTACTTAAGCCGTTTGAGCAATAACTTCTAACTTCATCACAAAAGTATTGCAAATTCCTCGGGAAAAAGTTCATCTGAATATTTAATTTTTCAGAATCTTTTAATGCTTCAAAAAAATTTCGAACTTTCACTTTGCGAGTTAAGTCTATGGTAATCAGCACGTAAGTACTGCTGCTTTATCTAATAATAGTTGTTTCAAGAGTTCCGATATTTTCAATCTCTGCAAAAATTTTATCTCCTGGAACTACTCTTCCTACTCCTTCAGGAGTGCCTGTAAAAATTAAATCTCCTTTTTCGAGTGTCATTTTCTCAGAAACATATTTCACAATTTTCGAAGGAGAAAAAAGCATATTGTTCAGCGAAGAATTTTGTCTTATTGTTCCATTAACAGAGAGTGAGATTTTTTCGTCACCTCTGAGTTTATAATCTTTTTTTAGAACAAAAGTTGAAAGAACTGCAGCAGTATCAAAGCTTTTAGAAAGTGTCCAAGGGTCACCTTTTTTCATAAATTCAAATTGCAAATCGCGTAAAGTCATATCCAGTCCAACAGCATACCCGTAAATTGCTTCCTCAGCTTTTTCATCATTAGCATTTTTTACTGTGTCCCCAATATAAAGAACAAGTTCAACTTCATGATGCATATTGTTGGAATATTCAGGATGTATAACTGATTCTCCAGAATAAATAACATTTGAAGCTGCTTTCAAAAAAATTACAGGGAACTCAGGAACCTCGTTGCCTAATTCTTTAGCATGTGCAGCATAGTTTCTGCCAATACATACTATTTTGCCGATAGGAACTTCTTCACTATTATTTCTGAATTTTATATATCTCATAGAAATTTTATTTGTTAGTTCTAAAATAAAAGTGTTTATTTAGTATTGTGTGATTTAATACTATTTCATCAAAATCATCTTTTTGGTTTGAACAAAATTTCCCGCAACAATTTTATAGAAATAAACTCCGCTCGAAACCAGATTCCCAGAATTATCCCTGCCGTCCCATGCGATGTTATATTTTCCTGCAGGTTTTATTTCATCTATTAATGTTCTGATTTCTCTTCCAAGCGCATCATAAATTTTTATTTGAACATTTGTCATTTCAGGAATTTGATAAGAAATGACTGTCGATGGGTTAAATGGATTGGGATAATTTTGCTCGAGTGCATACGAAGACGGCAACAGTTCTATTGCTTCTTTATTATTAGATATAATATAACTTACATATGCACGAATGAGATAAAGTGATATTGTTGTACCATCACTAATATAAAACCAACCTGGTTCTTTTCCTTCAGATGGATTATTTAAATAAGTATAACTATGATATGGACTGCTACCAGCTATATTTGTATGCATAACTCTATTTGTAGGAGAACTTGAATTCTCATAAACACCATCAATAACAAAAGCCACAGCAAAATTTGAGCCTGCATCAATGTTGTATTGTCTTAAATCAACTGTAACCCAATTTGGATAAGGCTGTGCATAAGGATAAGTAGCATTAGGATATAAAACATCCGGCACTGTTTTACCCTGAACAGTAAGCGATATTAACTTTTTTGATAAAACTTTATTTGTAGATGTCCATATTCCACCTTGAATTGGAACCATATTTCTTAAAGCAACACGAATAGAATCAAGTCTCGTTCCTTGAATTCCATCAAAAACTACAGCAACTGTATCTCCGACGCTTAATCTATATACACCAACTGGTTCAGTATTATCATAAGCAATTTCGATAGGTCTGTTTTCAAAAATTCCATCAGCAGAATAAGAAAAATTAAATGGACCTGTTTTAGTTTCACTTTGCTCAACTAAATAAACTGCAAATGTAATTTCATTGTAAGCTGTTCCAAAATCAGAGAAGGAATAATCAGTGCTTGTCGAAATATCTTCTACTGCTGCAAAATTATTGCCCAACTTAATTGCTTTTATCTTAATATTATTTCCAAGATTATTAAACATAATATTCAAATTTTTTCCATTATTAAAAGTTATATACTGAACTCCATATTTATAAACACTTTTAGTTGCAGTAATATTTGGATTTGGATGTAAAATTGATTTCATTTTAGGTAAACTAGGATAGCTGTAACCCCATCTTGGGTCTACATTTTTATTATTAAGATAATTTGCAATAAACCAATCTTCCAGAATGTCAGCAAAACTTCTGGTAATACCTAATTTTTGTAATGTGTAAATCAGTCCGTTTGCACCTTTAATTTTATTTTCTAAGAACTTCTTAAATAATTGTACACCAAATTGTTCTTTTAAGTAAAGAGCAAACCTTGCTGCACGTGAATAATCATTTAATACTGCAGTTGCATCATCTCTCCGAAAGTCAAGTAAATAATGATTTGATTCATTGGCGTAATAACTTTGAGAATACAAAGGATAACCATTAATTACTTCTGCAACGAGTGACCATCCTTCATCAAAAAATGATTCCTCATCTTTAATATAGTTCCAATGAATCATATGTTGAAATTCGTGAGCGGTAGTGCTCATTGCAGTTTCTAAATCATCTGCTGAATTTAAGTTGTTCTGAACACCATCTAAGAAATAAATTTCAGCTTTATTACTTTTAGGAAATTGTGAGGTTGTGTATTCATGGTAAGCATAAAAGTAACCTGCAATATATCCGCCGCTGCCAGAATAACCGTCTTTAATATCAAGAATCAGAATTATGATTTTGGGGTCTCCGTCAAAATCAGGTGGATTTCCAAATGTTTCAATATTTGTTTGATAAATTCCTTTTGAAGAATTAGCTGGTGTTTTTGATTCAAATGCTTCCAATACTTTATTAACCGAGTAATCATCAACTTTTTCGCCATCCCACAATTTATCTTCTACAAAAATGTAACAATAATTACCAACAGCACGACAGGTTGACGGTACAAGATAAAAATCATTGGTAGTAAAATCAGATGAATACCAGGATTTTTTATCTCCCACCTTAAAATTCCATGCAGAAGTTTTTCTAAGAATATTGTCTACCTGAACAGGCTGTGATAAATCTATTCCATTAACTTCATTAAATCTTTCTAAAAATGGTCTTGGGTCAATGGGATAACTTTTTCTGCTGTCGTCTACAATTTTTAATTCAGGAATTGTTTGAGAATATAGAACTGAAACAAAAATTATCATCCACAGAATATATAATTTTTTCATCTTTTAATTTCCTTCTTTTTCTTTTTCAACTGAGATTGCTTTTTCAACTGTTATAACAGGGACATCCATTTCAATTTTGCTATTCGAAAAATAAATTAAATAATAATTTCCCTGCTGTCTATATAAAAAATCTTCCATTTCTTTATTACACTTTAAGATATACACTTTATCATCGTTAGTTTTTAATGCAAGTTTAGAAAATGGTTCATTGCCAACTACAGTAATATATCCTTTAACAATATTTTCTTCAGCACCAATTTTTCTGCACCCACAGCATGAAGCAATATTTAAAATCAATAAACTGAACGGTATAATTAATAAAATGTTTTTTAAGTTCATTTTTTATTCCCCTGATGTTGAAAACAATAATTTTTTGAACATAATTCAATTCGTAAATTTAATGTTTTGTCTAAAATTAACTTTCGATCCTTTCTGATAATTCATTCAAGCTGTCAATCAAATCTTCCAATCTGTAACCTGATTCATCAGACAATTTTTTGATTAATTGATATTTCTTAAACGAACTATTAATTAACTCAACAATTTCCGGATGAAGCTTTTCATAATCTTCTTCAGTTTCAGGGTTATTTTCTAAAATAATTAATATTATTTTTTCAAGAAGTGAAATTGTAAGCAGCCAGTCTAAAAGTTCTTCAAAATTTTCTTTGCTGTAATAAACAATATTCTGATATTCATTTACGCCAATAAACAACTTAACATTTTCATCAGTAAGAAGTTTAACTATGCATCCAAGTTCAATTTTGTTTGAAATATTTTTTTGTTCAGTTTCTTTAATAGTACAGAATAAATCAATCAGCCCGGTATTTATTTCTTGAAGTATGTTAATTAAAAGCATTGAACGGAAAATATCATATTCGCCGCGACCAAGTTTTTTCAATATGTTTCTTATTGGTGAATCAAGTAAAATTTTATTTATATAATTTCTTTTATTGATATCTCCTTCATCTTCAAACATTTGACCTATATTGGATATCACAAGCCACATTATAAATAAAATTGAATCTTCTTTATAATTTCTTGCTTTGTTTGTAACTACAGCTTTATGAAGATTTATATTGAGAGGATTTTCTTCCAGCGAAAAATATAAACTCAATAGATTATTAAATTTTCTTACAGCAGAAATTTCTCTGTCAAAGTTCTTAAGAATTGGTTTAATATCCTGATTAAGATTTAGATGCGAATTAATTGTGCTTAACAATCTGTAATATTTATTATCAATAAATTTAATTCTGACATCTTTTTGAATTTCTTCATTATCTCCTGCAACGCAGGCTTTTACAAAATTGTTCAGTATTTCATCATCAAACATATGTTCAAAAGCAATGTGTATTGGTTCGAGCTGCATTTCGACCAAAGCTCTTGCAACGCTTGGTACACCTTTGCCCTGCAATTTACGATTTAATTTTTCCCAGTCGCCAAATTCATCATAAACTTCTCTGAAATCTAAAAATACTGCATATTTGAATGCACCAAGTTCAACATATAAACCTTCTATTTCAAAATCGTATCCAGAACGCAGATATTCAAGATTTGTAACATGGTCCCTGAATATGTAATAATATTCTTTTGAACGTTTTAGATTAAGAGCAGAAGTTATAGTTTTAGTAAAAATTTCTTTTTTGTCGTTAACAGGAATAAGTTTTGGAGTTGTTCTATAAATTTTTCCAGCTGCATTTTCGAATTTATTATTATAAAATACAATTACTCTTTCACCATTAACATAATTCGAATAAGCAAAAACATTTTCATTAACATGGCCATAATTATCAATAAAATCATAGAACCAGAAATTATCGATTGAGCTAAACAGATAGCGTTTTTTCATAAGAGGGAAAATTTCTCTTTCGTGTCTATCGATTAAATATTGATTAGGGGTTTCATGATAATAAGCTTTTTGATATTCCATTCCATATTTTTCAATAAAACCTTCAATCTGTCCATGTGCAAACATCGGCAGGCCGGGCATTGTAACCATTAAAGTGCAAACACCAAAGTATTTATCATCAGAACCAAATTGTTTAATTGCAGTTTCTTCATCGGGGTTGCTCATAAAATTTACATAGCGTTTTAAGATTTCCGGTTCAAATTCGAGTGTATTAGTAATTAAATCTCTATACTTTTCATTTTCTTCTCTCATAAGCATATTCATAAAAGCAGAGTTATAAACGCGGTGCATACCAAGAGTTCTAACGAAATAACCTTCGAGGAGCCAGAAGGCTTCGGCAAGCAAAAGTGTGTTTGGCATCTCTGTATTAATTCTATCTACCACTTCGCGCCAGAATTCTACTGGGAATAATTTATCAAATTCTTCTTTTGTCAAAGCGAAATCAGCCCGGGAAGGAATGTCGCCTCCGGTACCGGGTTCAGGATACCAAAGACGCGAGAAATGTCTTTTTGTCAAAGTCATTGCAGCATCGAATCGGATAATTGAAAATTTTCTTGCTACCTCAAATATTTTCTGGATAACAGCTTCGCGAACTTCAGGCAATAGCATATTTAATTGTGCAGTGTCGTTCCATGGCATATTTGTTCCATCGTTGCCATGGTAAATGTATCTTCTTTCTCCAGTTCTATTATCAATTCTTTCAAATACTACTGCTGCATCTCTTCGAGTCCAATAACCATCTTCAATTCTTATTTGAATAAAAGGGTCATCAGATAAATCTGGTCCAGAAAAAGAATAATTGGGGAAAGGAGGAAATTCAGTTTGAATAAAATATTCAGGATGTTCAACAATCCACTTTGAATAAATTCCCGTATGATTTGGAACCATATCACTTGCTAAACGAATTCCATATCTTTTTGCTCTTGCATTCAGATTTTGAAAAGCATCTTCTCCGCCTAAATCAGATGCAATTTGATAATCATAAAGTGAATAAGCTGAGGCAGCTGCTTCGATATTTCCCATTAAATGTTTTATTTTTTTTGATGCACTGCTTCTTTCCCAAATTCCAATAAGCCATAATGCATTAAATCCCCATCTTGAAAGTTGTTCTAATTCTTCATCAGGAATCTGGTCTAATGTTCTGATATGACGATGATATTTTTTTGAAAGCTGGTCGAGCCACACATAAGTATTTTTTGCAATCAATACAACATTTGGCATCCAGTCGGTATCAGCAGTAAACTGTTCGGGTTCTTCATAAGTTTTTGAAATATCATGAGCATATCTGTAGCCAGACTTTCCAAGTCTTAATAAATCAGCATCACTTATTTTACCTTTATACTGAGGAGGAACAACAGGAGGAGGTCCACCACCTACAACTGGTCCATATTCTTCTTTAATGAAATCTTTACTGCTTAAAATTTTCTTAATAAATTTTTCATCAAGCAAAATGCCCCATCTTTCTCGTATAAAATCGAGCTGTGCTTCTAAATTATTCGGTGCAATAAGTATTGGAGTTTTGAAAAATGTAAATAAATCCTGATTATCAAGACCAAACTTTTTTTCATGCTTAAAAAATTCTTCAAGTGCATCAATTACTTTTTTATATAAATTTTTATTTGAAAAATAATTTTCATCAAAAAGCTCAATTATATTTTTGTTAGCTGGATTAAAGTTAGCAAAATAAAGAAGTGATAACTCTTCGAGCGTTATTTCTTGATTAGATTTATTTTCTGTAAATGAATTTAAATAATCATACGCACCAATTTTGCCTCTGTAAACATCAAGCGGCGGGAATAAATCAACAAATTCAAATAAAATTTTTCTAAGATTATCTTCACCAATTTCTTTTTGAAGATAATTTAATGCCCTTTGATAAACACCCGGATTAACTTGAATTTCGTACTGTCTGAATAAGTAATGATAAATCTCATCAATCAAAGCGGAAGCATTTAATTTACCAGCTTGAACATAATTTTCTGGATGTCTTTTCAAATTTATTTTATGAACAAAAACTCTAACAGAGTGAAAATCGGCAAATATCACATTCCCATTAATTGAAAATATTTCTTCTGAAAAATCATATTTCTTTCTGATTTCTCTTGCAATGTGAAATTCGTACTTAGGAAATTTTCTATACAGTAAAAAATCATCAGAATAAAATTTACAGCTTATTTTTGTATAATATTTCTTCATCTTAACAAAATTAATTTCAAATCCACTTACAATATAATTAATTAAGTTGTCTGATTAAACCTATTTTTGTGTGATATAAATATATTCTTTCATCTATTATCGAAATTTTTATTAGTATTTTAATTTGAATTGAAAGCAGAATGCTGAAAAAGTTATTTACGATTTTATTTAGTGAATAGTAATCAATATCCCGGAAAAATTTCATAAAGTTGATGAACCATAAATTTTGTCAACTTGAGAAGTACCTTATGTTTAATTGTGATTAGTTCAGTATTATAGTATATTTTTTAACCAAAAATTAGATTTTTAATATGTCCGTTACACCGTTAATGGCTCAATATGCAAGGATAAAAGAACAATACCCGGATACTATTTTGTTGTTCAGGGTTGGAGATTTTTTTGAAACTTTTGAAGAAGATGCAAAAATAGCTTCAAAAGTTCTCGGGATTACATTAACAAAGCGTTCTAACGGTGCTGCAGAAGATGTACCGCTTGCAGGTTTTCCTCACCATGCAATTGATACTTATTTGCCTAAACTTGTGCGTGCTGGTTATCGTGTTGCTGTATGCGAGCAGATGGAAGACCCTAAATTTGCAAAAGGAATAGTTAAGCGGGAAGTAATTGAAGTGGTTACTCCCGGTGTTGCTTTCTCCGAAAAACTTCTTGACCATAAGAAGAATAATTATCTTCTTTCAATATTTATTCAAAATGATATTGCTGGGCTTGCATTTTGCGATATCTCAACAGGCGAATTTCAAACTTATGAGGTAAATAAATCTGAACTAAGCAGTCAATTTGGATTAATAAATCCTTCTGAAATTTTAATTCCCAAAAAATTAAAAAATGAACTCGAACCATTAATTCAAAAGTATGCTTCAAATGCAAGAATCACAAAAATTGATGACTGGATTTTTGATTATGAATATTGTTCAGAACTTTTAATGAATCATTTCAATGTAAAAACTTTGAAGGGATTTGGAATTGAAAATTTAAACACAGCGATATGTGCATCAGGTGCAGCATTAAATTATTTACGCGAAACTCAAAAAGCTAATCTTCCGCATATCAGTAAAATTAGCCGTTATAATCCATCTGATTACATGATTCTTGATTACTCCACAAAACGGAATCTTGAAATATTATACACAATGCACGAAGGAGAGCGTGAAGGTTCCTTAATTTCAATTCTCGATAGAACTCAAACTGCAATGGGAGGAAGATTACTTAAAAAATGGATTACTGCCCCGCTCAAAAAGCTTGAGCCGATAATTAAACGTCAGGAATGTGTTGAAGAATTTTTTAATAATAAATCACTAAGAAAAAATTTGCAAAATGAACTTAAAGAAATTGGTGATTTAGAAAGATTAATCTCAAAAGTATGCACTGGTAGAATTAATCCTCGTGAGATGATAAATCTTAAAACATCTCTCAAAAAAATTCCATTAATAAAACAACTACTTGATCAGACAAAAGCAGAAACCTTAAGAACAATTAATTATAGACTTAACAGTTTAGACTGGCTTGTTGAAAAAATTGAAAAAGCTATTGTTGATGAACCACCTCTTACAATTTCTGACGGCGGCGTAATTAGAAATGGTTATAATCCTGAACTTGATGAATTAAGACAATTATCATCAAATGCAAAAGAATGGATTTCGAATTTACAAAAGACGGAAAGAGAAAGAACAAAAATTCCATCTCTAAAAGTAAGCTACAATAAAGTATTTGGTTACTATATTGAGATAAGTCATGCCAATAAAGATAAAGTACCTGAAAATTACATTCGAAAACAAACGCTTGTAAATTGTGAAAGATACATAACACCAGAACTAAAAGAGTATGAAGAAAAAATCTTAAATGCTCAAGAAAATATTTCAAAACTTGAATATGAATTATTTGAACAGGTAAGATTGGAAGCAGCTTCTTCAGTTGAGGAAATTCAGGAAAATGCAAGACTTATTGCAATGCTGGATTGTTTTCAATCACTTGCTGATTGTGCAGATGATTATAATTATGTAAAACCAGTAATTGATGAATCCGATGTAATTGAAATTATAGATGGAAGACATCCGGTTGTAGAAAGAATTCTGCCACCCGGAGAAAAATTCACACCAAACAGCTGCAAACTTTCATCTTCCGAAAATCAAATTATTATTTTAACCGGACCAAATATGGCTGGCAAATCAGTTTATCTTCGACAGGTAGGATTAATTGTACTATTAGCACAAATTGGTTCATTCATTCCGGCTAAAGAAGCTCGTATAGGTCTGGTTGATAGAATTTTTACACGTGTTGGTGCAAGCGATAATATTGCATCCGGAGAAAGCACTTTTCTTGTTGAAATGCAAGAAGCAGCAAATATATTAAATAATGCGACAAGCAAAAGTTTAATTCTGCTTGATGAAATTGGAAGAGGCACAAGTACATTTGATGGGATCTCAATTGCATGGGCAATAACTGAATATCTGCATGATTATCCCAACCTGAATGCAAAAACTCTTTTTGCAACTCATTATCACGAATTAAATGAAATGGCTCAATTATTCCCAAGAATAAAAAATTATAAAGTCGAAGTTCGTGAATATGGTGATAAAGTAATTTTTCTGCATAAAGTTACGCCGGGCAGTGCAGACCACAGCTATGGAATTCAGGTTGCACAAATGGCGGGGCTGCCAGAATTTGTAACTAAAAGAGCAAAACAAATTTTAGAAAACCTCGAAAGCAAAGAACTTACTCCCTACGAAATTAAAAAAGCCAAACTCGCTAAATTAAAACATCAGGACAGTTATCAAATAAATTTATTTGAATTCAAAGACGACGAACTGCGAAAAGAAATTTCTGATATATCAATTGAAAATATTACTCCGCTTGAAGCTCTCAACAAATTAAATGAACTTAAAAAGAAAATAGATGAGAAAAAAAATTAGTATGAAATTTTTATTCATAGCAATTTCATTTTTTCTAATTTCTTCGTGTGGACAAAATTATACTCATGAAGAAATTAATTACATCAAATCAATTGAAGAGCAAAGAAAAATTAAAAATGAGTATATGAAAAATGACCCTGCATCTCCATTCAATTATAAAGGCAAAGTAGAATTTCATGAATTGAAATATTTTGATGTTGACCCAAAATTTGTTTTCAAAAGCAAATTGTATGAATACAATCCAAAAGATACAATTACAATTTATGGTACAAAGGGAGAAGCAAGAAAAGCAGTAAGATATGGTTTTGTAATAATTAATTATGATAACAAAGAATACAAAGTAAATGTTTATGAAGGAACGACAAAATCCGGGGAAATATTTTATTCAATCTGGTTTACAGATAAGACCACCAATAAAGAAACCTATGGTGTAGGAAGATATCTTGATTTTGAAAAACATGATAATCCAGATTATATTTATACCATAGATTTTAATTTAGCATATAATCCTTATTGTGCATACAATCCAAATTACTCGTGTGCAATTCCAACAAAGGAAGATTTTATACCAATAGAAATTAAAGCAGGAGAAAAAAAATTTCATAATTAGAAAGGAGTAAAAAAGTGGTAGTAATACTTGAAAAACATGCAACACCAGAACAAATTGAAAATGTAATAAAGCATCTCGAAGGTTTTGGATTTCAGGTTCATAAATCAGTTGGTGCCGAAAGGACAATACTTGGTGCAATTGGAGTAAAACCTGATTTCGATATTAGAAAAGTAAGTATTCTTGAAGGGGTTGAAGAAGTTTATCGGGTAACAACACCATACAAACTGGCAAGCAGAAATTTCAAAGAAGAAAACACTGTAATAAAAATTAAAGATGTAGAAATTGGCGGCAACAAAGTTGTAATGATGGCTGGTCCCTGTTCAGTTGAAAATGAAGACCAGATTTTCAGGCTTGCAGAAGTTGTAGCAAAATCGGGTGCTAGAATCTTAAGAGGTGGTGCATTTAAGCCAAGAACCTCTCCATATTCATTTCAGGGTTTAGGTGAAGAAGGATTAAAATTAATGCGCGCTGCTGCCGATAAATACAATCTTCTCGTAATTACAGAAGTAATGCAAATAAGTCACATCGAATTAATTGAACCTTATACTGATATATTTCAGGTTGGTGCACGCAATATGCAAAACTTTCCATTGCTTAAAGAACTTGGCAATGTTAAAAAACCAGTTATGCTTAAAAGAGGTATTGCAGCAACAGTTGAAGAATGGTTAATGTCGGCTGAATATATTTTAAGCGGCGGTAATAGCAATGTTATGCTCTGTGAAAGAGGTATAAGAACATTTGAAAATGCTACAAGAAATACTTTTGATTTATCTGCAATTCCTGTTGTGCATAAAAAAAGTCATTTGCCTGTAATTGCCGATCCATCACACGCAACAGGTATTAGAGATCAGGTTCCACCAATGGCACGCGCCGCTGTTGCTGCTGGTGCAGATGGACTGATGATTGAAATTCATGATGACCCAGAAAATGCTCTTTCTGATGGTCCTCAAGCTCTTTATCCGGATACTTACCTAAAATTAATGAACGAACTTCGTTTAATTGCTCAAGCTATTGGAAGGGATTTCTAATTGGAAATTAAAAAAATTTCTATACTTGGTTTGGGATTAATCGGCGGTTCGCTGGCAAAAGCACTAAGAAGAAACAATTTGAATTTCTTTATCTCATCCTTCGACCGCCCTCATATTTTAGAACAGGCTTTCAACGACAAAGTAATTGACCAGAAACTCAACAATATTCAAGAAGCACTTAATTCCGATTTAATATTTTTATGTTTTCCAGTAGATTTATCAATTCAAGCATTTAAAGAATTAATTCCAAATCTTAAAGAAAATCAAATTATAACTGATGTATGCGGGGTTAAAGAAATATTTCAACAAATATGGAATGAAAATTCAGTTAATGGTTATTATATAGGCGGGCACCCAATGGCAGGAAAAGAAAAGAGTGGATATGAAAATTCTGATTCTACTCTTTTTGAAAATTGTATTTATATATTAAACGACACTGCAAAGGAACTGCCTCTAATTCAGCAATTTACTGATTTAATTCATAAAATAGGTGCAAGAATTACATTTCTGAATCCAAAAGTTCATGATATTATTGTGGCTGCTGTAAGTCACCTTCCTCAGTTAGTTTCTGTATCTTTAATCAATTCTGCTGCTTTAAAAGATAGTGATATTAATTTTTTTGATTATGCAGCCGGCGGATTTAGAGATATGACAAGAATTGCATCGAGTGATTTTTCTATCTGGGAATCAATTATCAAACTAAATAACAAAAATATTCTTCAGGCAATTGATAATTTTATTTTTAATCTCGAAGAAATTAAGAAATCAATCATAAAAAATGATTTAAAGAAAATAGCACAAAAATTTGAAAGTGCAAGAAGCAAAAGAGATGAAATCCCCAAAAACACAAAAGGATTTCTGTCACCACTTCATGATATATTCGTTTTTGTAAAAGATGAACCGGGAGTTTTAAGCAAGATTACAACCGCTCTTTTTCAAGCAGGACTTAACATTAAAGATATTGAGTTACTGAAAATAAGAGAAGGTACAGGTGGAACATTTAGAATATCATTCGAAAGTAAAGAAGCTGCAGATAAAGCTAAAAACATATTAGAACAATCAGGTTTTGAGACAAGGATTTAAAATTTAATATCAATTAATAAGTACATTTTTCAAGAATTCTTTTAAGTGAAAATAATATTTGAAATAACTATTTTTACGCCGCAATTTTTAAGAAATAGGAGAATTTTATAATGGCAACAACATCAGACTTCAGACCGGGTATGGTTATTAGATGGAATAATGAATTGTGGACAATCGTAGAATTCCAGCATGTAAATCCTGGAAACTGGCGTGCTTTTGTAAGAACAAAATTAAAAAATATGAAAACCGGTCGTGTGCTTGAAAATAGATTTCGTGCCGGTGAATCTGTCGACGAAGTTAGAGTTGAAAGAAGGCAATTTCAGTATTTGTATAGAGACGGTGCTGATTATGTTGTTATGGATAATGAAACATTTGAACAAATTAATATTGCCCCAGAATTAATTGGCGAAGGACAAAAATTCTTAAAAGAAAATACAGTAATCGATATTCTCTTTGATGACACACAAATTGTCGCAATTGAATTACCAATTTTTGTAACTCTCGAAGTTACACAAACCGAACCCGGTGTAAAAGGAGATACAGTTTCAAATGTCATGAAACCTGCAACTCTTGAAACCGGTGCTGTGGTGAGTGTTCCTCTTTTTATAAATCAAGGTGATAAAATTAAAATTGATACTCGTACCGGCGAATATGTTGAAAGAGTGAAAGAATAATTTTCAAATACAGATTTATTTTGTTGCAATAACAACCTGTACAAGTCCAAATGTTAAAAAGTGTTGTTCGACTTCAGCAAATCCATTCTGGGTGAGTAATTTCTTTAAATCAATTTTTTCTTCAAATTCACCCACAGATTCCGGTAAATATTTATATGCTTCTCTGTCTCCTGAAATTAATTTGCCAATTAATGGCAAAATATTATTAAAATAAAAAAGATAGATTTTTTTAATTAATTTATTTGAGGGTAGACTAAATTCCAGAATTGTAACTTTGCCCTGTTTTTTTAATACTCGATAAAATGATTGAAAACTTTTATTAATATCATAAAAATTTCTTACACCAAATGCTACTGTGATATTTGTAAAAGTCTCATCTTTAAAAGGTAAATTCTCTGCTGTGCTTTGAACCAATTTTCCATTACACCATTCTGCTTTCTTGTTGAATAACATAAGCATGTTCATTGAAAAATCCAGACCAAAAATTTTACTTACATTAAATTTTTTTGCAGCAATTGCAAAATCGCCTGTTCCACATGCCACATCCAGCAAAATTGAACTCGAATTCAATTTGCTAAGCTTAATTGCTTTTTTACGCCAGTAATAATCTATTCCAAGACTTAAAAAATGATTTAAGAAATCATATCTGCGAGATATTGAATCGAATATTCTTTTAACTCTGCCTTTTTTTGTAATTGAATCCATTATGTTTTTTCAATAATTCTATAAAAATAATTTTCTGACTTTACATTCCACCAATTATAAATGTATTTACCGCTCCACAAAGTAAACAGCATAAAGAATAATCCGCCAATTAAATCAATAACATAGTGATATCTTAAATAAACAGTAGCAAAAATTAAAAGTATTCCATCTGGAATAAAAAAATATCTCATTCTGCTTTTAAATTTTACAGATAAAAACATAACAAGCAATGTCATTTGAGTGTGTCCGCTCGGGAAAGCATCTCGTTGAACAATTGCTGCAGGATTTAATGTGCCTTTTGGAATTGATTCTCCTGAGTTTACAACTTCTCTCAAAAAATTTGTTAAACAGAGTCCGGGCAGTTCAACATCATTTAATTCAAAATTATGAAGTGTAAATCTTGGACCTATTGCAGGAACTAAAATATATCCTATATACGAAAGAATAAAACCATAAACAATAATGAATGCCGAATAATCAAGTTCCTTAAGTTTTCCAGTAAAAATTAAATCCAACCCAAGAATAATTGGCAAAAAGAAAAAAGTACCATACACAATTTGAAGCAGTTCGGTCAGAAATGGATTAGCAATTTTATAAAGTTCCTGTGTTGGATTCGTATTAAAAATCATTCTGTCAATTTTAATTAGAAAATCATCATAAATTTCACCTCGAATTGGGTCAACCATATAATAAAGTTCTTTGAAAAAAATTAAAATTAGAGGAACTAGATACCAGTAATGCAGATGTCTCCAGATTATATTGTTATTATTTACATCTTTATAAGCAACAAAAAATACATAAGTTATAATTAATAAATTTACTATCAGATTATTCTGCCAGTAAATAATTTTATTTGAATAAATAATATTAAGAATAGATAAGAACAAGCTAAAAACTATAACAATAAAATCGGTGGGATTAATATTCAGAATTAGATTTTTACTTTCTTTCATGAATAAAATGGAGAATAATTATCAAATAAATTTACAGTTGATTTTTAATAAACTCGTAAAGCTGAACAAATTCTTTAATTGATAAATCTTCTGCACGTTTGGTGAGAAGATTGGCAACTAAATCATTATTCGTAAAATTTATGTTTCGAAATATACTATTAGCGAGTGAATTTTTTAAAACTTTTCTTCTGTTCCCAAATGCAGCTTTAACAACTTTTATAAATAAATCGTCATTTATTTTCTCTTGTAATTCTCCATCGAATTTTATTTGAACTATTGCCGAATATACTTTTGGTTTTGGATAAAACACATTTGGTGAAATCTTAAAACATAATTTTGTTTGTGCAAAATAATTTAATAGAACACTCAAAATTCCATAATCCTTAGTTCCCTTTTCTGCGGTTATTCTTTTTGCCACTTCATATTGAACCATAAGCAAAGCATCTTTAACAAATTTTCTTTCATAAATTAACTTGAATAGAATTGGAGAAGTAATATTATAAGGGATATTTCCGATAATTCTGAATTTTTCATTCTTATTAACAAATTCGGAGAGATTTATTTCTAAAAAATCTTTGTTAATTATCTCGAGAGAAGGAAATTTTTCTTTAAGCTGTTTAACTGCTCTTTTATCAATTTCAACAGCAATAAATCTTTTTACTTTATTGACCAGTTCTGATGTTAAAGCTCCTGTTCCAGAACCAATTTCAAGCACAAAATCTTCTTTTTCTGGCTTAAATTCTTCAATAATCTTTCTGATAATATTTTTATCCAAAAGATAATTCTGACCAAATCTTTTCAACGGATAAATTTTTTCTTCCATAAAGATTCATGATAATTATTTATATTTGATTACTAATGTAAATAAAATTTATCATGTTCGAGATAATATTTTTAACTGCACTGTCACTTTATTTTATTCAATTAGTAATCTTTACAATTGGAGCAAGTAAAAGATTTCCGAAAATTCGTGATGAAAAATTACCATATATTACAGTTATAGTTGCCGCACGCAACGAGGAAAATAATATTCTTGATTGTTTGAACTCGCTTGATAAATTAATTTATCCGAATGACAAAATAGAAATAATAATTGTTAATGACCATTCAACAGACAGAACAGGTGAAATAATAGAATCTTTCATAAAGGATAAACCAAAATTCAAATCAATTATACCTGATAAACAAATTGGTTCACTAAAAGGAAAAACAAATGCTCTTGCAAATGCTATAAAAATAGCAAAAGGAGAAATTATTCTTACAACAGATGCAGATTGCATAGTATCTCCAACATGGGCTAAAACACTTGTTTCTTACTATCAAAAGGATGTTGGATTTGTAGGAGGTTTTACAACTCAGCAAGATTATAATGCATTTGCAGGAATGCAAGCTGTTGATTTTATCTTTTTACTTACTGTAAATGCAGGTGCACTTAATTTAGGAAAGCCACTTGGATGCATCGGAAATAATATGTCATACAGAAAATCTGCTTACGACGAAGTTGGAGGTTACGAAAATATTCCTTTTTCAGTTACAGAAGATTTTAATTTGTTAATGGCAATTCATAAACTAAAAAAATATAAAATTCTTTATCCTTTAGATGCTGGTGCGCTTGTAGTTTCAAAGCCATGTCCTGATTGGAAGTCATTATACTGGCAAAAGAAAAGATGGGGTGTTGGAGGAACTGAAAGTGATATTATTGGTTATTTAGTTATGCTGTGGGGATATATCACTCACGCTGCTATGATTCTAACACCATTTTTATTTTCATTGACTTCACTTTATTTGTGTTTCTTTAAAATTTTCATTGATTACTTCTTTGTTTACCCCGTTTACAAAAGACTTAATCTGAAATTAAAGTTCAATCACTTTATAGCATTTGAAATTTACTTTATAATTTATGTACTTCTGCTTCCTTTTATTGTTCTTCCAAATAAAAAAGTTAAGTGGAAAGGAAGAGAATTTTAATTAATGTTGTTTATTCATTAATCTTGGATAAATTTTATGAAAATAAAATTATCAGCACTTCTGCTTTTGATTATTCACTTTCAAATTTTCTCTCAAAAAAAAATTGAAATATTTCCAGACAATTTAACAGTTCAGCCATTTACTGCTAATATTCTTGAACCTAAACTTGGTTTTCTGTTTCATTTATCTAAAAATGAATTGAGGCTGGATATTGGAAATTCTATTGATGTAGTGAGAATTCAACATGATGATGAAACAATTTCAATTGGTGCAGATTTATTCACATATACTCTGCTCCGAAGTGAGAAAAATTTTCATTTCCCTGTTGATGCAGTTGACTACCTGTTTGGAATTAATTCGTGTTACACAAAAAAAATTGACAACAATAAAATTGGAATACGATTTCGTCTAAGCCACATCAGTGCTCATTTTGTTGATGGACATTTCGATGGAACAAACAATAAATGGCGTGATAATCTAAATCCTCGTGTATACAGCCGTGAGTTTATCGAGATTATGCCGTTTTACTCAATTCACAACCTCAGATTCTACGGCGGATTTACATACATTTTTCATGTTGACCCTCAATTCATAAAAAAAGATAATTATCAAATTGGATTTGATTATTTTGGGAATGAAATTTTTAATAACAACATTAGACCATTTTTTGCTTTTGATTTAAAAGTAGTTCACATTGATAATTATTCTATTAATCATTCTGTTTCTGCAGGATTAAAATTTGGTAAAACAAATGGAAAAGGCCTTAGCACATATATAAATTTTTACTCTGGTAAAAGTATTCATGGAGAATATTTTGATATTAATAAAAATTATTTTGCATTTGGAATAAATTTGGATTTATAAAATGGAAGAAGATTTTGCAGAAATAAAGGATTATTATCAACATCAGGTAAAAAAGAATTCCTATTTAATTCATATCATCCTCTTAATAATCACTTTTATTACTACAATTATTGCAGGTCTGGAATGGACAACAGGTAAAATTGGTCCATACGAATTTAGTGACCTTAAACTTGGTTTGCCCTATGCAGTTTCAATCATATTTATTTTAGCATGTCATGAATTTGGTCATTACTTTGCTGCAAGGTATCATAAAGTAAAAGCAACACTTCCTTACTTTATTCCTTTTCCACCTATACCAGGATTTTTTAACTTTGGCACAATGGGTGCAGTAATTAGAACAAAATCTATTACTCCAAATAATAAAGCCATGTTTGATATAGGCGTAGCTGGACCTATTTCCGGCTTTATTGCATGTTTATTTGTTCTGATTTATGGATTTACTCATCTTCCTCCTGTTGAATATATACTTACAATTCACCCGGATTATTTTTCCCCTGATTATGGAAAAAATGCCGTTAACCTTGAATTTGGCAGCACATTAATTTTTGAATTACTGAAAAACTTATTTGCAAATCCCAATGATTTTGTTCCGCCAATGTCCGAAGTTTATCATTATCCATATTTATGTGTAGGATGGTTTGGTTTGTTTGTAACAGCAATGAATCTCATTCCTGTTGGACAATTAGATGGTGGTCATATAATTTATTCAATGTTTGGAGAAAAAATTCATGAAGCAGTTGCAAGTATTTCAATGATTATATTAATGATACTTGGTGCAGGAGGAATATTAAGCAGCTTTCTTGGATTTCAATTTGAATTAGGCTGGAGCGGCTGGCTGTTCTGGGCTTTAATTTTGTATTTTTTTATTAAAGTCAAACATCCTCCTGTTCCCCACTTTGAAAAATTGGACAGAAAAAGAATGATACTTGGTTACATTGCAATTATAATTTTTATTTTATCATTTTCTCCTACACCATTTATTATTTCATTATAATAACCTTGACATTAACATAAAGCTTTGTCTAAATTTGTTTTTAAGAATAAAGGAAAAATTATAGAAAAGACTGCTACAATTAAATTAATGAGTAAAATAAACTTTAAAGGCAAGTTTTCTATGATTTTTCCTTTATTATTTCTTTCCAGAAAATCAAACCAGAAAATTAACAGAGATTTTTTTGTGAAACATTTTATATATCTTTTTATCATCTCAGTGCTTTTTTTTCTTGGTTGTGAAGAAATACCCAATAACATAATCGATCAAAAATTAATTAACACAACTGCAGAAATTATTCAAGCACCAGAAAGCTTTAATTATTCGAGTTCAGATTCTTCTTTTGTTACTTCAATTAAATTAAGCAATTCAGAATTTATTGAGAATGTATGGTTAAGAATAAAATTTTATGACGGCTCTACAACAATTCATTCACAAATATTCATGTCAGATGAAGGCGACCTTTATATAACCGGGGATGAATTTAAAGGGGACAATATTTATTCTGCATTAATTCCAATGAGTAATAAATTTCCGAATGGGAAATATGTTATTGAATATTTTATTCAAAATAAAAATTTATCATCACAGGAAAATTCACTAAAAATAGCTGTTCATTATTTTAATTACATTAATTCACAAATTAATTTACCGCCTTCAATTACTGAAGTGATTGTTCCTTCCACTGCTTCTTATGAACAAAAAATTACTTTGATGGTAAAGGTAAATGACCCCAATGGACTTAAAGATATTTCTTCTGTTTACTATGAATTATATAAACCTGATGGAAGCAAAACAGTTAACAGTCAAGGAATTTCACAATTCCCTTTGTTTGATGACGGGAATACTACATCTAATGGAGATGCTACAGCCAATGACGGAACTTATTCAGTATTTCTGACTTTTCCATCCGGTCAACCTCTGGGACAATGGAGATTTGAATTTTATGCTAAAGACAAAGGCGGATTAATTAGTGAAAAATTCATTCATTACTTAACACTAAAATAAAACTGGTTAGATGAATTAAATGAAAAAGTTATTTCTTGTTTATCTTTTAATGCTTTTTGCAGCAAATAATTACTCACAAAAACTGCCGAAAAGTTTCTCATTTGAAAACTTAGAAGTAATTGGTGATTACCCTGCAAGTAATTCAATCGAAAAAATTTTATTTGTTGAAGATACAATATGGCTTGCAACATCAAAAGGTTTAAGCAAATCAACTGATTATGGGAATTCATGGATTAATTTTTACAAACATGAAGATTTTGGTGAAGATGGAATTTCTGCAATTGGTTATTATGATGGTGTAATCTGGGCTGCTACATGGAAAATGGAAGAAATAGCCGGTTCTAAAGTTCCAACAGGTACTGGTCTTCACTATTCAACTGATTTTGGAAAAACATGGAATAATATCAAACAACCTGTCGATGACCCCGGAGATTCAATTATTACTTATGGAATTAATAAAATTCGTGCCTTACCTGTAACAGTTCCTCAACAAAATTTTGTATATGACATAGCTTTTACAAAAAATACAATCTGGATTGTCTGCTTTGCCGGAGGTTTAAGAAAATCCACTGATATGGGAAAAACATGGCAAAGAGTTGTTCTCCCTCCAGATAATCTTGATTCAATTAAACCTACCGACACACTTAAATTCTCACTTCAACCTGTTGCGGGAAAGTTTGGGAAAGAATCTTATTTAAATCATCGAGCTTTTTCTTTACTTGCAGTTGATGATTCAACAATTTATGTCGGCACAGCAGGCGGAATAAATAAAAGCACTGACGGCGGTATAAGCTGGATAAAATTTAATCACACCAATCAATCAAATCCTATTAGTGGAAATTTTATTTTGTCTCTTCAACACAATAAATATGATAACTCCATTTGGGCTGCAACATGGAAAGCAGAAGGCAGCGATGAATATTATGCTCTTAGTGTTACTTATGACGGCGGCAATTCATGGCAGACACTTTTAACCGACGAAAAAATTCTTGATATTGATTTCAAATATTACGGCAACAATAATTTTACTCATTCAGATATTTTTGCTGCTACTGAAAATGGTCTCTTTCGTTCAAACAATAATGGCAAATCTTGGTTTTCGGTTCAGGAAATTGTTGACAGTAAAACTAAAATTCCTATTAACATCAAAAAGCAAAGATTTAGAGCTGTAAAAGTTAAACAAAGAGATGAATCAACTGATATATGGATTGGAACACTTGACGGTTTAGCAAAATTCACAGATATAAATAATAACTGGGATGGCGAATGGAAAGTTTTTCTATCATCAAAAAAATTAAACAGCTCAAACGAATCTTATGCATTTCCAAATCCATTTTCACCCGATGAAGAAGTAGTAAGAATCAAATACAAAATTGAAAAAAGTGCAATTGTAACAATTAGAATATTTGATTTTGGAATGAATCTGGTTAGAACAGTAATTCAAAACGCAATTAGAAATTCTGCTGGAGAGCAAATTGAGTTCTGGGATGGAAAAGATGAAAGCGGCAGAATTGTTCCGAATGGAGTTTATTTCTATCGGATTGATATTGATTCTAATGAACCTTTATTTGGTAAAATAATTGTATTAATGTAAAACAAAGCCGAGAAAATGTTGAAAAAATTATTATTAATATTGCTTATAATAGTCTCAGTAATAAAACCACAAACTCAATATTCACCTATTAACAGTATGACTGGTTCATTCAGTAGAATGGGATTTGGTGCACGAGGTATGGGAATGGGCAATGCTATGTCTGCAGTTAAAGATGGCAATCTTGTTTCTTATTACAATCCTGCCCTTTCTGCTTTTCAGGAAGGGAATGCATTTCAAACTTCTTATTCATTTTTATCATTGGACAGAACTCTAAGTTTTATCAACTTTACAAGAAAATTTGAATTCAAAAAGGAATCTGAATCAAAACAAATTAAATCAGTAGCAGGAATAAGCTCAGGTTTTATATTAGCAGGAGTTTCAAATATTGATTTGCGTGACAATGAAGGTGAAATTTTTGACAACATATCAACAATGGAAATGCAATTTTTTATTTCATTGGCAAATCGCTTTTCCGATAAATTCGCTTTAGGTATAGCATTCAAATTTTATTACTATAAGCTTTACAACAATATAACTTCAACCGCTCTTGGAATGGATGCAGGCGCATTATATTCTTTTAATGAGAATCTTTCTTTATCACTTGTAATTTCCGATTTGAATAGTGCTTATAAATGGGATACGGGAAACATTTATGGACAAAATGGAAATACAACGGTAAATAAATTTCCACTTTTAAAAAAATTAGGAATTGCATATAAATTTACAAATCCAAAATTAATAACATCACTAGAAATTGAAAGTAGCAATGCAAATACAAATTATTTAAGAGGCGGGATTGAATACAATATATATCAAGATTTTTTTATTCGAGGTGGAATTGACAGATTTAATTTATCAAACATAGATACTCCTGTTCGTCCTTCGTTTGGTTTTTCATATTTTTACAAATTAAAAACTATAAAATTTGGTATCGACTATGCATTTGTAATAGAACCTTATTCTTCAAACGACCAGCATATAATTGGAATAAATATTAACTTTTAATTACTATGAAAAAAATAATCTTAATAATTATCTTCGGTCAATTAATAATAAATGCTCAAGATGTTAAAACTGGTTTATCATTTTTAAAACTTGGAGCAGGTGCAAGAAATATTTCTATGGGTGATTTTGGTTCTCTTACCCCGGGTGATTTAAATAGCAGTGTTTATAATCCATCTGTTATTGCAATAAATCCCAAAACTCAATTATCTTTTTCTCATAATACTTTCTTCAATGATTTGAATTCGGAATTTTTTTCAGGAAGTTTTTCTTTTCTAAATATTCCATTTATGATTGGAATTAATACTACAACAATTTCCGACATTGAAGTAAGAACAAAGCCGGGCGAAGCAGAATCAAAATTTGATGCTCATTATTTCTATGGAAATCTTTCTGCTGCTTACGAATTATATGAAAATATATTTGCAGGTGCTTCAATAAAATATATTTACGAAAATCTTTTTTCAGACGATGCAACAGGCTATGCTTTCGATTTTGGAATCAGCTACAAAAATTTATTCAAAAATTTGACTTTGGGAGCTTCTTTAAGAAATATTGGTTCAATGAAACAACTTCGTTCTGAACCAACTAAATTACCAAAAGACTTTAAAGCAGGCTTAACTTATATTTTTGATTTGCCTGATTATAAACTAAATATTAATACTATTGCCGGATATCAAAATTATATTGATGATAAAATTTCTCATTTTCATTTTGGAGTAGAAATTTTTTACTACAATATGTTTGCATTAAGAGGCGGATATATTTCAGGTTACGATTCAAAAAATATAACAGCTGGCTTTGGAATCATTTTTCGTGGAATTAATTTAGATTATGCTTATGTTCCATACAAATATTCACTCGGTGATTCGCATATAATTTCGTTCACATATACATTCAATTAAAATGGAAATTATCAGATATACCGAAGAGTGGAAGGAAAAGTGGGACAAATTTGTTCTCGAATCAAATAACGGAACAATGTTCCATCTTCAAAGATTTCTTGATTATCATACACCAGGCAAATTTAAATTTGACCATCTAATTTTTCTTGAGAAAGGAAATATTATTGCTGTTCTGCCGGGTTCTATTAACAATGGAATGTTCGAATCTCCCATTGGTGCAAGTTATGGTTCAATAGTAACTAAAGATATTACATTTGCAAAAGCTATGGAAATTGTCTCAACTCTTCTTGAATATGGAAGAAAAAATGGAATAAATGAGTTTATGCTTACTGCTGCTCCATTGATTTATGAAAGATATCCCAATCAAAGTCTTGATTTTGCAATGTTGTGGCTGGGCTTTAAGTATAAATTACATTATATCTCGAGTGCAATTAAACTTGATAAAGAAAGAGATATTCTTGAAAGATTTTCACCTACTGTAAGAAGAAATATTCGCAAAACTTTTAGAGATTTTCAACTTCGAGTAGAAGTAAATGAACGATATGATGAATTCTATCCTATTCTCTTAAAAAATAAAGCACGTCATAATGTTAAACCAACTCACTCTTATGAAGATTTGTTGAGATTGAAAGAATTGCTTCCTGATAGATTGAAATTATTTATGGTTTATTACAAAGATACTCCTATTGCAGGTTCATTAATGTTTTATCCAAATCAATATGTAGCACTTTGCTTTTACAATATGCTGCTTTATGAATATGCTGAGTATAAACCAATTCAGCGTGTTATGTATGAAGTTGTAAAAGATTCTACAGAGAGAGGATTTCGTTATGTTGATATTGGAGTTTCTCAGGATACAAAAGCAGAAAATCCAATGACTCCAAGCATGAGCTTAATTGAATTCAAAGAAAAATTTGATGCTAAAACTATAATGAGAAATACTCTTTATATTAAATTGTAATTTCTTCAATGCACACAAAAAAAATTTGCATAGCTTTCCTTGGAAATGCTTTTAATGATTCAAGAATTGTCAATCTTACTAATTCATTAAAGGAAGATGGATTTAAAGTTTCTGTTATTTCTTTCGACTGGTTTATCAAAAAGGAAAATATTTTTAAGAATGATATAAAAGTTTTCAAGTTACATAAAGGAAAATTATCTCTTTTCTTTTATCTTCACTTTGCTTTTATCTTATCAATCGAACTTATAAAAACCAAAGCAGATATTTTTTTTGCAGAAGATTTTTACACATTACCATTTGTTACAATAATAGGTAAAATTAAAAGAGCAAAAATTTATTACAACAGCAGAGAACTTTATGCATTTATTGGCGGACTAAGAAATCGACCTATTCTCCAATCATTTATCAGACTCATAGAAAAATTCTTTATTAAAAAAGTTGATTTAGTTTTAACTACGGGGGAAATGGATTCCAAGTTTCTTGAGAATTATTATAAAATTAAAAATACACTTGTAATAAGAAATATTCCTTTGTTCCAGCGTCCCACACAAGTATTCAATTTTAGAAAACAATATAATATTCCTCAAAATTCTTTAATTCTTCTTTATCAAGGTGTAATAATTGAAGGACGAGGAATTCCATTAATAATAAAATCACTTCACCAACTAAATGATTGTTATTTTATAATACTCGGAGAAGGTGAACAAAAAAATAATTTTCAAAAACTTGCTAATGAATTCAATGTAAGTGATAGAGTAATATTTGCTGGTGTTTATGAACAATCGGAATTAATTAATTATACAGCAGGTGCTGATATAGGGTTAGCATTAATTGAAAATATTAGTATCAGTTATTATCATGCACTCCCAAACAAACTTTTTGAATACATAATGGCTGGTCTGCCAATTATTGTAAGTAATTTACCTCAAATGAAAAACATTGTTGAAAATTATAAAGTGGGCGAAGTTGTTGATATCGAAAAAGGTGAATCAATTGTTCCTGTAATTAAAAAGTGGAAAAAAAATGCAGCTTTGCTAAATGAATACAAAAAAAATTGTCTGATTGCTGCTAAAGAATTAAACTGGCAGGAAGAATATAAAAGAGCAAAAAATAAATTATTCCCTGCAAATGAATAAACAGAAAAGAATTTTAATTGTAAGACCCGATAGAATTGGAGATGTGGTTTTATCAACTCCAATTCCAAGAGAAATTAAAAAAACATACCCCGATAGTTTTGTTGCTGTAATGCTCAAAAAATATACAAGCGATATTTACCTTAACAATCCATATGTAGATAAAATAATTTTGATTGATGATTACGATGATGGCACAATTGAAAAATTCTGGAAAAAAGTTGATGAGCTTAGAAGTTATAAATTTACACATGCACTAAATTTACTTCCTACAGAAAGAATAAATTACATGCTTTTTTTTGCTGGTATACCATATCGGGTTGGAGTTGGTCATAAATTTTATCAGTTCATAACATTTACACATTACGTATCGAGAAACAAATATAATCCATTAAGACACGAAGCAGATTATTGCATGGACTTGGCAAGAAAAATTGGAGTTAATACTAATAATCTTGATCCAGAATTTTTTTTAACAAACGAAGAAAAAGAAAAAGCGATTTACTTACGAAACAAATTTCTTGACGGCAAAATATTTTTAATTGGAATTCATTCAACAAGCGGAAATTCTGCTCCAAATTGGACAGCTAAAAGTTACAAAGAACTAGCAACAAAATTAATTGACAGAAATGATGTAAGAGTTGTAATTACAGATAATAATCCACCCAAAGAATTGTTGAATATAGATGATGCAGTTTATCCAAATATTGATAAATCTTTAAGAGAATCAATAATTAATTTTTCTACATTAGATTTACTAATATCTTCAAGCACTGGTCCAATGCATATTTGTGCAGCATTAAAAGTAAAAACTATTTCATTATTTTGTCCATTAACTGCATGTTCACCAAAACTCTGGGGACCGCTTGGTAATCAAAGTAAAATCATAATGCCAGGAAAAGAATATTGTGATCATGTTTGTCCTGGTAATCCCAAAATCTGCACTTTTGAAGGGGAAAATGGAATTGATATAGATACTGTTTTTCACCATACAATAAATTCACTTGGTTAAACGAAAGCCCACTTTCTATAAATCGGGGATAGAATTTTCTTTTAAACTTAATTTCATTTTAACTACCATGATTGAAATCAAAGATTATTCCTGTGAAAGCAGGAATCCACTTTTTTCATTTCTTCTTCTGG